>NZ_NOYE01000037.1:0-696613 GCF_002258285.1 Rhodococcus sp. 06-418-5
CTACCGTCGGGTGGCTCCCCTGGATGGGACCACTGTCGCGCAACACCTCCCGGCAACTCGCCTGCGACTGCCTGCTCACCGCCATCGTCATGGACGAGACGGGTTCCCCGATCAACCTTGCCCGCACCGCACGCACCGTCACCGCCAAACAACGCAAAGCCCTCATCGCGAGAGACCACACCTGCGCCTTCCCCGGCTGCGGCAAACCCGCCGCCTGGACAGAAGCGCATCACATCCGGCACTGGGCCGACGGCGGCCCCACCGACATGAACAACCTCGTCCTCCTGTGCGGATTCCACCACCGACTCCTCCACCACAGTGACTGGGAAGTGTTCATCGGCACCGACAACCACCCGTGGTTCATCCCACCGGCAACCGTCGACCCGTACCGACAACCCCGACCATCCCACGCCCGCGCAGGCCCCCACATCGCCTGACCCTGCCCACACCCCTCCACATACCAATCCAGCCCCGCGCCGAGAACACGGCGCGGGGCTGGAAGAGACTGCTCAACAGGCTGATTCGGGTGAAGTGCCAATGCCGTCACCGCAGTGATGCGGCACCACCTCGGGCACAGCCCGAACCTCCAACGAAGGCCAGCGTGGAGGAAGGGCGACAGAGAGCAGCCCGCGGACGCCATCTTCCGGGCTACGGCCGCCCATCTCTCGAACACGAGCTGCCAGATCGACCGTGGACTTCGGCGTTGTGCACGAGTCGCGTGGTTGCTCCGCTCCGCTCGATCAAGCTATGACGTGCCGGCGTCGAGCTTCGCGACAGCCTCGTCGATCATCGGCACGTATCGCTCGAGTGCCCACGGCACAGTCAGTGGATTGATGATGGACGACCCGGTGACGAAGGACTGATCCGTCGGCGCAACGACCGACCCGCGGGACACGGCCGGAATCTGCTGGTACGCAGGCTGATTCTCGGTGTCGGTACGGTTCTGCGGATCCGAGTAGAACGTGAAGATCAGGTCGGAGTCGTTCAGCAGATTCGCATTCTCCAAGCCGATGACCGACGAGTCGGTGCCCTCGGTCTCGTCGAGCGTGTTCACCACCGGGTCCACCTGCAACCCGAGACCGCGCACCATCGCGACGCGCTGCTCGTCGGCGAGGAACACTCCGAGCGTCCCGGGGCCGGTGTTGTAGATGTACGAAAAGCTCACGTCCGAATACTCGGGGTGCTGGGCGGCGGCGTCGGCGAAGCGCGCCTTGATCTTGTCGACCTCCTCCGCTGCCTTCTGTTCCTCACCCATCGCCTTGCCGATCACGGTGATCTGATCTTCCCAGGTGATCGTCCACGGCTGCTCCTCGTAGGCCACCACCGGAGCGAAGGCACTGAGCTTGTCGAACTGGTCCTGGGTGATGCCGGACCACGGAGCCAGAACGAGATCCGGCTCGAGGGCGGCAATGGCCTCGATGTTCAGTTCGGTTCCGCCGGTGAATTGTTCGGGAAGCTCGGCCCCTAATTCGGTGACCGCGTCGTGTACCCACGGCAGGTAACCGGTGTCGTCGGCACCCCACGAATACTCCTCGACGCCGACCGGGACGGTACCCAGCGCGATCGCCGTCTCCGCCGAACCCTGACCGAGAGTCACAATGCGCTCCGGCTTCTCGGTGATGACCGCCTGCCCCAGTGCCGAATCGATGGTGACGGCCGCGAAATCACCGCCTCCCGACTGCTCGGGCCCGGCAGTGTCGGAAGACGAGCACGCACCGACCACCAGGGCCGACACAGCGAGTGCAGACAGCAGGGACACACGGCGGGCAGTCCGACGACCGCCCGACGAAGCAGAGAACATGGTTACCCTTTCGACAAGCAAAGAAGCATTGAAGTAAGAGTAGGCTAACCTTCAATCAGGATTCAAATGCGCTGCGCAGCGCATATTCGCTACGGTGGGAGCCATGAGTCTTCCTCGTCCCGCCCCTGATCGGACAGCCGTCGTGACCGGAGCGTCCTCGGGAATCGGAGCCGCGATCGCCCGCGTGCTCGCATCCCGTGGCCATGGCGTCACCCTCGTCGCCCGGCGCGCCGACAAGCTCGAAGAGTTGGCACAGGAGATTCGGGCACGGGGAGTCCGAGCCGAAGTGCTCGCAGCGGACCTCTCCGACCGCACGGCGCGCGCCGAATTGCTCGGCCGCATCACCGAACTCGGCCTGATCCCCGACATCTTGATCAACAACGCCGGCCTTTCCACACTCGGACCGGTCGCAGAATCCGATCCCGACGCCGAGATGCACATGATCGAGGTGGATGTCGTCGCTGTCGCAGACCTGTGCACCCGGTTCCTCCCCGGCATGATCGAACGAGGACGCGGCGCGCTGCTCAACGTGGCCTCGACCGCTGCGTTCCAGCCTCTGCCCGGACAGGCCGGATACGGTGCGTGCAAGGCGTTCGTACTCTCCTACACCCAGTCTCTGACCGGCGAACTACGCGGAACCGGCGTGACCGCAACCGCACTGTGCCCCGGACCGGTCCGGACCGGGTTCGGCGAAGCCGCAGGCTTCGCGAAAGACGATGCAGAGAAGGCACTTCCGTCGATCATGTGGGTCTCTGCCGAAACGGTGGCCAGGACTGCCGTCGACGACATGACCAAGGGACGCATGGTGTCGATCCCCGGGCCCGCCAACCGAATCGGATCGATCTTCGCGCAGATCACCCCGCGAACACTGTTGGTCCCGATGCTCACTCGTGTCCATCCCGGCCTGAAGAAGGGTGCATCGTCGTGAAGCGCGAACTCACCGTTTCCGACAGCATCGTCGTTCATGCCGACGCCGATACGCTCTACGCCGCGATCAGCGACCCCACCGAGATGGGTCGGTGGAGCCCCGAGAACACCGGTGCCACCGTCCACGAACCCCGCGAGAGTGCGTACGTGGGAATGGTGTTCGACGGAACCAACAAGCGCGGCCGAGCGAAATGGGTCACTCGCTGCACCGTCACGGCGGCCGACCCGGGGAAGACCTTCGAGTTCCGCGTCCATGCCATCGGCAAGAGCGCTCCGAAGATCAAGGGCGCGAACGCAACCTGGCGTTACGACTTCGAGCCGGTCGAGGGCGGCACGAAAGTCACCGAGACCTGGACCGACGACCGGACGAAGTGGCCCGACGCGCTGGCCCTCGTGTTCGACAAGATCGTCACCAGCGGCAAGACGTTCCCGCAGTTCCAGCGTCGCAACATCCGTAAGACGCTGGAGAACCTGCAGAAGCTCTACGCCTGATTGCTATGCCTGCCGGGTGTAGAGGCCGAGAACGTACGAGGCCTGCCCGGCATGCTGCAGGTCGTCGGAGACCACCGAAACCAGCCGCGCACCCAGGGTGACCGGCGGATCCCAGTTCTCGTCGACGATCCGATCGAGATCGTCGGTCGAAACGCTGCTTACGTAGGCAACGGTTTTCGAGTGCACGGCATCGTGGTATTCACGCAGCAACTCGGCGCTCGAGGTGACCTGAGCGACGTCGGCGGATGACTGGCCGTACCCGATGTCGGACTTGTCGAACGGCAGCCCGAAACGCTCGAACCACGAGTCCGACGTCCAGACCTGTTCGCTTCCGGCCACGTCCGCGATGTGATCGTCCTGCACCCGCGTCAGGTGCCACAACAACCAGGCGATGCTGTTGGCGTCGGCGTCCGGACGATACGTCAACGCAGCCGCAGGGATGTCGTCCAGGACGGAGTGGACGAGCTCCTTGATTCGACCGAACGCGTCGGTGAGCACTTCGTTGTGATTCATGAAATCCGTTTCTCCTCTGACGGGACTGCTGACCACTCGTGCATACCCCGATGTGCTCGCAGGGAACATCGGTGCGGTCCGAGCGCGTTGGACCGAATATGACTGCTCCAGCAATTGTGTACACCCGCACCGGCGATTCGTCCGTCCTCGAACTGAAGGATCGCGAGGTGACCGAGCCCGCCGCAGGCGAAGTGCGTGTCCGCATCGTGGTCTCGGGCGTCAACCCGACGGACTGGAAGAACCGAACCGGCTCCGGACCGGGCGAGAAACTTGCGTTCGACGAGGTGGTACCCAACCAGGACGGTGCCGGAGTGATCGACGCCGTCGGACCCGAGGTCGACGGCGTGGCCGTCGGAGATCGCGTCTGGGTCTACCTCGCCCAGCATCAGCGTCCGACCGGAACAGCGCAGTCTTTCGCAGTCCTACCCGCCTCCCGGGTGGTTCCTCTACCCGACGGCGTCGGATTCGACGTGGGCGCGAGCCTCGGAGTGCCTGCGATGACGGCACACCGCGCACTGACCGTCTCCGAGGACGGACCCACCCGGCTGCACCCGGGTGCACTGGACGGCAAGTCGGTGCTCGTCGCCGGTGGTGCCGGTGCCGTCGGCCATGCCGCTATCCAATTGGCCCGCTGGGCGGGCGCGACCGTGGTGACGACGGTCAGCGGACCGGAGAAGGGCGCACTGGCGACCGCCGCGGGCGCGCACCACGTGGTGAACTACAAGACCGACGACGCCGCCGCCGAGATCCGCGAATTGATCCCCGCCGGAATCGATCTCGTCGTCGAGGTGGCTCCCGCCCAGAATGCCGCGCTCAACGCTGCCGTGGGAGCCAACCGCGCATCGGTTGCCGTCTACGCCAACAACGGCGGCGACACCGTGACCCTCGACGTCCGGCCGAACATGGTGCTCAACACCCGCTACCAGTTCGTACTCCTCTACACCGTGGGACACGAGGCTCTGCGTAACGCCGAGGCGGACGTCAGCGCGGCAGCAGCAGCCGGTGTTCTGGAGGTGGGTGAGGCCACCGGTCTACCGCTGCACCGCTTCCCGCTGAGCGAAACCGCAGCGGCTCACGACGCCGTCGAGAACGGAACGATCGGCAAGGTGCTGATCGACGTCTCCAGCGAATGATTCAGGTGATGACCGGCAACGTGGACCATGGAAAATTGATCCACTTGTCGGTCTCACGCCACGAATAGTCCGGCTGCACAATGGTTCTCGGCTTGGTGTAGATCACGGCCGACCGCACCTCGGGCGTGTGCGCCTTCAACAGGTCGATCACCAGCGCCAGCGTGCGGCCGGAATCGGCGACGTCGTCGACGACGAGCAACTTCTTACCGACGATCGCGTCGGTGTCCAGAAGGGGCTCGAGGACAACCGGATCGGGCAGGGTCTCCTCGATGTCGGAGTAGAACTCGACGTTGAGGGTGCCCGCTGCCTTGACGCCCATGGCGTAGGCAATCGCACCCGCGGGAATGAGACCGCCGCGAGCGATCGCGATGACGATGTCCGGGACGAACCCGTCGTCGACGATCTGCTCGGTGAGTTCACGCGAGGCGTCCCCGAACGTCGCCCACGTCAGTACTTCACGTTCCTGTTCGGTCATGAACGATCACTCTACCCAGACCGCGTTTTGCCAATCGAGCAAATTTGTTTGCGTCCACAGTCGTGAGCGGGCATTCTCGAACCATGGCCGACCACACGCACGCTCACACTCATGCCGCCGACCGGACCCCCGCAGAGCCGGACTTCGAGAACGGTGCCTTCGACGAAGCATTCTGGGACGACCTCTACAACCAGCGCACCACCATCTGGAGCGGACATCCCAATGCCGTGTTGGTACAGGAAGCGTCCGAGCTGACTCCGGGCCGCGCCCTGGACATCGGCTGCGGGGAAGGTGCCGACTCCCTGTGGTTGGCCGGTGAAGGCTGGCACGTGACCGGCGTCGACATCTCCGATGTCGCCCTCGGCCGCGCCCGTGCGGCACAACAGGCACTCGAGCCGCACACACTCGCGGTGAACTGGCAGCAGCACGACGTTCTGGACTGGACTCCTCCGACAGAGGCATTCGATCTCGTGTCGGTGCACTTCCTCCAGGTGCCACCGGACGAGCTCGAATTGACCACCCGCAGGTTCGCCGCATCGGTCTCGCCGAAGGGACGTCTGCTGATCGTCGGCCACAGTCCCAGCGACAGCCACGCCGCGCAGCACCCAGCCAAACACAGACTCTTCGCACCGGAACCGGTCGTCGCTGCAGCGGGCGACGGGTTCGAGGTAATCCACGCCGAACACCGCACCCGCACGACGCCGGACGGCGACGAGCGAATCGACACGGTCGTGGTGCTGCAACGTCGGTAGGCTCGGGCGGTGTTCACGCAGTCGACGTTACGAATTCCCCTGGTCGTCACCTTCGTCGTCGCGCTGATCGTGCTGTTCACCCCCGCATCCGGGGTTCCCTCGGGATTTCAGCACAGCGACAAGATCATCCACTTCGTACTGTTCGCTGCGCTGGCGTACACCTCACGCCTGGCCGGAATCGACTGGATCCGAACCGCACTGTGGGTACTGACGTTCGCGGCGATCTCGGAGGTCCTACAGGCGATCCTGCCTCTGGGACGCTCCGGATCGCTCGCCGACGCCCTTGCCGACGCCGCCGGAGTTGCTGTGGGCCTGCTCGCAGCGAGTCGGGTTCTACCGCAGCGCGTCGAACGCGCCCCGGACCTGCACTAGACTGACCCTGCACCGGGGTCCCTCGGCCAGCGCGCGACTCCGGAAGGAACGTCATCACCTCGTCTTCTGCCCCGCACGATATCTACCTCGTTCCACCGGAGCACGAGACCAACGATGCCGTCACCCGAGAATCTGCCGCATCCGCAGCGCGACTGAGCGAACGATCCGACGTCGTCAGCCACGACGGCCGCTACGCACTGACCATCACCTCCACCACCCCGCACCAGGCGATGGTCGAGGATCTGCTGTTCGTGCGCGCCGTACTCGACGCCGCACACATCAAGTACCTGCTCGTTCGCGGCAACGACGAACGGCCCGTCATCGCCATCGAACTGGCCGCACGCGAAGCGTTGACCACGGCACTGGTGCACGCCTGCCGCGCCGAGCCGTTCTACTCCAAGACCGTCGACGCCCGCGGAAAGGCAGTGTTGGTGGCCGACGGGTCGCTGTCACCGTCCGCGAACGCACGCATCGTCCGCCTGTACCGGCCGCGCGTCGAGCCGTTCAGTGGGTTGTACTACGGCGCGTCGACGGCCGTGCAGATCGAACTGTGGTCGTTCTCCCCGTCCGAGATCGTGCTGCCGATCGAGAATTCGCTGACCAGGCGCAACATCCGGCCCGACGAAGCCGTCCGCGGTACCGTCGAACGCTTCGGCAGAACCTGGCCGACCATCGAGAACATGTTCGCCGACCATGCGTCGGACATCAATTTCGAGATCGACATCGTCTTCTCCTGGGTCGACGGCTCCTCGGCCGAATTCCAGGCCCAGCGGGCGCGGCGGATGGCGAATTACGTCGTCGGTGAGGGCGACGACTCGGCGGCCCGTTACCGGCAGATCGACGAGTTGAAGTACGCCCTGCGGTCGGTGCACATGTACGCGCCGTGGATCAGGCGGATCTTCGTGGCCACCGACTCTCCGAGGCCGGCGTGGCTCGCCGACCATCCCAAGGTGACGTTCGTGCCGAGCGAGGCGTTCTTCGTCGACACCTCCGTGCTGCCGACCCACAATTCGCAGGCCGTCGAAAGCCAGCTGCACCACATACCCGGCTTGTCCGAGCACTTCCTGTACTCGAACGACGACATGTTCTTCGGCCGACCGGTCAGCCCGTCGATGTTCTTCTCCCCCGGCGGGATCAGCATGTTCATCGAGGCGACGACGCGAATCGGGTTGGGTTACAGCGACGCCGACCGCAGCGGGTTCGAGAATGCGGCACGGGTGAACCGTCGAATCCTGCAGGACAGATTCGGTATGACCACGACCCGGCATCTCGAACACGCGGCAACACCGTTGCGGCGCAGTGTGATGCAGGAAATGGAGAACGAGTTCCCGGACGAGTTCGCGTCCACCGCCGCGAGCGCGTTCCGCGCCAGCACCAACATCTCGGTGACGAACTCGCTCTACCACTACTACGCGCTGATGAGTGGACGCGCCGTGGTTCAGAAGGACGCCAAGGTTCGGTACATCGATACCACGACGGTCGCGGGCCTCGACGCCATGGAGAAGTTGCTCCCCAAACGGTCGGTGGACTTCTTCTGCCTCAACGACGGCAGCTTCCCGGAGGTCGACCTCGACCTGCGCACCCGGACGGTGACGCAGTTCCTGGACAAGTACTTCCCCATCGTCGCGCCGTGGGAACGAGAGCAGCGCTAGGCGTCGCTGAACGTCTTCCGCCTCGCACTGTCC
The DNA here is from genome assembly GCF_002258285.1 of Rhodococcus sp. 06-418-5. Lineage (NCBI taxonomy): Bacteria > Bacillati > Actinomycetota > Actinomycetes > Mycobacteriales > Nocardiaceae > Rhodococcus > Rhodococcus sp. 06-418-5. The sequence continues at coordinate 8,151 of NZ_NOYE01000037.1, forward strand.
GCGATGGTGACTCCCGCTGCGCTCAGCCTGCGTGCGGTCTCCTGAGCCGAGACCGGTTCTCCCACAGTGTCGTACGAGCCCGTCGGCACCACCGAATGCACGACGGTGTCCTCGTAGACGTGGACCAGGTTGTAGCCCTGGGCACCATCGCGACCGCGCAATCCACCGGCGGGCACGTTCAGATCCTGGGTGTAACACGTGGCCGACGCCACCGAGACGGGAATACCCGCGAACGTGGCCGTCGTCGAATAGTGCAGGTGCCCAGCGAGAATGGATCGCACGTCGGTTCCGCGCAACACGTCGGCCAGGCGCGGCTGATCGATCAGCTCGACCAGTACCGCGAGATCGAGCACGGTCGGCACCGGCGGATGATGCATCGCCAGGATCGTGCCGAACTCGGCGGGCGTGGCGAGAGTGTCTGTCAGCCAGGCCAATTGCTCGTCGCCGAGCTCTCCGTGATGGCGACCGGGAACCGTCGTGTCGAGCGTGACGACACGCAGACCGTCGACGTCGTGGACGCGATCGATGGACTGCACGGTCGGTTCGGCGTCGAGAAGCTTCTGGCGGAACATCGCACGGTCGTCGTGATTGCCCATCGCCCAGACGATCTGCGCACCGAGTTCCTCGGCCACGGGCTCGACCAACGCCCGCAGCTTCTCGTAGGCACCGGCCTCGCCCTTGTCCGTCAGGTCTCCGGTGAACACCAACGCGTCGGGGCGCACACCCGAGTTGCGTACGTCGGCCATCACCTGTTCGAGCCGCAACTCACTGTCCACGCCGCCGTACAACCGACCGCCACCGTCGACGAGATGCGTGTCGCTGATGTGCAACAAGCAGTGATGGGGACGTGGGTACTCGGCCATCCGAGACTTCATCGAACTCTCGCTCACGATCATCACCTACGGTTTTGCGATCGCCCGGGTCGGACGAACGCCACTGCTGCAAGCCAAGCATACGAGCGTTCGCTGAGAGGAAGCTGGTCGGATCTCGGCGGTGAACACCGCACGAACTTCCGGCGTGTGACAGGTTGTGGGCATGACGAAACCGACGCTGACGACTCTTCTGGCAACTGCAGGACTGACGGTGGGAGCGATGGTCGGCATCGGCGTCGCCCCCGCTTCCGCGCAGGAGCTGCCGACCGTGGTGCTGGTGCACGGAGCCTTCGCGGACAACACCAGCTGGGACGGCGTCGCCGAGGATCTACGCGGCCGCGGCTACCCCGTGGTGGCGGCGGACAACTCGCTGCGCGGGCCCGCGATCGACGCGGCCTCGGTCACCGACGTGGTCGAGAGCATCGACGGGCCGGTGATCCTGGTGGGCCATTCGTACGGCGGCACGGTAATCAGCAACGTGCACGCCGACAACGTGGAGGCTCTGGTCTACGTCGCCGCGTTCATGCCCGTCGAAGGCGAACCCGTCGCCCTCGAACTCGATCCCATCCGATTTCCGGTGACCGCGCTGGTACCGCCGGTGATCGGGCTGACGGTCGTCGACGACGCGTCGAACATCATCGGCCGCAACGTCGACTCGTACATCACTCCCGCCCTGTTCCGTCCGTTCTTCGCCCCGGATGTCAGCGAGGAGCAGGCCGCTCGCATGGCCGCACACCAGAAGACGATCGCCGCAGGCGCCCTGCTCGAGCCGAGCGGCCCACCGTCCTGGGCGCACACGCCGTCGTGGGCTCTGATCCCCCAGCAGGATCAGATCATCCCGACCTCCGCCGAGCGGTTCATGGCGCAGCGGGCGGGCGCTCAGGTGACCGAGGTGCCGGGTTCGCACGCGATCCTGGTCTCGAACCCCACGGCCGTGGCCGACCTCGTCGCCGCGGCGGATGCGGGCAGCTGACACCCTCCCCCACAACGGCCTCGGGCCCGGTCACCTTTTCGAAGGTGGCCGGGCCCGAGGTGTCTTCTGACGAGAGTCAGATCCCGATCAAGTCGTGATCGGCTACCTTCGACGCCAGGATGCGCAGGTGCTCGTCGGCACCACCGAGAGTGTGCTCGATGGCCACGAGCCGACTGGTGTAGTGCCCGACCGGATATTCGGCGGTGACGCCGATTCCGCCGTGCAACTGAATGGCCTCCTGGCCGATCTTGCGACCGGAGCGGGAGATCTGCAGCTTGGCGCGCGAGGCGATGGTCGGGTCGACGTTGCCATCCGCCAACGACATCGTGGCGTACAGACTCATGCTGCGGGCGAGTTCGAGCAGCACGTACATGTCCGCCGCACGGAAGGTGAGTGCCTGGAACTTGGCCAGCGGAACCCCGAACTGCTTGCGCGCCTTCAAGTAATCGGTGGTCAGTCGCAGCGCCTCCTCCATGGCACCGATAGCCTCGGCGCACAGCGCAGCCTGAGCCCGCACCTCGGCGCCGGTGATGGCCGCTGCCGCGTTCTCGGCGGTACCGAGCGGTTCTGCTGCGACATCGACGAATTCGATCTGCGCGGCGCGCTGACCGTCGTGGGTGGCGTAGGACTTGCGCGTGAGGCCGGTCGCATCGGCATCGACGACGAACAGTCCCGTGCCACCGGTGGGCAGCGTGGCACTGACAACGATGACGTCTGCGCTACCGCCGTGCGGAACCGGGTTCTTGACGCCGTTGATCGCCCACGATCCACCGTCCTCGGTGGCGGTGGTGGCGACCTCGATGTTCGGCCAGCGGCTGCCGGACTCGTTGTGCGCGAACGCCAACATCGACGAACCCTCGGCCACCGGCGGCAGGAGCCGCGCGCGCTGCTCGGCGCTGCCGAGCTCGGAGATCAACCCGCCGGGGACGAGCACGGCGTCGAGAATCGGCTCGGGTGCAAGGCGTCGACCGACCTCGGTCATCACGGCCATGATCTCCACGGGACCGGCGTCCATCCCGCCGTCTTCCTCGCCGAACGTCAGACCCAGCAGCCCGACCTCGGCCAACTGCTTCCAGACGTCGGTGCTCCAGCCCAGTTCACCGGCAACGATCTTGTTGCGCTTCTCGGTGTCGTAGGCCCGCGTGAGCACCTCACGAGTGGTGTCGCGCAGCAGCTTCTGCTCTTCGTTGAGTTCGAAATCCATGTCTTTCAGATGCTCCCTTACAGTCCGAGAATCGCAGAGGCGATGATGGTGCGCTGAACCTCGTTCGAGCCGCCGTAGATGGACACCTTGCGGTAGTTGAGGTACCCCGGTACCGAGCGCTGCGCCCAGCCCTCGCTCTCGATGTCCTCGCCCGCCTCGTAGGGCAGTGAGTCCGGCCCGGCAACGTCCATCAGCAGCTCCGTCGTCGCTTGCTGCAATTCCGATCCCCGCAGCTTGAGGATGGACGACGCCGGATTCGGCTTACCGTCGTCCGAGCTCGACACCAGGCGCAGCTGAGTCAGCTCCAGGGCGAGCAGTTCGTTCTCGACCTCGGCCATCTTGGCCGCGAACAAGGGGTCGTCGAGCAACGTGCCACTGCCGACCTTCGTCTGCGCTGCGTGCTTCTTCGCCTGTCCCAGATGCACTTTGGTGTGTCCGGCCCGGGCGACGCCGGTGCGCTCGTTGCCGAGCAGGAACTTGGCGTAGCTCCAGCCCTGGTTCTCCTCGCCGACGAGATTCTCCGCCGGAACGCGGACGTTGTCGAAGAAGACCTCGTTGACCTCGACGCTGCCGTCGATCAGCTTGATAGGGCGCATCTCGATGCCGGGAGTGTTCAGATCGATGAGCAGGAACGAGATTCCTGCCTGCTTCTTCGGCGCGTCCGGGTTGGTGCGCACGAGCGCGAAGATCCAGTCGGCGTACTGGCCGAGCGTGGTCCACGTCTTCTGTCCGTTGACGATGTAGTCGTCACCGTCGCGGATCGCGGTGGTGCGCAACGACGCCAGGTCCGATCCGGCCTCGGGCTCGGAGAAGCCCTGGCACCACCAGATGTCGAGGTTCGCCGTCTTGGGCAGGAACTTCTCCTTGAGCTCCTGAGAGCCGAACGTCGCGATGACCGGGCCGACCATCGAGGCGTTGAACGCCAGCGGCTCGGGCACCGACGCCAACTGCATCTCGTCGAGCCAGATGTGGCGCTGCACAGCGGTCCAGTCGCGGCCACCGAACTCGGCCGGCCAATGCGGCACGGCCAAGCCGTTCTCGTTGAGGATTCGCATGGTCGTGACCACCTCGTCCTTGCTCAACTCCTGACCCGTCGCGCTCTTCTCGCGAATCTCGGCCGGGACCTTCGTGGTGAAGAACGTCCGCATCTCGTCACGGAACGCGGCCTCTTCTTCTGTGAGGGCAAGATTCATCGACAATCCTCCAAGCTCGTTCGCGTATCTTCGTATCGACCGTACTCCCTGGTAACTCTGGGATATTCTCCGCTCACTATGACTCTTCTGGCACTGGTTCGGCACGGTGAAACGAACTGGAATCTGCACGGGCGTCTGCAGGGCTCATCGGACATTCCTCTCAACGACACCGGCCGTGCCCAGGCCCGCGAGGCCGGCCACGAACTCGAGTACCGAACGTGGGACCACCTGGTCAGCTCCCCGCTGATCAGAGCAGCGGAAACCGCGGACATCATCGGCGCGCACCTGGGCCTTACCCGCACCGCCGAGTTCCCCGACCTGGCCGAGCGGCATTTCGGTGACGCCGAAGGATTCACCGACTGGGACGCGTACTCGCACTGGCCGGACGGCCGGTATCCGGGCCTGGAGCCACGCTCGAACCTGATCGTGCGTGGCGTGCGCGGCGTGGACGAGATCGCCTCGCGCTATCCGGACTCCGCGGTGATCGCCGTGGCGCACGGCGGCGTCATCCGGGCGATCTTCGACGCGATCCGGCGACGCCACTCCCCACGCATCCTCAACGCGGGCGTCTCGACCCTCGAACACGACGGTTCTCGCTGGACCGTTCGCACCATCAACGGCATCCCGGTCTGACAGAGTTTTCCTTCATGGAGATCGAACGTCGCATCACCGAACTGGGCTTCACCTTGCCCGGCGAACCGACCGCCCCACCCGGTTTCGAGTACTCGTTCGAGTGGGTTCGCGTGCGCGGCAACCGAGTCTTCGCGTCGGGCCATTCGCCGCTCGAGCAGGACGGTGCCCTGGCAGGCCCGTTCGGCGCGGTGCCGTCGCAGGTGAGTCTCGACGCCGCCACCGATGCCGCGCGCGATGCGGCTCTCGCCGTGCTGGGCAGCCTCGCCCGTGCGATCGGCGACCTCGATCGAATCAGCGCGTGGCTGACCGTCACCGGATCGGTCAACGCCGACCACGGTTTCACTCAGACCACCACGGTCGTCAACGGCTTCTCCGATCTGGTTCTCGCCATCTTCGGTCCCGAGATCGGTGCCCATGCCCGCACCGCACTCGGGGTGGCCGCACTGCCGATGAACAACACCGTCGTGGTGTCAGCGGAACTGGAGATCGACGGGTAGGTTTGCTCCACTCGTACATACGGCGAAAGCGGGCGCAGATGGTGCGCAGATCGATTCTTGCTCTGGTCGCGATTCTGATCGCCATCCTGGGGTTGTCCGGCTGCAGCTCGTCCTCGCAGTCGCTACTGGACCGGGTGAAGGACGAGGGCGTACTGGTCGTCGGTACCGAGGGAACCTACAGTCCGTTCAGCTATCAGGGCGACGACGGACAACTCACCGGTTACGACATCGACGTCATCAACGCAGTCGGTGCAGAACTGGGCGTACGCGTCGACTTCGTGCAGACCCCGTTCGACTCGATCTTCGCCGGCCTGCAGTCCCAACGGTTCGACCTCATCGCCAACCAGGTCTCGATCACTCCTGCGCGCCAGTCGGCCTACGACCTGTCCACGCCCTACACGGTGTCGGAAGGCCAGATCCTCACCGCCGCAGACGACTCCACCATCACCTCTCTCGCCGACCTGGCCGGCAAGACCACCGCCCAATCCTCGACGAGCAACTGGGCGGAGGTCGCGGCGAACGCAGGCGCGAACGTCGAGGCCGTCGAGGGATTCGTCCAGGCGGTCACGCTCGTCAAGGACGGCCGCGTCGACGCCACCGTCAACGACTCCCTCGCCATCGCCGAGTACCTGCAGCAGACCGGCGACACCGGCGTGAAGATCGCAGGCGAGACCGGAGACACGACCCTGCAATCCTTCGTGGCCCGCAAGGACAGTGGGCTGATGGACGAGGTCGACACGGCCATCGACACACTGCGCGAGAACGGCACCATCGCCGAGATCTCGAACAAGTACTTCGGCAGCGACGTCGCCGCACCCACCGCGGACACCGTGGTTCCGGAGAGCGAGGACGCGGGAACCACTGCACCGTCGAAGATGCAGTTGGTGCTCGACAACCTGTGGCCGATGCTCAAAGCCACGGTGACCATGACGATTCCGCTGACCGCCATCAGCTTCGTCGTCGGACTCGTCATCGCCCTCGCCGTGGCGCTGGCACGCATCTCGTCGAACAAGCCGCTCGCCGCCGTCGCCCGGTTCTACGTCTCGATCATCCGCGGCACTCCCCTGCTGCTGCAGCTGTTCATCATCTTCTACGGGCTGCCGCAGTTCGGAATCGTGATCTCGCCGTTCCCGGCCGCGGTGGTCGCATTCTCGTTGAATGTCGGTGGCTACGCGGCCGAGGTCATCCGTGCCGCGATACTGAGCGTGCCCAAGGGCCAGTGGGAGGCGGCGCAGACCATCGGGATGGGTTACCGAACCACGTTGCAGCGCATCGTGCTTCCGCAGGCACTGCGTACCGCGGTGCCACCGTTGTCGAACACGCTGATCTCGCTCGTCAAGGACACCTCGCTCGCCTCGACCATCCTGGTGACGGAGCTGCTGCGCGTCGCGCAACTCGCGGCGGCACCGACCTTCGACTTCTTCACCCTCTACTCCATTGCGGCGCTGTACTACTGGGCGATCTGCATCGTTCTCTCGTTCTTCCAAGGCAAACTCGAAGTCCGACTCGACAGGTACGTGGCCAAATGACAGACCTGCTGGAAGTATCCGCACTGAAGAAATCGTTCGGGCCACTCGAGGTGTTGAAGGACATCTCGTTCGGCGTGCCGTCCGGCACCGTCACCGTCATCATCGGACCGTCCGGATCCGGCAAGACCACGGTGCTGCGCACACTGAACGCACTCGATCAGGCCGACGCAGGCATCATTCGTATCGGGGACGTGTCGGTGGATTTCTCCGAGCCCGTCGGAGCGCCGCAGCTCCGACATTTCCGCGCCCAGAGCGGCATGGTGTTCCAGAGCCACAACCTGTTTCCGCACAAGACGGTGCTGCAGAACATCATCGAGGGACCGGTGATCGTGCAGAAACGCGCCAAGGACGACGCCATCCGCGACGCGCACGCCATCCTCGATCAGATCGGTCTCGACGCCAAGTCCGACCAGTACCCGTTCCAGCTCTCCGGAGGCCAGCAACAACGCGTCGGAATTGCGCGAGCTCTCGCCCTTCGACCCAAGCTGATGCTGTTCGACGAGCCCACCTCGGCCCTCGATCCCGAGCTCGTCGGCGAGGTTCTGGCCGTCATCAAAGGCCTTGCCGCGCAGGGCTGGACCATGGTGATCGTCACCCACGAAATCCGCTTCGCGCAGCAAGTCGCAGATCAGGTGCTGTTCATCGAGAACGGCGTCGTCCTCGAAAGGGGCACGCCGGAGCAAGTGTTGGTCAATCCGACCGAGCCCCGCACCCGGCAATTCCTGCAGCGGATATTGGCCTAGCGGCCAGTGGAGTGGTCAAGTGCCGCCAGGGGCACTTGACCACTCCACTGCGTCAGCACCTTGTCCAGGGTGATCGGCAGGTCGCGGACGCGAACGCCGGTGGCGTTGTAGACCGCGTTGCCGATGGCCGCCGAGGATCCGACTGCGCCGATCTCGCCGATTCCCTTGCCGCCCATCGGCGCGAGTTCGGTATCGACCTCCTCGATCCACACCGCCTCGAGGTCGGTGACGTCCGCACACGCCGGGATGTGATACTCGGCGAGATCGTGATTGGCGAACCCGCCGAACTCGTGATCGGTGATGCCGTTCTCCATCAGCGCCATTCCGAGTCCGAACGTCATGCCGCCGATGAGCTGAGACCTGGCCAGCCGCGGATTCATCACCGCGCCGATGCCGAACACCCCGAGCATCCGTCGCACCCGCACCTCACCGGTGTCGATGTCGACCGCGACCTCCGCGAACTGAGCGCCGAACGCCATGCGCGCCAACTCCTTCTGGCCCTCGACGTCGTCGGTGGTGTCGGCATCGGCAGAGTTGCCCGGCTCGTACGAACCCTGTGCCTTCAGCGAGTGGCACACCTTCGTGACGGCCCACCCCCAGGACGAGGTACCCGAGGACCCACCGGCTCCGGGAGCTTTCGGCAGAGCGCTGTCGCCGAGTTCGAGTACGACGGCATCTGCGTCCACCTCGAGGGCATCGGCGGCGATCTGGCGCAGCACGGTGCGCGCACCGGTCCCGATGTCCGACGCAGCGACGGACACCGTGATCGTGCCGTCCTGCTCCACACGCGCCGACGCGGCACTCGGTGAGATCAACACCGGGTAGCTGGCCGTCGCGACTCCCACGCCGATCAGGGTGTTGCCTTCTCGGCGGCGACCGGGCGCGGACTCGCGGCGGTCCCAGCCGAACTTCTCGGCACCCTCGCGCAGGCACTGGACCACGCTGCGAGAGCTGAACGGGTTGCCGCTCGCGGGATCGACGTCCGGCTCGTTGCGGATCCGCAGGTCGATCGGATCGATGCCGGTGGCCACAGCCAGTTCGTCGATGGCCGTCTCGACGGCGAACATGCCGGGCGCTTCACCGGGAGCCCGCATCCAGCGCGGAGTTCCGACGTCCAGCTGCGCGAGTCGGTGAGTGGTGCGACGGTTCGGGGACGCGTAGATGTGGCGAGTGGATTCCGACGTCTGCTCGCAGAACTCGAAGATCGTGCTGGTCTGCTGAAACGAGTCGTGCGTGATGGCCTGCAGGGTTCCTGTCGAATCAGCGCCCAGCCGGACGCGATTGAGCGTCGGGGTGCGATAGCCGACGACGTCGAAAAGAGCTTGCCTCGGCAACACCAACTTGACGGTGCGGCCGGTGGCTCGCGCGGCCATCGCCGCGAGGATCACGTTGGGCCGCGTACTGCCCTTGGCTCCGAAACCGCCGCCGACGTTCTCCGCGATCACTCGAACGTTCTCGGGCTCGAGGTCGAAGGCCGTGGCGAGGTCGCCCTGAACACCCGACGGTGCCTGCGTCGAATCCCAGACCGTCAGCACGCCGTCGGACCACTGCGACGTGGTGGCGTGCGGCTCCATCGGACTGTTGTGCATCGGCGCGGTGGAGTACCAGTTGTCGATCAGATGCTCGGCCGATGCGAGCGCCGCATCGGGATCGCCGACGGTGACGTCGGTGGGAAACCCCGCGTTGACCGATTCCGGCGCATACAGCGAACCGTGGTCTGCGGTCAGAGTGTTGTCGGGAGAACGCACGTCGGCGTAGCGCACGTGCACTCGGGCTGCGGCGGCGCGGGCATCCTGGAGGGTGTCTGCCACGACGACGGCCACGATCTGACCTCGATAGGCGACGGTGTTCGACTGAAGCACATGCAGTTCGGCGTCCTCGATATCACCCAGTTGCTCGGCGTTGTCGTGCCACAGAACTGCGTGAACCGTAGCGTCGGCGTCCAGTTCGACACGTTCGACCGTGCCGGCAGGAACGGTCGCGGGCACGTACCAGGCGTACAGCTGCCCGACGGCCGGCGGCTGCTCGGCGGCATAACGGGCTCGACCGGTGACCTTCGCGATCGATTCGGTGCGCTGGATCGGTTGTCCGATCGATGCGGTCATGACCGATCTCCCGACTCCGTGAGTTCGACCAACGTGCGAGCGACCAGGTTGGTCACGAGCGGGACCTTGAATGCGTTGTCACGCAACGGCTCTGCCGCGTCCAGTTCCAGTGCGATCGCGCGCCGGAACGACGCCTCGTCGGCGGCCGCGCCGAGCAGCGCGTGCTCGGCCGTGCGGGCCCGCCACGGTTTGTGCGCGACACCGCCCAGCGCGATCGACACCCCGCGCACGATCCCGTCCTCGACGTCGAGAGTGGCGGCGACCGAGGCGATCGCGAAGGCATAGGACTGCCGGTCGCGCACCTTGCGGTAGGTCGAGACGGTACCGGCCGCCGGTGCCGGAATCTCGATGGCCGTGACGATTTCGTCTCGGGCGACGGTGTTGTCGCGCTCGGGCGCGTCACCGGGCAACCGGTAGAAGTCGTCGATATCGACCACACGCTCACCGTCGACCCCCTGGACGACGATGCGTGCGTCGAGGGCGGTCAGCGCGACCGCCATGTCGGAGGGATGCGTCGCCACGCAGGCCTGCGAAGCTCCGAGAATGGCCAGGTTTCGGTGTTCACCCGTCCGGGCCGGGCAGCCCGAACCGGGTTCGCGTTTGTTGCACGGCTTCGATGCATCCATGAAGTACACACACCGGGTGCGCTGGAACAGGTTTCCGCCCGTGGTCGCCATGTTGCGCAACTGGCCCGACGCACCGGAGAGCACGGCCCGTGAGAGCACCGGATAACGCTGACGCACCACCGGATGCACCGCGAGATCACTGTTGGTCACACCCGAACCGACACGAAGCGATCCGTCGTCGGATACGTCTATGTCGTGCAACGGAAGTCGCGTGACGTCGATCAGCGTCGTCGGACCCACGACACCGAGCTTCATCAGGTCGACGAGGTTGGTTCCCCCGCCGAGCACCATCGCATTCTCGTTCTCGGCGAGGCGAGCCACCGCGTCGTCGACCGCGGTGGCTGCGTCGTACTCGAAGGTCTTCACGATGCGTCCCGTACTGCCGAGACGATATTGCAGTAGGCACCACAACGACAGAGGTTGCCGCTCATACGTTCTCGCACTTCATCGGAGTCGAGTTCGACGTCGGCGGCCTCGATGTCCTCGGTGACCGCGCTCGGCCAACCCTGCTTCGCCTCTTCGATCACCGCGACCGCCGAACAGATCTGCCCGGAAGTGCAGTACCCGCACTGGAACGCGTCGCGATCGACGAACGCCTGCTGCACGGGATGCAGTGTGTCGCCGTCGGACAATCCCTCGATCGTGGTGATGTCGCGATTCTGTTGTGCAACCGCGAACGTCAGGCAGCTGTTGATCCGCCGTCCGTCGACCAACACCGTGCAGGCACCGCACTGCCCGTGGTCACACCCCTTCTTGGCACCGATCAGATCGAGGTTCTCCCGAAGAGCGTCGAGCAGGGTGGATCGGGTGTCGCAGTCGATCTGGCGATCGATGCCGTTGACACGGAGGGTGACGTTGGTCATGCACGGGCGGATACCCGAGGCCGGATCCACCAAACGCTCGCGCTGGGGTCGTGCGTGCGCGCTAGCGCTTCCCCTTGAACTTTCCGCCACCGCGCGGACCGCCGCTACGTCCGGGAGGGCCGGAATCGGGTTGCAGCTGAATCAGCACGCCACTGATACGGGTGCGGCGCAACGCCTCGACCGTCTCGTCGGCAAGATCTGCGGGCAGCTCCACCAGCGAGTGGTCGGGACGAATACTGATGTGCCCGAAGTCGCTTCGACGCAGCCCGCCCTCGTTGGCGATGGCACCGACGATGGCACCGGGAGCAACATGATGACGCTTGCCGACGCTGATGCGGTACGTCGCCATCTCCTGGCCCGTCTTGCGGTGATGCGAGCTGGCGGCATCCTCGTCGAACGTGCGCGGCGGCCGCGGCTCACGCGGCTCACGGGGTGCCCGCGGCGGGGCAGGCGGCTCCGGCTTCAACAGGAACGCTTCGCCGTCGCGCGACTGGATCGCCAGCGCGGCGGCGATGTCGACCAACGGCACATCGTGCTCGCGCTCGTAGTCCTCGATGAGCCGGCGGAACAAGGCCAGATTCTCGTTGCCGAGGCTGTCGGTGATGGAGTCCTTGAACTTCGTCACGCGCTGCGCATTGACGTCGTCGACGCTGGGGAGCTGCATCTCGGTGATCGGCTGACGCGTCGCACGTTCGATGGCCTTGAGCAGATGCCGCTCGCGCGGTGCGACGAACAACAGAGCCTGACCGGCCCGCCCCGCGCGACCGGTGCGACCGATGCGGTGCACATAGGACTCGGTGTCGTGCGGGATGTCGTAGTTGATGACGTGCGAGATGCGGTCGACGTCGAGACCGCGAGCCGCGACATCGGTGGCCACCAGGATGTCGACCTGGCCGTTCTTGAGTTGGCCGATGGTGCGCTCACGCTGGGCCTGCACGATGTCGCCGTTGATCGCCGCGGCCGAGAAGCCCCGTGCCCGCAGCTTCTCGGCGAGCTCCTCGGTGGCCTGCTTGGTGCGGACGAACATGATCATGGCCTCGAACTCTTCGACCTCGAAGATTCGAGTGAGCGCTTCGAGCTTGCGCTGATGCGCCACCTGCACGTAGCGCTGGGTTATGTTCGGTGCCGTCGACGTCTTGGTCTTGACGGTGATCTCCACCGGGTCGTGCAGATACTGCTTGGAGATCTTGCGAATCGCGGCAGGCATCGTGGCCGAGAACAACGCGACCTGCTTGTACTCCGGGGTATCGGAGAGGATGCGCTCGACGTCCTCCTGGAAGCCCATCTTGAGCATCTCGTCGGCCTCGTCGAGCACCAGGTACTCGAGGCCGGACAGGTCGAGGGTGCCCTTCTCGAGGTGGTCGATGACGCGACCGGGGGTACCGACGATGATCTGCGCGCCCTTACGCAGGCCCGAGAGCTGTATGCCGTACGCCTGACCGCCGTAGATCGGCAGGATGTGCAGACCCGGAATGTGCGTGGCGTACTTGCCGAACGCCTCGGCGACCTGGAGCGCGAGCTCCCGGGTCGGGGCCAGCACCAGGGCCTGCGGTACTCGACGCGAGACGTCGAGACGCGACAGGATCGGCACTGCGAACGCGGCGGTCTTGCCGGTTCCGGTCTGCGCGAGGCCGACGACATCGTTGCCGGCCATCAGCGGCGGAATGGTGGCCGCCTGAATAGGCGACGGCGACTCGTACCCCACGTCACGCAGGGCCTTCAGGACCCGCTCGTCGATGCCGAGATCGGCAAAAGTGATGTCGTCACCCGTCGCCGAGGACGACTCGCTCGCGCGGACCGGATCGGAAGCGGACTCCTGAGGGGGCGAATTCGTCTCGTCCGACGTCACGGCGGCATCCTGTTCAGTTTCTGAAGTGCTCATATGCTGCACGAGTTTAGTACCTGCTCGGGCACCGCGACCCCTTCTACGCTGATCAGGTGACGAAACCGGTCACGACGGCATGCGGTGCGAGCGGCCTCACACCGGCAACCCGACGCCCGAACCCGACTGCAGGCAGTTAAGTTGTACCCCGAGTCACACTCAACTCCCTCGGACTCGCGGCAAAGTCGACAAACCGGACACCCCGGATGGTGCGCCACGGCCTCGAATGTGATGAAATGCACAACTACCACGCTATTTTTCCGTAAGGGGTCCAGCAGTGCGCGAATATTCTGTGCCGGCGTCGTTCACCATTCCTGACGACGCATCCATGGCCGACACCGTCTACAGGTACGAGAAGGAATCGCCGAACTTCGTACCCTTCCAGCGACTGGAGAACGGCAACTGGACCGACGTCACCGCAGCTCGATTCGCGAAAGAGGTCGCCGCAGCGGCCAAGGGACTGATCGCGTCCGGAATCGAACTCGGCGACCGAGTCGCCATCCTCAGCGCGACGCGTTACGAGTGGGTCGTCCTCGACTACGCCATCTGGTCGGCAGGCGGCTGCACCGTCGCGATCTACGAGACATCCTCCGCCGATCAGGCGCAATGGATCCTCGAGGACTCCGCCACGAAGCTGCTCGTCGTCGAGACCGCAGCGCACGCCTCGAACCTCAAAGAGGTCACCGAGGGCGCCAAGGATCTGCGTGAGGTTCTGCAGATCGACGCCGGAGCCATCGAAGAACTGACCACCCGTGGTGCCGGGGTCAGCGACGAGGATCTGCACGCGCGACGCCATCAGGTCAGCGCGGCATCGCCCGCCACCCTGATCTACACCTCGGGCACCACCGGTCGCCCCAAGGGCGTCCAGCTCACACACGCCAACTTCTACGCCGAGGTTCAGGCCACCCAGATCGCGCTGCACGACTCGATGAAGGAGGGCAATCGCACACTGATGTTCCTTCCTATGGCGCATGTGTTCGCCCGCGCCGTGTCGTTCGGCTCGTTCGAGTCCAAGGTGACCGTTGGGCACACCTCGGACGTGACGACGCTGGTGGATCAGTTCGCGGTGTTCAAGCCGGACTTCATCCTGTCAGTGCCGCGCGTGTTCGAGAAGGTCTACAACTCCGCCAAGCAGAAGGCGCACGACGGCGGCAAGGGTTCCATCTTCGACAAGGCCGCCGCGACGGCCATCGAGTGGAGCGAGGCCCAGGAGAAGGGCGGAGCCGGGCTCGTCCTGAATCTCAAGCACACGGTGTTCGACAAGCTCGTGTACTCCAAGCTGCGCGCCGCACTCGGCGGCAACTGCACCCGCGCGGTGTCCGGCGGCGGACCTCTCGGTGCCCGCCTCGGCCACTTCTTCCGCGGTGCAGGAGTTCCGGTCTACGAGGGCTACGGACTGACCGAGACAAGCGCGGCGATCACCGTCAACACCACCAAGGATCAGCGCGTCGGCACCGTCGGCAAGCCCATCGACGGCCACTCGGTGAAGGTCGCCGAGGACGGCGAACTGCTGCTCAAGGGACCGGTCGTGTTCAGCGGCTACTGGCACAACGAGAAGGCGACGGCAGAGGCCATCGTCGACGGCTGGTTCCACACCGGCGACCTCGGCACCATCGACCAGGAAGGCTACGTCTCGATCACCGGCCGCAAGAAGGAGATCATCGTGACCGCGGGCGGCAAGAACGTCGCCCCCGCAGTGCTCGAGGACGCCCTCCGCGCGAACGCGATCATCAGCCAGTGCCTCGTGGTCGGCGACGCGAAGCCGTTCATCGGTGCGCTCATCACCCTCGACCCCGAGGCATTGCCGGGCTGGCTCGAGCGACACGGCCTCTCGGCCGACATCCCGTTCTCGGAGCTGTCGAAGAACGCCGACCTCGTCGCCGAGATCGACAAGGCCGTCGCCGAGGCCAACAAGAAGGTCTCCAACCCCGAGCAGATCAAGAAGTACACGATCCTCGAGAACGATTTCACCGTCGAAACCGGTGAGCTCACCCCCACGATGAAGCTCAAGCGCAACATCATCCACGCCGAGCGCGGCAGCGACATCGAGGCGATCTACTCGTAGATCGACCATCCGACGACGAGGGCCCGGTGCGATGCGCACCGGGCCCTCGTCGTCGGGTCAGGACATGTGATCGTCGAGGAACTCCGCCACCACCGAGGTCACCTGCAGATGGATCTTCTCGTGCAGCAGGTCGTGGCCCCCGTCCTCGAATTCACGCAGTGACGAGTCCGGAACACTGCCGATCCACTCGCGCACCGCATCGATCGGAGCCAGGCGATCGTCGACTCCGTGTACCGCGAGGATCGGAATCACGTTGTCGGCGAGATCGTTGGCCGAGCCGGTCACGGACTTGGGGGTGCCGCACAGCACCGCGCACCGAACCGCCTCGGGATGCGCTCCGAGGGCCGCGATGGCCGTGGCCGCGCCGAGGGAATGACCCATCAGGGCGAACGACAACTCGGGGTGCTCGGCTTCGGCGATGTCGAGCAACTGCAGCGCATTCTGCGCGAGGCCGGGAATCTGAGCGGCGTCGGTCAACTCACCTTCGGTGAGGCCGTGGCCCACGTGATCGACCGCCCACACGTCGACTCCGCGTCCGTTGAGGACCCGAGCGAAGCGGTGATAGTGGCCGCTGTTCTGGCCGAGACCGTGCAGAAAAACGAGACCGAAACGAGCATCGGGAACAGTCCAGTTTCGGTAATGGACAGCACCGGTGGCTCCGTCGAAAAAAGGCATTCGATCATTTTGCCTCCTCGCGACGGCATCCGCGCGCAACGTGACCGGTGCCGCTCCCGGCGGTGACTAGGGTGGGCGCGTGTTCCTCATCGGCGATCGCGTCATCTACAGCGCCAGCGACCTCGCCGCGGCAGCGTCGTGCGAATTCGGACTGCTGCGCCGACTCGACGGGCTGAGCGAACTGATCCCGCGGGCAACGGCCACCCCCGATCCGATGCTCGACCGCACCTCCGCACTGGGATTCGAGCACGAGCGCCGACAGCTCGAGACATTCCAGCGGCGGTTCCCCGGCGGTGTCCTGACGATGGATCGACCGGGGCGTACCGATCAGGAACTTGCCGACGCCGCGTGGGCAACCTTCACCGCTCTGACTGCGCGCACACCGGTGGTGTGTCAGGCGACCTTCTTCGACGGACGATTCCTCGGTTTCTGCGACTTCCTGGTGGCCGAGGGCGATCGGTACGCGGTGTACGACACGAAGCTCTCTCGGCACGCCAAGGTTCCGGCACTGCTGCAGTTGGCGGCCTACGCGGACGCGCTGCGGTCCGGCGGGATCACTCCGAGCGACGAGGTGCACCTGATGCTCGGCGACGGCAGCGACTCCGTCCACTCGCTCGCCGAGATCCTTCCGGTCTACCGGCAGTCCAGGGAACACCTGCAACACATCCTCGACGAGCACCACGCCGAGGGCACCGTCGTCGACTGGTTCGACCCGCGCTACTCCGGCTGCGGGCAGTGCGAGGCCTGCACGATCGAGGTGGAAGAGCACCGCGACCTGGTTCTCGTCGCCGGGATGCGCGCGAGTACCCGGGAGAGACTGCTCGACGCGGGAATCGCCACGGTGGACGAGCTGGCTGCGTCGACCGGGACCGTAGAGGGCATGTCGTCGCGCACACTGACCAACCTGCGAGCTCAAGCCGAGCTCCAGGTGCGCCAGGAGCGCAGCGGCGACGCCGAGTTCGAGATCTTCGACGCCGACGCCCTCGGTGTGATTCCCGAGCCCGATCCGGGCGACATCTTCTTCGACTTCGAGGGCGATCCCCTGTGGGCAGAGGCAGGCAGTTCCGAGTGGGGACTCGAGTACCTGTTCGGTGTCCACACCGCCGACGGCGACTTCCTGCCGTTCTGGGCGCACGATCGCGCGCAGGAACGACGCGCCCTGATCGACTTCCTCGACTACGTGACCACCCGACGCGCGGCTTACCCGAACATGCACGTCTACCACTACGCGCCGTACGAGAAGACCGCGCTGCTGCGCCTCGCCGGACGCTACGGCGTCGGTGAGGACGCGGTCGACGACCTACTGCGGGACGACGTTCTGGTCGACCTCTATCCGATCGTGCGATCTGCGGTACGCATCGGAGCCAGGTCCTACAGCATCAAGAAGCTCGAACCCCTGTACATGCCCGCCGCCCGCGACGGAGACGTCACCGACGCGGCCGCGTCGATCGTCGAATACGCGAACTGGTGCGATCTGCGAGATCAGGGCAAGGACGCCGAGGCCGCGGCACTGCTCTCCGAGATCGCCGAGTACAACCGCACCGACTGCGAATCGACACAGCGACTGCGGGATTGGTTGCTGGCGCGCGCGTCGGATGCCGGGGTGCACCCGCGGACGACGCAACACCTCGAGCTCGAAGACGCTGCCGTGGACACCGCCAGCCCGCTCGAGCTCGAACTCGCCGAGTACGCCGGTCTGCCGTGGGAGCGCACCTCGACGCAACAGGCCGTCGCACTGTTCGCCGGTTCCATCGGGTATCACCGACGCGAACGAAAGCCGTTCTGGTGGGCGCACTTCGACCGCCTGACACACCCGTTGGACGAGTGGGCCGACGCTGCCGACGTGCAGAAGGTCGAGCGCGCCGAACTGGTGCACGACTGGATGAAAACCGCACCGAATCAACGCGTCCTACGACGGCAGCTCAAGCTACTGGGGCACCTGAGCAACGGGGTCCTGTCGAGCTCGAAGGTCAAGCTGCTCTACGACGACCCGGCCCCGGAGGGGCTGCCGAAGCAGCAGCCGACCCATCGCGCGACCACGACGGTCGAGATCGTGCAGGCAGGCTACGAGGGCACGCTCGACATGGTGGTGGTGCAGGAGAACCTCCGCAAGGGAGTGGACGAGTACCCCGACTTCCCCATCGCCACCGCACCCGAGCCGCCTCCGGCGACCAAGTATCTGGAGCAGGCGATCGTTGCCGCCGCCGCCGAGGTCGGTGCGGCACTGCCGCACCTTCCGCGCACGGCCGTCGCCGATCTGCTGACCCTGTCCCCACCCCGAACCCGCTCCGGCACAGGCCTTCCCGAGGTCCGCGCCGCGGATTACGCGACGGCGGTCACGGCGGCCCTGCTCGATCTCGATCACTCCTACGTTGCCGTGCAGGGGCCACCCGGGACCGGGAAGACGTACACCGCTGCCCGGGTGATCGCCGAATTGGTCGACGTCCATCGCTGGCGCATCGGCGTGGTGGGCCAGTCGCATCACGTGGTCAACAATGTGCTGGACACCATCGTGGCGGCCGGAGTCGACCCAGGCCGGGTGGGCAAGAAGGCACCGACAGCCCACACCGTCGTCGACCCGGCGGAGTACTCCCGATTCGTCACCGACGCCGAGGACGGCTGCGTGATCGGCGGTACCGCCTGGGACTTCTCCAACCCCGGCCGCATCCCGCCCGAATCGCTCGACCTCCTGGTCATCGACGAGGCCGGGCAGTTCTCGCTGGCCAACACCATCGCCGTCTCGGTGTCTGCACGTAATCTGCTGCTGCTCGGCGACCCGGCGCAACTGCCACAGGTCAGCCAGGGCACCCACCCCGAACCCGTCGACGAGTCGGCTCTGGGTTGGATCACCAGCGGTCACCCGACGCTGCCCGTCGACCGCGGTTACTTCCTGGCCACGACATGGCGGATGCATCCCGATCTGTGTGCCCCGGTGTCGGCGCTGTCCTACGAGGGCAAACTCGAATCCAATCGTGCGGTGACACAGGCTCGTTCACTGTCAGGGCTGGAACCTGGACTCCACACCGTGTACCTCGACCACCACGGCAATTCCACCGATTCGGTGGAGGAAGCCGACGAGATCGTCACCCGTGTGCAGACTCTGCTAGGCCGGCAATGGCGCGACCCGCAGTCCTTCGAGGGTGCGCGGCCCATGCACCAGGGCGACTTCCTGGTCGTCGCGGCCTACAACGCGCAGGTAGCCGTCATCATCGAGCGACTCGCAGCCGCCGGACTCGACGAGGTCGCGGTGGGCACCGTCGACAAGTTCCAGGGACGCCAGGCACCGGTGGTGCTGATCTCGATGGCCGCGTCGGCGATCGAGGACGTTCCGCGAGGTATGGGATTCCTGTTGTCCCGCAACAGACTCAACGTCGCGGTCTCGCGTGGCCAATGGGCCGCGATACTGATCCGATCGCGGGCACTGACCCGGTACCTGCCGTCGACCCCGGCCGGACTGGTCACTCTCGGAACGTTCATGGGCCTGTGCGAGAACGGGATTCAGCCGAACGCCATACCCTCACCACGATAAGTGGGGACTACCTCGACGGACCCGTCGGCGTGCACCAGATGCAGGGTGTCGAACCGCTCGCACAGCTCACCCGCCTTGGCATGGCGGAACCAGACGCGATCACCGATCCGGATCTCCCCTGCTCCGCTCACGGGAGTCTGCACCTCGCCGGCACCCTCGTTGCGCAGCAACCTCAGACCGGACGTCACTACTCCCCTGGCCCTTCTCGACCACGCGACCGGCCGCGGCGACCTCGACGCCGACGCCGGACCCGACGCGATGTAGCCACCACCGAACAGCGTCGCGATCTGCGGAGTCGGCTTGCGCACCGCGGGCAGTGCGAAGAACAGCGAGGGCTCGGCCGAGAACGCGCGATACCGATCGAAGAGCGTCGGCGCGAACAAGCCCGACCCGGCTGTCACCTCGGTGACGACCGGATCGGCCGCCGAGAAGTCGATCGACCCGGTACCGCCACTGTTGACGATCTCGATCCGACCGACTGCCGCAGTCACGGCCTCGACGACCGCCGTTCTGCGCGTGGAGATCTCACGGGACGAGAGCGACTTCATCCATTCCACCGCACGATTGGCATCGGGCACACCGGCGATCTGCGCCTCGTAGAACATCAGACCGACCACCCGGAACCCGCGCGCCTGCGCCGCCCGCGCGAAGGCGGCGACCTGCTCGGGTTCGCGCAGCGGCGAACGTCGGACACCGATGTGCAGCGGTCCGATCCGCAGCGAGGCATCGACGTCGATACAGATCCGCGGCTTGAGAAGATCGCTGTCGGTGGCGTCGCGCACGATGTCGAGCTGTGCGACGTCGTCGACCATCAGCGTGATGCGTCCCGACAGCACACGATCGTTGACGACCTCGGCGAGGGCGGTGCGATCGACCGACGGGTACCCCATCAGGATGTCTTCCACACCGTTGCGTGCCAACCAGATCGCCTCACGCAGGGAGTAGGCCATGACCCCGTTCACACCGTCGGCCGCGAGCACCCGATCCAGTACCGCCCGGCACCTGACCGACTTGCTCGCGATCCTGATCGGCACCGAATTCGCCCGCGCTCGCAGGGCCGCAGCATTGGCATCGAGGGCAGCCGAATCGACTGCAGCCAAAGGTGATTCGATCCCCTCGGTGGCAGCGGCGATACGGGACAGTGGTGTCGTGTCGGTGGTTGCGACACCGGCGATCGAGCTCATGCGGCGTATTCCTTCGTCGTCGTTGCCAGGCCTACACAGTCAAACACTCCGCAGCCCAGAAGTCCCAGCGAGCATCGACCACGCCGAGTCTCAGCAGTCCACGGCCTTGCCCGCGATCAGCCCCGACAGGTCGTCGATCTGCGCCAGCACCTCGAGATCGTCGCCGTCGACCAACCACCGCAGCACCAGCCCGTCGAGGGTGGCCATTCCGAAACGCGCGATCGACGCCACCGGCTCGAGCCATCGCGTACCGGTGTGAGCGGAACACTTCTCGAAGAACAACCGGGCCTCGGAGTCTCGGATTCGGTACTGCCCAGTGGCGATCTCGGCGGCCGTTGCGGACCCGAGCGCGCGATGACGCAACAGATAGGTCTTGATCTCGTAGGCGAGCAACTGCCGATCCGGGGACTTCTCGATCAGCAACCACACCGCGCTCAGACCGCCGTGCACCAGCTCTCGCAGACCGCGGACGCCCGGGAGTTCGCGCGTACCCACGGCACTGTCCAACGCGGCGTGCAGAATCTCGGTGACGTCGACGATGAGGTGCTCGCCCATCGCGATCACCAGATCCTGCTTGGTCTCGAAGTGGTACTGCACGATGCCCTTGGTGACCTCGGCATGCTCCGACAGAGCACGTACGGTCAGGGACTCGATTCCCACGCGCTCGGCGACCTCGATCGCAGACTGCACCAGTTGTGCGCGTCGCACATCAGCGGGCAGCCTCGATTGCATGACCCGATCCTAGGGCGCGGCCGAGTTCTGTGCCTCGGATTGATCCAGGCGCGCCTCCGCGCGGTACGAGCAATGCAATAGTGATCGAATGAACGCGGGGTCGTGGCAGAACTGGGCAGGCAATCAACACGCGTTCCCGTCGGACCGCGCCGAGCCCACGTCGGTGGACGAGCTGCGCGTCGTGCTGGCCGGTGCCGTCGAACGATCTCGCACGGTGCGATGCGTCGGGGCCGGCCATTCCTTCACTCCGATCGCGGTGACCGACGGCGTCCAGATCGGCCTCGATTCGCTGCGCGGCATCGAATCCGTGGTGCACGACGACGACGGGTCGGCCCTGGTGACAGTGCTCGCAGGCACCCGGCTGCGCGAGCTGACCGCGCGGTTGTGGGATCTCGGGCTGGCCATGACCAACCTCGGCGACATCGACGAACAGTCCATCGCGGGAGCCATCTCCACGGGTACCCACGGAACGGGAGGACGCTTCGGCGGCATCGCCACCCAGGTGTGCACGGTGGAACTGATGACCGCGGACGGCGAACTCGTGCAGTGCTCTCGCGAGGAGAACGCGGAACTGTTCGACGCGGCCCGCGTCGGGCTCGGTGCGCTCGGCGTCATCACCCGAGTCACGCTCGAGTGCGTACCGGCCTTCGCCCTGCGAGCCGTCGAGGAGCCGTCGACGTTGCGGGCAACGCTCGCCGAACTCGACGCCACCGTCGCCGCCGTCGACCACTTCGAGTTCTACTGGTTTCCGCACACCGACCGCGTGCTGACCAAACGCAACACCCGCCTGCCCGGTGACGTGGTGCTGAAGCCGTTGGGAAAGGTGCGCTCCTACATCGACGACGAATTGCTGTCCAACACGGTCTTCGAGGGCCTCAACCGGGTGGTGACCCGCGTACCCGCACTGATTCCTCGGGTCAATGCGGTATCGGCTCGGGCGCTGTCGGCTCGCGAGTACATCGACCGCTCGTACCGGGTGTTCGCGTCGTCGCGGACCGTCAAGTTCGTAGAGATGGAATATGCGGTACCCGCATCCGAGATCGGTTGGGTGCTGCGCGAGGTGGATCGATGGCTCGGACGGTCGTCGATGTCCATCGCGTTCCCGGTCGAAGTGCGCTTCGCCGCGGGCGACGACATCTGGCTCTCCACCGCATCCGGACGCCCGACGGCCTACATCGCCGTCCACCAGTACCACCGCCGCGATCACCGCGAGTACTTCGACGCCGTCGAGGCAATCTGCCTCAGCGTCGGTGGCAGGCCGCATTGGGGCAAACTGCACTCCCTCGGTAGCGACGAGCTGCGCGATTGCTACGAACACTTCGACGACTTCCTGCGTGTTCGCGATTCGATGGACCCGAAGAAGTTGTTCGGCAGCGACTACCTCGAGCGTCTGCTGTCGTGAGCGGTAATTCGTAGCAGGCTACGAAGTACCGCTCACCACGAATTCGCTTACATTGGAGCGAGTGAGCACAGGAAAACGCGCGCTGTCCGGCATCGTCGCCGCCGGAGTCGTCCTCGGTGTCGGCGAATTGATCGCCGTGCCCATCGGACCCAACTCGTCACCACTGACCGCCGTCGGGTCCTCGGCCGTCGACAACAGTCCGGCCCCGATCCGTGAATGGGCCATCGACACGTTCGGCACCTCCGACAAGCTCGCCCTGTTCGTCGGCATGGCCGTGGTGATCGGCGCGATCGCCGCGGCGGCAGGAATCGCCCGAAAGCCGATCGGTGCCGTGGTGTTCGCCGCACTGGGCATTGTGGGCGTACTCGCAGCAGTGACTCGACCCGACGCCACCGCGCTCTACGCAGTCCCGACCATCGGCGGCGTCATCGTGGGCATCGTCGTGCTGCACGCCCTCATCGGTGCCGCCGCCCCTGCAACCGAAGGCATGAACCGACGTAGCTTCCTGACCCTCGCCGCCGGTGCCGCGGTACTCGGCGTCGTTGCCGGGACAGCCGGCCGGATGCTGACCTCCGCCCGCGCCGTCACCGCGGATCGACTCGGCTTCATGCTGCCCACGCCCACTCCGCAACCCCCGATCCCGGCCGGGGCGGACCTGAAGATCGACGGCCTCGCGTCGTACATCACCCCGAACGACGACTTCTACCGCATCGACACCGCGCTGGTCGTGCCGCGGGTGGCGTCGGATACGTGGTCGTTGCGGATCCACGGCATGGTGGACCGCGAGATCGAGCTGACGTTCGCCGACCTGGCGCAGCGCCAGGCCGTGGAGAAGACGGTCACCCTGACCTGTGTCTCCAACATCGTCGGCGGCGACCTCGTGGGCAACGCAACGTGGATCGGCTACCCGCTCAAGGACATTCTCGAAGAAGCAGGCATCTCCCCCGACGCCGACATGGCACTGTCGTCGAGCAGTGACGCCTTCACCGCGGGCACTCCCCTCGAAGTGCTGCTCGACGGCCGCGACGCCCTGCTGGCCGTCGGAATGAACGGCGCACCGCTGCCCGTCGAACACGGCTACCCGGCGCGGCTCGTCGTACCCGGTCTGTACGGCTACGTCTCGGCGACCAAGTGGGTCACCGACATCGAGATCACCCGCTTCGACCGCGCGACGGCATACTGGACCGACCGCGGTTGGGGCGCGCTCGGGCCGATCAAGACGGCCTCGCGGATCGACACCCCGCGATCGGGCAGTTCCGTGCCCACGGGGAAGACGGTCATCGCCGGCGTCGCCTGGGATCAGCACACCGGTATCGACGCCGTCGAAGTGCAAGTGGACGAGGGAAACTGGGTGCCGGCCACACTGTCCGAGGAGTACTCCAAGGACACCTGGCGGCAATGGACCGTCGAGCTGGACCTGCCCTCGGGCCAACACGCGATCCGAGCCCGCGCCACCAACTCCGCGGGCGAGCTGCAGACCAACCAGACCGCCGACACCGTTCCCGACGGTGCCACCGGCTACCCGCGGATCTCGGTGACGGCGACCTGATCCGAACAGTCGCGCTGATCTAGACAGTCGCGAAGCTGGCGCGAATCGAGTTCTCGGCCAGCTGCTTTCGCTCGGCCGTGGTGAGACCCATTCCCGCTTCGAGGGCCGCGAAGTTGTCGTCGACGTAGCCGCCGAAGTAGGCGGGATCGTCGGAATTGATCGACACCGACAGGCCGCGCTCGAGCATCTGCCGCAACGGCAGCTGGTCGACGGTGTCGATCACCTTGAGCCGAACGTTGGAGAGCGGGCAGACGGTGAGCGGAATCTGTTCCTCGACAAGACGATCGACCAGTGCTTCGTCTTCGAGGCACCGCACTCCGTGGTCGATGCGCTCGACCTTCAGCAGATCCAGTGCCTGCCAGATGTAATCCGGCGGCCCTTCTTCGCCCGCATGCGCGACGACGTGCAGTCCCTCGGCGCGCGCCTTGGCGAACACGTCGACGAACAGTGACGGCGGATAACCCACCTCGGCGGAATCGAGACCGAGACCGATGATGGGGGCCTTCATGGCCAACAGATCGTCGAGTAGTTGGTTGGCGTGCAGCACCGGCTTGTCCCGCAGGATCGACGCGATCAGCCCACTGGTGACGCCGAACTCGCGCTCGCTGGAGGCGCACGCGTCCGCCAATCCGTCGACGACGGCCTCGAGGGGGACGCCACGCTCGGTGTGCGCCTGCGGATCGAAGAAGATCTCCGCGTGTGTCACCCCGGCCTGCGCCGTACGGCGAAAGTAGGCCCGAGCGAGATCGGCAAAATCCTCGGCAGTGCGCAACACGGCCATGTTGGCGTAGTACAGATCCAGGAACGACTGCAGGTCGGTGAACTCGTACTTCGCCCGCAGTTCGTCGATGTCGCTGTACGGCAACGACAATCCGTTACGCTCCGCCAGCTCGAATATCAACGGAGGTTCGAGTGACCCCTCGATGTGCAGGTGCAGTTCGGCCAGCTGATCAGTACTCACTCACCCGATGCTACTTGCCCGTGTACGTCGCCTTACCCGGACCGACCTCGAGGAAGCTCTTCACCGCACCCCGCAGATCCTCTGTTTCGAACAGGGCACCGGAGACCTCCGAGGTGACCTCGTCCGCATGGGCCACACCGCCCGAACGCCACGCTGCCACAATCTGTTTCGTCGCCGCATGTGCGACCGTGGGGCCGTCGGCCAGTCGATGCGTCAGCGCGAGCGCCGCGGCATCGACGTCGTCGTGAACCTGATTGACCACGCCCCACTCCTTCAGTGTCTGCGCGTCGTACAGGTCACCGGTCATGACGAGCTCACGAGCCCGACCCGAACCGGCCCGCTCGGCGAGGCGCTGCGGGCCACCCATCGACGGCGTCAACCCGACGACGGTCTCGACCAGACCGAACTTGGCCTTGGGACCGGCGAGAATGATGTCGCAGGCCAGCGAGATCTCGAACGCGGCGGTGAGCGTCAAACCGTGCGCGGCGTAGATCACCGGGCAGGGCAGCGCCTCGAGCGGATGAGCAATCTGTGCGAACAAATTCCGCCACAGATCGGCACCCTGTGCGGCGGACAGGCCCTCGAACACATGGACGTCGACACCTGCGGAGTTGACCTTGCCCTCGGCGCGAAGCAGCACCGCACGAGGGGGCCGCGCGACGAGGTCGGCAACGTTCGCTGCCACCGCGTCGAACATGGCCTGATCGAACAGATTGAGCGGGCCGTGGTCGAAGGTGAGGACGGCGACCTCGGCGCCTGCCGCGGTGGTGGATCGAACGAGCGAAGTGGGTGCGTCAGCCATGGTTCGCATAGTGCCACACCGGTCTCGGACGGTTGTTACCAACGAGTATTGTGCGCAGGTAACTCACCGTTACCGAGAGGAACAGATAGATGAAGCGCAGCCTGTTCGAGGCCGATCACGAGGACTTCCGTGCGTCGGTACGCGAGTTCGTCACCCGCACCATCACACCGGTCGAGGAAAAGCTCGTCGAACAGCGATACATCGACCGCGAGATCTGGCTCGAAGCAGGTCGCAACGGATTCCTGGGCCTCGAAGTGCCCGAGGAATACGGCGGCAGCGGAGCCGAGGACTACCGATTCAACGCCGTCCTCGCCGAGGAACTCGCCCGCTCGAGTGCCGCGGTGGCGTCGTGCTTCGGAATCCACGTGGACATCGTCGCTCCCTACCTGGTCAAGCTCACCACCGAGGAGCAGAAGAAGCGCTGGCTGCCGGGCTTCTGCAGCGGCGAGATCCTCACCGCGATCGCGATGACCGAGCCGTCCGGCGGCTCGGATCTCGCTGCGCTCAAGACCACTGCCGTCAAGGACGGCGACGACTTCATCATCAACGGTTCGAAGACCTTCATCACCAACGGCAACTCCGCGGACCTCGTCATCGTCGCCACCCGCACCACGCCGGAGAAGAAGGCCAAGGGCATCACGCTCTTCGCCGTCGAGAACGGCACCGAAGGATTCTCCCGTGGCCGCAAGCTCGACAAGGTCGGTCAGCCCGAGTCCGATACGGCCGAGCTGTTCTTCGAGAACGTACGAGTCCCGAGCTCGAACATGATCGGCGAATTCGACGGTGGCTTCATCCACATGATGCAGCTGCTCCCCCAGGAACGCATCAGCTGCTCGGTCGCCAACCTCGGACACGTGCGCCCGATCCTCGAGGAGACGCTGCAGTACGCCAAGGACCGCAAGGCCTTCGGCCAGCAGATAGGTTCGCTCCAGTGGAACAAGTTCCTGCTCGCCGAGCTCGTCACCAAACTGGATGTGGCACAGGCCTACATCGACAACTGCATCGCCGCCCACGGAATCGGTGAGCTGACGGCCATCGACGCAGCCAAGGCGAAGTGGTGGAGCTCGCAGGTACAGAACGAGATTCTCGACCACTGCGTCCAGTTGCACGGTGGCTACGGCTTCATGAACGAGTACCGCGCCGCCCGGGCGTGGAAAGACGCTCGCGTCACGAAGATCTGGGCCGGATCGAACGAAATCATGAAGGAACTGATCGGCCGCGATCTGGGCCTGTAGTGCGGCTTCGCCGCATGTGAGCGCGGAGCCTGCGGTCGTTCCGCAGGCTCCACTCCGGCCTCGTAGTGGGCTACGAAGTTCCGCTCACATGGGCTACTCGAACGCAGGCCGCGCGTAGAAGCAGACCGCGATCATGCCGACGATCAACACCGCGGCGGGCAGGATCAGTGACTGGGCCATGGCGGTCGTGAAACCGTCACGCAGCATCTCGGGCACTCGGCCGGCGAATTCGTTTGCCCCCGAGGCAGATCCACCGGTGGGCAGTTCGGCGGCCAGGCGAGACTGGATGAGCGCGCCGATGCCCGCACTACCGAGCACGGAGCCGATCATGCGGGTGGTGTTGTAGATGCCCGAGCCTGCGCCGGCCTGACTCATCGGAAGATTACGAGTTGCCGTGGCCGCCAGCGGAGACCAGATCAACGCGTTGGCCACGCCCATTGCGGCGACGGGGAGCAGCAGCTTCCAGATCGCCGTGGTGGGTGTCATCTCGTACGCGAACCACAGCAGTGATGCGGCCAGGATGAACAATCCCGAACCGGCGATGTAGCGCGGATGTGTCCTGTCGACGAGCTTGCCGACGTTGGGTGCCAGAATGCCGGTCAGCAGTGCCATCGGCACGAACAGCAGTGCCGATCGGGTCGGGGTGAGCCCGGTGACGCTCTGTGCGTAGAACATGATCGGCAACATCATGCCGGACATCGCGAAACCCATTGCGGCGATGCCGATATTGGAGAGCGAGAAGTTGCGATCACGGAAGAGCGCCAACGGGACCAGCGGTTCGCTCTTGTTCACCGACTGCCAGTAGACGAACCCGGCGAAGACGAGTAATCCGACACCGATCAGGATCCAGATACCTGTCCCCCAGTCGTACTTCTGCCCTTCCTGAATACCGAAGACGATGCAGAACAGTCCGACGGCACTGAGTGCGACACCGAGCAGATCGAACTTGTGGTCGTTGGTGGGCAACACCGGAACGAACTTGAGCGCCAACGCAATTGCAACTACACCGACCGGCAGATTGATGAAGAAGATCCACTCCCAGCCGAGTGAGTCGACCAGGACGCCGCCGAGGATCGGACCGACGAGCGTCGCCACCCCCGCGACGGCACCCCACGCTCCCATGGCCGTTCCGCGCTTCTCGGCGGGGAACACCCGGGTGATCACGGCCATCGTCTGCGGGGTGATCATCGCAGCGCCGAGACCCTGCACGGCACGCGCAGCGATGAGCATCTCGATGGATCCGGACAGCCCGCACCACGCCGACGCGAGGGTGAACACGACCAGACCGGCGATGTAGAGGTTTCTGGGACCGAACTTGTCACCGAGTCGTCCGGTGACGAGCAACGGCACGGCGTAAGCCAGCAGATACGCGCTGGTGACCCAGATGACGTTGTTGATGTCGGTGTTCAGGCCCGCGAGGATGGCCGGCTGAGCGACTGCCACGATGGTGGTGTCGACCAGAATCATGAAGAAGCCGAGGCACAGTGCCCACAGGGCGGGCCAGGGTTCGATCGCCTTCTGCGGCGGAGCGGTCTCGACGGCGTTCATACTGTTCTCCTAGTCCCGATCCGTCAGGGTCGTGTGGTGTGCGGAAATCTCGTGCGGCCACGGCAACGCGCCGCTGTCGACGCGATCGATGTAGCTCGTCAACCAATTCACTTCGGCGGACAACATGTGGTAGGTGTAATCGATTCCGGCCCAATAGATTTCGGACACCTTGCGTTCTGCTGCCAGGCGCTGGTAACCGGACAGTTCCTCGATCTCGAGCGACAGGTCTTCGATTCGTGCACGGAGCAGGGCGATCGCCTGGGACGCCGGTAGGTTGTGCATCTCGGACAGACCGAGGGTGAACTGCGGATACTCACGCACCGGGGTGCGGAGGATCTCGGTGAGCCTGTCCAGGAGAACGCGTCGGCCGGCGGGCGTGATCTCGTAGGTGGTGCGCTCGGGTCGGTTGCCGCCGCGGTCCGTTCCGACCTCGGCGACCAGTTCCTGCCCGTGGAGTCGCGCAACGGCGTGGTACAGCGACCCCGGTCGAACCTTGACGATTCGATCTTCCTTACGCTCCAGCAGCAGTTGGTACATCTCGTAGGGATGCATGGCACCTTCCGAGAGCAGTGCCAGGACCGATACGCCCAGCGGGTTCACTGCCGCCCCTCGCATCGCACTCCCTCCCGATACCCCAGTCGAATTATTCCAACTGGAATATAAGCTCGCGGGAAGGCCGACTGCAACCAGGACAATGCTCCGACCTGGGGATCAATCGGACATACGGCACATGATGTCCTGGAAATGCAGAAGGGACATCGACCGAGGTCGATGTCCCTTTCGACAGACGAAGGCCGGATACTCGGAATCTCTTCCGTGTATCCGGCCTTGTCACCGAATTTCTGGTGGGATTTACTTCGAGAAGCTCACTCCACCAGGAGAAGTCGGGTTACGAAGCTTGAATCAGATGGCGCGGACGCCGGTAGCCTGGGGGCCCTTCTGACCCTGGCCCACCTCGAACTCCACGCGCTGGCCCTCGTCGAGCGACTTGAAGCCGCTACCCTGAATCTCCGAGTAATGAACGAAAACGTCCGGTCCGCCACCATCCTGCTCGATGAAGCCGAAGCCCTTTTCGCCGTTGAACCACTTCACACTGCCCTGCGTCATTCTGTAAACCTTCTGTAAGCGAGCTAGATCTTCACGTCGAAGCTCTAATCTCAAATCCGAGTCTGCCATCTATCGGCGCTGAGCGAAACACCGGGGGCGAAAAAGTTCGAAAGATTGCTTTGGGACGGTGAAACCGAAATGGAGCCCTGCGGCCCTGTGGCTAATGTTTCGAGCGTGAATTCCCCTCTGCCCGACGCGGGTCCGTTCGATCGCCACCGACTCGACATCGTCCGGTTGGCGTGGTGTCGACAGCTGCAGATGGACGATCGAGCCCTCGACACCGACTCCGACCGCGTCGAACATGTCGGTGCCACCGAGGACATCACCGTCCTGCGACTGGCCGAGACCACCCTGATCTCCGGTCCGTCCTGGGCGGTGGACGCCTCGCGCACACTCACCGGCCATGCCGGTACCGACCGCACCTGGATCTCGGCGCTGTTGGGTGACCGATCCGAGCGCTATGACATCGGCACACACACCGTGGCCTACGGGTCGGACATCGGCCACACCATCGACGTACACGACCCGCTGATCTCCCACGAAGCGGAGCATGCGCGCAACCTGGCTGCGCACTGCAGTGAAGCCGACGTCGCCGAGGCGTTCGACGAGCCGGTCTCACGGCACTGGTTCACTCTGCTCGGCGACGACAGGCCTGCGGACTCGGCGCACTCCCTCGCGTCGGCCGGCTACTCGGAGCAGCAGCTGATCCTGGCCGACATGCGTGTCCTGACGGACGCGAACCATCGCCGACGAGGCCACGCCCAGGTGGTCGGCAGGCTGGCGACCAACGACGCCATCGACGACGGCCTGATTCCGCAATGGCGATCGCGACCGGAGAACGCCAGTGCTCGACGCCTCGCCGCGCGGCTGGGCTACGTGGAGATCGGCGTCCGTCACACCGCGGTGCTTCGCGGCGATCACGGTTGAGGTACCTCCGGACTGGGTAGCGTCGTCGGGGACCGATCGATGCGAGGAGTGAACACAATGGCAGACGATGCCGCCTACGTGGAACCGGGCAAGGAATTCACGCGCGACACCAATTACATTCCGACGCGAATCACCGCGGACGGCCGAGACGGCTATCCGGTGGAACCGGGTCGGTATCGACTGATCGCCGCACGCGCCTGCCCGTGGGCGCATCGATCCATCATCGTGCGTCGCCTCCTCGGGCTGGAAGACGTGCTGTCCCTTGGCATTCCGGGGCCGACCCACGACCCGCGCAGCTGGAACTTCCAGGAAGAGCCAGGCGGCGTCGACTCCGTTCTGCAGATCCCGAGGTTGCAGGACGCCTACTTCGCTCGCTTCCCGGACTACGAGCGCGGCATCACCGTCCCCGCCATCGTCGACGTTCCCACCGGCGAGGTCGTCACCAACGACTACCCGCAGATCACCCTGGACCTGTCGACCGAATGGACGCAGTACCACCGCGACGGTGCCCCCGATCTGTACCCGGAAGCGCTGCGCGCCGAGATCGACGAGGTCGCCGATCTGGTGTTCCGAGACGTCAACAACGGCGTCTACCGCTGTGGATTCGCCGGCTCGCAGGAGGCGTACGACAAGGCCTACGACCGCTTGTTCACGCGCCTCGACTGGCTCGTCGAACGCCTGACCACCCAGCGCTACCTCGTCGGCGAGCACATCACCGAAGCCGACGTGCGCCTGTTCACCACCCTCGTACGCTTCGATCCCGTCTACCACGGCCACTTCAAGTGCAATCGCAGCAAGCTCAGCGAAATGCCGGTGCTGTGGAACTACGCACGCGATCTGTTCCAGACGCCCGGATTCGGCGACACGGTCGACTTCGACCACATCAAGCGGCACTACTACGAGGTGCACACCGACATCAACCCGACGGCGATCGTGCCCAAGGGCCCGGACCTGGCAGGGTGGCTCGAACCCCACGGCCGCGAATCCCTGGGAGGATCACCGTTCGGCGACGGAACCGCTCCCCCGCCGCCCAAGCCTGACGAGCTCGTTCCGGCCGATCACTGGGTCCCCGCGTAGGTTCCGAACGACCAGTGGACGCCTTCGGCGTCGCGACACGTGAAGCCGCGACTCCCGTAGTCCTCGTCCCGCAAGGGCTGCGTAATCGTGACGCCGGCCGCCACGACACGTGCATGGATCTCGTCGGGGCGATCGGTGACGACGTAGGCACAACCGACGCCGGCCGGCAGACCGGTGAGCGCACCGTCGGCACGGACACTGCCGAGCATGACGCCCCCGCCTTCCGGCCAGCGCAGTTCTGCATGATCGACACGGTCACCTTCGCCGTGGACGGCGGCTTCGGTGAACCCGACAACATCGACGAGGAAGCGAATGGCGGTACGAGCATCGTCGTAACGCAGGCACGGCCACACGGTAGTTCGCGTTTCAGTCATGACTGTCATCGTGCCCGCGCTCGATGACGTGGTCTTGTACGAATGCGAACACTTCTCTCTCGCGCCACACCGAAGGTGCCATACCTGCCATCGCGCGCCAGTCGCGGTTCATGTGCGATTGGTCGTAGTACCCGCAGTCGGCGGCGACGACCGCCATACTCTGCACGATCGGCCGGCGTAGTAGCTGATGGGAGCGATGAAACCTGGCGATTCTGGCGGCCACTTTCGGCGACACGCCATACTCCGCAGTGAATTTCGAGATCAAGTGTCTTGTGCTCCAGCCGATTTCGCGCGCGACGTCGGCAACCCGCGAGGCGGGTTCGCCCGTGAGCGTATCCCACGCCCAGCCCAACCGCGGATCGATCTCTTGGCCGATCAACCTACGCACCAGGATCTCATCGACGACATCGAAGCGTGCGGACCACGTCGCCGCGGCGCAGACCCGCTCACGCATCTCGACAGCGTCGGACCCCAGCAGGTCGTCCAGCCGTACGATCCAGTCACCCAAGTCGGCGGACGGAACACCGAGCAACGTCCGAGATCCCTGCGGGGTGAGCGAAAGCTGAATCCCGTACTGATTGCCGTCGTGCACGATCGTCACCGGCGTCGAGGAGATCCCACCGACGAGGGTTTCGAACGAGCCGTCACCGCGATGCGGCACACCGCGAACTACCACCTCGGGCTCGATTGCCACGATCAGAGTCAGATACGGACTGGGCATCCCGACGTGCTCCCCGGGGGCGTGTCCCCGCAGGCAATACCCGTCGTACGGACGCACCGACGAACGCAGCCGCGCAGAAGGCAACCAGCGCAAACCCTCGGAGACTGCGCCCACCGTCATACGGCTCAGCGTAGAACAGCGCGAAGCGGGGTAACAGAAGTCGATATCTACAGTGGTCTCCGGGTGGGCACCACCGCGGACGGCGAGAAGAGGACCCATGGCAGGTAAGAAGGACGACGCACAGGTCGAGGTCGGGGGTGGAGGCAAGCTCGAACGCGCGCTGGTCAACATCCTCGACAACGCCAGCCGCCTCCAGGGACCCGCCGTCGACAAGTACGTCGCGCACGTGCGTCGAGCACACCCGTACGACACCCCGCGCAGATCATCGAACGGCTGGAGAAGCGGTTTCTGCTCGCGGTAACCGGCAGCGGTTCCGCGGTGGGCGGTGCCGCGGCGATCCCCGGCGTCGGGACCGTCGCCTCGCTCGCAGCGGTGGGTGCCGAAACTGCCTTCTTCATCGAGTCCTCCGCACTGCTGACACTGTCGGTGGCCGCCGTACACGGCATCCCCGTCGAGAACCACCAGCAACGACGCGCCCTGGTGCTCTCGGTTGCGCTGGGCGAGTCGGGTATGCAGATCGTGCAACGGACGGTCGGCAAGACGGCGAAGAACTGGGGGCCGCTGATCACCTCCCGCATCCCGGGCGGCTCGATGACCAGCATGAACAAGTCGCTGGTGAAGAAGTTCATCACCAAATACCTGGCCAAGCGCAGCGCGCTTCTGGTCGGCAAGATGCTTCCCGCAGGCATCGGTGCGGCGATCGGCGGCGCAGGCAACCGCGCAGTCGGCAAAGGTGTCATCAAGAATGCCCGCGATGCCTTCGGCCCGCCGCCTGCTCGGTTCCCGGAGAATCGAATCATCGAACCGGACGAGTGACCGGCAGCGGAATCTTCGTGACTCTGCCGCGTTGACTTCGAACATGACTTCCACACCTGAACTCGGCAAGTACGGCGTCTGGCGACTGCACTCGGCGTTCACACCCGAACTGTCCCGGGCGATCGAATCCTTCGGCTACGGGACGATCTGGCTCGGCGGCTCGCCGCCCGCGGACCTGACCACCAGCGAGGAGATCCTCGACGCCACCGAGACGGTCGTCGTCGCCACCGGCATCGTCAACATCTGGTCGGACGCAGCGGCCGACGTCGCCGCGTCGTATCACCGGTTGGAGAGCAAGCACCCGGGCCGATTCGTCCTCGGAATCGGCGCAGGCCATCCGGAGGCGACGCAGGAGTACACCAAGCCGTACGACGCTCTTGTCGCCTACCTCGATGCTCTCGACGAGGCCGGAGTCCCGGTGGAGCGACGCGTCCTCGCTGCGCTCGGACCGAAGGTGCTCGCGCTTGCGGCCGACCGCACCGCAGGTGCGCATCCGTACCTGACCACCCCCGAGCACACCCGTGAAGCACGCCAGGCGCTCGGACCGAACAAGATTCTGGCACCCGAACACAAGGTGGTCCTCGAGTCGGATCCGGAGCAGGCACGCTCGATCGGCCGACCACCGGTCAACAACCCGTACCTGCACCTGCGCAACTACACCAACAATCTGAACCGACTCGGCTACTCCGACGAGGAGATCGGCGACGGCGGCAGCGACCGACTGATCGACGCGTTGGTGGCGCACGGTACCGCCGACGCGATCGCAGCACGGTTGAACGAGCACATCGATGCAGGTGCTTCGCACGTCACACTGCACTCGCTGCCCGACATGGCCGATCCGCTCGAGACCTACCGAGAGATCGCCGCCGCGCTGCATCGCTGACGCGGGACGGCTCGCGCACGTGGGGCCGCACCGGATGTCGGTCGCACCCCGTAGCCTCGGGTACCGGTTGCCGCGCGCAGCCGGTACTCGAGGTGAACTACGGCCAGGGGGATTGCGCACAGATGTCCAGCTATCCGGGAGCGGCGCTCGAAGCGCAAGCACTGACCAAGCAATTCGGCACAGTTCGCGCGGTCTCGGACCTGAGCTTCGTCGTTCCGCGCGGAACGGTCACCGGATTCCTCGGCCCCAACGGATCGGGCAAGACGACGACGCTGCGCATGCTCCTCGGACTCGTCGCTCCCACCTCGGGTGTCGGCCTCGTCAACGGCATGCCGTTCCGCGCGGCGACCCACCCCGCCCGCACGGTGGGTGCCGTCCTCGACTCGCTGAGCCTGCACCCCAAGCGCAGCGCCGCACACCACCTGAAGATCTACACCGCTGCGATCGGCATACCCGACAGCCGCGCGCTCGACGTCCTGCACCTCGTGGGGCTCGGTGACGTCGCCGACCGCGCTGCAGGCGGTTTCTCGCTCGGCATGCGTCAGCGCCTGACGTTGGCGACAGCTCTGCTGGGGGATCCAGAAATCCTCGTGCTCGACGAACCCGCGAACGGTCTCGACCCCGAAGGAATCGCCTGGCTGCGCGACTTCCTCAAGGCATTCGCCGCGTCGGGTCGCACCGTGCTCGTATCGAGCCACATCCTGCGCGAGATCGAGCAGACCGTCGACAATCTGGTGATCGTCAGCGCCGGCGCACTCGTGTACCAGGGTTCCATCGCGCATTTGCGATCGACACGTCCGAGCCGCGTACTGGTGGCCGCATCGGACCCCGCAGCTTTGGCCTTGGCGTTGGCTTCGAATGGGTTCAACGACAGCCAACTGCTTCCCGACGGACGCATCGGTGTCGCCGGTCCCGACGCGGCGACGATCGCCCGCATCGCGGCCGCCGCCCAGGTGACGATCTTCGGGACCACCGGCGAACACGTCGACCTCGAGCAGGTGTTCCTGTCGATGACCACGGGTCAGTACAACGCCGCACCCGTTCAGCAGAGTCCCCACGGTTACGGCCCGCCGGGTCCTGCGCAGGGTTACGGCCCACCGCCGGGGTACGGCGCTCCGCCGCAGAACTACGGTCCGCCACAGAACTGGAACGGGGGTCAGCGATGAACGCACTGCTGACGTCGGAGATCCGTAAGGTCACCACACTGAAATTCTGGTGGGCGCTGGCGATCGCCCCGATCGTCGTCGGAGTGTTCGCGTCCGTCATCACGTCGGTGATCGCGAATCAGCTGGGTGAATTCGAGGAGGACCTGGACATCTCGGGTGGCGTCGCCTCGATCGGCCTGTACGTCGCCGCCGGTGCCGCGATTCTGTTCGCCGGGATATTCGGTGCCGTCAACGCCGGAACCGAATTTCGCCACAAGACCATCACCACCAGCTTCCTGACCGCTCGCGGCCGCGACGGGGTGATTGCCGCCAAACTCGTCGTCACTGCGCTGTTCGGCCTCGGATACGGCCTGGTGGTGCTGCTGGCCAGCTTGATCTGCCTGCTGATATTCAACGAGCGGACCGTGCTGCTGGACGGCGCGTTCGTCGGCGTGGTGTTGTCGTGCCTCCTCGCAGTCGTGCTGTGGTCGATGATCGGTGCCGGCCTGGGTCTGCTGCTCAAATCTCCGACGTGGGCCGCGATCGTGCTCGTCGCCTGGCTGCCGTTCGGCGAGGGTCTGCTCTCGCTGATCCTGTTCGGACTCGGGCTCGGATCGGTCGCCGTAGCGCTGCCGTCGAACCTGACTCTGCCGACCATGGCGGCGACTCAACTCGACGACGCCGGCGACCTGGCGTCGTGGCCGTGGGCACCGCTCGGACTCGCGCTGTGGGCCGCGATCCTCACCGGCGTCGGCTGGTTCCTGGCCCGCACCCGCGACATCGACTGACGTCGCATCGTTCGCGGGCCGACCCTGTCGGTACTCGGGTCTACCGTGGTGAGGCGATGGCACACAGTAATGCGGTGAAAGACCGTGCAGCGGCACCCGGACGCAGCTCGTCGACACTCGACAGCGCAGAACCCGCGTCGAGGCCCCGGCGTGGGTGGATCAGACGTCTGATCGCTCAGTGCATGCTGCATCGACGCACCGCACTCGGAGCACTGGGCGTGACGATGATCGCCGCGGTCATCGACATCTCGTTCCCGCTCCTCACCAGGGTCGCCATCGACGACGCGACGGCCGGCAGAGGCGAGAAGATCGCCGCCGTCGCCGCCGCCATCGCACTGTTGGGCCTGGTGCGTTTCGCGTGCCAATTCGGTCGACGCATGCTCGCCGGCCGGCTCTCGATCGACGTCCAGCACGATCTACGCCTCGACCTGCTCGCGTCACTGCAGCGGCTCGACGGGCGCAAGCAGGACGAGATCCGTACCGGGCAGGTCGTCTCGAGATCGATCACCGACCTCCAACTGGTGCAGGGGCTGCTGGCCATGGTGCCGTTGTCGGCGGGAGCCGTCCTGCAGTTCGTGCTGGCGCTGGCTGTGATGGCGTATCTGTCGCCGCTGCTCACCGTTGTCGCGGTACTCATCGTTCCTGCGGTCGGCATCGTGGTCTACCGAATTCGGCCCACTCTCTTCGCGGCCACCTGGTCGGCGCAGCAACGCGCCGCCGATCTGGCACAGCACGTCGAGGAGACGGTCACCGGCGTTCGGGTGGTCAAGGGCTTCGGGCAGGAAGCCCGCGCGGTCGATCGCATCGAGACACTGGGTCGCAGGTTGTTCGCCGAGCGCATGCGGTCGGCGAAGATCAACTCACGGTTCGCACCGTCGATGGCCACCATTCCTCAACTCGGTCTGGTCGGAGTCATCGCCCTCGGCGGCTATCTGGCCCTGGAGGGCCACATCACGATCGGCACCTTCCTGGCCTTCGCCACCTATGTCGCGACTCTGTCCGCCGTGACCCGCACCGTCTCGTCGGTGGTGATCATGGCCCAACTCTCCCGCGCGGCCGTCGAGCGCGTCTACGAGGTGGTCGACACCGAGCCGTCCGACCCGGAACCGGCCGAACCCGTCGCGTTGCCCGACGGCCCGCTCGGAGTCCGTATCTCCGAGGTGACCTTCGGATTCGAGCCCGAACGCGACGTGCTCACCGGCCTGGACCTGACCATCTCGCCCGGTGAGACGGTGGCCGTCGTCGGTCACGCGGGCTCGGGAAAGACCGCACTCGCACTCCTGCTCCCCCGCTTCTACCGCCCGACTCGGGGGCAGATTGCGCTGACGTCCGACGGAACGTCGATCGACATCGACGACCTCGACTCGACGTCGCTCCGCGAGGCGGTCTCGCTGGTGTTCGACGAGCCGTTCCTCTTCTCCGACACCATCGCCGCCAACATCGCCCTCGGCAGGCCCGACGCCACCGCGGAGGCGATCAGGCATGCGGCGCGGCTCGCGCAGGCCTCGACGTTCGTCGAGGCGCTTCCCGAGGGATACGACAGCCTCGTCGGCGAACGCGGCCTCACTCTCTCGGGCGGTCAGCGCCAACGCATCGCACTGGCCCGCGCTCTTCTGGTCGAACCGCGAATTCTGATCCTCGACGACGCCACCTCCGCCGTGGACGCCGAGACCGAGGCCGCCATCTTCGACGCGTTGCGCGGCGTCCGT
Source organism: Rhodococcus sp. 06-418-5 (assembly GCF_002258285.1). Classification (NCBI taxonomy): domain Bacteria; kingdom Bacillati; phylum Actinomycetota; class Actinomycetes; order Mycobacteriales; family Nocardiaceae; genus Rhodococcus; species Rhodococcus sp. 06-418-5. The sequence continues at coordinate 46,620 of NZ_NOYE01000037.1, forward strand.
ACTCGCGCGACTCTCGTTCTCGCACATCGCCGTTCGACCCTGACGCTGGCCGATCGCGTCGCCGTCCTCGACAACGGCCGCATCATCGACACCGGAACGGTCGACGAACTGGATCGGCGCTGTCCGTTGTTCCGGGCCCTCCTCGCAGGCGGGGACGGCGACGCGAACGACGACACCGACCGGGAACCGACAGCGGAACCGTCCGCCGATACGCTCTGGCCCGAGTCCGCACCGGAAGCGACCGTCGAGCCCGGCGCGGTGTCAACGCCCGCGCCCGGAGGCGGAGGTGGTCACGGAACTGCGATGGCGGGGGCCTTCGGCTCACTCGCGCCGACTCCGGCGATCTCCCGGGCGGTCGCGGCGCTGCCGCCCGCGACGGAGGATCCAGCTGCATCGGGAGTCGAACTTCGACGACCCGACCCGGAGTTCCGGCTGTCGAGACTGCTGAGCCCGGTGCGGTTGTTGCTGGCAGCGGTGGTGGTGCTCCTCGCGCTGGACTCACTGGCCTCGATCGCGTTCCCTTCGCTCGTTCGCTACGCGGTGGACAGCGGAGTGGCCGGCGGAGACTCGAACACCCTGTGGATCGCCACCTCGATCGGTGTCGTGTTGGCTGCGGCGAGTTGGTTCGTCGTCTGCTGGACGACGGTCATCACGGCGCGAGCAGGCGAGCGAGTGCTCTTCGGACTCCGGGTGCGCAGCTACGCGCACATCCAACGGCTCGGCCTGGACTACTACGAACGCGAACTGTCGGGTCGCATCATGACGCGAATGACCACCGACGTCGATGCGCTGTCTTCCTTCATCCAGACCGGAGCCTCGACCGCAGTGGTCAGCGTGCTGACCGTCGTCGGCATCGCCGCCGCACTGCTCGTCACCGACCCGGCACTGGGACTGGTGGCGCTGGCGGTGGTGCCGCCCCTCGCCGTGGCCACCGTGATCTTCCGGCGCATCTCGTCGGCGGCGTACTCGACATCTCGCGAGCGCATCTCGATCGTCAACGCCGATTTCCAGGAGAACGTCACGGGACTGCGCGCCGCGCAGGCGTACCGACGCGAGGAGTACGCCGCATCCCGGTTCGCCGAACGCTCCGACCGCTACCGGGTGAGCCGGATGCGGTCGCAGACCGCGATCTCGGTGTTCTTCCCCCTCATCACGTTGCTCTCCGACATCGCCCTCGCCGTCGTCGTGTTCGTCGGCGCGCATCAGATCGCCACCGGCACCACCACTGCGGGCACTCTCGTGGCGTTCGTGCTCTATCTCGGGCTGCTCTTCGGTCCGATCCAGCAGCTATCGCAGGTGTTCGACGGTTACCAGCAAGCACGTGTCGGTGTCGGCCGCATCGGTGATCTCCTCCGCACCACGAGTTCGATTGAAACGTCCACCAAATCGGACACCACCGCACTCCCCGGCGGACGCCTGCACGCCGAGATAGAACTCGTCGACGTCGGTTTTCGGTATGCCGGAGCACAGTCCGACGCCCTGAGTGAGGTAAATCTCACCATCCCCGCCGGCGGCACCGTCGCGTTGGTCGGGCGCACCGGCGCGGGCAAATCCACGGTCGTGAAACTGCTGGCCCGCTTCTACGATCCCACCTCCGGATCGGTGCGCGTCGGCGGCCACGATCTACGCGACTATCGCCTCTCGGACTACCGGCACCGACTCGGCGTCGTACCGCAGGAAGCGCACCTGTTCACCGGGACCGTCGCGTCGAACATCGCCTACGGCAGGCCCGACGCCACCCGTGCCGACATCGAGAACGCGGCCCGATCCGTGGGAGCTCTGAGCACCATCGCCGCACTTCGCGGCGGTATGCACCAGCCCGTCGGCGAGCGCGGTCAAGGGCTGTCCGCGGGTCAACGACAGCTGATCGCACTGGCCAGGGCCGAGCTGGTCGACCCCGACCTTCTCCTGCTCGACGAGGCCACCGCCACGCTCGACCCCGCGACCGAACGCACCGTGCTCGCAGCGAGCAGTGCCGTCGCACGCACCCGCACCGCGGTGGTCGTCGCGCATCGCTTGGCGACCGCCGCACGAGCGGATCTGATCGTGGTCGTCGACGGCGGCCGTATCGTGGAAGTAGGCCGACATTCGGAGCTGCGCACGCAGGGCGGGTTCTACGCGCACTTGTGGACTGCAGCCGAAACGAACCGAGGGAATAATTCGATAGTCCAAGGTGTCATCGACAACGAGGCCGATGGTTACCGGTGAGTACATATCACAGCTACGTCCCGGACGCACGTGAGCTGGACCAAAGGTCTAGCCTGGACACGTACGCGCGCTGAACGGGAACGAAGACAGAAACGAGGCGAACTACTGCCGTGAGCAGCAGCTCTACTACCCAATTCGGACAAAATCAATGGCTGGTCGACGAGATGTACCAGCGATTCAAGAAGGACCCTTCATCCGTCGACGCGAGCTGGCACGAGTTTCTGACCGGTTACGACCCCGATGCAGCGACCGACGAGACCGCCGGATCCAACGGTGCTGCCGGTAACGGCGCATCCTCGAACGGCAGCTCGACCAAGTCCGCGCCTCCCGCAGCGCCCGCGCCACCAGCCAAGACGGCCGCTTCTGCTTCCGACAAGACCGACGCGCCGAAGGCCGCAGCACCCAAGGCAGCTCCGAAAACCGCCGCTCCCAAGGCCGAGGCCTCGAAGCCTGCCGCCGCCAAGCCTGCCGAGAAGAAGGCAGCACCGGCGAAGTCCGCTCCCGCAAAGCCCGCCGCAGCCGAGTTCGGCGAGGAGTCGAGCAAGGTTCTGCGCGGCGCTGCTGCAGCGGTGGCGAAGAACATGTCCGCCTCGTTGCAGATTCCGACCGCGACCAGCGTCCGTGCGATCCCGGCCAAGCTCATGGTCGACAACCGTCTCGTGATCAACAACCATCTCGCTCGCACCCGCGGCGGCAAGATCTCGTTCACGCACCTGCTCGGCTACGCCATCGTGCAGGCCGTCAAGGCGTTCCCGAACATGAACCGCCACTTCGCCGAGGTCGACGGCAAGCCGAACGCAGTGACTCCGGCAGCGATCAACCTCGGTCTCGCGATCGACCTGCCCGGCAAGGACGGCAACCGTTCCCTCGTCGTCGCCGCCATCAAGAACACGCAGGACTTCACGTTCACGCAGTTCTACAACGCGTACGAGGACATCGTGCGTCGTGCTCGCGACGGCAAGCTCACCGGTGAGGACTTCCAGGGCGTCACCATCTCGCTGACCAACCCCGGTGGAATCGGAACCGTGCACTCGGTGCCGCGTCTGATGAACGGTCAGGGAGCGATCATCGGCGCAGGTGCGATGGAGTACCCGGCAGAGTTCCAGGGAGCCAGCGACGAGCGTCTCGCCGAGTTCGGCGTCGGCAAGCTCATGACGCTGACCTCGACGTACGACCACCGCATCATTCAGGGTGCGGAGTCGGGCGATTTCCTCAAGACGATCCACAACCTGCTGATCAGCGACGAGTTCTACGACGAGCTGTTCCACTCGCTGAAGATCCCCTACGAGCCCATTCGCTGGCGCAAGGATCTGCCCGAGGGCACGGTCGACAAGAACACCCGCGTGCTCGAGCTCATCGCTGCGTACCGCAACCGCGGTCACCTGATGGCCGACACCGATCCGTTGCAGTTCACCAAGGACAAGTTCCGGATGCACCCGGACCTCGACGTGATCAGCCACGACCTCACGCTGTGGGACCTCGACCGTGAGTTCAAGGTCGGCGGATTCCACGGCAAGGACAAGATGAAGCTGCGGGACGTGCTCAGCGTTCTGCGCGACTCGTACTGCCGCCACGTCGGCGTCGAGTACACCCACATCCTCGAGACCGAGCAGGTCTCCTGGCTGCAGGAACGCGTCGAAGCCAAGCACGTCAAACCGACTGTGGCGCAACAGAAGTACATCCTGAGCAAGCTCAACGCCGCCGAGGCGTTCGAGACGTTCCTGCAGACCAAGTACGTCGGGCAGAAGCGGTTCTCGCTCGAAGGTGCCGAGTCGGTCATCCCGATGATGGACTCCGTCATCGACCAGAGCGCCGAGTACGCCCTCGACGAGGTCGTCATCGGTATGCCGCACCGCGGCCGCCTGAACGTGCTCGCCAACATCGTCGGCAAGCCCTACTCGAAGATCTTCACCGAGTTCGAGGGCAACATGAACCCGGCCGCCGCACACGGCTCCGGCGACGTGAAGTACCACCTCGGTGCCGAGGGCACGTACATCCAGATGTTCGGTGACAACGACATCAAGGTCTCGCTCACCGCGAACCCGTCGCACCTCGAAGCCGTCGACCCGGTTCTCGAAGGCCTCGTTCGCGCCAAGCAGGACCTGCTGGACAAGGGCATCGGCCAGGGCGGCTACTCCGTTCTGCCGCTGATGCTGCACGGAGACGCCGCATTCGCAGGCCAGGGCGTCGTCGCCGAGACGTTGAACCTGTCCGATCTGCGGGGCTACCGCACCGGCGGCACCGTGCACATCGTCGTCAACAACCAGGTCGGCTTCACTACCTCGCCGGAGTTCTCGCGTTCGTCCGAGTACTGCACCGATGTGGCGAAGATGATCGCCGCGCCGATCTTCCACGTCAACGGCGACGATCCCGAGGCCTGTGCCTGGGTCGCACAGCTGGCAGTGGACTTCCGTCAGAAGTTCCACAAGGACGTCGTCATCGACATGATCTGCTACCGCCGTCGCGGTCACAACGAGGGCGACGACCCCTCGATGACGCAGCCGGCGATGTACGACGTGATCGACACCAAGCGCAGCGTCCGCAAGAGCTACACCGAATCGCTCATCGGTCGTGGAGACATCTCGCTCAAGGAAGCCGAGGACGCACTCCGCGACTACCAGGGCCAGCTCGAACGCGTCTTCAACGAGGTACGCGAACTCGAGAAGTACACCCCTGAGCCCAGTGAGTCGGTCGAGCTCGATCAGCAGCTGCCCGCCAAGCTCACCACCGCGGTCGACAAGGCCGTGCTGCACCGTATCGGTGACGCGCACCTCGCCGTTCCCGACGGCTTCAACGTGCACCCGCGCGTCAAGCCGGTTCTCGAGAAGCGCCGAGAAATGGCGTACGAGGGCAAGGTCGACTGGGCCTTCGGCGAGCTGCTGGCACTCGGATCGCTGGTGGACGAGGGACGCAACATCCGCTTCTCCGGCCAGGACACCCGCCGCGGCACGTTCACCCAGCGCCACTCGGTGATCATCGATCGTAAGACCGGTGCCGAGTACACGCCGCTGCAGAACATCGGCAGCGACAACCCCGGCAAGTTCATGGTCTACGACTCCGCTTTGAGCGAGTTCGCAGCCGTAGGCTTCGAGTACGGCTACTCCGTGGGCAACCCGGACGCACTGGTGATGTGGGAAGCGCAGTTCGGCGACTTCGTCAACGGCGCACAGTCCATCATCGACGAGTTCATCTCGTCCGGTGAAGCCAAGTGGGGTCAGCTCTCTGACGTCGTGCTGCTGCTGCCGCACGGCCACGAAGGCCAGGGACCCGACCACACGTCCGGACGCATCGAGCGCTTCCTGACACTGTGCGCCGAGGGCTCGATGACCGTCGCACTCCCCTCGACCCCCGCGAACTACTTCCATCTGCTGCGCAGGCACGCGCGGGACGGCATTCGTCGCCCGCTGATCGTCTTCACCCCGAAGTCGATGCTGCGCAACAAGGCAGCGGTGAGCAACATCGAGGACTTCACCGACGGCAAGTTCCACTCGGTGTTCGACGAGCCCACCTACGACACCGGCACCGGCGACCGCAGCGCGGTCAAGCGAGTGCTGATGGTCAGCGGCAAGCTCTACTACGAGCTCCTCGCTCGTAAGCAGAAGGACAACCGCGACGACGTCGCGATCGTTCGCGTCGAGCAGCTCTACCCCGTGCCGGTTCGCCGCATCAGGGAAGCACTCGAAAGCTACCCGAACGCAACGGAATTCCGCTGGGTCCAGGAAGAGCCTGCGAACCAGGGTGCCTGGCCGTTCTTCGGTCTCGCACTGCCCGAGCTCATGCCCGAGAAGCTGGTCGGCATCAAGCGCATCTCCCGTCGCGCCATGTCCGCACCGTCGTCGGGATCGAGCAAGGTGCACGCCGTCGAGCAACTCGAAATCATCGACGAGGCCTTCAAGGCAGTCGGCGAAGACTAGAAACACTCGCGACAGCGGCCCACTCCTTCGGGGGTGGGCCGCTGTCGTCGTTTCTGGGCTCCCCCGTTCCGCGTCAATGGACCACTACATACGTCTGCGCAGTACGACGGTCCATTCACGCGACCCCCGGACACGAGTGAATGGACCCCTGCATACGTCTGAGGAGTGCAATGGTCCATTGACGCGGGGCGGGGGGGGCGGGCGCGCTCAGGTCTCAGGCGTCGGCGGCGTCTCGGTCGGCACCCAGGAGTGCGGAGATCATGTCCGGTGCCAGCGCGACGGCAGGCAGAGCATTGACGTTGAGGTCGATCAGTTCGTCGCGGCCGAGCTCCGGTGCGGTGAGCCAGTTGATGGTCGTTTCCTCGACGAATGCGATCCAGCCGCGAACGGCCAGCACGATGGTGGGGGTCACCTCGATGTCGAGTCCCCCGAGTTGCGCGAGGGTTCGCTCGGCCATGGCGGAGCGAGTCTCCTCGAACACCGCGCGCATCTGCGGATCGCCACTGGGGGTGCCGCGCAGGAGTGAGACGTACATCTGTCGCTTGTCGGTGACGTAATCGACGTAGTTGGCGATGGAGTCGCGCAGAATCTCGTACGGTGGCAGCGACGGATCGGGTGCGGTGCGCTCGAGCATGACGCGCGAGGATTCACGCACGATTTCGAGGTGGAAGTCCTGCTTGGAGGCGAAGTAGTGGAACAGCAGCCCTCGGGAGACGCCGGCTTGATCGGCGATGTCCTCGACGGAGATCTGCTCGAGGGGGCGGTCGGCGAGCATTTCGGTGCCGAGCTCGATCAATTGGGCTCGTCGTTGTTGCGGACTGAGTCTCGTCCTCTTCGTGGTCGGTGCGCCGGGACTGTTCACGAACGCCATGCAACCACCCTACTGAATGTTAGTCAATAACTATTGACTCACACTCAATAAGCTTCTACGCTCCCCTACATGAGTCTTCCCGTAACAGATACTTCGGACCGTGCAACGACGCCGCGTCACGTCGATACGCTGATCATCGGCAGCGGGTTCGCCGGCCTCGGTGCCGCGATCAAGCTGACGAAGGCAGGCAAGAAGGACTTCGTCGTCATCGAACGTGGCCACGACGTCGGCGGCACCTGGCGCGACAACACCTACCCCGGTGCTGCCTGCGACGTGCCGTCGCACCTGTACTCGTACTCGTTCGCCCTGAACCCGAACTGGACTCGGTCGTTCTCCACACAGCCGGAGATCCAGAGTTACATCGCCGGGGTGGCGCGCAAGTACGGCGTCATGGACAAGCACGTGTTCGGCACGGATGTGACCTCGGCCCGCTGGAACGCCGAGACCAACCGCTGGGATGTTCAGACCACCTCCGGCAACTACACCGCGAAGATCGTCGTCTCGGCCGTCGGCGCACTGTGTGAGCCTAATCTGCCCGACATCAAGGGCATTCACGACTTCGAGGGCGACGTCTTCCACTCCGCTCAGTGGAACCACGACGTCTCGTTGGCGGGCAAGCGCGTCGCCGTCATCGGCACCGGTGCCTCCGCCATCCAGATCGTGCCCGCCATCGCAGGCCAGGTGGAACATCTGGACGTGTACCAGCGCACCGCGCCGTGGATCCTTCCCCGCGCCGATCGCCCGTACACCAAGCTCGAGCGCTTCGCCTTCAAGCACGTTCCCGGGTTCCAGCGCCTGTCGCGGGCCGGCATCTACGCGATGCGCGAGACCCAGGTCGTCGGTCTGGCCAAGGCTCCGGCCTTCATGAAGCCGCTGCAGTGGGCGTCGGAGAACCACCTGCGCACCCAGATCAAGGACAAGGCACTGCGCGCCAAGGTGACGCCGAACTTCCGCATCGGCTGCAAGCGCATGTTGATCTCCAACGCGTACTACCCGGCTCTCGCGCAGAGCAACGTCGACCTCGTGACCGACGGCATCGCCGAGATCCGCAAAGGATCGATCGTCACCAAGGACGGCACCGAGCGCCCGATCGATGCGCTCGTCGTCGCCACCGGCTTCCACGTCACCGACTCCCCCGCCTACCAGGGCATCATCGGCAAGGACGGCCGCACGTTGGCCGAAACCTTCGACGACGGCGGCCAGCAGGGCTACAAGGGGGCAGCGGTCGCGAACTTCCCCAACATGTTCTTCCTGGTGGGACCGAATACGGGCCTCGGCCACACCTCGATGGTCTTCATGATCGAATCGCAGATCAACTACCTCGTCGACGCGTTGGACACCATCGACAAGCACGACATCGGCACCATCGAGGTGCGCAAGGACGTGCAGGACGAGTACAACGTGACGTTGCAGGATCAGCTCGCCAAGAGCGTGTGGATGAACGGCGGATGCGCCAGCTGGTACCTCGACAAGCACGGCAACAACACCACGCTGTGGCCGGGCTTCACGTTCGAGTTCCGCAGAATCACCAAGCAGTTCGATCTCGATGCGTACCGTAGCGTCGCTACCGCAGACCTGCCCTCCGGATCGTCGGCGAACAACTCCGCCGGCAACAACACAGACAAGGTGTCCGCACGATGAGCACATTCACAGGCAAGGTGGCCGTCGTCACCGGCGCGGGTTCGGGAATCGGCCGCGCACTGGCCCTCGAGCTGGCCGGCCGTGGAGCGAAACTGGCGTTGTCCGACGTCGACACCGCCGGACTCGACGAGACCGTCCGACGGGTCGAGGCACTCGGCGCCGAGGTCAAGTCGGACTTCCTCGACGTCTCCCAGCGCGAGACCGTCCTGGATTACGCCGAGGCCGTCGTCGCGCATTTCGGCAAGGTCAACCAGATCTACAACAACGCAGGCATCGCCTACCACGGTGACGTCGACAAGTCCTCGTTCAAGGACATCGAGCGCATCGTCGACGTCGATTTCTGGGGAGTCGTCAACGGCACCAAGGCTTTTCTGCCGCACATCCAGGCCTCCGGTGACGGCCACATCATCAACATCTCCAGCCTCTTCGGACTGTTGGCGATTCCGTCGCAGTCCGCGTACAACGCGGCCAAGTTCGCCGTACGCGGGTTCAGCGAATCGCTCCGCATCGAGATGTTGATCTCGAAGGCTCCGGTGAAGGTGACCGTGGTTCACCCCGGTGGCATCAAGACCGCCATCGCTCGCAACGCCACCGTGGCCGAGAACTACGACCAGGCCGATTTCGCGAAGTTCTTCGACACCAAGCTCGCCAAGACCACCCCGATCGACGCGGCCAAGACCATCCTGAAGGGTGTCGAGAAGGGCAAGGGACGCGTTCTCATCGGTTCCGACGCCATCGCACTCGACCTGCTCCAGCGCATCACCGGATCGCGTTACCAGGGCCTGATCGCCGCAGTGTCCAAGCGCGCGCTGCCGCGCACGAAGAAGTAGGCGGGTCGCGTCGTGAAGTCCTTCTACGTTCCCCTGCCGATCGTCGCGGCTGCGCTGAAGCCGTTCTATCGCCTCGCGCTGAATGCGCGATTCTCGTTTCGGACGCAGCGGCTGATCCTCGAGGCCGCCGCTCCCGTGCAAACGCTTCCGCACGGAACGGTCTCGCAGAAGATGACACTCGCGGGCCGTCGAGCCGAGCGCGTCACCGTCGGGGCAACCGAACGCGACACCGCGATCCTGTACCTGCACGGCGGCGCGTACACGATCGGATCCATCAACACGCACCGGTCACTGGCCGCACATCTGGCCCGGGAATCGGCCAGTGCTGTCTACGTGCTCGATTACCGGTTGGCACCGGAGAACCCGTACCCGGCAGGTCTGGACGACGCCGTGGCGGCGTTCCGCGAGCTGGTTCGTGTCCACGGATTCACCGCGGACCGCATCGCGATTGCCGGCGATTCGGCCGGTGGCGGTCTCTCGGTCGCCGCTGCCCGGCGTCTGGTGGACGACGGCACCAGCCCGGCTGCCCTCGGCCTGATCTCGCCGTGGGTCGATCCCGGAGCTCGCGACGCCGCCAAGGACCGCGACATGGTGGTCAACACCGGGTGGTCCTACAGCTCGGCCGATGCGTATCTGGGTGCGGGCGATCCGCTGGACCAGGGTTTCGCCCCACTGCTGGGCAACCTGGACGGTTTGCCGCCGATCGTCATGCACGTCGGTACCGACGAGGTGCTGTACGCGCAGATCACTGCATTCGCGGACAAGCTGCGCCTGTCGGGTGTCGAGCTCGAACACGTGGAGTACAAGAAGCTCTGGCACGTGGCCCATCTGCAGGCGTCGATTCTGCGTGAGGCGGCCCAGGCCGTCCAGCACATGGGCTCGTACCTCGGCCGCAAGCTCCGAGCCGCGCAGCCGACCGGCCCGTCAGAGGTTGCGCTCGCCGAGCCAACGGCCGGCGACATCGCCTGACGGAACTCCGTTGCGGACCTCGCCGATCATCTCGGCGAGGTCCGCAGTCGTCAGCTCACCCGCCACCACCGAGAACGACCTCACAGCACTCTCGTCGAGCACTCCGTCGGCATAGAGCGGCACCACGTTCTGCGCCGGATACACGTGGTCGTCGTCGGGCAGCGTTGTCAGGTCTTTCGCCAGCGGGCCGAACGACGCGGTGCGAATCGCCAGCACGTCGACTTCTCCGGCGTTCAAGCCGTCGACGGCGGACTGCGCATCGGCATACGGGGTGACATCGGTGACCGACGCCCCCGTGAACGTGGGACTCCTCGTACCCTGCGCAAGGACGTCCATCGGATCGACCTGGCCGTCGACGATTCCCACCGTTCTTTCCTCACGACCCAGGAAATCCGTCACCGTCTCGTCGCCCGATTCACTGCCCGACGCCACCGCGATGGCCAGTCGATCCTCGGCGGTGGCGTAATCCCCCACCGACAACCCGGCCGGCAGTGATCGGTTCAGTTCCGTGTACACGTCCTCGGCCTCGGTTGCCTCGGAAAGACCGTCGAAGGTGCGCAACAGCTCGCCCGTGAGGTCGGGAACCATCGTCACCTCACCGCGGTCCAGCGCCGCGAGGTAGTCGGCCCGATCGCCCAGCTCCTCCTTCACCTCGACCTCCGCTCCTGTCGACCGCAGTCCCCCGGCGTAGATCTGCGCGAGCAGACGCGACAGCTCCGAATTGCCCGCTCCGACGACGACGGGCACCGCAGCAGGGTCGGTCGATGCACTCGCACTGCAACCGCCGACCAGACCGGCGATCGACATCACCAGGGCTGCTGCCAGAACCGACGATCGCACTGTCATTTTCTCCTGTTCACTGCCCATGTGGTTTACCGATCCCGACCGCGGGGCACTAGTGCGAACGAGACGGTAGTCGAACCAACCTTATGGGCACGCCGAATTCGACTACCATCCCGAGCAGCCCGAGTCCTGGTTCTTCCGTTGCCCCCCGGGGGCAGATCGGCGGAAATGGGTAGGACTGTGCCCGAACCGATGGAAGGACACCATGACCACCTCCCGCATCACGCGTGCGTTCTCCGCTCCGAGGGCAGTGGCAGCTGTTGCCGCACTCGCTCTCTCGGTCACCGCTCTGACCGCCTGCGGCGGCAATTCGGATCCACTCTCGAGCGGTGGCGGCGAGACCAACAGCGACACGAACTCCATCATCATCGGCTCCGCCAATTTCCCCGAGTCCGAGACCGTGGCGAACATCTACGCCGAGGCGTTGCGCGCCAATGGTTTCGAGGTGAGCACCAAGCTCAACATCGGCAGCCGTGAGGCCTACATTCCCGCAGTGCGAGACGGGTCGATCGACCTGATCCCGGACTACACCGGAAACCTGCTGCAGTACTTGGACGAATCCGCGACCGCGACCTCGTCCGAGGACGTCCTGGCCGCGCTGCCTGCTGCCCTGGGCGACGATCTCACCGTGACGGCGCAGGCACCGGGCGAGGACAAGGACGCCGTCGTCGTCACTCGCCAGACCGCCACCGAACGCAACCTCACCACCATCGGCGACCTCGCACCGTTCTCCTCCGAGGTGACCTTCGCCGGTACCCCGGAGTTCCAGGAGCGCGTCGGCGGCCTGCCCGGTCTGCGAGACAAGTACGGCCTGGACATCTCGCCCGGCAACTACATCCCGATCTCCGACGGCGGCGGCCCGGCCACGGTCGAGGCACTCGTCTCCGGGCAGGTCGTCGCGGCGGACATCTTCACCACCGCGCCCTCGATCGCACAGAACGATCTCGTGGTCCTCGAAGACCCGGAGAACAATTTCGCGGCCCAGAACATCATTCCGGTGCTGCGTACGGCCAAGCAGTCCGACAAGCTCACTCAGGTGCTCGACGCCGTGTCGGCGCAGATCACCACCGAAGAGCTGATCGCACTGAACACCTCGGTCTCGGGTGACGAGAAGGTCGAGCCGGCGGCAGCAGCAGCGGCGTGGGTCAAGGACAAGGGCCTGGACCAGCCGGTCAGCTGATGATCACCTTCGAGCACGTCAACAAGACCTATCCGGATGGCACCACAGCGGTCGACTCCTTGGACCTGGTGATCGAGCCACACTCGTTCACCGTGTTCGTGGGGCCGTCCGGCTGCGGCAAGACCACCTCGATGCGAATGATCAATCGCATGATCACTCCCACCTCGGGTGTGATCACGGTCGACGGTCGCAACATCGCCGACATCGACGCGGTGAAGCTGCGCCGCGGCATCGGTTACGTAATTCAGAGTGCCGGCTTGCTGCCGCACCGTACCGTCGTCGACAACGTCGCCACGGTGCCGGTACTGAACGGCGAATCGCGTCGCGCCGCACGCAAGGCTGCACTCGACGTCCTCGAGCGCGTCGGCCTTGACCCGGCATTCGCCTCGCGCTACCCGGCGCAACTGTCCGGCGGGCAGCAACAGCGAGTGGGCGTGGCCCGGGCGCTGGCCGCCGACCCACCGATCCTGCTGATGGACGAGCCCTTCAGCGCGGTCGACCCGGTGGTGCGTGAAGAACTGCAGATCGAGATGCTGCGCCTGCAGGCCGACCTGAAGAAGACGATCGTCTTCGTCACCCACGACATCGACGAGGCCGTCCGGCTCGGCGATCGCATCGCGGTCTTCGGACCGCAGGGCCGACTGCAGCAGTACGACAAGCCCGAGACCGTACTCGCCGCACCGGCAACGTCTTTCGTGGCGTCGTTCGTCGGCCGCGATCGCGGCTACCGCGGGCTGTCGTTCAGGTCGGCGCAGGCTGTGACCATGCACCCGATCCACACGGCGACGCAGGACGAGATCGAGGGCCTCCGACTGGACCAGGGGCAGTGGGTGCTCGTCGTCGACGAACAGCGCCGACCGTTGGGGTGGATCGACGCGACCGGAGTCGAGAAGGTGCGGGGCGGCCGCAGCATCGACGAGAGCACGGCAGCGGGCGGCTCGCTGTTCCTCGAGGGCGGCGATCTGCGTCAGGCACTCGACGCCGCGATCTCCTCGCCGTCGGGAATCGGCGTCGCGGTCGATGGTGCCGGGGCTGCCGTGGGCAGCGTCGACGGTGCGGAGATCCTCGAACACCTTGCTGCGCAACGTAAGTCGGAGGACTCGGAACGCAACCGGCATCACTTCCTCGCCAGCGGGGACGCCGAACAGTGACCTGGCTGCTGGACAACTTCGGTGTGGTCCTCGGCTACACGAAGACGCACCTGTATCTCTCGCTCGTCCCGCTGTTCGTCGGGTTGCTCATCGCCATCCCGCTGGGCACCGTCATTCGCAACACTCGCTGGGTTCGTCGAATCACGTTGACGGTGGCCAGTATCGCGTTCACCCTGCCCTCGCTCGCCCTGTTCGTCACCATCCCCGCGGTGGTCGGTCTACCGGTACTCGATCCACTGAACGTGGTGATCGCCCTGTCGGTGTACTCGACCGCACTGCTGGTGCGCGCGGTGCCCGAGGCCCTGGATTCGGTGCCGTTCGCCGTGGTCGATTCTGCCGAGGCGATGGGCTACTCGTCGCTGCGGCGAGCGGTGACCGTCGAACTGCCGCTGGCGCTTCCGGTGCTGATCGCGAACATCAGAGTCGTTGCGGTCACCAACATCTCACTGGTCTCGGTGGGCTCGGTGATCGGCATCGGCGGTCTCGGCCAGCTCTTCACCCAGGGCTACCAGCGTGACTATCCCGATCAGATCTTCGCAGGCATCATCTCGATCGTGTTCCTGGCGTTGATCTTCGACGCGGCCCTGTTCCTGCTGGGGCGTCGACTCACTCCGTGGACGCGACTGAACACGGGCTCTTCGAAGAAGAAGGCACGCGCATGAATCTCTTCTCCGAGGCGTTCTCGTACATTCTCGACGGCGGAAACTGGGCCGGGCCGACGGGAATCGGCGCACGACTGATCGAGCACATGTGGTACAGCCTGCTGGCAGTGTTGCTCTCGGCCGCCGTCGCGGTTCCGGTGGGTCTGCTCATCGGTCACCTGCGCCGCGGTGAGGCCGTCGTCGTCGGCCTCGTCAACGCGCTGCGGTCGCTGCCGACCCTCGGCATTCTCGTGTTTCTGGTTCTGGTGATCGGACTCGGACTGGTTCCGCCGATCATCGCGTTGGTGCTGCTCGGTATTCCTCCGCTGTTGGCAGGCACGTACTCCGGCATCGCCAACGTGGACGCCAACGTGGTCGACGCCGCCCGCGCGATGGGGATGACCGAAACGCAAGTGCTGTTTCGGGTCGAGATCCCCAACGCGCTGCCTCTGATCCTCGGTGGATTGCGTAACACCACACTGCAGATCATCGCCACCGCGACCATCGCGGCCTACGTCAACCTCGGTGGGCTCGGCCGCTACATCTTCGACGGGCTCGCGCTCTACGACTACGGCCGCGTTCTCGTCGGCGCGATCCTGGTGGCTCTGCTGACCCTGATCGTCGACGGCCTTCTCGCCCTCGCGGTGTGGACGTCCGTTCCGGGAACCGGTCGCCTGCGGCGGATGCCGACCGGACTCGCGAAGGTTTGACTCGTCCGACCACGAAAGAGACAGACGAAAGACACCGGCGAACCGCTGGCCCGGGTAGGGCCGGGTTCGCCGGTGTTTCTTCCGTTTTCCTACGCGACGCCTTCGGCTCGCGCTGCTGCCGCAACTGCGTCCGCAACGGCCGGGGCGACACGAGGATCGAGTGGGCTGGGCACGATCTTGTCCGCAGCCAACTCGTCGCCGAGAACCGAGAGGATTGCCTCGGCAGCGGCGAGCTTCATGCCTTCGGTGATACGGCGTGCACCGGCGTCGAGTGCGCCCTTGAACACACCGGGAAAGGCGAGAACGTTGTTGATCTGGTTCGGGAAGTCGCTTCGTCCGGTGGCGACGATGGCGGCGTACTTCCTCGCCACCTCCGGATGGATCTCGGGATCCGGATTGGACAGTGCGAACACGATGGAGTCCGGGGCCATCGACGCGATGTAGCTCTCGTCGACCTTGCCTGCGGACAGACCGAGGAACACGTCGGCTCCGGCGAGGGCGTCGACCGCACCGCCCGACAGTGCACGGGGGTTGGTACGCGCGGCGAGATCGGTCTTGACGCTGTTGAGGTCCGAGCGGTCGGCGGACACGATGCCCTTCGAGTCCAGCACCACCACGTCCCGGATGCCGGACAGGAGGAGCATGTTCGCGCACGCGACGCCCGCTGCCCCGGCTCCGGAGACGACGACCTTCAGTTCGGACGTACTGCGGCCCTGAACCTTCGCAGCCCCGTTGAGAGCAGCGAGTACGACGATGGCGGTGCCGTGTTGGTCGTCGTGCATGACGGGGCATTCGAGCGCCTCGATGACGCGCTTCTCGATCTCGAAACAGCGCGGTGCCGAGATGTCTTCGAGGTTGACGGCACCGAAGCTGTGCCGCATCCGCACGATGGTCTCGACGATCTCGTCGACGTCGTTGGTGTCGAGCACGATCGGAATGGAGTCGAGGTCTGCGAACTTCTTGAACAGCGCGGCCTTGCCCTCCATCACCGGCAACGACGCGCGCGGACCGATGTCGCCCAGGCCGAGCACTGCGGAACCGTCGGAGATGACGGCCACGAGGCGATCGGTCCAGGTGTATCGCTTGGCCAGCGAGGCGTCGGCGGCGATGGCGCGGCTGACCTGCGCCACTCCGGGGGTGTAGGCGATCGAGAGATCGCGCTGCGTGTCGAGCGGCGCTGCCAACTCGACCGACAGCTTGCCGCCGAGGTGCCCGGCGAAGATCTCCTCGTCGGTGATCGCCGCCGGTCCTGCCGGTGCGGTGTGTGTTGCTGCGGTGTCTTCGACTGCCGTCACGGTGAAAGCTCCTCGCACTGTCGACCTCGACCAGCAAGGCGACGAAGTGTCAACGAAGTGAGTGGTGGAAATGAGGGCCCGTCGGAGTGCGCCAGTGCTGGCTGCAAACTGCCGAGAGCGTGTCTCGCATGTGAGGCGGGTACGCCTGCACGATCAGCGATGGGCTGTAGCCCTGTCGGTGCCCCAGTGTGCCATATCGCCGCCTCACCTGACCACAGCGTCAGGAACCACCGGCACCGGTTCTCACTGCCACCATTGTGTCCACAGGACGAGGCCTGCGGCGACGAGGACCACGAGAGCGCCGAGAACGGCCGAGAATCCGCGACGGTGATCGGTGATGCGCTGCGCGATCACGGCAACGATCGCGGCGACGATATGGGCGGCAACCGAGAGAGCGCCAGGACCGGGGAAGCCGCGGGAGTGGCCCAGATACTGCGTGACGGCGACGCCGAGGGCCAGCACCACCAGTCCCCCGGTGACGATACCGCTGAGCCCGCGCAGGAATCGGAGCCCGGCACCTGCCCCGGTCATCCGCCTGCCACGAATCCGCGAACCGAGTCCGCGATCAACTGCACCGCGATAGCGGCCAGCAACAGACCGGCGATGCGTGCCAACAGCGAGATACCGCCCTCCCCGAGGAGCCGGATCAGCGCGGTCGAGAATCGAAGCACCAGGAAGAACAGAATGTGAATGGTGATGATGCCCAACGCAATTGCCAGGAACGAACCGGCGTCACCGTCGGCCTGGCTGACGTAGACGATCACCGCGGCAATGGCCCCGGGGCCTGCCATGAGCGGAGTCCCGAGCGGCACGAGTGCCACGTTGACGTCCTCCGCGGCGGTGTCCCCGCCCGCACCCTTTCCGGTGAGCAGCGACAACGCGATGAGCAGCAACAGCAACCCGCCCGCACCCTGCAATGCCGGAATGCCGATGTGCAGGTAGCTCAGGATCGCCTGGCCGCCGATCGCGAACACCGAGATGACGGTCAGCGAAACCGCGGGGGCCTGCCACGCGGCCTTGTTGCGCACTTCTTTGCTCTTGCGCCCGACCAGAGACAGGAACACCGGGATCGCGCCCGGCGGGTCCATGATGACGAACAGGGTGATCAGCACCGTCAAGTAGAGCGTCACATCGAAAGTCATGGCCGCGCCGCCGTAACCAGACGGTCGTATTGCTTTGGGGCAGTGGAGTATTCGCCCAACTTCACCGTCTTGTTGGTGCCGTGGTAATCCGAGGATCCCGTGACGATCAGGTCCAGTTCCGCGGCGAGGCCGGCCATCACCGCGGTGTCCTCCGGAGAGTGATCCATGTGATGAACCTCCACTCCACCGAGACCGCGAGCTGCGAGTTCGCGAATGTGATCGAGGTCGAGGATGCGGCCGCGGGTACGAGCTCTGGCGTGCGCGAGCACACTGACACCGCCTGCCGCAGCGATCATGTCCACCGCTACTTCGAGGGGAGTGTCGACCTTCTCGACGTAGTACTTGCCGTCGGTCGCCAACGGACCGGCGAACGCGGCGTTCATGTCCGGGACGTACCCGGCATCGATCAGTGCGCGACCCAGATGGGGTCGCCCGGCCGCCGCACCGGCCGAGGCCAGCACCGCGTCGGGGTCGATGGGCAGACCGTCCGCCGCCATCTTCTCGGCGATGGCACGCAATCTCGTGACCCGCTCGCTGCGCAACCGCGCGCGCTCGGTTGCGAACACCTCGTTCGCGGGGTCGAACAGATACGCCAGTAGGTGCACGGGAACCGGCCGGCCGTCCTCGCCTCGCCCGGTGCAGGAAAGTTCCATGCCGCGCACGAGCGTGAGACCGGACGGCAGTGCTGAGGCCGCCTCGTCCCATCCCGAGGTGGTGTCGTGGTCGGTCAGAGCCACCACCGACAGTCCCGCCTCGGCTGCGGCCCGGACCAGCTCGGCCGGGCTGTCGGTGCCGTCGGACGCCGTCGAGTGGGTGTGAAGGTCGATGAGCACCTGCACAGTGTTCCAGGCCCACTCTCTCGTCGTTTTGCTGGCGTACGATTGCCCGCCATGCCGTCCCTTCCACCACGCCCGTCGCTGCCGTCCCTGCATCGACGATCGGCCAAGGCCGGTCCGGTGCACGCACCGCGAATTCCGGTGCCCACGGCTCGCGCAATCGTCGACTGTGCGGTCTACGTCGAGGGCGCTCGACTGCCCGGCAGATTCACTCACACCTCGGCCATCGCGGAGGTGCGTGCACGCGGCGAAGGATTCGTGTGGGTGGGTCTGCACGCACCCGACGACCAACAGATGAACGCGATCGCCCAGTGCTACGGCCTGCACGAGCTGATGGTCGAGGACACCGTGCACGCCCACCAGAGACCCAAACTCGAGCGCTACGACGACGTCGCGTTCCTGGTACTGCGCACGGTGAAGTACGTCGAGCACGAGTCGGTGACGACCGCCAACGAGATCGTCGAGAGCGGCGAGATCATGGTGATGGTCGGCCGTGACTTCGTCATCACCGTCCGGCACGGGGAGCATTCGGGATTGGCCGGCGTGCGTCAACGCCTCGAGGGCAACCCCGAACAGCTCGCGCTCGGCCCGTCGGCAGTTCTCCATGCGGTGGCCGACCACGTCGTCGACGAGTATCTCGCGGTGACCGACTCGATCGAGCGGGACGTCGACGGTATGGAGGAGGAAGTGTTCTCGCCGCACCACCACGTGCCCATCGAAAACATCTACCTGCTCAAACGCGAGGTCGTCGAACTTCGGCGGTCGGTGACACCACTGTCGACGCCGTTGGCGCGTCTGGTGCAGGAGCCGAGCGTCCCCAAAGCGGTGAGACGCTACCTGCGCGACGTGCAGGACCATCACACGACGGTCGCCGAACGCATCTCCGAGTACGACGAGGTGCTCAGCTCACTCGTCGACGCTGCGCTGGCGCGAGTGACGATGCAGCAGAACCTGGACATGCGCAAGATCTCGTCGTGGGTGGCGATCGCCGCCGTGCCGACGATGGTCGCGGGGATCTACGGGATGAATTTCGACAACATGCCCGAGTTGCACTGGACGTACGGCTACCACCTGATGGTCGCGGTGGTGTTGTGCGTGTGCATCGGACTGTGGAGGACGTTCCACAAGAACAACTGGCTCTAGGGGCCGACGATTCGATTGGACGATGCCCAACCGAATCGTCCGATCGTTGGTGATTGCCCCGACTGCCGACCGGTGACGAGCCCACCGGTTCGGGCCGGATGAGACTGCAGAAGCCCTGCATTGTCGTCCGGAAGGGATCGATGAGAATCCGCTCACTCGTACTGGCGTCGACCGTCGCGTTGCTGTCCACGGTGGTACCGGGAACCGCAACGGCAGGGTCGAACCTCGATCCGGGTCCCGCACTGACCGTCGATCCGGCCGCCCTCGACCACGCTCTGACGTGCACCCCCGATCTGCACGACGCCACCCGCGATCCGGTCCTGCTCACCCCGGCTTTCGCCACCGACCAGCAGTCGTTCGGGTGGAACTATCTGCAGTCGCTGCCCGCCGCCGGAATACCGGTGTGCAGCCTCTCCCTGCCGGACGAGGGGTACGGCGACCTGCAGATCGCCGCCCAGTACGTGGTGCACGCGGTTCGGACGATGGCCGCCGACAGCGGTCGCCAGGTCGTCATGATGGGCCACCAGCACGGCCCGCTCGACGAGCTGTGGGCGTTGACGTTCTGGCCGGATCTGCCTGCTCTGGTGTCGGATCTCATCTCGCTCGCCACCCCGTACAACGGCACCGACTCGGCGCGTTCGGGATGCGACGACTCGCAGGAGTGCCCGCCTGCGAACTGGCAGATCGCCACCGGATCGAAGTTCCTCACCGCGCTGGCGGCGCGTCCGTTGCCGGAGGGACCCGGTTACACCTCGATCTACACCAATTTCGACGAGCTGATCTATCCGCAACCGCACGCCAGCACTCTTGCCGGAGCCGCGAACATCGCCGTTCAGGACGTCTGCCCGCTGCGGCCCGTCGAACACTTCAACATCATCGGCGACAACGTCGCCTTCCGTATCGTCCTCGATGCACTCGAACACGACGGACCTGCTGTCCGCGAGCGGATTCCGGACCATCTGTGTTTCACCACCAGCATGCCGAACCTGCGCTACGACGCGCATGCCGCGATCACCGGCCTGAAGTACCTGGCCCAGGTACCTCGGCACCTGATCGACGACTCCGTCACCGCAGAACCGGAATTGGCGTCCTACGCTCGGTGACTCCGGGTCAGAGACTGGCCGCGGACCGATTCGGATCGCGCACGTCGATCCCGGCCTCGGCCCAGGCCTCACGCAGGGCCGCGGCACCGCGCAGACGCACCCAGGCGGCCTCGGTACCGGTCAACGGCACGGCAGCGAGAAAGCGAACCGGATCGTAGGGCTCGGGCAGCGTCAGATCGGCGATGTCGCTGTCGCCGAGCAGCACCGCGGTGAACGGCGCGTTGGTCCAGAGCGGCTCGCCCAGATCGAGCAGCGCGTCCTCGACGAGCACGACCCCCTCCACCGCGGGCGAGGCAGCGAGCACGGCCAGTGACTTGTGCACGCCCGACGCCACGCCTGCCCCACCGCGAAGAGTCAGCACCAGTTCTGCTCGGGGGCCGCGCGAGGGATCGGCGACGAGTTCGTTGGGATCGGCCATGGGGTGACGAGAACAGCCGAGACTGACGTACCGGACCACGTCGGAGTCCGCGCCGAATCTCAGCACGTCCAGCGACTCGAGGCCGAGGAACGTCACCGACGCCGACGACGGATTCTCGTCGCCGATCTCGGTCACCAGATGTGCGCGTACCGCTGCAATGACACTGTCGCTCACCTGACCCATCCAACACCACCGATGCCCGAGAAGTCCGTTCGGAGGTATCACCGCACCGGAGGTGGGTACCGTCGTACCCGTGGTCTCCGTTCTCGCAGTTGCCGACGAAACGATCGAATCCCTGTGGAGTCCGCAGGTGAAGACGCTCGGAGTCGACCTGATTCTCGGCGCGGGCGACCTCCCGTTCGACTACCTCGAGTACCTCACCGACGCGTTGAACGCTCCGTGTGTGTTCGTTCCCGGCAATCACGACGCGGACCTCACCGGATACTCGGCCGGACGCGCAGGGTGGATGCGCGCCGGGTTGCCCGCCACCTGGCCCGGACCGGTCGGTGCCGTCAACGTCGACCGTCGAATAGTCTCCGCCGCAGGCCTACGGATAGCCGGCCTCGGTGGGTCCATCCGCTACAACGGTGGCCCCAATCAGTGGACCCAACGGCAGCAACGACGGCGATCGCGCACCCTGACTCGAACGTTCGCGTGGCATCGCAACGTGCGCAAGGATCCTCGCCCCGTCGACATTCTGCTCACCCACAGTCCCCCGCTCGGCGTCGGTGACGACACCGACCCCGCGCACATCGGCTTCGACTGCCTGGACGAGGTGACGCGTCGACTGTCGCCACAGTTGTTGTTGCACGGGCATATTCATCCACACGGTCACACCCCGGATGACCTGACCCTGCACGGCGCGACGGTGATCAACACCGTCGGATACACCCTTCTCGAGATCGAACCGGGCAGCGAGAGAACGGATTTCGAGACACCGAAGATCGTGAGGCGCAGACATGGCACGTGACACCGGATTCCCGGCCGCCGACGCGGAGAACGACTTCACCCGCCAGCGCCGACGCGCCGACGTCGCACGTCTGGTCGGGTGGCTGCGTCGCCAACCCGACGACGTCAACACCATCCTGCCGTTCGACGAGGTGGTCGCCGCCCTCGGCAAGGTGGGCGAGCGACACCTGGGTCTGCAGGTCATCCGCGTCGAGACCATCGTCGGAAGCGTCGACCGCACTCGCGATTTCGACCGCTTCTTCCGCCCGACGTCGGCGCGCATCCGCGAACGCTGGCAGCGACTTGCAGCCGCCCAACGCCGCGGCGAGGCGATGCCCCCGATCCAGGTGTACCGCATCGGTGGCATGCACTTCGTCGTCGACGGCCATCATCGAGTGTCGATCGCCTTCGCCATGCACCGAACGACGATCGACGCCGTGGTCACCGAGATCATCACCCGCATCTCCCCCGAGGGCATCACCCGACGCGGCGACCTGCTGATCAAGGATCACCGACGCATCTTCCTCAGTCGAGTTCCGTTGGTGGGCCGGGCCCGCGAGGCCGTCCAGGTCACCGATCCCTTCGACTACGCGCAGCTGAGCGAATCGGTGGAAGCGTGGGGATTCCGGTTGATGCAGGAGGTCGGTGAATTCGTCGACCGCGGTACCGTCGCGCGGCGTTGGTTCGGTGAGGAGTACCTACCGGTGGTGCGCATGGTGCGCGCAGCGGAGATCCTCGAGGACCGCACCGACGCAGAGGCGTACCTCTGGATGAGCCGGGAGCGCTACCGCCTGGTGCGCGAACACGTCTGGAACGACGAGATCGTCAGCGAACTGCGTCAGAAAGCTCTGGGGAAGCATCAGTAGGCCTGCGTCGATGCTCGGCCGTGGTAACGGCCCCGGCTCACTTCCCTGGTGCACCGATCTCTGATAGTTACTTAGATGCGTTCATCATTCTAATTTTTTCGGTTCCATCGCTTGGTCGATACGTAACGAGGTAGTTCCTTCATGTCCTCCCGCCGCATACTGCTGCCCGGACTCTGTTTCATCGTCATGACTCTCGCCGTTCTGCAAACGATGGTGGTCCCCATCGTCTTGACCATCGGCACCCAACTCGGGGTCGGCACCACCGCCGCCGGATGGGTACTGACGGCCAACCTCCTCGCGGCGGTGATCGCCACCCCGGTCATCGGTAGGCTCGCCGACCTGCACGGCAAGCGTCCGGTGCTGATCGGTGTGCTCACCGTCGTCCTCGCCGGATCTCTCCTCGCTGCCCTGACCCACTCGTTGCTGTGGCTGATCGTCGGCCGCGTCCTGCAGGGAGTGTCCTACGCACTGTTCCCCATCGCCCTTGCCGTCCTCCGTGACGAGATGCCTCCTCGTAAGCTCGTCGGCTCGATGGCCGTCCTGTCCGGCACACTCGGCGTGGGCGGCGGCTTCGGACTGGTGTTGACCGGGCTACTGACGGCCAACGGTGCCGACTACCACCGCGTGTTCTGGCTCACTGTTGCGTTCGTGGTGCTCGCGCTCGCAATCGCCTGGTTCGGCGTACCGGCGCGCCCGAGATCCAGCCGCGGCACCGTCGACTGGTGGGGAGCTGCACTGCTCGCGGTGACTCTGCTGCTGCTGTTCCTCGCCCTGACCCAGGGCCGCACCTGGGGGTGGGGTTCGCTTGCCACCATCGGCTGCGCGGTCGGCGGTGTGGTCGCGGGGGCCATCTGGTGGACCTTCGAGAAGCGCGCCGACGAGCCATTGGTCGCACCCCGAATGCTCACCCACGGACCGTTGCTCGCCACCAACGTCGCCACCCTCTTCGTCGGTATCGGGATGTTCGTCAATTTCCTCGCCTGCTCGTACTTCGTGCAGACACCACGAGCTGTGGCCGGCTACGGTTTCACCGCGAACGTTCTCGAGGCGAGTGTCGTCTATCTGCTGCCCGGCGCAGCGGTCGGAGTGGTCGCGGCCGTCGTCAGTGGCCGCCTCATCCGGTCGTTCGGGCCGCGCCGAGTACTGATCGCAGGAGCCGTGATCGGGATGGTCGGATTCGTCTTCGTCGCACTCGCCCACGATCACACCTGGCAGCTGATCACCGCAGGCATCGTCATCAACATGTTCGTCAGTCTTGCGTTCGCTGCCCTGCCGAACCTGCTCATGGCCGAGGTCAGCGCAGCGGACACCGGGGTGGCGAACAGCGTCAATTCGATCGTCCGGACAGTCGGCACCTCGATCGCCAGTGCCACGCTGTCCACCGTCCTCGCCATGTTCACCATCGACGGGACAGCCGTCGCCCGCGAGAGCGTGTACACCGCAGCGTTCGTCGCAGGTGCGGTGGCCTGCCTCGTCGTCGTACTCGCGGCCCTGGCCATCAGGAGTACCCCCGCCGCGCGGGAATCGGTGCGAGTGGCGGGGTCCGAACCGACCAGCACGTCGAACATGGCGGCGTGACGCCCTGCCGACCGCTACACAGCGACCTGACAGCCGACACCCTCGTCCGACCAGGACGAAGACCGTCCATCCGCTGGTCGGGGCCCCTGGCAGGAAACTCGTAATCTACTGGGAGTCAACGAATCTGCCTTTCGGGCGAACTCACGAATACCTACTGTCGTGGAGGTACGAACCACGACGAAAGGGAACACATGAACACCCGAAAGATCCTCACCCGCGCAGCAGTCACCGGAGCATTGGTGGCCATCCCTCTGGTGGCGGTCACCGGCACCGCGTCGGCCGATCCGCTGTGGTCCGGCAGCGACGATCGTGACCACAGCGCGCCGCAGTATCAGCAGAACCAGCAGCCCGATCAGTTCCGCCTGCCCGAACTGTTCCCACAGGCACCGGCACCGCAGCTGCAGAACCCGGCACCGAATGTGGTGCCGTTCGACTTCTTCCAGGGCTACCAGCTGCCGAGCACGGGCTCTGCCTTCTGACCCATGTGCACGGAACTTCGTAGCCCACTACGAAGTTCCGTGCACATGCGCGCAGCGCTCTACAGCGTCAGGTTGGCACCCGAGGCCTGATCGAACACCGAGATCTTCGCCGGGTCGAACCACAGTTCCACCTGACCACCCTCGGCGGCCTTGGATTCGGCGGCCAGACGCGCAACCACCTGTGCGCCACCGAGATCGGCGATGCCTGCATCGGCGGCGAGCTCTTGGAGTTCGCTGGACTCGACCTTGGCACCCTTCAGCGTGAAGTAGACGTACTTGTCGCTACCCATCGACTCGAGCACGTCGACGGTCGCCGTGAACGTGGCACCGCTCATCTTCTGGTAGCCGTCGATCAGCGCCGCATCCTCGAAATGCTCGGGGCGGATGCCGACGACCACCTCGCGGCCCGGGTTCTTGGCCTTGATCGCATCCATCCGCTCGAGTGGGATGTCGATCTCACCGAGCGCGGTGGACACGCCGTTCGAGGTGAGCTGTCCGGGAACGAAGTTCATCGAGGGTGATCCGATGAAGCCGCCCACGAACAGGTTTCGCGGCTTGTCGTAGAGCTCCTGCGGAGAACCGATCTGCTGCACCAACCCGCCGCGCAGCACCACGACGCGATCGCCGAGGGTCATGGCCTCGGTCTGATCGTGCGTGACGTAGACGGTGGTGGTGCCGAGCCGCTTCTGCAGGCGCGAGATCTCGGCGCGAGTCTGCACGCGTAGCTTGGCGTCGAGGTTGGACAGCGGCTCGTCCATCAGGAAGGCCTTGGGGGTACGAACGATGGCACGGCCCATGGCAACTCGCTGACGCTGACCACCGGAGAGGTTCGCCGGCTTGCGGTCGAGGTGCTGACTGAGGTCGAGGATCTTGGCTGCCTCCTCGACCTTGGTGTTGATCTCCGACTTCGAGAGCTTCGCGAGCGTCAGCGGGAAGGCGATGTTCTGACGCACCGTCATGTGCGGGTACAGCGCGTAGGACTGGAACACCATCGCGATGTCGCGATCCTTCGGTGCCTTCTCGTTGACGCGCTCCCCCGCGATGCGCAGTTCTCCGGACGAGATGTCCTCGAGACCGGCGATCATGTTGAGCGTCGTGGACTTTCCGCAACCGGAGGGCCCGACGAGGATGATGAATTCGCCATCGGCGATGGTGATGTCGACGTCGCTGACCGCGGCTGCGCCGTCGGGGTAGAGCTTGGTGACTTTGTCGAGAACGATTTCGGCCATGACGGTTATCCCTTCACTGCGCCGGACGTCAAGCCCGCCACGATACGTCGTTGGAAGAAGAGCACGAAAATGATGATCGGGATCGTGATGACGACTGCTGCCGCCGCGATCGACCCCGTGGGCTCCTCGAACTGAGAGCTACCGGTGAACTGCGAGATGGCCGCCGGGACGGTGACCGAACGTTCCGTCGCCGTCAACGAGATGGCGAGCAGAAGGTCGTTCCAGGCGAAGATGAACACCAGAATGGCGGCGGTGACGATGCCGGGGGCGGCCAGCGGAGCGATGACCTTGCGGAACGCCTGTGCGGGCGTCGCGCCGTCCATCTTCGCTGCCTTTTCGAGCTCCCACGGAATCTCGCGGAAGAACGCCGAGAGGGTGTAGATCGCCAACGGCAACGCGAAGGTGATGTACGGAATGATCAGTCCCGGCCAGGTGTCGAACAGCCCCAGCGAGCGGGAGATGTCGAACAGCGGTGTCACCAGCGAGATCTGGGGGAACATCGCGATGAGCAGTGCCGCACCCACGAGCGCCTTCTTGCCCGGAAAGTCAAGGCGAGCAACGGCATACGCGGCCATCGTGCCGATCACCACGGCGATCACCGTGGTGATCAGTCCGATGCCGATCGAGTTCACCAGTGCCGAGGTGAACTGGTTCGTCTGGAAGATGCCCTTGTAGTTCTCGAGGGTGAACGACTGCGGAATGAACCTGCCGTCGGCGATGGTCGCCGTCGACTTGAACGAGAGACTGATGATCCACAGCAGCGGAACGAGTGCGTAGAGCAGGACGAGGACGTTGACGACCGTCCAACCGACCTTCTTGCGAGGCGTAACAGTGGTCATTACTTGCGGCCTCCGTCGTCGGATCCCGGTGCCGATGCACCGAACAACTTGATGAACACGAACGCGATGATCGCGACGCAGAAGAAGATCAGGATGCTGATCGCCGACCCGAGTCCGAGGTTGAACGCACCGAAGAGGTTGTTGTAACCCAGAATCGAGACCGATCCGGTTTCGTTGCTGCCTCGGGTCAGGACGTAGATGTTGTCGAAGATGCGGAACGCGTCGAGGGTGCGGAAGAGCACCGCGACGAGGATCGCCGGCTTCATCAACGGAATGGTGATCCGCATCAGCCTGGTCCAGCCACCCGCCCCGTCGACCTCGGCGGCCTTGAGCAGGTCGTCGGGCACCAACGCCAGGCCTGCGAGCAGCAGCAGCGCCATGAACGGCGTCGTCTTCCACACTTCGGCCAACACGACGATCGCCAGTGACGGGAACTGCTCGGTGAGCGGGGCACTGCCGTCGGGCAGCAGATTGGCGAGGTAGCCCGTGCCGGGGGTCCACGCGTAGTACCAGCTGTACGCGGCGGCGACGGTCACGATGCCGTACGGAATGAGCACCACGGTGCGCACCAGTCCACGGCCGAAGATGGTGCGGTGCATGACCAGAGCCACCGCCAGGCCGAGGATGAACTCGATGATCACCGAGATGATCGTGATGCCCGCCGTCACACCGAACGCGGTCCACCAGTAGCCGTCGGAGAGCACGGTCACGTAGTTGGAGATGCCGACGAATTCCCGATCCTCGGGGAATGCGAGGTTGTATTTCTGCAGGCTGAGCCAGAACGCGTAGATGATCGGGTACCCGGTGACCGCGATCATCAGCAGGGCTGCGGGTGCGATGAGCAGCAGACCCAACCGTCGTTCGGCCTTCTTGCCGTCGGAGACGTTCTTCAGAGCCGCCTGCTTGTCGACAGGCTGCGATGCGGGCTGTGACTCGGTGGTGGCGCTCATGGAATCAACCCTTCGGAATTGACGGCCTTGGTGACCAGATCAGCGAGCTTGTCCACGTCGGCCACCGGATCGATGTTCTGCGGCGGGTTGAGCGCATCGGTCAACAGAATCGAGATGCTTTGGTACGCAGGTGAAACGGGCCGGACGGCCGCCGACTCGATGGAACCGAGCACCCCTTCCCACGCGGGATAGACGGCCTGGAACTCCGGATCGTCGTACAGGCGTGCAAGCACCGGCGGCACACCACCGTTGACGGCGTTGTTGCGCTGGTTCTCCTCGTTGGTGAGGCACTCGACGGCTTCCCACGCGAGGTCCTCGTGCTGGGTGGTCTTGGCGACGCCGATGTTGAACCCACCGATGGTGACCTTGGCGGGCTCGCCCGCATCGACCTCCGGATACGGGGCGCTGCGGAAGACCTCGGCGATCCGCGCGTCCTGCTGGTCGGCAGGCACGTTCGACAGGTCGAGGAACGAGACGGCACCGGCGACGGCGTTCTCCTTCAGACCGGGCAGCACGAACGGGTAGTTGACCTGGAAGGCCATCCGTCCCGCTTCCATCCCGAGCCGGGAGGTTCCCTCGTCGCTCTGCGAGACCGACGGGTCGCGGCCATCGGCGGTGGCGACCCGCTTGATGATCTCGAGGGCCTTCTCGGTGGCGGCGCGGTGCTCGGGAGTGTCGTTCAGTGTCACCGTCGTTCCGTCTTCGCCGACGACCGATCCTCCTGCGCTCTCGAGCAGCGAGTTGAACCAGACCATGAAGCCCTCGTACTGCTTGGCCTGGACGCCGATCTCCGAGGGCCTACCGGCGGCCGCATTGGCCTCGGCCACGTCGATCAGCTGATCCCACGTCTGCGGCGGCACCCCGTCCGGCACCTCGTCGGGCCGGTACCAGAGCAACTGGGTGTTGGAGTTCAGCGGAACCGCGTAGAGCTGGTCCTGCCATTCGGCCGTGGCGAGCGGACCTTCGAGGGTGGAGCCGTCGCGCAGCTTTTCGGACAGGTCGTCGGGCACGGGCAATGCCCATCCGGCTTCGGCGAATTCGGCCGTCCACACCACGTCGAGTGTCATCAGATCGAGCGTCCGGTCGTTGCCTGCGAGGCGCCGCGCGAGCTGGAGACGCTGATCATTTGCGCTCTTGGGCAGCGTTCGCTGCTCCACGCGGTAGCGACCGTTCGAGGCATCCGAACACACCTGTGCCGCAGCGGCGTACTGCTCTGCGCCGTCTGCGGCAGTGTAGAAACTCAGAACCGGAACCGAACTGTCGGACGAACCACACGCTGCGAGCAACGGACTCGTCACCAGAGCCGCTGCCGCCAACACCCCTATCCTCGTTGCTTTTCCACGCCTACGACCACGATGTCTCGGCACTTTCCGCCTCCGTACGTTCAGTTACTCGCGCAGCACACTGTGTGGGACTGCCGTGCACGAAAGAAACGTAACCGAACTCACTGGCATTGAGGGGAGATTGGGGCTATTCCGTTACCTGCCGGTTGCCTGGTCGTCCACCAGGTGTGATCAGATCGACAGTTTCGCGAGCAGGTCGCGCGCTTTCTCCGCGGTACGGGGTTCACAGAGGACGTCGTAACGACCGGCGACCAACTGCATGCTCGACGCGAAATCTCGCTGCCCCTTGGTGGCCGCGTACGGAATGGACGCCGAGATCAGGCCGAAGATGATGCCGCCGCCGACGCCGATGAGCAGAGCTCCGAGGATGTTCTCGCTGAAGATACCGAGGACCAGGCCGAGGAAGACACCCAGCCATGCACCCGAAACAATGCCTCCACCAATCACTTTGGGCCACGTGAGCCGGCCCAGGACGCGCTCGACCTGCATCAGGTCGACGCCGACGATCGTCACGTCCTGTACCGAGAACTCCTCGTCGGACAGGTAGTCGACGGCGCGCTGCGCCTCGGCGTAGGTGGGGTAGGAACCGATCGGCCAACCGGAAGGCGGCGTCGGCAGTCCCTGCCCTGGGCGGCCCGACTGCGAGAGGGGATTAGTCATGACTCCATTGTGCCCCGAAACGGACACCCGGCACACCCGTTGTAGCGGTTCACAGCAGGTTGACGGTCGGTCAGGACGTGGTCGGTCAGGTTGTGGGCGGCACGAAAGCGGTCGTGCGCGTCATTCCTGCGGCGCGGCCCTTCGCCGAGACGACGAGCGCCATCTTGCGGCTCGCCTCGTCGATCATCTCGTCGCCCAACATCACCGCACCGCGACCGCCACCCGCCGCGGACGTGTGGAACTCGTAGGCGTCGAGAATCATCTCGGCCTTGTCGTAATCGGCCTGACGCGGCGCGAAGATCTCGTTGGCGGCCTCGATCTGCGTCGGATGCAGCACCCACTTGCCGTCGAAACCGAGGCCGGCCGTGCGCCCGGCCGCCCGACGAAAGGCGTCGAGATCTCGAATCTGCAGGTAGGGGCCATCGATCGCCTGCAGACCGTGGGTCCGGGCAGCGAGCAGAATGGTCATCAGAATGTGGTGATAGGCGTCGCCCGTGTCGTATCCGACCGGTTGCTCGCCGACGACCAGAGTGCGCATGTTGACGCTCGCCATCAGATCCGCAGGGCCGAACACCAGGGTCTGCACGCGCGGGCTCGCCGTCGCGATCTCGTCGATGTTGCGCAGACTGCGTGCGCTCTCGATCTGCGGCTCGATCCCGATGGCACCGACCTCGAGACCGTGCTCCTTCTCGAGCTGAGTGAGCAGCAGATCCAGCGCCTGCACGTGCGCGGCGCATTCGACCTTCGGCAGCAGGATGGCGTCGAGATTGCGTCCGGCACCCGACACGACGTCGATGACGTCGCCGTACGTCCACTGCGTCGTCCAGTCGTTGACGCGCACGACCTTGATCTGATCGCCCCAACCGTCGGAGTTGAGTGCGTCGACGATGCGCGCTCGGGCCGCCACTTTCGCCAGCGGCGCGACGGCGTCCTCGAGATCGAGAAAGACCGCGTCGGCGGGCAGTCCCTTCGCCTTGTCGATCATCTTGTCCGAACTGCCCGGAACGGCCAGTACCGACCGCCGCATGCCCGAAGCTCTCACGAAAGCACAACCCCTGTCTGATTCACCCTCTGTACTGCCGAGCCTCTAACCTTGCCATCATGGCAGCACTGAGCAAGGTATTCGCGGCCAGGCTCGCCGGCCTGGGCGTCCTGGGCCCCGACGGCGAATCGATCGGCCGGGTTCGTGACGTGGTCGTCTCGATGCGTGTCGGCAGAGCGCAGCCGAGAGTCCTCGGCCTTGTGGTCGAATTGGCAACTCGCCGAAGAATTTTCGTGCCGATGCTACGAGTGACGAGCATCGAGCCCAATTCCGTTCAACTCACGACCGGAAACGTCAGTCTTCGTCGATTCACCCAGCGCGCCAACGAGATCCTGGTCTTCGCGCAGATCCTCGACTCCAAGGTGCGCGTCGACGACCCCGAGCTCGACGAGCTGCACGACGTCGATTCCATCGTCGTCGACCTCGGCATCGAACTCACCCGAACTCGCGACTGGGTGGTCGCGCGGGTGGCGGTCCGCAAGCAACGGCAACGGCTCGCGCGGCGTGGTGCCATCCACGTCGTCGATTGGCAGCACGTACAGGGGCTGACACAGAACGAGCTGTCCATGCCCGATCAGGGTGTGGCGCAGCTGCTGATGCAGTTCGAGGATCTTCGCGCGGCCGACGTGGCGAACGCGATGCGCGAGCTGCCCGTCAAGCGCCGGATGGAGGTGGCGCGCGCTCTCGACGACGAGCGGCTCGCGGACGTCGTCCAGGAACTGCCCGACGACGATCAGGTGGAGTTGATGCACTACCTCGGTGTCGACCGTGGTGCCGACGTGCTCGAGGCCATGGACCCGGACGACGCCGCCGACCTGCTGGGCGAGCTGCCCGAGACCGAGGCGGAATCGCTTCTGCGCCTGATGGATCCAGAGGACTCCGCGCCTGTCCGTCGTCTGCTCGAACACTCCCCCGATACCGCCGGTGGTCTGATGACCCCCGAGCCGGTGGTTCTCACCGCGTCGACGACGGTGGCCGAGGCGCTCGCCCGGGTACGTAATCCCGATCTGACGCCTGCGCTGGCCTCCCTGGTGTTCGTCGTGCGGCCCCCGACCGCGACACCGACCGGCCCGTATCTCGGCTGCGTGCATCTGCAGCAATTGCTTCGAGAACCCCCGGCGAGCCTGGTCGGCGGTGTGGTGGACAGCGCTCTGCCGCGATTGTCCCCCGAGGACAGTCTCACCGCCGTGACGCGGTACTTCGCGACGTACAACCTCGTCTGCGGCCCGGTGGTCGACGACGAGGACCACCTGGTCGGGGCCGTGACCGTGGACGACGTCCTCGATCACCTGCTGCCCGAGGACTGGCGAGATCAGGAAGTGGCGGGACAGTGAAAGAAACAGCACGCCAGAGAATGGACACGCCGCGCGGGTCGCGGATGTTCAATGTGAACCTCGACTTCGACCTCGGCAAGTCGGGCGAGAAGGCCGCACGATTCCTCGGCACCGGCCGCTACCTGGCCATCCAGACGGGAATCGTGATCGTCTGGATCTTCCTCAACGTCGTGGCGGTCAACCTCCAGTGGGACCCCTACCCCTTCATCCTGCTCAACCTCGCGTTCTCGACCCAGGCCGCGTACGCAGCTCCGTTGATTCTTCTGGCCCAGAATCGGCAGGACGACCGCGACCGCGTCTCCCTCGAGGAGGACCGTTCTCGCGCCCAACAGACCAAGGCCGACACCGAGTTCCTCGCTCGTGAACTCGCCGCGCTGCGCATCGCCGTCGGCGAGGTCGCCACCCGCGACTACCTGCGCCGCGAACTGGACGAGATCAAGGCACTCCTCGAGCAGGCGACGGGTCAACCTACGGTCTCTCCCAAGAAGGCACGAAAGAAGGCGGCCGCGCGGGTGCACGACGACATGGGCATGCCGGACGCGTCGGACCCCGATACGCACTAGGTCCGCTCGGTAACAGCCCGATAACGGAACAGTCTCGAATCAGGTACCCTCGATCCCGGTCATCAGGTCGGGCCCCGGTTGTCATCCGGGGAAATCAGGAGGTACAGCACGCGTGGGTCGTCACAGAAAAGCATCGAATTCCAAGGTCAGACGGAATTCGGTGATTGCTCTGGCAGGTCTCGTCCCCGCAGGACTCGTCACCGCCGCCACCAGCGCCGGAGCCACCGAATACATCCCGTTCGTCAGCGCGAAGACGTCCCCCGCCGCGCAGGAATCGAACTCCGTCGTCGAAACTCCGCAGCCGATCGCCCAGGACGGACAGGCGCAGCCGGTCGCCCAGGCCGAGCTTCCCGTGCCCGCTGCCGTCCCCGCACCCGCGCCGGTTCCCGAGATCCCGCCCACACCGGAGCTGCCCACCAACCTCGCGGTCAGTCCCATCGCGATTCCGGTCGTCAACGTCTCGGCGTACAAGAACGCCGAGCGCATCCTCGCCCAGCAGCAACCCGGCTGTGGCATCAGCTGGACCGTGATCGCCGGCATCGGCCGTGTCGAATCCACCCATGCCAACAACGGCAAGGTCGACGACTCGGGCGAGCTGCACGAGCCCATCCTCGGGCCACGACTGAACGGCACCCTCGCGGGCAATCAGGTGATTCGTGACACCGACGGCGGCGCGCTCGACGGCGACACCGAATACGACCGTGCCGTCGGACCCATGCAGTTCCTACCCTCGACGTGGAACCTCTATCACGCCGACGGCAACGGCGACGGAGTCTCCGACCCACAGAATCTGTTCGACGCGGCCCTGGCCACCGGCATGTA
The DNA here is from genome assembly GCF_002258285.1 of Rhodococcus sp. 06-418-5. NCBI lineage: Bacteria > Bacillati > Actinomycetota > Actinomycetes > Mycobacteriales > Nocardiaceae > Rhodococcus > Rhodococcus sp. 06-418-5. The sequence continues at coordinate 80,168 of NZ_NOYE01000037.1, forward strand.
CCTGTGCGACGACGGCACCAACATGCGTGACCTGGGATCGACCACCAAAGCGATCCTGCGTTACAACAACTCGATGGCCTACGTGGCGAACGTGCTCGCGTGGTCGGCCGGATACGCCACCGGCATCGTCCCGACCTCGGACCAGCTCCCGCGCATTCACTGATCGGCCGTCCGCGCCTGCCCTGCTGTCCATCGGCGCACAGCCCACCGCCTAGCATGAGGCAATGGCTGTACTGACCGAATCCGACGTTCGGACCGCGCTCTCGAAGGTGATCGACCCCGAGATCCGCAAACCCATCACCGATCTGGGGATGGTCAAGAGCATCGACATCTCCGACGACGGAGCCGTCGGCGTCGGCATCTACCTCACCACCTCCGGGTGCCCGATGAAGACCGAGATCAGCGACCGCGTCAAGAACGCAGTCGCCGACGTCGCAGGCGTCGGCACCGTCTCGGTCGAACTCGACGTGATGAACGACGAGCAGCGCACCGAACTCCGCAAGTCACTGCGCGGCGATTCCGCGGAGCCGATCATTCCCTTCGCGCAACCCGGATCCCTGACGCGCGTGTACGCGGTGGCGTCGGGCAAGGGTGGCGTCGGCAAATCCAGTGTGACGGTCAACCTCGCTGCATCGCTGACCGCTCGTGGGCTGTCGGTGGGTGTGCTCGACGCCGACATCTACGGTCACTCGGTACCTCGCATGCTCGGCAACGACGCACGACCGACCCAGGTCGAGAAGATGATCATGCCGCCGCAGGCGCACGGCGTGAAGTTCATCTCGATCGCCCAGTTCACGCAGGGCAACACTCCGGTCGTCTGGCGCGGACCGATGCTGCACCGTGCGCTGCAGCAGTTCCTCGCCGACGTCTTCTGGGGCGACCTGGACGTACTGCTGCTCGACCTTCCTCCCGGTACCGGAGACGTGGCAATCTCTGTCGCTCAGCTCATTCCGAGCGCGGAAATCCTCGTGGTCACCACCCCGCAGCAGGCCGCGGCCGAGGTCGCCGAGCGCGCGGGTGCAATTGCACTGCAGACTCGGCAGCGCGTCGCCGGCGTCGTGGAGAACATGTCGTGGCTCGAACTGCCCGACGGCACCCGCATGGACATCTTCGGATCCGGTGGCGGACAGGACGTATCGGACAGACTCACCAAGGCAGTGGGTGCCAGCGTTCCCCTTCTCGGCCAGATTCCGCTCGACACCGCCGTCCGAGAGGGCGGTGACGCAGGCACGCCGATCGTGCTGAGTAACCCGGAATCGCCTGCGGCACAGGCACTCGAGGCCGTCGCAGCGAAACTCGCCGTACGCGAGCGCGGTCTGGTGGGAATGTCACTCGGCATCGATTCGGCGCGCAAACTATAAGTCGCGCTTATACCCGACAAACGACGCGGGAAACAGGGTTGGGGCCTTAGGATTTGCCTTCGATCCTATTGTCGATAGAGAGTGGCCTTCATGAAGAAGCCGCATCGGGTCAGGCCGGTCGTCGTTCCGGTTCTGATCGCACTGCTGATCACCCTGCTGGGATCGCTGCTCGGTCCCGCTATGGCATCCGCACAACCCGCCCCGCCTGCACAGAACTATTCGATCGCGACCGACACCACGTTCGCACCGTTCGAATTCCAGGACGAGAGCGGCAAACTCGTCGGAATCGACATGGACCTACTCGCCGCGATCTCGGTGGATCAGGGCTTCGACTACACCGTCGAGCAGGTCGGTTTCGATACCGCACTCCAGGGCGTCACCAGCGGCCAGTTCAACGGAATGATCGCCGGCATGTCGATCACCGACGAACGCAAGGCCACCTTCGACTTCTCCGAGCCGTACTTCGATTCCGGTGTCCAGATGGCGATTCTGGATTCCAACGACGAGATCAAGGGCTACGAGGATCTGCGCGGCAAGTCCGTCGCAGTCAAGAACGGCACCGAGGGCGCGACCTTCGCCGCGTCGATCGCAGATCAGTACGGCTTCACCATCCGGAGCTTCGACGACTCGGCAACGATGTTCGAGGAAGTGCGCACCGGCAACTCCGCGGCCGCCTTCGAGGACTACCCGGTGCTCGCCTACGGCATCACCCAGGGCAACGGATTCAAGACCGTCACCGAGAAAGAAGCCGGTGCCAGTTACGGATTCGCCGTCGCCAAGGGCACCAACGCCCAGTTGCTCGAACAGTTCAACACCGGCCTCGAGAACCTGCGCGCCAACGGCCAGTACGACCAGATTCTCGACACCTACCTCAATGCCGATGCCTCCACCGCCGACACGTCCATCCCGGGCCTGATCGCCAGCAGCTGGCAGTTGCTGCTCAAGGGCCTGTGGCTGACCATCGTGCTGACCGTCATCTCCATCGCCATCGCGCTGGTACTCGGCGCGATCTTCGGCCTGTTCCGCGTCTCGACCAACATCGTGCTCCGCGGCATCGGCACCACCTACGTCGACATCTTCCGTGGCACACCGCTTCTGGTGCAGGCATTCTTCATCTACTTCGGTGTCCCCGCGGCGCTGAACTTCCAGATGTCGGCGTTCACCGCGGGCATCATCACGCTCTCGCTCAACGCCGGTGCCTACATGGCCGAGATCGTCCGCGGTGGCATTCTCGCCGTCGACAAGGGCCAGATGGAAGCGTCCCGCAGCCTCGGCATCAGTTACCTCAAGTCGATGCGAAAAGTGGTGATGCCACAGGCAATTCGCACGATGATCCCGTCGTACATCAATCAGTTCGTCATCACGCTCAAGGACACGTCACTGCTCTCGGTCATCGGCCTCGCCGAACTGACACAGACCGGTCGTCTGATCATCGCCCGCAACTTCGAGTCGTTCAACATGTGGCTCATCGTCGGCGTTCTGTACTTCATCATCATCATGGCTCTCACCAAGCTGTCGAACCGGCTCGAGAAGAGGATCAACAAATGAGCACCGACCTGACCAAGGACCTGCCGGTCGACAGCGGTTCCGGAACCAAGATCTCCATCAAGGGTCTGCAGAAGGCGTTCGGCGACAACACGGTCCTCAAGGGCATCGACGCCGAGATCTCCAACGGTGAAGTGGTGTGCGTGATCGGGCCATCCGGCTCGGGCAAGAGCACGTTCCTGCGTTGCCTCAACAAGCTCGAAGACATCACTGCCGGATCGGTCGTCGTCGACGGCACCGACCTGACCGCGAAGAACGTCGACCTGGACAAGGTGCGCCAGAACATCGGCATGGTGTTCCAGCACTTCAACCTCTTCCCACACATGACCGCACTCGAGAACGTCATGCTCGCGCCCGTCGAGACGAAGAAGATGTCGAAGTCGCAGGCGAAGGAGTCGGCTGCGAAGTTGCTCGAACAAGTAGGCCTGTCCGAGCGCGCGGACTACAAACCCGCCAACCTCTCCGGCGGGCAGAAGCAGCGCGTCGCCATCGCCCGAGCGTTGGCCATGAGCCCGTCGATCATGCTGTTCGACGAGGCCACCAGTGCTCTCGACCCAGAAATGGTGGGCGAAGTCCTGCAGGTGTTGCGAGACCTCGCGCAGGGCGGCATGACGATGGTCGTCGTGACCCACGAAATGGGCTTCGCACGCGAGGTCGCGGATCGCGTGATCTTCATGGCCGAGGGCGTCATCGTCGAGGAGGGAACCCCCGACGAATTGTTCGGTAACCCGCAGAACCCGCGCACCCAGGACTTCCTGAACAAGGTCCTCTAGCCCCGCTCCCCTTTGCGTCAATGGACCATTGCCGCGCTCAGACGTGTGCAATGGTCCATTCACGCAGCAGCGGGGTCGGCATGAATGGACCATTCCCGCGCTCAGACGTGTGCAATGGTCCATTCACGCAGCAGCGGGGTCGGCATGCGCGAAGCAGCGTCAGGTGGCGTCGGCGTCGATGGGTGGGGTGTCGCCTGCGGACAGCTTCGGCTCGTTCTTGCTCATCGACACCCCACCCTGTGATGTGTTGATCTGGGGCGTCGGGCCGCCCGAGCTTTTCGGCTTGGCGTCGAAGGGCTTGCCCTTGAAGGTGTCCTCGAGTGGGTTCTTGAAGACCGAGTCGTCTCCGTCGAGCAGATGTTTGGTGATCACTGCCCGAGGGGTCATGCCGCGAAGTTGGTTGAGATCCGCCAGCGGCTTGCGGAGGTCCTCGAAGTCGGTGCCGAGTTCGTCCTTGAGCTGCTGGCTCGCGCCGTTGGCGTAGTCCTTGACCTGGCGGATCGACTTGGACACCCAGCTGATCGCGCCGGGGAGGCGATCGGGGCCGAGGATGACGAGAGCTGCTACGAGGAGAATGACGAGCTCTCCCCAACCGATGTTGCCGAACACGTCTGCCAGCCTACGTCGTCAGTCCGAAACCGGCGTGACGGACAGGTCCACCAGCCGCCCGGACCGAACGAGTTGCACGGGAACGGGCTCCCCGATCGTCGTGGCCTGCACGGCGACGACCAGTTCGTCGGCGTCGCCCACTGCTCGGTCACCGACCTTGGTGATGACATCTCCTTCGACGATTCCGGCCTGCTGGGCAGGACCCCCCGAGCGGACGTTCGCCACTTCCGCGCCGGCCGAGGTGTCGTTGATGACCGAGCGGGCATTGATTCCGATGTCGGGGTGCCGCATCACGCCGTCCCGGATCAGCGCCTGTGTCACCTCGAACACCTCGTCGACCGGAATGGCGAAGCCGAGGCCGACCGATCCGCCGCTCTCGCTGCGGATGGCGGAGTTGATGCCGATCACGCGGCCCTCGAAGTCGATGAGCGGGCCACCGGAGTTGCCGGGGTTGATGGCGGCGTCGGTCTGCACGGCATCGATGACGGCATTGGTGTCGGTGCCTTCACCCGACAGGGCGACGGGTCGGTCGAGCGCGCTGACGATGCCGGAGGTGACGGTCTTGTTCAATCCCAGCGGTGAGCCGACGGCGATCACGTCCTGCCCGACGCGAACGTCGGCGGAACGACCGAGCTCGGCCACGGTGAGGTTGCCGACGTCGGTCTTGAGGACGGCGAGGTCGGTCTTGGTGTCTCGTCCGACGATGTCCGCGGGCACCTTGGTGCCGTCGGAGAAGGTCACTTCGAGGGTCGAGTTCTCCGGGTCGGATGCGGCCAGTGAGATCACGTGATTGTTCGTCACGATGTAGCCCTCACCTGCGATGACGACGCCCGAGCCGGTACCGCCGGTGTCGCCGAGCGTCACCTGGATCGACACCACGGAGGGCAGGACCGCGTCGGCGACCTTGCTGATCTGTCCGCGCGGGATGTCGTCGCCGCTGGATTGGGTCAGAGTCACTTTCTGGCTGGTCAACGCGCCGGTCACCTCGGCGGTGAGGCGACCGAACAACCCGCCGACCAATCCGATGACGAGTGCCAGAACACCGAGCACCACCAGAGCTCGGGCCGATACCGACCGCCCGAACAGCACGTCGCGCACACCGAGTTTGGTTCCCGGCGGCAGCACAGGAGGGGGCGGGGTGTCGAGCGCCGCGCTGCCGAGGGACACCCGAGCGGTGGGGTCGCGCCACGGATCTGCCGGAGCCGACGGAGCGGCGTCGCTGTCGTCTTCGGCGTTCGGGTCGCGCTGCAGCGATTCCGTGGCATCGTCGGGGCGTCCGAACGCCTCGGCGAGGATGGGATCGGGTGGACGCACCGACACACGTGAGGGAAGTTCCTCACCGGGCCTACGAGGAGAGAACGAACCGTCCACATCGTCGGGACGTCCGAACACCGAAGCAGACACCGGATCGACGGAAGGTCGATACACCGGACGAGGTGGCAACCGCGGACCCTCCGGTCCCGCCGAGCCGATGCCGTCGGGCTCGATCTCCGATGGGTCGGTGCCTGCGGCCTCGGTGCTGGTCGAATTCGATGTCACGCGTCCGGTTACCCCTCGCATACGTCGGTGTGAGAGTTCAGTATCACTCGAGCGGTCGGCGCGGCTCGATGCAGGTGAGAAGTCGTGGGGCAGATGTCGATGCGATCAGCGTCGGCGACGGCGGACGTCGGCGACGGCGGACATGAACGTTCTCTTGGTGTGGGTCGGCCGATCCTCGCCCGCGCAGGACGGTATCTGGCTGAGCAGGCCGAGCAAGGAGTGTGGCATCGACATCTCCCCTGCTCCACGCAGTGCCTTGCGCGCCTGCTGCTGGGCCTCGACCTCGGCGGCGCACTCGGGGCACTCGGACAGGTGGTCTGCTGCGCGGAGATAGGCGGGCATTCGCAATTCGCCATCGACGTACGCCGCGATGGCCTCACTGGCCAGATGTTCGGTGGAGCTGAATCGCTTCGGCTTGCGCGCCTGCGTCATCCAACCCTCCTCGTAGCTAGTGGACACTTGCGTGACCGGAGTCGACCTTCCCGTGCACTCGAAGGTACTCGCGTAGCGCCTGGCGTCCACGGTGAATGCGACTGCGAACAGTTCCGAGCTTGACGCCCAGTGTCGCACCGATCTCCTCGTACGACAGTCCTTCGATGTCGCACAGCACGATTGCGGCACGGAACTCCGGTGCCAGCGAGTCGAGCGCGGACTGCAGATCGGGGTCGAGGCGAGCATCGTGGTAGATCTGCTCGGGGTTGGGTCGGTCCGAGGGAACGCGGTCGTAGTCCTCGGGGAGCGCCTCCATACGGATGCGGCTGCGACGACGAACCATGTCCAGGAACAGGTTGGTGGTGATGCGGTGCAGCCACCCCTCGAAGGTGCCCGGCTGGTAATTCGACAGGGAGCGGAACACGCGAATGAAGGTGTCCTGCGTCAGGTCCTCGGCGTCCTGGGCGTTGCCGGACAGGCGGTAGGCCAGTCGGTAGACGCGGTCGCCGTGTTCGCGAACCAGTTCGTCCCAGGACGGCATGCTGGAGTTCTCGCCGGTCGCATCGAACACTGCGGTGCCGCTGAGATCGTCGGGTGCGGGTACGGACTCGGGTAGACGCGCGCTGTCGCGATCGCCGTTGATCTTGTAAATAGTTGGATCCTCCTGCTCAGGACTGCGTACGTCCTTCTGATTCAACCGACGACTACCCTCGGATGTTCCAGCTCACACTTCGCAATCGAGATGGACCTTCGACTCCTGCACAGCCTGACGGACCCGCGTGTGGGTCCGGTATGAAACAGCTGAGGCGCACCTGAGAATGTGTGCGTGAGAATGTGCCCTGGGCACGATAGCCTCGGGGCGTGCCGACCAACGCCGAGAAGATGCTCGCCTACGCCGAAGACTCCGCTCAGGAGGACGAGGTTCTGATCGCAGCCAGAGAGCGAGCCGTCGACCTGGGTGCCGCACCGGTACCGCCGTCGGTCGGAGCGATTCTGTCCATCTTCACCCAGATGCTCGGTGCGAAGACTGTCGTCGAAATCGGTACCGGCGCTGGAATCAGCGGTCTGTGGTTGCTCGACGGGATGCGCGTGGACGGTGTGCTCACCACCATCGACACCGAGCCCGAGCACCAGCGTGCAGCCCGAGAAGCGTTCCGCGCGGGGGGAATTGCGCCTTCGCGCACCCGGTTGATCAACGGCTGGGCGCTCGATGTGCTCCCCCGGTTGGCCGACGACACCTACGATCTGGTCTTCATCGATGCCAGTCCGGCCGACCATCCGCACTTCGTCGCCGAGAGTGTTCGACTCCTGCGACCCGGTGGAGTTCTGGTGCTGCACAACGCGTTACTGGGTGGGCGAGTCGCCGACCCGACTCAGCGCGACGCCACCGCGGTTGCCGTTCGATCCGCCGCCCGGGCCATCGCCGAGGACGAGCGCCTGACGACGGTGCTGCTGCCTCTGGGCGACGGGTTGATCTGCGCGTCGCGAGCGTAAGCATGTGAGTGGTTCTTCGTAGCAGACTACCAATTACCACTCACATGCCGCAGGCTCTAGATCCAGACGCCCTTGCCGACGGAGACGACTCCCCCGGCGCTGACGTTGAAGCGTTCGCGGTCGCGTTCGTGATCGACACCGATGATCTCGCCGTCACCGACGACGACGTTCTTGTCCAGGATCGCGTGCCGCACCACGGCACCCTTGCCGATACGGACGCCGGGCATCAGGACGCTGCCCTCGACGGTCGCACCACTGTCGATCATGACGTTGGAGCTGAGAACCGAGTTGCGGACGGTGGCCGCGGACAGGATGCAGCCGGCACCGACGACCGACTCCTGAGCCAAGCCGCCCTGGACGAACTTGGCGGGCGGCAGGTTCTCGGCCGATCCGCGGATGGGCCAGCGACGGTTGTAGAGGTTGAAGATGGGATGCACCGACACGAGGTCCATGTGGGCGTCGTAGAAGGCGTCGATGGTGCCGACGTCTCGCCAGTATCCGCGGTCGCGTTCGGTGGCACCGGGAACGACGTTGTCGTTGAAGTCGTAGACCGAGGCGACGCCCGCTTCGACGAGTGCCGGAATGATGTCGCCACCCATGTCGTGGTCGGAGTCGACGTTCTCGGAGTCGGCCTTGATGGCGTCGACGAGCACCTTGGTGGTGAACACGTAGTTGCCCATCGAGGCGTACGTGACGTCGGGATCGTCGGGTGTCCCGGGCGGCTGCGCCGGCTTCTCGAGGAACTGGGTGATCTTGCCGTTCTCGTCCGAGTCGATGCATCCGAACGCGAATGCCTCGCTACGCGGAACCCGGATGCCGGCGACGGTGACGCCGGCACCGGAGTCGATGTGCTGCTGCACCATCTGCTCCGGGTCCATCCGGTATACGTGGTCGGCTCCGAAGACCACGATGTACTCCGGGTCCTCGTCGTACACCAGGTTCAGCGACTGGAAGATGGCGTCGGCGCTGCCGGTGTACCACCGGGGCCCGAGACGCTGCTGTGCCGGGACCGGAGTGATGTACTCCCCGGCAAAACCGGACAGTCGCCATGTCTGCGAGATGTGGCGGTCCAGTGAATGGGACTTGTACTGGGTGAGCACGCAGAGCCGGAGGTAGCCGGCGTTGACGAGATTGCTCAGTACGAAGTCGATGAGTCGGTAGGCGCCCCCGAAGGGCACGGCTGGCTTGGCTCGGTCCGCGGTCATCGGGTAAAGGCGCTTACCCTCACCGCCGGCAAGCACAATCCCTAGTACGTGCGGTTGTGTCCTCACCCACTCAACCTATCCGCACCGAGAGAACCTTGCTAGCAGTACACGCACAACTGCTGGGGAATGTAGGTTCGTTCACGTGCGCGTAGCAATGATGACCAAGGAATATCCCCCGGAGATCTACGGTGGCGCAGGAGTCCATGTCACGGAGTTGACCGCGCAGCTGAAATCGCTGTGCGACGTGGACATCCACTGCATGGGCGCGCCGCGCGACACCGCGCAGGTACACGACCCCGATCCCGCACTCGCCGGAGCGAACGCCGCGTTGACGACGCTGTCGGCCGAGCTGCGGATGGCCAACGCCGCCGCCGACGCCGATGTGGTGCACTCACACACCTGGTACACCGGCCTCGCGGGCCATCTCGCCGCCGAGTTGTACGACGTTCCGCACATCCTCACCGCACACTCCCTCGAACCACGGCGGCCGTGGAAGGCCGAGCAGCTCGGCGGCGGCTACCGCATCTCGTCGTGGTCCGAGCGCAATGCCGTGGAATACGCAGACGCGGTCATCGCCGTCAGCGAGGGCATGGCCAAAGACGTGCTCGACGCGTACCCGCGGCTCGATCCGAGCCGTGTTCATGTGGTGCGCAACGGAATCGACACGCAGCGGTGGTTCGCCGACCAGGGCACCGCAACTCTGGACGAGATCGGCGTCGATCGAAGCAAGCCGATCGTCGCGTTCGTCGGCCGCATCACCAGGCAGAAGGGTGTGGGCCACCTGATCGCTGCCGCCCACCACTTCGACCCGTCGATCCAACTCGTCCTGTGCGCTGGTGCCCCCGACACTCCGGAGATCGCCGCGGAAACCGAGCGGGCCGTCGCCCTGCTCGCCGAGCAGCGCGGCGGTGTGTTCTGGGTCAAGGACATGCTGCCCACCGACAAGATTCGCGAGATCCTCACTGCAGCAGCCGTCTTCGTCTGCCCCTCGGTGTACGAGCCACTGGGCATCGTCAACCTCGAGGCGATGGCCTGCGAAACTGCTGTGGTGGCATCGGATGTCGGCGGCATTCCCGAGGTCGTCGACGAGGGCCGCACCGGACGCCTGGTGCACTACAACTCCTACGAACCCGATGCCTTCGAGCGGAACCTGGCCGAGACCGTCAACGAGGTCGCCCTCGATCCCGCGCTCGCGGCAGCGATGGGCAAGGCGGGTCGAGAGCGGGCCGTCGCCGAGTTCTCCTGGGCGTCGATCGCGAAGCAGACTCTCGCCGTCTACAACGACGCTCTGGCGCGCCGCCGCTGATCGGGACGACTCAGCGATTCGTCTTGCGATAGATCGACACCGTCACCGACGCGGTGACCTCGGTGGTGTCCGGTAGCTGCGTCAGCGCCGCAGCCCGCGCCTCGGGGTCACCGTGACGCGCCGACGGGCCCATGCCGATCAAAGCCTCGATGTCGTTGTGCGACAGCATCATCGGATATTCCAGCAGAGATTCCGTGACCGGTTCGAACAGACCGGACAACGATTCGCTCAGGCGGCGGGGCTTGTCCTCGTCGACACCGATGAGTCCCAGCGGCCCCCGCAACTCGCGCTGATGCCGCGTCGTGGGCGTGACAACCACCAACACGCCGTCGTCGACGAGTACCCGATTCAGTTCTCCGGCGTTGCGCGGAGCGAACACGCACGTCACCGCGGACAGGGCACCCGACCGCACCGGAAGTCCGCTCCAGATGTCGGCGACCACGGACCCCAGCCGGGGATGGGACCGGGCAGCGCGCCTGGCCGCGAACTTCGACACGTCGACGCCCATCCCCCGAGCCTCGGGGTGGTCGTCGAGAACAGCCGCGAGATAGTGACCGGTTCCGACCCCGACGTCGAGCACCACCTCACTGTCCACCGGGACCCCCGCAGACACTGCTCGGGCGATCGGGTCGAAGTGCCCCTCCCCCAGGAACGCATCGCGCGCGGCGATCATCTCGGCCGAGTCGCCGGTGAACTTGCCGCCGTCACCGGTCAGCAGACTGACGTACCCCTGCCGAGCGACATCGAACGAGTGCCCTCGATCGCACCACAGCGCCCGATCCGTGTCGCCGACACCGAGCCCGGAGTCGACCTCGCGTGCTCGGCACTGCGGACACAGCAGCACATCCACGACGTCGGTCAGCATCGGACACCTCCTCCGTCACGACTCTGCCGAACGGCACAGTCGTGAACACAACACAAAGCCCCGCTTGCCGTCACGGCGAGCGGGGCTGAGCGATGATCGATCGACAGAACGGTCAGCCGGTGACACCCTTCAATTCGTCACCGAGCGCCGCGGCCTCGTCGGGGGTCAATTCGACGACCAATCGGCCGCCCCCCTCGAGCGGGACGCGCATGACGATTCCTCGTCCCTCTTTGGTTGCTTCGAGGGGACCGTCCCCGGTCCGGGGCTTCATCGCCGCCATCCTCTGCTCCCTCCAGATCTGCGCCCACCAGCTCGGCGCCTAGGCCAAAAAGACAATTTCGTCGCGGGGCGACGGGTGTTGTCCCCTATTCTTCCCTATCGTCGTCGATACCGGGAACCGGAGTCGGTATTGACGACCTGCACCCAACACCCCGACAGGTGATCGTCGACCATTCCGGTGGCCTGCATCAAGGCGTAGGCAGTTGTCGGACCGACGAACCGTAGGCCCCGCCGCTTGAGCTCCTTGGCCAGAGCGGTGGACTCCGGAGTCGAGGCGGGCACATCGGAGAACTCGGTCAGGCGCGCCGGCCTGGGTTTCGGAGCGAACGACCAGAGCAGGGTGTCGAGGTCGGTATCGTCGAAATCGACGATGGCACGCGCGTTGCTCACCGCTGCGTCGATCTTGAGCCTGTTGCGCACGATGGACGCGTCGTTCATCAACCGTTCGACATCGGCGTCGCCGAACCGGGCCACCAGCCCGGGATCGAATCCGGCGAATGCCGTGCGGAAGCTGTCGCGTTTGCGCAGGATCGTGATCCACGACAGGCCCGATTGGAACGCTTCGAGACAGAGCCGCTCGTAGAGCTCGTTGCGGCCGTGGAGCGGCTGTCCCCATTCGAGATCGTGGTAGTTCCGGTACAGGTCGTCGTCGGTGGCACCCCAGGGGCAGCGCAGTCGGCCGTCCGGTCCGGCGACAGCGCTCATCGCTCGTCCGGCTCATCCGGGGACGGGGCGACCGTCTCCTGTGCCTGCTGCGCAGCCGACAGTCGCGAACGGAGCATGTCGATCTCGCCGCCCAGTCGCTCCAACGCCCAGTCGACCTCGCTGGGCTTGTAGCCGCGCAGGCTCTGCTGAAACTTCAGCGCGTGCACGTCGGCACCGGTGACGCCTTCGGCCGGCAGAACGGTCGCGGTGGTTCCCTCGGGCAGCGGGCCCAGTTCCTCACCGCGACCGAACACCGCTGACGCCACGAAGAACAATGCAGCGGCGACGACGGCAATGACGACGACGTAGATCAGCAGCGTCAACATGCCACGATCTTGTCACGACCGCCCGACACGCTACTTCAGCGAGTTCATCGCCGGTCGGTCCAGCAACGACACCTCGGTCGAGAACGGCTCGAACGAGTCGCCGTCGACCCGGAACTGCATCAGACCGGCACCGGAATCGACCATCCCGCACCGATTGAGCATCGTCCCGACGATCTGTCTGCTCATGGCCCCGAGTTCGACCAGCGGGCGGTTGCGGTGCTTGCGCACACCCAGATTGACCTGGCCGATCGCCCGCAGTCCGAGCCTGTCGTAGGTATCGAGCAGCAGCCCGATCTCCACTCCGTAGCCGGGTGCGAACGGCACCGCGGACAGAAGCTCACGCGTACCGGCATACTCACCGCCGAGGGGCTGAATGACCCCGGTCAGCTCGGGCCGAAGGGCAGCGAGCAGCGGCCTTGCCACGAGCTCGGTGACGCGTCCACCGCCGTTGGCGTCCTCTGTTCCACTGGTCCGCAACGGACGGCGGTAGTAGCCCTTGACGAGGTGGATGCCGTCGCCCATCAGCAGGGGGCCGAGCAACTTGGGCACGAACGCAGGATCGGGGTTGATCAGGTCGGAGTCGACGAACGCGATGAGATCACCGGTCGACGCGGCGACCGATCGCCACAGCACCTCGCCCTTGCCCGGTACCGGGTCCACGCCGGGTACCGCTTCTTCTCGGCTGATGACGCGTGCGCCGGCCGCTGTCGCGCGCACGGCCGTCTCGTCGGTGGAACCGGAGTCCAACACGATCAGCTCGTCGACGAGGCCACCGAGCAACGGGTGGATGGTGTCGATGACAGCGGCGACCGTCTGTTCCTCGTTCAGTGCCGGCAGTACCACCGACACCGTTCGGCCCGCTTTGGCGGCCTCGAGCTCGGCAATGGTCCACTCCGGGGTGTCCCAGCTGTTGGTCTCGGACCACGCCCGGGTGACGTCCGTTCGATCTGCAAGTGTCATGCCAGACCCCTGACCGTCCGCGCCGGGGTTCTCAGTCCCTGGATCGCTGCCACCATGTCGACGACTCTTCTGGTCGACGCAACTTCGTGCACCCGGAACATTCGGGCTCCGCCTGCTGCGGCCAATGCTGTCGCTGCCAATGTTCCCTCCAACCGGTCGGCGAGCTCTACCCCTAGAGTCTCGCCTACGAAGTCCTTGTTGCTCAGCGCCATGAGCACAGGCCACCCGGTGTTTACAAGATCGTCCACGCGACGCAACAACTCGAGCCCGTGATAGGTGTTTTTCCCGAAATCGTGCGTCGGATCGATCAGAATCGAATCTTTTTTCACCCCCTCCGCAACGGCGTTCTCCGCGGCGGCGGTGACTTCGGTGATCACGTCGGCCACCACATCGGCGTACCGAACCCGATGCGGGCGAGTACGGGGCACCGCACCGCCGGTGTGCGAGCAGACGATGCCGACTCCTTCGGCGGCAGCGACGCGCACCAGCTCGGGGTCGGCCCCGGCCCACGTGTCGTTGATCAGATCCGCTCCGACACCGCAGGCCAGTCGAGCTACCTCGCTGCGCCAGGTGTCCACACTGATCAGCAGCTCCGGATACGCGTCCCGGATGGCCTCGACGAACGGAACGACACGGCGGATCTCCTCCTCGGCGTCGACGATGTCGCCGGGACCTGCCTTCACACCACCGATGTCGATCATGTCGGCACCCTCTGCGACAGCCCGGTGCACCGACGCCATCGCAGCGTCGTCGCTGAAGTTCGCACCCCCGTCGTAGAACGAATCGGGGGTGCGATTGACGATGGCCATGACCAATGCGCGATCGTCGGCGACCGGTTTGCCGCAGAGGGTGCTCATGAAATCAATAGTGGCACGAGCGCATCTTTCGGGTGCTCAGCCCTTGGGAGCCTTGCCTGCGGCGACCTCGGCGACGTAGCCGTCGTACGCCTTCTCGTAGCCACCGGACTTGCCGCGCAGCACGTACAGGTCGCTGTCGCCGTCTTCCTCGTAGCCGAGCTTGCGCAGGGCCACCTTCTGACTCTTGAACGTCGACGTCTGCTCGAGGCTGTCGACGACCCTGACGAAGAGGGGCACCGCGTACGTGGGGAGCTTGTCGTAGAGGTGCGCGGCCGTGGACTTGCCGTCGAAGGTCTCGCCCTCGCGCAGCGTCACCGCAGCCATGCCTGCCTTGCCGTCGGTTCCCTCGATGTCGACGCCGTACACGACGGCACCGTCGATCGACGGATGCCCACCGAGCGCACCTTCGACCTGGGTGGTGGCCACGTTCTCACCCTTCCAACGGAAGGTGTCGCCGAGACGGTCGACGAATGCGACGTGCATCCAGCCCTGCTTACGAACCAGATCGCCGGTGTCGAACCACGCGTCGCCGTCCTTGAAGCCGTCGCGCACCAACTTCTTCTCGGTGGCCTTGTCGTCGGAGTAGCCGTCGAACGGTGCCCGGTCGGTCACCTTGGACAGCAACAGTCCGACCTCGCCGTTTCCGACCTTGCGGAGCTTGCCGTCCTGACCGCGCTTGGCCTTGCCGGACTCCTCGTCGTACTGGACGACGGCGTACGGGAGCGGGCAGATTCCGGCGGTCTTCTTCATGTTGAGGGCGTTGATGAACGCGATGTTGCACTCGCTTGCACCGTAGAACTCGGCGACGCGGGAGATGCCGAATCGTTCGGTGAACTCCTCCCAGATCTCCGGGCGCAGTCCGTTGCCGACGATCAGTTTCACCGAGTTGTCGCGGTCGGAGCTCTTCTTCGGCTGTGTCAGCAGGTAGCGGCACAGCTCGCCGATGTAGGTGAACGCGGTGGCCTTGTTGACCCGGATGTCGTCCCAGAAATTGCTCACCGAGAACTGCTTGCCGATGGCCATCGTCGCGCCGCCCGCGAGCACCGAGGACAGCGTCACCGTCAGCGCGTTGTTGTGGTAGAGCGGCAGGCAGCAGTAGATGACGTCGTTGCTGCGCAGCCGGACACCCATGTTGCCGAGACCGGACATGGACTTGAGCCAGCGGAAGTGGCTCATCAGGCTCGCCTTCGGCATGCCGGTGGTGCCCGAGGTGAAGATGTAGAACGCCTTCTCCTTGGCCTGGATCTCGGCGGTCACCTTCGGGTTGGCTGTCGACGCCGTCGCGGCGAGTTCGGCGAGTTTCTTCAGCGGCAGTACGGCACCGACCTTCGGCTCCCCGTCGAGCGAATCGAGCGCCTCCTGCGCGTTCTCGTCCAGTACGAGGACCTTCGCCTCGAGAATGCCCAGGCTGTGTTCGAGTACATCGCCGCGCTGGTTGTAGTTCAGCATTCCCGCGGTGGCGCCGAGTTTGACGGCGGCAAGTGCGGCGAACAGCGCCTCCGGACGGTTCTTGCTGAGGATGCCGACGACGTCGCCGCGCTTGACTCCGTGGTCTGCGAACACCGCGGCGTACTGGTTGACGAGCTCGTTCGCGTCCCGGTAGGTGATCGACTCACCCTCGAACCGCACGAACGGACGGTCGCTGTTCTTCGCGGCGGCATCCTGGAAGACCTGACCGATCGACGCCTTGTGGTCGGGTTTGCGGGTGAATCCCGCCAGGCCCTTGAGGAGACTGGGCACCTCCGTCACCATTTTCGGCAACGCGACCGCGAGGTCGGTCACTCCAATTTTCTGACGGGCATCGACAGCCATGTACTCCCCTTTGAAGACGATGTGAGATTTCTTACCCTACTTGAGAGTAACAACTTTGAGGAGCGCGCTCGTCGGCCACGGTTGGTGACCTGTCACAACGTTGCACAGGCGTCCAGGGCAGCCTCGACCGACGCGGTTCTGATCAGGGCATCCACAGCGCGCTGCTGGACGAAGCCCGTGGCCAGCAGCCCGTCGATCCACTGCATCATGCCGTCGAAATGTCCGAATGGGTCGAGCATCACCATCGGCTTGCTGTGCATCCCGAGATAGCCCGCGGTCCACGTCTCGAACAGCTCCTCCAACGTCCCGATGCCACCCGGCAAGGTGATGAACGCGTCGGCGCGGTCCTCCATGATCTTCTTCCGCTCGCGCATGGTGTCGGTGACGATCAACTCGTCGGCATCGACATCGGCGACCTCGCGATGCACGAGTGCTTTGGGGATCACACCGACCGTGTTGCCGCCCGCAGCTCGCGTCGCCGCAGCAACGGCGCCCATCATCGACACGTTGCCGCCGCCCGAGACGAGCTGCCAGCCTCGTCGGCCGATCTCGGTGCCGACCTCGGCGGCGAGGTCGATGAAGGAGGAGTCGACGGGACCGGACGCGCAGTAGACGCAGACACTGATCGCGCGTTCGGTCGTGCCACGATCGCTCACTGCTGGGCCTCGCGGACGATCCGGACAGCCTCGTCGACGCTGTCGGTGCAGTGGATCAGTTCGAGGTCCTTCTCGGACACCTTGCCTTCTTTCACGAGAGTCGTCTTGATCCAATCGAGCAGTCCCGACCAGAAGTCCTTGCCCAGCAACACGATCGGGAACCTGGTGACCTTGGCCGTCTGCACCAGGGTCAGCGCCTCGAAGAGTTCGTCGAGAGTACCGAAGCCGCCGGGAAGGCACACGAACGCCTGCGAGTACTTCACGAACATGGTCTTGCGAACGAAGAAGTAGCGAAAGTTGACGCCCAGATCGACCCATTCGTTGAGGCCCTGCTCGAACGGCAGCTCGATCCCGAGCCCGATCGAGTAGCCGTCGGCCTCGCTCGCACCTCGGTTCGCCCCCTCCATCGCGCCCGGCCCACCACCGGTGATGACGGCGAAGCCCTCCTTCGCGAGAGCGGCTCCGAGTTGCCGGGCTCGGGCGTACTCGGGATGGTCGACGGGGGTGCGCGCCGAACCGAACACCGTCACGGCCTTGGGGACCTCGGCGAGTGCACCGAATCCCTCGACGAATTCGCTCTGGATTCGCAAGACTCGCCAGGTGTCGGAGTGAATCCAGTTCCCTGGTCCTCGCTCGTCGAGCAGGCGCTGATCCGAGGTGGAGGTCTCGGTGTTCCGGCCACGCCGAAGTACGACGGATCCCTTGTGCTTGGCCGGCTTCTCGCTGCTGTGCCCCTCGAAACTGCTGTGTTCTTCGGAACTGCCGTGTTCCTCGGAACTACCTGGGTCCTGGTCGCTGTTCATGGCGTTCAGGCTATCCGGCAGTGAGGTAGCTCCGGAGAACCTGCGTGACGTGGGTGATCTGCTCGACGGGGACGCGTTCGTCGCGCTTGTGGGCGAGATTGGGGTCGCCGGGCCCGTAGTTGACCGCCGGAATACCGAGCGCCGAGAACCGGGAGACGTCCGTCCAGCCGTACTTGGCGCGGAATTGTCCGCCCGCGGCTTCGATGAGCGCAGCCGCCGCAGGCTGGTTCAGTCCGGGAAGGGCACCCGGCGACGAGTCGGTGACCTCGAAGCCGAGATCCAGTCCCTCGACCACCTCACGAACGTGTTCGACGGCGTCGTCGACGCTGCGATCGGGTGCGAAGCGAAAGTTGACATCGAGCTCGGCCGCGTCGGGAACGACGTTGCCCGCGACCCCACCGGAGATCCGGACCGCTTGCAGCCCTTCCCGATACACGCAGCCGTCGATGTCGACGGTGCGTGCGCGGTACGCTGCGAGCCGGTTCAGGACCGCTCCGAATTTGTGAATTGCATTGTCGCCCAACCAGGACCGGGCACTGTGGGCCCGTGTTCCCGACGCCGTCAACCGAACACGGAGTGTCCCTTGGCAACCGGCCTCGATGAACCCGCCGGACGGTTCGCCGAGGATCGCGACGTCGGCGACCAGCCATTCGGGAAGTTCGCGTTCGATGCGGCCCAGCCCGTTGCGGGCAGCCGCGATCTCCTCGCAGTCGTAGAACACCAGAGTGAGATCGTGCGCAGGATTGTCGATCGTCGCGGCGAGATGCAGGAACACTGCGTCGCCCGACTTCATGTCGACGGTTCCGCAGCCGTGCAGAATGTCACCTTCGGCGCTGTCGTGTTCCCGCCTCGACGGCACGTTGTCTGCGATGGGAACCGTGTCGAGGTGCCCGGCGAGCATCACGCGCGACCCGAGCCCGAGGTTGGTCCGGGCCAGCACGGCGTTGCCACTGCGGATGATCTCGAAGCCGGTGGTCTGGTCGCGGAGCGCCTGTTCCACCTCGTCCGCAATGCGCGATTCGTCCTCACTGACACTGGGGATGTCCACCAGCGCCGCGGTGAGGTCGATCGGGTCTGCATTCAGTTCGAGCGTCACGGGTGAAAACTCTAGGCCGTGGATCCCGGAATCTCGCGGACCACGCCGTCGAAGCCTGCACCGAACAATCTTCCGTTCGAGAACCCCTGGTCGGAGCGACCGTAGGCGACGACGCTGGTCAACCGAGTTCCGGTGCCGATGACGCACGTCGCCCCCGGCGCATCGATGCGGACGACGGAGCCGCCTGCATTCAGCGGCACCACCGGACGTCCGGCGTCGTCGAGGGTGAGCCCGTCCGGAGCTGCGAACGAGTCGAGCCCCGTCAGGTCGAGCACGCTTTCCGGTGCCGAGGGGTCGGCGAGCGGAATCCGGCTGACGCCCGGGTTCACGAAGGTGCGCGAGACGTAGAGGTACCGATCGGCGGCGTCGAGCACTGCGCCGTTGGCACTGGGGAAGCTCGCCCACGCCGGGTCGACCGAACCATCGGGGCCGATCCGGCCGATGAGCGAGCCGAAGTCGTTGGTGGCGTACACCGTTCCATCAGCAGCGACGGCGAGTCCGTTGGCTGCGCTCAGACCGGTGGCGAACGGGGTCACGGTCAGGGTGTTCACGTCGAGCCGCACGATCCCGGCGGCCTTGACGATGTCTCCGACGAAGACGCGAGGGTCGGCCCCGTAGCCGACCAGCAGGGTGCCGTCGGGCATCCAGGCCAGGGCACCACCGCCGCCGCTGGGAACCGTCGCGATGGGGTAGGCGGCCTGCCCCGGCGCGTCGATGCGGTACACCCGTCCGGAGACGATGTCGGTGACGTAGGCCCGGCCCGACGCGTCGACCGCCAGGCCTTCCAGAGCCGCACCCGGGATCCGTGCGACCACTGCCGACGGACCGCCTGCGCCGGCGCAGGAGGGATCAGCGACTGCGGTGCCGGACCCGACGACGACGCTCCCGGCCACCACCATCGCAGCAGCGATCGCCGTGACGACCGAACGCATACGCGCGGACTTGCTCGAACCCATGACACTCCCCCAACCTCGGCGACCCCCTGTCAGCCGATGACGATGTCTACCACGCGCCTGCGACATGCAAACCCAGGGCGACCCCGAGCACGATCGTCGTCGCCAGGGTCGTCACCAACCCTGTGAAGGACACACCGTCCGCCATCACCGAGGTCACTCCACGGATGCGGGAGTCGGGACGTGTGGTCACCGGGAAACTCTGTCAGCTTCCCCGCCGTCGATGCCTCCGCCGGCATTCCGATGCGATCACGCTCGACGGTCGAACCGATAACGAACCGACGCCGCGTCGGGAACGGCGTCCAGGAACAGTCGACGTTCCCGCAATGACGGGCCAACCCGCCCTCCGGGTCCACCGCGTATTCTTCGAGCCGTGAGCGCACAGGGAGCATCAGCAGTAGGTATTGCCAACATCACGACGTCGGGGCTCGTTCTCGACACCTGGTTTCCGAACCCGGAGCTCGGGTCGGGCTTCGAGACCGGCACCGTCCGGCTCGAGGGTTCGGACATCCCCGAGGAGCTGGCCGCTCTCGTCGGGCCGGACGAGGCGCGCGGCGTCGAGGTAGTCGCAGTGCGCACCAGCATCGCCTCTCTCGACGACGCTCCGATCGACGCCCACGACGCGTATCTGCGACTGCACCTGCTTTCGCACCGGTTGATTCAGCCGCACGGGCAGAACCTCGACGGCGTGTTCGGTCTGCTGTCCAATGTGGTGTGGACCAACTTCGGGCCCGCAGCGGTGGACGGTTTCGAGACGGTGCGCGCGAAACTTCGTGCCCGTGGTCCGGTGACCGTGTACGGAGTCGACAAGTTCCCGCGCCTGGTCGACTACGTCGTTCCCACCGGCGTTCGGATCGCCGACGCCGACCGCGTTCGTCTCGGCGCGCACCTGGCCAGCGGAACGACGGTCATGCACGAGGGCTTCGTCAACTTCAACGCCGGCACGCTCGGCAACTCGATGGTCGAGGGTCGCATCTCCGCGGGCGTCGTCGTGGGTGACGGTTCCGACGTGGGCGGCGGCGCGTCGATCATGGGCACGCTCTCCGGCGGCGGCAAGAACGTCATTTCCGTCGGAAAGAGCTGCCTGCTGGGCGCGAACTCCGGACTCGGCATCTCACTCGGTGACGACTGCGTCGTCGAGGCCGGGCTCTACATCACCGCAGGAACCAAGGTGAGTGGCCCGGATGGAACAGTGGTGAAGGCGGCGACACTGTCCGGCAAGTCCAACCTGCTGTTCCGTCGCAACTCGCTGTCGGGCGCTGTCGAGGTGGTGCCGTGGAAGGGCACCGGCGTCGAACTGAACGCGGCACTGCACGCCAACGACTGAGAGCTGAATTCCCGAATCAGGCTTACTGCCAACCTCTTCCAGCCCCGCACCGTGTTCTCGGTGCGGGGCTGGATTGTTTCTGCGGTTCGTCTGGGCAGGCTCAGGCGATGTGGGGGCCTGCTCGGGCGTGGGATGGTCGGGGTTGTCGATATGGGTCGACGGTGGCCGGTGGCACGAACCAGGGGTGGTTGTCGACGCCGATGAACACTTCCCAGTCACTGTGGTGGAGGAGTCGGTGGTGGAATCCGCACAGTAGGACGAGGTTGTTCATGTCGGTGGGTCCGCCGTCTGCCCAGTGCCGGATGTGGTGTGCCTCTGTCCAGGATGCGGGTTTACCGCAGCCGGGGAAGGCGCAGGTGTGGTCTCGGGCGATGAGCGCCTTCTTCTGTTTGGCGGTGACGGTGCGTGCGGTGCGAGCGAGGTTGATCGGGGAGCCGTTCTCGTCCATGACGATGGCGGTGAGCAGGCAGTCGCAGGCCAGTTGCCGGGAGGTGTTGCGGGAGAGCGGTCCCATCCAGGGCAGCCACCCGACCGAAGTACCGTCGCCGAACAGGTCCCGGTATGCGCCGCGATCCGTTGCACGGCGGTCACTGCCACTGCCGTTGTCCGGCTCGGTTGGTGCGTCGTCGATGATGAGGCTACCGGTGTTGATGTCGACCGGATCGCCTGCTTCTGTGTCGGATTCGGCTGCAGCGCGCGTGGTTTCGTCGTCGGCGATGTCGTCTGCGTCGGCATTGTCGCGGAGGTCGGTGAGATCGCGCAGGGTGATGTGCAGGTTCAGGTGCGGTCTCTCGCCGCCTTCGATGGGTCGATCACTCGAGGCAAGGTATTGGTCGAGGATGTGTCCGAAGGCGTCGGCTCGTCGCTTGGCGGGGCTGCGGTCGTCTCCGGTTTTGGGTGTCTCGGTGCCGTCGGGGTCGGGTCGTGGTTCGGTCAACGGTGAGAGTGCGGTAAGCAGCTTCTCGCCGGTGACGGCATCGAAGTCCCCTTTCAACACCAGCCGCCCGTTGAGGGTTTTGGAGGCAAGGAGTTCGTTGCGATCGGTGTCGTCGGCGGGTGGTGTCTTGCCGCCGTAGGTGTCGTGGAGTCTGGTGATCGCTTCCCGGATGCGGCCGGTGCGGGCTCCAGGTCCGGTGGCGGCGGTGATCATCGCTTTCCGGGCGATGTCTTGCCCTTCTTGCGGCAGCTTTTTCGGTGGGGTTTCGGCGAAGGCGAGGATCAGGGCGGCATGGTCGATGGTCATGACGCCGGCGTTCACGGCGTCGGCGATGTCGGGGAAGTTCTTCAGTCCGCGGGCGAGGGCGACGATCTTGGTGGCCTTGGACGGTGAGAGCAGGGTGGTGGAGGTGAGCCAGACTGCGGGTCCGGGGAAGCCGAGTTTCTCCCGGCTCACGCGGGTGTCGATGTCGGCGACGAGGGCGATGCGTCGGGCTTCGAGGAGCTGGATCTGGTGGGAGACCGCGGCGGCGTCGGCGAGGAGTTCGGCCTCGGTCAGTTGCCAGATCGCTGTGGTCATGCCATGAAGTGTATCGAACGTGCGTTCGACTGACAACCTTCGTTGAATCGAAAACTATTGCGCTGCTTGACTATTCAGTATTCCAAACCTGTCGGTGGGGTGTGGTATCGGATACGGTCGTGCCTTGGTGATAAAGGATTTTCCAATCACCCGCGCGGCGTTGCCACAACGTCATCCTGCGGGTGGATCGGCCGCCCTGCTCGAGAATGTAGGTCAGCAAATACGTATTCGAGGCAATTTCTCGGAGCTCGAATTCACTGGCTGTCCAGTCGACATCGAGTTGCCCGGTGGGGTCGGATGCGTATCGCTTTTCGAGAACGGCCCAGACGTGCTCGCGGTCGTATCGCCTGCCCGACGCACCGACCTCCCAGAAACCCACGTCCGTCAGGCGATCGAAATCCTCACGCGTGATGCCGAACTCACGGCGATGGAAAATCGGCTCTCGTCGTTCGAGCTCCTCGAGCACCGCATACTCGTCGAACACAGGATTGCCCGCCGAGCGTCAGCCGATGGTCCCCAGTGACGCCAGGGTTTTCACTACAGCCCGCGCGGCTTCTGCGCCTTTGGTTTCGAGGTGAGCGGTGAAGAAGGCGTTGTGGTCGGCGTGTTCGTGGAAGTGGTGTGGCGTCAGCACCACGGAGAACACCGGCACGTCGGTGTCCAGCTGCACTCGCATCAGGCCGTCGATGACCGCCGTTTCGACGAAGTCGTGTCGGTAGATTCCGCCGTCCACCACCAGTGCAGCGGCGACGATCGCGGAGTACTTGCCCGTCTTGGCGAGCCGCTGTGCGTGCAGTGGGATCTCGAAGGCCCCGGGTACCTCGAACACGTCGACAGTCGTCTCGGTTTCTCCGAGATTCTTCAGCTCGGCAGCGAATCCCACTCGCGCACGATCGACGATGTCCAAGTGCCAGCTGGCGTGGACGAAGGCAATGGATCCGGCGAGTGGAGTCGTCATGGATGCGATGCTAGCGGTATCGCGCGTCGAGCAAGTCGAGTGTCGGGCTATCGAATTCACCGGCGAAATACTTCTGCAACACTTCGCCGAATACGGACGGGCCCTTGGTAGCTTCGGCGAAAAGCGTCATGGACGAATGCAACTTCAGGTTGTCGGGATAACCGAAGATATCGTCGACCGTCCGCCCCTCGACAGCTGCAACAAGCCTTGCCGCCTTCTTCAGGCGAGGGCCCAGCACTTCGTGCGAGAGATAGAACTCCGCCTCGGTCAGATCGGCGATGCCGAAGTGTTGAGCGGTCGCGCTACGCCCCAGTCCCGCCAACTGCGGGAACACGAACCACATCCAGTGTGTCTGCTTGCGTCCCGCCTTCAGTTCCTTCGTCACCGCGGTCCAGACGGGGTCCTGGGCATCGACGAAGCGTTGCAGGTCGTATTCGGTCATGCCGTTCAACCTAGGTGAACCCACGCAGCAGCGTGTCGACGGTCGCGTCGAGAAGATCCTCGATCGCGACGCCGTCGAGCAGGTCCCCGGTGGCCAGCATCGCAAGTCCGTGCACGCTCGCGAAAGCAACCCGCGCGAGGATCGCGGGCGGGGCATCGGTGATCACACCCGCGGCGATGGCTTCGCCGAGCAATGCCTCGGTGGCGGTCATGCTCTCGTGCGCAACAGTTTTCAGCTTCTCGCTGGCGTCGGGATGATGCTTGGTGCTGTACATGACGTCCAGCAACTCCGGATGTTCGACGGCGAATCCGAGGTAGGCGCGAGCGACTGCACGAAACCGAGCCATCAGCTCACCGGGTCCAGTTGCCGCGGCGACCATCCGGCGGTTCAGCTCCTCGAAACCGTGCAGGGCCAGCGCATCCAACAGCGCTTGCTTGTCGCGGAAGTGGCGCGCGGGAGCACCGTGACTGACCCCGACATCTCTGGCCAGCTGTCGAAGTGACAACGCGTCGACTCCGCGGTGCGCGATGCTCCGTTCGGCCTCGTCGAGCAGTACCGCGCGCAGGTCACCGTGGTGGTACCGCTGCGTTGCCATGGGTTCCACCCTAGGCGATGTTGGCGTTGACAACAATGCTGACACTGCCTACATTGGCGGACATGACTTCCACAGCACTGATCACCGGAGCAAGTTCGGGCCTCGGCGAGGAGTTCGCCACTCGATTCGCGGCACGGGGCGAGAACGTCGTCCTGGTGGCACGGCGTGCCGACCGACTGGACACCCTGGCACGAAGTATCGAAGCCGACCACGGCGTCACCGCAACCGTTGTCGCGATGGATCTGGGAGTTCCCGGCGTCGGCGAGACCCTCCGAACCACATTGGCCGACAAAGGAATCATCCCCACCACACTCGTCAACAACGCAGGTTTCGGAACTCACGGGAAATTCGCCGACGAGGATCCCGAGCGCATCGCCGCAGAGATCGCGCTGAACGTGAGCGCGCTGGTCGACCTGACGCATGCGTTTCTGCCCAACCTCACCGGCGCGCTGATCAACATCGCGAGTACCGCTGCGTACCAACCCACCCCCAACATGGCTGTCTACGGTGCCACGAAGGCCTTCGTCCTCAACTTCACCGAGGCCTTGGCCTTCGAGCACCGCAGCTCGCCGCTGAAGATTCTCGCGCTCTCCCCCGGCCCCACCC
Source organism: Rhodococcus sp. 06-418-5 (assembly GCF_002258285.1). NCBI lineage: Bacteria > Bacillati > Actinomycetota > Actinomycetes > Mycobacteriales > Nocardiaceae > Rhodococcus > Rhodococcus sp. 06-418-5. The sequence goes on from NZ_NOYE01000037.1 coordinate 105,188, forward strand.
GCACCGAGTTCTTCGACGTCGTGGGGTCCAAAGACGCCGCGGTGGGCAACTTCCAGACCTCCGAGCAAGTGGTCGCGACGGCTCTGCGCGCGTTGGACTCTCGCCGCACCCCCGCCAGCATCGTGTCCGGCCTGTCCAACAAGATCAGCGCCGGCAGTGTCCGTTTTGCTCCACGTGCACTGGCCACCGTGATCAGTGGTCGCCTGCTGAAAGCATGAGGCCGGCAAGGATGCGCTCGAACACCACTCGCTCGGAAGCCGGAATCGCGTCGAGCAGATACCGTCTGACCGCCTCCGCGTGAACGGGCCGCGCGCGCACGACGGCGTCGCGCCCCACCTCGGTGAGAACTACCTCCACTCCCCCGTCGACCGGACGACGAGTGATCAGTCCGCGGTCGGCCATTCGGGTCAGATGATGCGACAGCCGACTGCGATGCCACTCGAGCAACGCCGCCAATGCGCTCTGCCGCAGCACCCCATGCCCTATTTCGTGCACTCGGGTCAGAACCGCGAAGTCCTGATCCGACAAGCCAGTTCTGTCCGCGATCTCCGCGGTGACGCGAGTCCATACGGCGTCCTGCGCCCGCTTCCACGCGTGCCACAGGGCCATCTCGGATTCGTTCAACAGCGTCATTGCGCCACCCTATCCACCGACCTGTTGACATGACAACACAACCGGGTGCATGGTGTTGATATGACAACACACACTGCTTTGGTCACGGGTGCCAACCGAGGCATCGGCCTTGCCATCGTCCGCGGCCTCGCCGCCCAGGGGTTTGTCGTCTATCTGGGCTCGCGAGATCTCGCCGGGGGCGTCACCGCGGCCACCGGGATCGACGGAGACGTACGCCCGATTCGGCTCGATGTCACCTCGGCCGACGACATCGACGAGGCCGTCCGACACATCGACACCGAAGTGGGCCACCTCGACGCTCTGATCAACAACGCAGGCATCAACGTCGGCTATCACCGCCCTATCGAGGAGAATTCGTCGGATCTGCGAAAGGTGTACGACGTCAACGTCTTCGCCGTCGTCGATGTGACCAACGCATTCCTGCCGCTACTGAGAGAGTCCCCGGCCGGTCGGATCGTCAACGTCACCAGCAAGCGCGGTTCCATCGGCGAGGACGGCGCATGGGTGGGCACGCCATCGATGGCGTATTCGAGCTCGAAGACCGCTCTGAACGCCCTCACCGTCCACTACGCCCGAGACCTTGCCGATACCCCGATCAAGGTCAACGGAGCAGCTCCTGGGCACGTCGCCACCGACTTCAATGGATTCCGCGGAACGCGATCGCCGGACGAGGGTGCGGCCGTGGCGATTCGACTCGCCACCCTCGACGCCGACGGACCCACCGGACTGGTTTTCGAGGACAACACCGTCCTCACGTGGTGAGGCGTACGCGCGCCTACCCCCGTGTCCGACGCGAATCGATCACTCCCGTATCGAATCCGGCCAGGTGCAATCCCCCGTGGAATCGGGCGTGTTCGATCTTGAGGCACCGATCCATGACGACGTTCAATCCCGCTGCCTCGCCGTCGTTGGCCACCTGCTCGTGCCACAGCCCCAGCTGAAGCCAGATCGTCTTCGCCTGCGCTGCAATGGTTTCCGAAAGCACTTCAGGAAGGTCGTCGTACTTGCGGAACACGTCGACCAGATCCGGCGGCTTCGGTAGTTCGGCGAGTGTGGGGTATACCGTCGTTCCTTCGATGTCGGTGACCGTCGGGTTCACCAGAAAGATCTCGTAGTTGCTCGTCGACGAGAGGTATCGGTTGACGAAGTAGCTTGCCCGCGAGGGGTTCTTCGACGCACCGACGATCGCGACGGTCTTCGTCTCTCGCAGGATGCGTTGCCGCTGCGGCGCGGACGGGCCCTGCCAGGTGCGTTCGCTCATGACCGAGCCTTTCCTGTTGCCAGCGTCAGGACCTGATCCAGGTCCCACAGAATGTCCTCGGCGTCTTCGAGGCCGACGCTGATACGAATCAGCTCGGGACCGACACCTGCTCCGCGCAGTTGCTCGTCGGTCAGTTGTCGGTGCGTGGTGCTGCCCGGGTGGATAACCAGCGTGCGCACGTCACCGATGTTGGCGACGTGGCTGGCGACCTGGACGCTCTCGACGAACGCCTGCCCGGCCTCGCGGCCACCGTCGATTCCGAAAGCGAACACCGCACCGGGACCGGTGGGGAGGTACTTCGCTGCTCGGTCGTGGTGTGGGTGACTGTGCAGCCCGGCCCATCTCACGTACTCGATCCGGGGATCTGCCTCGAGCCACTCGGCGACCACTCGGGCATTACCGACGTGCGCATCCATCCGTTGCGGCAGCGTTTCCACTCCCTGGATCAACGTGAATGCCGATTGCGGTGCCAATGCGCCCCCGATGTCGCGCAACTGCTCGCTGCGCAGCTTCGTCAGAAAGCCGTACTCGCCGAAGTTCCCCCACCACGACAGCCCGCCGTACGACGCAACCGGTTCGGTCATCTGCGGGAATTTTCCCGAGCCCCAATCGAATCGACCGGATTCGATCACCACTCCCCCGAGGGTGGAACCATGTCCGCCGAGGAACTTGGTGGCCGAGTGGATCACGATGTCGGCACCGAATTCGATGGGCCGACTGAGCCAGGGAGTCGCCATCGTCGCGTCGATCACCAACGGAATTCCGTGATCGTGCGCGACAGCGGCGAGACCCTCGAGGTCGGCGATCTCGCCCGACGGGTTGCCGATGATCTCGGCGTAGATCAGTTTGGTCGAATCCGTCACCGCCGCTGCGTAATCCGCCGGATCGGTGCCGGGAACGAAGGTGGTCTCGACGCCGAAGCGGCGCAGGGTCACATCGAGCTGGGTCACCGTGCCGCCGTAGAGCCCGGCCGCGGCAACGATGTGGTCTCCGCTACCGGCAAGCGCAGCGAACACCGCGAACTCGGCCGACAACCCACTGGCGAACGCGACCGCCCCGATACCGCCTTCGAGGCTCGCGATGCGCTCCTCGAAGGCGGCGACGGTGGGATTCCCGATGCGGCTGTAGACGTTGCCGTACTTCTGCAGAGCGAACAGATCGCCCGCGTCCGCCGAATTCTCGAACACGTAGCTCGCCGTCTGATAGATCGGCACCGCACGCGAACCGGTGGAAGGGTCAGGTCTCGCTCCGGCGTGAATTGCTCTGGTACGCAGACCGAATGTCCGTTCGCTCATGACGTCAGGCCGTTTCGAGAACGGTGTGGATCGGGGTGGGATTGCGCGTGAGATCCAGCACGGGGCAGTGATCGTCGACGGCCTGCTGCAGCTCCTCGTACCGCTCCCGCGACTCGGGACCGGTGACGGTCACCACGACCCGCACCTCACCGAAACCGGGACGAACGTCGTCGTCGAAACCGAAGAATCCGCGAACGTCGAGGTCACCCTCGGCCTTGGCCTTGATGTCGTCGACGACGATACCGAGCTTCTCCGCCCAGACGCGGTACGTGACCACTTGGCAGGACAGCAGTGACGCCAGGTAGTACTCGACCGGGTTGGCCGCCTTGTTCTCACCACCGAGGGCGGGCGGCTCGTCGACCTCGACGCTGTACTTGCCCAGGGTGACGGTGCTGGCGACGGCATCGTGCGCGGTGACCGAGGCCCGGAAGACCGCCTGGGCGTTCTTGGCGTCGGCCTGCACGGCCTCGTCGGTGGCGGCGATGATGCCGCCGAGGTGGGACACAGATGTGGTCATGAGTGATCCTGTTCGTCGAAAAAGGTTGCCGGAAGAACCCGAGGAGCACGTAGAGCTCGTCGGGGCTGGGTTCGATCGACAGTTACGAACAGGAAGAAGTGCAGACCAGGCACAGATCGATGGTGCGACGACGCACGAGCCTTCTGCCCGCGTCGGTCACATGTGTCTCGGTCACGGTGCCGACAATAGCCTAAGAGAACTGGTCTGCGCCGACGTCGGTTTCGTCGTCGGTGATCGCCGCGACGATACGTTCCGCCACCGCCTCCGGCGTCAGACCCTGGGGCAGTTTCGGTGCCTGCCCGGCGATCGGCCGCGTCGCAAGACCCGTCTCGGTGTGCGGCGGACGCACGTCCACGATCCTGATCTTCGACTTACGTGCCTCTGTACGAACGCTTTTCAGCAGTGCCGTCACCGCGGCCTTGCTCGCCGAGTAGGCACCCATGTTCGGCATCGGCTTGTCGGCCACGACGGCACTGATGTTGAGCACGAACCCGCCCTGATCCAGGGTGGTCAGCGCTTCTCGAAGTACCCGCAGTGGTGCGAGATAGTTGAGCAGCAACAGTTCGTCGACGGTGTCGTCGTCCACCTCGGTGACCGGCCCGAACGCCACGACACCTGCGGCGATGACGATCCCGTCCAGTCCGCCGTGGTGTTCGACGGCCTCCGCGACCACCGAGCGAGCCGAATCAGGCAGCGTCAGATCGGCATTCACCGTGTGGTGGTCAGACTCGATGCTCCGGCCGCTCACGGTCAGCCGAGCACCGGCCTTCGCGAGCTGCTCGACGATCGGACCGCCGAGACCGCCACTGGCACCGAATACGAGAATGCGCGCACCATCGATAGTGGTCATCTCTCGAATTTAACCGCCGCCTCGCACTCTCGCTGACGACGGCGTTCATCAGAGCAGTTCGGCTGCGCGGCGGACCACATCGATGCAGATGTCGAGATTGAGCGGGCTCAACGTCGAGAAGCCCTGAGCCACTTCACCTTGTTCGAGCACCACCACCCGGCCCGCTGCGACGCTCGGCAACGAGGTGAACAGTCCGGTATCGACGATCCCGGTCGAGCCGAAGTCGAACACGACGAGCACGTCGGCATCGGCGAGGATGTCGGCGTTCTCTGCGGAGAACTCGGGGCGCGGGGCGTCGGCGGTCGCTCCGTCGGACAGGGCGGCGACCGTCGTGAACCCGGCCCGCCGGAACAGATCCACGGCAGGGATCGACTCGTGACCGAGTCCGTAGAACGTCGCCGTGTCGTAGGCGGCAATCAGACCGACCGTCGCACCCGCGACGTCGAGGCCTTCGAGCGCGGCGGACATTCTCGCCTCGGTGTCCGAGATGAGCTCGTCCGCGCGATCTCGCCGATCGAGTGCGTCTCCGATGATCTGCAGGTTGCGTCGCCAATCGAAGTACGCGATCTGAAGCACCGGGGCGAGCGATTCGAGCTGGGAACGAGACTCGGCCACCCCGTCGTCTCCGATGATGAGGTCCGGTTCCGCCGCGGCGATGCGCTCGGTGTCGATCGACTCGCCGAGGGAGATCCGCTCACTCGACCCGCCGAGTTCGGTGAGAGCGTTCTCGTGCCATTCCCACGACCGGTTCGGTGCGCCGGTCATCTCGGCGAAGCCCTCACGCACCCCGAACTGCACGGGGACGACACCGAGCGCGAGCACCGTGTCCAGATCCCACAGGTTGGCCACACACGCCACCCGCTGTGGCCGACGGTCGATCACGACGGACTCACCGGCATCGTCGACGATCGTGCGCGGATAGCCGTCCGCCGCCGTCCCGTCGCCCGGGGCCTGCTCCTCACCGGTACCGCATCCGGCGAGCAGGGCCGCGATCGCGACGCTGCCGATGAGGAACTCACGACGCGTCGCGGCCTCGATCGTGCCGGTCTCGAGCTGGGTTGCCCCGATGGCGATTGCGGGCGCAGGTGCGGTCATGGCCCAGAACAATAGGCATGCCTAACCTATAACGTCAACAGCGTCAGCCGAGCAACTTCTTCTGCACCTTCCCCATCGCATTACGCGGGAGGGAGTCGACGACGCGAATCTCACGGGGCCGCTTGTGAATCGACAGCTCGGTGGCCACCAGATCGATCAGCACCCGATCCTCCACATCGGTTCCGACGACGAACGCGACGATGCGCTGACCCAGATCGTCGTCGGGCACACCGACCACGGCCACCTCGTCGACGCTCGGATGCCCCAGCAACACCGTCTCGATCTCCCCTGCGCCGACGCGATATCCGCCGGACTTGATCAGATCGGTCGAGGCTCGTCCCACGATTCGGTGGAAGCCGTCGGGCTCGATGAGAGCGACGTCCCCGGTGTCGAACCACCCGTCCTCGGTGAAGGTCTTCGCCGTCGCCTCGGGGTTGTTCAGGTAGCCGTCGAACAGCATCGGGCAGCGAATCTGCAACGCTCCGATGGATTCGCCGTCGTGCGGCAGGATTTCGCCCTTCTCACCGCGCAACCGTGTCTCGACGCCCGCGACCGGCAGTCCGACCGAGCCTGCGCGACGCTCCCCGTCGGCGCGGGTGCTGATGGTGATGAGGGTTTCGCTCATGCCGTATCGCTCGATCGGAGCCTGGCCGGTGAGTTCACGCAGCTTCTCGAACACCGGGACCGGAAGCGGGGCACTGCCGGAAACCAGCAGACGGGCACCGGCAAGAGCGCGGGCCGAGTCCTCGTCCGCGGCGATGCGCGACCATACGGTCGGCACCCCGAAGTACAGGGATCCGCGTGCGGCCGCGTACAGCTCCGGCGTCGGCTTACCGGTGTGGATCAGCGGGCTGCCCACCCGAAGCGGGCCGAGGACACCGAGAATGAGGCCGTGCACGTGGAACAACGGAAGCCCCTGCACCACAGTGTCTTTCGACGTCCATGCCCAGGCCTGCGCCAACGCGTCGAGCCCGGCCGCGATGGCGCTGCGAGAGATCAGGACGCCTTTCGGCGGGCCGGTGGTACCGGAGGTGTAGAGCACGAACGCAACCGAGGACGGCAGAGGTTCGGGGTAGCTGTGCCACGACCGTGCATGCTGACGCACCGGCAGAACATCGAGGCCGGAGGTATCGGGCGGTGCTTCACCGAGCCACGCCTGCGCGCCCGAGTCGCGGAGGATGTGCTCACGTTCGGCCACCCCGGCATCGGGCGGAACGGGTACCACGGTGACACCGGCGATCAGTGCACCCACGACGGCGAGCACCGTCTTCACCGACGGCGTCGCGTAGATCGCGAGGCGGTCGGCTCGTGAGATGCGCTCGGCCACGGACGTCGCCGCGCCCAGGATATCGGCACGAGAGAGGGAGACTCCGTCGATCGTGATGGCGTCGGGAATATCGTCTCCCCGCGCAACGGCGAGTGGGTTCAGTGAACGAAGCAGCACATGGCTACCGTACATACATGGACGTGGACGGAATCGACACCGGCGACTACGCCGAGTACATGACGGTCGCCGCTGGTGACCTGCAGGCGGGTGTCTATCTGATCGGAACCGACGCAGAGCAGGACACCGATTCCGAGGACGACCTCGATCTGGACCTCGAGGACTCCGATTCCGACGATGACGACATCGACATCGCACACGTCACCGACGGCGCGCCCAGGCTGGTCTACTCGGTGCAGTCCGACGACTTCTGGACCCGTGTGGAGTTGGCCGATCTGCGAGCCACTCAACTCTACGAGGAAGCTCACGCACGCAATCCCGAGGTCAACACCGAGCCGAAACGGTTCACCACCGTCGAGGCGTTCGGCAGCAACGAACTGGTCTACATCCTGCGCATCCGACGCGGCGGCTGGGATGTGGGCGAGCCGGACCTCGAGCCGTGATCGGCGCGCTCCGTTAGGCGGCGGACCCGACAGTTCCGATGCCGAGCGCGACCAGGAATCCGGCGCTGATGCGGTCCAGCCAGTCGGTCACCGCGGGCCTGCTCAGCAGAGCCACCGCACGTGAGGCGAGAACGGAAAACACTCCCATCACCAGAGCGGCCACCACCACCTCGACCAGCCCGAGCGTCATGGCACCGGTGAAGGTGACCACGGTGAGGAACTGCGGCACCACTGCGAGGTAGAACAGCCCGACCTTGGGATTGAGCGCGCACGAGAGAACTCCGGCACCGAACGCCGACCACGCAGACGCAGCGACAGGCACCAGCGGCTCACCGGCCACCTTGTTCTTCCGTCGGGCGCGGAAAGCCTTCACGCCCAGGTACAGCAGATACAGTCCGCCGAGAATCTTGACGACGCGATACGCGGTCGCGGATTGCTCGACGATCGCCGCCAGCCCGACGGCTACCAGCACCGCCCAGAACAGTCCACCGATCGCGACGCCCATCGCCGCCGCGATCCCGGGCTTGAGACCGCCGATGCTGTAACGCAGCACCAGAAACGAATCGGGCCCGGGCAGAATCGCCAGCAGAAAGCACACACCGGCGAAGCTGAGCAGCAGGCTGAGGGTCATGGGTACATGAGAACACCCGGGCCGAGCCGAAGCCAACCGACTTTTCTGCCCACAATTCGCATCGAGAAACGGAATTCCGTTGGCCGGGCCGAATCGTGGACAGTCAGTGCACCACGCACTATCCGCGCAGGCGAGCCGCCGCAGCCTCGATGCGTTCGTCCGTGGCCGTCAACGCGATCCGCACGTGGTGGGCACCGTCGGGACCGTAGAACTCCCCCGGTGCGGCGAGGATGCCGCGCTGGGCGAGCCAGTCGACGGTGTCGCGGCACTTCTCACCCCGCGTGGCCCAGAGGTAGAGCCCGGCTTCGGAGTGGTCGACGGTGAAGCCCGCTGCCTCGACGGCGGATTTGAGAGTCGTTCGCCGGGCTCGGTATCGCTCGCGCTGGATGTTCTCGTGCTCGTCGTCGGCCAGTGCGGCGGTCATGGCAGCTTGGATCGGCAACGGCACCATCATGCCGGCATGCTTGCGCACCTCGAGCAACTCGGCGACGAGGGAGGCATCTCCGGTGACGAAGCCGGCGCGATAGCTGGCCAGGTTCGAGGTCTTCGAGAGTGAGTGCACCGCAAGGAGATTGGTGTGATCTCCGTCGCACACGCGGGGGTCGAGAACCGACACGGCCTCGGCATCCCAGGTCAGACCCAGGTAGCACTCGTCGGAGACGACGATCGCGTCACGTTCGCGGGCCCAGTCGACGACCTTGCGCAGGTGCTCGACACCGAGCACCTTGCCCGTCGGGTTGGACGGCGAATTGACGAATATCAACGACGCGCGCTCCGGTCCGAGCCGCGCGAGACCGTCTGCCCGCAGAATACGAGCGCCGGCAAGCAGAGCACCCACTTCGTAAGTGGGATATGCCAGTTCGGGGATGACGACCAGGTCCTCGGCTCCGAGGCCCAGCAATGTCGGCAACCAGGCGATCATTTCCTTGGTGCCGATGGCAGGCAGCACCGCGTCGACCCCGATGCCGGTGATCGAGTAGCGGCGCTCGAGCGCGGCGACCGCGGCCTCCCGCAGCGCAACGGTACCGACGGTGGTCGGGTATCCGGGTTCGTCCGCAACCGAATTCAGTGCGGTGCGGATGACCTCGGCAACCGGATCCACCGGTGTCCCGACCGATAGATTGACGATGCCGTCCGGGTGCGCCGACGCCGTCTCCTTGGCAGCGGTCAACGAGTCCCATGGGAAATCGGGCAGCGTCGCTGCCACCGCTCTGCGTGCCAAGGCGTCAGTTCTCGCCCATGGGAGGCAGAGCCTTGATGAACGGCGGGTCGTAGTCCGTCTTGCCGAGCTTGGCTGCGCCACCGGGAGATCCCAGGTCGTCGAAGAAGTCGACGTTGGCACCGACGTATGCGCTCCACTGCTCGGGCACGTCGTCCTCGTAGAAAATGGCCTCGACGGGGCACACGGGCTCGCAGGCTCCGCAGTCGACGCATTCGTCGGGGTGGATGTACAGCATTCGGTTACCCTCGTAGATGCAATCCACCGGGCACTCTTCGATGCACGCTTTGTCCAGTACATCTACGCACGGTTCTGCAATCGAGTAGGTCACTGCTGCTCTCCCCTCCTGTATCGATCGTGGGCGCTCGCGCGCCCTGAGCATCCTAGTATCGCCGTCCGAACTCGAGGGCGACCGACTCAGGGTCGCCTCACCTGCCCCGCTCGGCTATCGACGCAACTGCTTCGCGGGCGAGTCGGCACCGAGTGCCGATGCCTTCTTGTGGGCCGCGAGCCACTTGCGCCCCTGCTTGGCGGCACGCGAGAGAGCGCCGCGCTCACCGAGATATCCGGCGACGCCACCGACGAGGGGGATGGCGCCGAGCACGCGGTAGAAGCCGCGGGGGTGCGGACGCTTCTCCAGTTCGCCTGCCACGTCCCGCAGTACGTTCGCGATCTGCCACATTCCGCGCAGCAGTGCGAACGGACCCGACTTGGGTGACTGCTCCTTCTGCGCCGGAGCACTGTCGGCCAGGGACGTCAGATCGCGCTTGCACAGCACCGATCCGAGCAGCGCGACGTGCGTCTCGCGGTCGGTGACCCCCGACTCGCGCGCCACGGCCACGAGCACCATCGCCTGGTTGGCGAACCCGAGCAGGTCCTGGATCGGCAGGCGGTTGACCAGAATGCCGAACACACCGGGGAACGCCACGGCCACGGTGTTGAGTGCGCCGATCCGATTGACCCACCACTGCGAACGAGCGTCGCTGTCGAGCTTCTCCCAGCCCGCGGTACCGGGGAAGTCGGTGGTGTCGAAGGCCTTCGCGAGAAAATCGATCACGTTGTCGAGCGTCGAGTCATCCGCGGAGGACTCACGGAACGTGCGCCCCTTGAGCCCGATCGGATCCCGTGTCGCCAGGATGTCGAGCACGGGATGAATGATGGCGACGGCACTGCTCAGAACCGCGGCGACTCGACGGTCGTCCATGTCAGACAAGCTCCATTTCGAAAAAGGGGACCCGAGGGTCAGATCAAGCCGGCAACCGATACCGCCGGAGCCGGGCCGTACGTGGTGGTGCGCTGACGAACCGGTCGTCCGATGCCGTCGGCGATCTCGTGCAGTTCCGCGACGGTCTTCTCCGAACCGTTCTGCGAACCCGCCATACGCGAGATCGTCTCCTCCATCAGGGTCCCTCCCAGATCGTTCGCGCCTCCGTTCAGCATCGCCTGTGTACCCGTGATTCCCAATTTCACCCACGATGTCTGGATGTTGTCGATTCGGCCGTGCAGCATGATGCGAGCCAGGGCGTGCACCGCACGGTTGTCGCGGTTGGTCGGCCCGGGTCGGGACGCTCCGGCCAGATACAGCGGCGAGGACTGGTGCACGAACGGCAGCGGCACGAATTCGGTGAACCCACCGGTCTCGTCCTGGATCTTCTTGAGCACGTTCAGGTGACCGACCCAGTGCGACGGATTGTCGACGTGCCCGTACATCATCGTCGAGCTCGACCGCAGGCCCACCTCGTGCGCGGTGGTGATCACTTCGATCCACTCGGCAGCGGGCAGCTTGCCCTTGGTGAGCACCCAGCGGACCTCGTCGTCGAGGATCTCCGCGGCCGTACCCGGTATCGAGTCCAGCCCTGCGGCCCGGAGTTCGGTGAGCCACTCGCGAATCGACTGACCGCCGCGGGAGGCCCCGTTGACGATCTCCATCGGTGAGAACGCGTGCACGTGCATGGACGGAACCCGAGCCTTGACCGCACGCACCAGGTCGGCGTAGCCCGTCACCGGTAGTTCGGGGTCGATTCCACCCTGCATGCAGACCTCGGTGGCACCGACGACGTGCGCTTCCCACGCACGATCGGCGACCTCGGCGGTGGACAGGGTGAACGCATCGGCGTCACCCTTGCGCTGCGCGAACGCACAGAAGCGGCACCCGGTGTAGCAGATGTTGGTGAAGTTGATGTTCCGGTTCACCACGTAGGTGACGGTGTCTCCGTTGACCTGCTTGCGCAGATCGTCCGCCAGGGCCGCGACGGCGTCCATGCCCGGACCCTCGGCCGTGGCGAGTGCGAGGTACTGCTCGTCGGTCAGCCCGGCCGGATCCTTCTCCGCTGCCGTCAATGCCGACACCAAGTCGCGATCGACCCGCTCGAGCCCGGCGAGATCGCGCACCTGCTCGCGAATGGAGTCCCAGTCGCCGAACGCATTCGCCAGATCCGAGCGCGTCTCGGTATTGCGTCCCTGAGTGTCGATCTCGGTGTTCAGGTCGACGCGTCCCGAGGACTCCCACTCCTCGTCCGGCTCCTGCCACGGCAGACCCGTCGGGTTGACGTTCTCACGCGCCATGCCGGTCTCGGGATCGGCGAGCGCCCGCACGTGCGCCGAGATCCGCGGATCGATCCACGGAGCGCCGGCCAGAACGTACTGCGGTTGCGCTGCAACACGTTCCACCAAGCGGTAGCCCGCCTTGTCGGACAGCTCGGCGAGGGTGTCGAGGTTCGGCCACGGCCGCTCCGGGTTGACGTGATCGGGAGTCAGCGGCGAGACCCCGCCCCAATCGTCGACGCCTGCACCGAGCAGCGCTGCGGTCTCCTCCGGCTCGACCAGATTCGGCGGAGCCTGAATCCGCGTCGACGGGCCGACCACGATGCGCGTCACCGCGATGGTCGCCAGGAATTCTTCGAGCCCCGCATCGGGGACGGATCGCATCGCGGTGTCGGACTTCGCCAGGAAGTTCTGCACGATGATTTCCTGAACGTGCCCGAAAGACTTGTGCACCTTACGAATTGCCATGATCGACTCGGCGCGATCGCGCAGTGTCTCGCCGATTCCCACCAGAATGCCGGTCGTGAACGGGATGTTCAGGCGACCCGCGTCGGTCAACGTCCGCAGCCGAACCTCGGGATCCTTGTCGGGGCTGCCGTAGTGCGCCTGCCCCTTCTCCTCGAACAACCGACGCGAGGTGGTCTCGAGCATCATCCCCATCGACGGGGCGACCGGCTTGAGTCGCGACAGCTCCTGCCACGACATCACTCCCGGATTGAGGTGCGGCAGCAGACCGGTCTCCTCGAGCACCCTGATCGACATGGCGCGCACGTAATCCAGGGTCGAATCGTAGCCGCGGGAATCGAGCCACGCCTTGGCCTCGGGCCACCGCTCCTCCGGTCGGTCGCCGAGGGTGAACAGCGCTTCCTTGCACCCGAGCGCGGCACCCTTGCGAGCGACGTCGATGATCTCGTCGGGATCCATGAACATCCCGTGCCCGGCCGCATTGAGCTTGCCGGGCACCGTGACGAACGTGCAGTAATGGCACTTGTCGCGGCACAACCGCGTGATGGGTACGAAGACCTTTCGCGAATACGAGACCGTCTTCGGACGCCCGGCCGACTCCAGACCCGCATCACGAACTCGCGCCGCCGACGCCATCAGATCCACCAGATCGTCCCCACGCGCATGCAGCAGAACCGTCGCCTCGTCGACGTTCAACGAGACTCCGTCCCGGGCGCGACGCAGAACGCGGCGCATGGCAGAAGCGGCTGGAGCGGTATCAGGCAGCGAAGTCACCAGTCGATCATGCGCTTCCTGGTACGCACGTGCCACCCACCCCTCCCCCATTCGGGTCGTTCCGCAGGCTCCACTCCTCCCCTCCCGGGTCGTTCCGCAGGCTCCACTCCCGCCGTACTGGGGTCGTTCCGCAGGCTCCGGGGGTGGTGGTTACCGAACGACACCCCTAGGTTTGTAGCCGTGACAACGATGACCGATCCGCAGTGGCAACCCTCTCCCCGTGCGCGTCTGCTCTGGGCGCTGAGTGCCGGTCTGCTGTGGGTACCGATCTTCGTCGCCCAGATCGTCTGGGCCGTCGTCGACTCGAACTGGACCACCTGGCCGCACGTCACCGTCCTCGTCGCCTCGATCGTCCTCGCGGCCCTGCACGTCGCGGTCGTGCCACAGTGGCGATATCGCGTGCATCGCTGGGAGATCAGCGACACCGCGGTCTACATCCGCACCGGCTGGTTGAGCCAGGAGCGGCGGATCGCACCGATCTCGCGAGTACAGACCGTCGACACCGAGCGCGGACCGCTCGACCGTCTGTTGGGCTTGGCCACCGTCACCGTCACCACGGCGTCGTCCGCGGGCGCGGTGAAGATCACAGCGCTCGATCAGGACGTCGCGGACAAGACGGTCGCGCGCCTGACCGATATCGCCGGCCGTACCGTCGGAGATGCCACGTGACCGCCGGCAGCCCGCAGGATCAGGCGGAACTCCTCGCCGTCGAGGAGGAACAGCCCTGGCTGCGCCTGGACAAGCGAATGCTGTTGGTACATCCGGTGAACGAGGGCATCAAGATTCTGCCGGTGCTGTTGATCTCGTTCTTCGTCGGCAGTCAGAGCGGTAACCACTATTGGAGTCTCGGCATCCTCGCAGTCGTGGTGGTGTTCGCAATTCTGCGATGGTTCACCACCAGCTACCGAATCGGTCCGGTACACGTGCAACTTCGCACCGGAGTGTTGCAGAAGAAGGTCCTGTCCATCCCGCGCAACAGGATTCGGTCGGTCGACGTGGAGGCGAACGTCCTGCACCGCGTACTCGGCCTGTCCATCCTGCGCATCGGCACCGGGCAACAGGCAGGCAAGGGTGAGGCCTTCGAGCTCAATGCCCTCGACACCTCGCTGGTACCGGCACTCCGCGGAGACCTGTTGCAGCGAGTCTCGGGGCAGGTCCCGGCGACCGACGGAACATCCACCGCAGCAGAGGATTCCGGTGTGGAGATTGCGCACTGGCAGTTCTCGTGGGTGCGGTTCGCGCCGTTCTCCATCACCGGCATCGTCACCATCGCTGCGGCCGTCGGCGTGTTGTTCCAATACGGGCTCGGGCAGACACTGGCCGAATCGTCGGTGGTCTCCAACAGCATCGACTCCGCCGAGCGATTGGGCATCGCGGTGTTCGTCGTCGTGGCGCTGATGGTGCTGCTCGTCGTGTCGAGCATCTTCGCATGCGTCCGCTACCTGCTGGCCTACGCCAACCTGACCGTGACCGACCAGGGACGCACCATGCACGTCAGCCACGGACTGCTGCGCACCCGTCAGTCGACGCTCGATCGCAAGCGACTTCGTGGCACCTCGTTGTCCGAACCGCTGCTGCTTCGTGCGGCCGGCGGAGCAAGGCTGGACGCCATCATGACGGGCGTCAGCGCCGAGAAGAAGGAATCGTCTCTGCTGCTCCCCCAGGCCCCACGCGCCGAGGCGCTGCGGATGATGACCACGGTGCTCGGCGAGGCCGGTCTGCACGGAAGTTCGGACCGGCCTCTGCTGCAACACGGACCCGCAGCGCGTCGACGCCGCTACACCCGCGCTGTGCTGCCCGTGCTGGTTCTCGGTGCAGCGCTGGGCATCGCACAGTACGTCGGCGCACCGATCCCGGTGCTGGCGTGGATCGCGGTCGGGGTGTTGTTCGTTGCTGCATTCGGACTCGCTCGCGATCGCTTTCGCGGCCTCGGCCACACGGTTCTGCCCGGTTGGCTCATCACCCAGCACGGTTCGCTCGACAGGACTCGACACAGCCTCGAAGCTGCGGGCATCATCGGCTGGACGGTGCGGCAGACGTTCTTTCAGCGTCGCGCCGGGGTCGCGACCGTCGTCGCCGCAACTCCCGCAGGCGTCGGACACTACGAGGTGGTCGACATCCCCATCGAGAACGCGTGGGCGATGATCGACGCCGTCACCCCTGGAGCCGGGGACGTCTGGCTGCACCGGACCTGACATGACGCGGCCGCAGAGCATCGACGAGCTCGACATCGCGGTGGCCGAATGCCGCGCCTGTCCACGCTTGGTGCAGTGGCGTGAGCAGGTCGCTACCGAGAAGCGGGCCGCGTTCGCCAACGAAACGTATTGGGGCAAAGCAGTTCCCAGTTTCGGCCCGGCCGATGCATCGATGCTGATCGTGGGTCTGGCACCCGCGGCACACGGCGCGAACCGCACCGGTCGGATGTTCACCGGTGATCGAAGCGGTGACGTTCTCTATCGAGCGATGCATGCGGTCGGCCTGGCCAGCCAACCCACTGCCACCCATATCGGAGACGGATTGACGCTCAACGGGGTTCGCATCGCTGCTCCGGTGCACTGTGCTCCGCCGCAGAACAAACCGACTCCCGCCGAACGTGACCGGTGCAGACCCTGGCTCGACGACGAATTGCGGTTGCTGCGTCCGACCCTGAGGTCCGTCCTCGTTCTCGGAGCGTTCGGCTGGCAGTCTCTGCTGCCGACACTGGCCGCGAACGGGTGGGATGTGCCGAGGCCCGCACCGAAATTCGGCCATGGGGCTCGGCTCGACCTGGGCTCGATCACCGTGTTCGCCAGCTACCACGTGAGCCAGCGAAACACCTTCACCGGACTGTTGACTCCGACGATGATCGAGGACGTGCTGCGGAATGCGGGTCGGCATGCACGCTTGCTGTGATCGCCTTCATCCGGAACATGAACAGCAGCACTCCGGCGGGGCCCGCACCGGCCACGATGAGCAGCATGGTGCGCCAATCGGCGAGTAGGAGAACGTCGCCTCCCGGACCGCCGAGCATGCACAGCACCACCGCGGCAAACCAACCGAACAGGGGCGACGCCACCCAGATCGGTCGATCTGCGACTTTGCGTGCGGCCAGAATCAGCGCGACGTTCGCGATCCCGCCGAGCACAGCGCTGATGGGGAACTGCACCGAACCGAGGTAGGTCGGTAGGAAGAAGACCGACAGAATTCCGGACAGGAAGCCGTCGAACACCAGTACTGCGACAGTCGCCCACGACACCAGGGCGACAGTATTGGATGCGGCCTTCGAGATCATGCGCCCAATACTGCCTTGACCCGGGTCAATTCAGTGCACCGGCACTCAGGAAACCGGCGGGTATCCCAGTGAGGTCAGCAAGTTGCTCGCACCCATGGCGATCTGTCCCAATACGTACTGGTACAGATCTGCCTGCGCGCCGAACTGCGGCTTGAGAGAATCGACGAACGCGACGATCGCGTCCTGCACTACCCAGTTGTACATGTGTGTGTTCCGCCCCTGCTGTATCGAGATCAGTGATTCGAGCCACAGCCTAGTACGCCGGCGAACAGGTCGTTCTCCCTGCCCGTCTCATCGGGGTCGAGTTCACCGCGGACGAGCACGTACTGCTCGTCGAGCAGAATCGGTTGGGCGATGTCGTTGGACAGTGCGTACTCGCTTCCCGACGGTGCGACGGTCACCTGAGTTGCGTGAGCCCGGAGCGCATCCCTCTTGGCATCGAGCACGCCGCGAATGTCGACACTCGTGGTGATGACGCTCTCGGGAACACTCGGCAGCTCGCCGACCTCCGGCATTCGCCAGTGCGCGGGAATCTCCTCGATTGCGGCCAGTCCCGCCCGCAACTGATCGTGTCCGGTGACCGTCCAGTAGAACTTCGCCACCTCCCAGGGCGATCCGACGCCGGGGAACGACTCCGTACCGCAGACCTCGACGGCCTCGGTCACCAGCGAATGCACCTGCTGATGATCGGGGTGGCCGTATCCGCCCTCGGGGTCGTACCCGACGACCACCTGCGGTCGGAGCTCGCGCATCACCGCGACGAGCGCTCCGAGAGCCTCGGTGCGATCGGCGTTGACGAACGCGCGCGGTTTGCGGGCCGCCGACGTCCCGGCCATTCCCGAATCTCGCCACCGTCCGGCACCGCCGAGAAATCGAGGTGGGTTGCACCCCAGCGCCGCGAGAGCGCGGTGCAGTTCCAGAATCCGATAGCCGCCGAGCTGATCCGCACGGTCGACGACCAGATCTGCCCACGTCTCGCCGATCACTTCCCCCTCCTCGCCGAGCGAGCAGGTGAGCACCGTGACGTCCGCTCCGGCACGGACGTAGTGAGCGATGGTGCCGCCGGTGGTGATCGTCTCGTCGTCCGGGTGTGCATGCACCAGGAGCAACCGCTGCGGCTCCGTCATGGAAGGCTCCGGCATCGTCTGCTCGCTCGTCGAATCGTTCGTCATCGCTGTGTCGCTCGCTGTGTCGTTGTCGTCGGTCTCGCCGGGTTCGGTCATCGGGGTGTCCGTATCCACTGCGACGCGTCGGCGAAGATCCCGACCTCCACCGGGCCGGTCAACGAGACGCCGGTGATGCCGGGAACGGCGGCCACCACGGACGAGTCCTGCATGATCGGCAGGGTCGACGCCAGCGACCACAGTTCGGGCTCGACCTCGTTCCTGGCCACGGTGGGGTCGAGACCGCTCACCAGTGCCCTGTCGATCGTCGGTTGCAGTTCCGGAACGCACAGGCCGGACAGGTTGCGCAGCACCTCGACGCCGTCGCCACTGCCGTCGGCCGCTGCGTCGACGCAGCCGAACCGTGAGGCGAGGGCCGTGGCGGGGTCGACCCCGGCGCTCGTCCATCCCACGACCGCGTCGACGGTCCCGTCGGTCATCGCCGTCGAATACAACTCGTCGGCAGGCAGTGGGGTGACGGTGGCGTCGATGCCCGCGCCGACGAGTTCGTCGGCGGCGGTGCCGGCGACCGCGAGCGCGATGTCGTCGTTCTCGACCGCACCGATCACGAACCGCAACGCGGTGCCGGTCGCGTCGGCAAGGCGGGTGACGGGCGACCGAGGAGCGCCCGTCGCACTCGGGGCGGGACTCGTCGTCGGAGCTGGACTCGTCGTCGGAGCTGGGGTGGTCGGTGCGCTCGGGTTCGGTGTCGAGGTCACCACGGCATCGGGTGTCGGCACGAACCCGGCCCGACCGAGTAGATCGAGGGCAGCGGTCTTGCCGATGGGGGCGGGCGCGGTCGCGGAGTAGCCGGGGTCGGACGGCGAGGACAGCTGCGCAGCCGCCCGGCGATCGGTCGCGCCGCCGCCTGCTCCGACCGTGGCCAGCAGGTTCGGATCGAGCAGACCAAATATCCCTTGCCGCACAGCAGAATCGGACATGTTCGGAGCTCGACCGTTGATCGTCATCGACAGCACACGTGACTGCCTGACGGTGTCGGTTCGCACTCCGGGAATTGCGGAGAGCTGCGCCCGCAGCGCCGAGCCCCCGCGAACCTGAGCGATCTGAGCGTCACTGGACCTCAGCGAATCGGCCAGCTGCGCAGAGGTTCCTCCGCGGCGGATGAGGATCTGGTCCGGTGATGCCGGTCGGTCCCAGAATCGATCGTTGCGTTCGAGCAGGATCTCGTCGCGCCCCCGGTCGACGGTCTTGATGTTGAACCGCGAACCGGAGACCGGCACGTTGTCCGTCAGGCCCCCCTGGAAACCGCCCGGTGAGTCCTTGAGCAGGTGCGAGGGCACCAGATCGGCGAACAGTCGCTGCCAGGCCGGATACGGCGACGAGAGCGTCACGTCGACCGTTTTGCCACCGCCCGAGGACGCAACGTCGCTGATCAGGGCGTACCCCGCCGGATCGACGACACCGGGCTGGGTGATCATCTGTTGCCACAGGTAGCGGAAATCCTCGGCGGCGATCGGCGCGCTGTCGGACCACTGGGCCTCGTTGCGCAGCTGGTAGCGGATGGTGAACGGCGATTGCGACGTCACCTCGGCCGAGAGCAGCAAGGACAGGTCCGGCTCCCAGGTGGTCACCCCGGTGTCGGGGTTCCTGACCGGGCGGAACGGGCTGGGCAGCACCAGCGAACTCACCGCGGCCGTCGCGGGCGACTGATCCGCCAGAAGATGTGGATTGAACCCGATACCGACGTCGTCGATGGCGACGACGACCGGATCACCGGTCTCGGCCGGAACCATCGTCGTGCTGACCGGAGTCTCGACACTCTCGATGGGTGGCGGCGGATCCGCAGTGCACGCGGTGAGAGCCAGAGCGATGGCAGAAACCAGAACCGTCGGCATCAGCACCTTGCGCAACGAGGAT
Organism: Rhodococcus sp. 06-418-5; assembly: GCF_002258285.1. Lineage (NCBI taxonomy): Bacteria > Bacillati > Actinomycetota > Actinomycetes > Mycobacteriales > Nocardiaceae > Rhodococcus > Rhodococcus sp. 06-418-5. The sequence goes on from NZ_NOYE01000037.1 coordinate 124,671, forward strand.
CTCCTTGGTAGTCGGCTACTTCTGCGACAGAAGCGACGCGCCCCACGAGGGTGACACGTCGCTTCTGCCGCACGAAGTGAGTCTTACAGAGCAGCCTTGTCGCGAGTCTTGCTACGCGAACGCTCGCGGGCGCGCTCGTTGGAATCGAGGTGCACCTTGCGGACGCGGACGACCTCGGGGGTCACCTCGACGCACTCGTCGCCTGCACAGAACTCCATCGCCATTTCCAGGTCGAGCTTCTTGGGCTTGGCCAGGGTCTCCATGACGTCTGCGGAGGACTGACGCATGTTGGTCAGCTTCTTCTCGCGGGTGACGTTTATGTCGAGGTCTTCCTGACGCGGATTGATGCCCACGACCATGCCCTCGTAGGTGTCCGCACCCGGCTCGACGAAGAACGTGCCGCGGTCGGCCAGCTGGATCATCGCGAACGGAGTGACGGTGCCGTTACGGTCCGAGACGAGCGAGCCGGTGTGGCGGGCGCGGATCTCGCCTGCCCACGGTGCGTATCCGTGGAAGACGGCGTTGGCGATACCGGTGCCGCGAGTCTCGGTGAGGAAATCGGTGCGGAAACCGATCAGGCCACGCGAGGGAACGATGAACTCCATGCGAACCCAGCCTGCGCCGTGGTTCGTCATCTGCACCATCTTGCCCTTGCGAGCTGCGAGCAACTGAGTGACCGCGCCGAGGTACTCCTCCGGTGTGTCGACGGTGAGCTCTTCGAAGGGCTCGTGCAGCTTGCCGTCGACCTGCTTGGTGACCACCTGGGGCTTGCCGACGGTGAGCTCGAAGCCTTCGCGACGCATCTGCTCGACGAGGATGGCCAGCGCCAGCTCGCCACGACCCTGGACCTCCCAGGCATCGGGGCGACCGATGTCGAGAACCTTGAGCGAGACGTTACCGATGAGCTCCTGGTCCAGACGGCTCTTGACCATGCGCGAGGTGAGCTTGTGGCCGCTGACGCGACCGACGAGCGGGCTCGTGTTGGTGCCGATGGTGACGGAGATGGCCGGCTGGTCGACGGTGATGCGAGGCAGCGCGACCGGATCCTCCAGATCTGCGAGGGTGTCGCCGATCATGATGTCCGGGAAGCCCGCGACGGCGACGATGTCGCCTGCGACGCCGCGCTCACCGGGGACGCGCTCGACGCCGATGGTGTTGAGCAGCTCGGTGATCTTGGCCTTCTGGACGACGGGTTCGCCGTCGACCTCGCGCATCCAGCTCACGGTCTGGCCCTTGGAGAGCTGGCCGTTGTGGATACGCACCAGGGCGAGGCGGCCGAGGAAGGCCGACGCGTCGAGGTTGGTGACGTGGGCCTGCAGCGGTGCGTCGACGTTGCCCTTGGGCGCGGGGACGTAGTTGAGGAGTACCTCGAACAGCTCGTCGAGGTTCTCGGCGTCGGGCGCGTGGCCGTTCTCGGGCTGAACACGCGACGCCTTGCCCTCACGGCCGGAGGCGTACAGAACGGGGAGATCGAGTGCGAGCTCGGCGGCCTCGGACGCTTCGTCGTCGAGGTCGGACGCGAGGTCGAGGAGCAGATCGTGGCTCTCCGAGACGACCTCTTCGATGCGCGCGTCGGGACGGTCGGTCTTGTTCACGACCAGGATCACCGGGAGCGAGGCGGCGAGCGCCTTGCGCAGGACGAAGCGGGTCTGCGGGAGCGGGCCCTCGGAAGCGTCGACGAGAAGGACGACGCCGTCGACCATGGACAGGCCTCGTTCGACCTCGCCGCCGAAGTCGGCGTGGCCGGGGGTGTCGATCACGTTGATGACGGTGATCGTGCCGTCGGCGTTGCGCTTGTGAACGGCCGTGTTCTTGGCCAGGATCGTGATGCCTTTTTCTTTTTCGAGGTCACCCGAGTCCATGACGCGGTCGATCGCTTCGGCACGTTCCTCGAACGCGCCTGACTGCCGGAGCATGGCGTCGACCAGGGTGGTCTTGCCGTGGTCGACGTGTGCAACGATGGCTACGTTGCGAAAAGTGGTGGTGCTGTCGATGTTGTCTGCACTGCTTGGGGCGCTCACGCGAAAAATTCTCCTGGAGTCGAATGCGGGCTCTTGTTCGCTAGCGGGCTTATGTCGCTAGAGAAGCGCGCTGCACCGCGAGGTTCTCGCGACTGATCGAGTTTACCCGTAGTCCGACGGTACCCCGCGCCACCCTCAGGTCTGTGACCTGCGCCACCCATTAGTCTTGGTGCTCATGGGCAAGATAAAGGCAGCAGATGTCTCGGGGATGAAGCCCAAGAAAAAATGTTGTCGCAAGAAGGTTCGGTGCATCAAATGCCCCGTGGTCATCATGCGAATGAAGAAACTCGAATCGGCGGGGGCAACCAAGAAGGACCTCAAGAAGGGCCTCAAGACCGCCCGGGCGAAGTGAGCAGGATCTCCAGCAGTTCGGGCAGCCAGAGCCGGTCCGCATCGACGAGATCCATGGTCGGCAGCGTCTGCGCATCCACCCACCGCAGGGCCGAATGTTCCAGCGCTGCAGGCATTCCCGAGACGAGCGAGGCCCGGTAGGCGCGCAGCACCAGCCCGCCCGCAAGATCGACGTCGCCGCTCAGCGCCGCTCCGACCGAGCACTCGACTCCCAGTTCCTCCCGCAACTCGCGCACCAGGGCCGCGTCCTCGGACTCGCCGGGCTCGACCTTGCCGCCGGGCAGTTCCCACAGACCCGCCAGCTCGGGCGGACGGGTTCGTTGCGCGAGCAGCAGCCTGCCGTCGTGCGTCAACGCGGCTGCGACAACCACAGCGGTGGGGGTACCGGACATGCCACCATCCTTCTATGACCGAACTGCTGACCGATCGCGACATCGAGGACGCCCGGCTCGACGAATGGACCGTGGTCGGGAAATCCCTGACGCGCAGCGTCGAACTGGCGTCGTTTCCGGCTGCCATCGAGGCGGTGAACCGCGTGGCCGAGGCCGCGGAGGAAGCGGACCATCACCCCGACATCGACATCAGATGGCGGACGCTCACGTTCACCCTGTCGACGCACAGTGCCGGCGGGCTCACACAGAAGGATGTGGATCTGGCGCGTCGGATCGATGCACTGACCGCGCCTTCCTGACTCGTCCGGCGTAGACCACCCAGCCGAGGAACAGCGCTGCTCCGACGACGTCCACGGCACCTGCCCACGCCTCCAGTGCGGGACGAGGGATGGTCCAGATCGATTCCTGGAAGAAGCTGAGCAGCCACGGCACCCCAACGGTCACCGTCACCAACCAGTAGCCCGCGACGATCTTCGCCCCGGCGACGTCACGCAGGGGGCCGTGCACCAGCCAGATCACCATCGGGATCACCCAGATCCAGTGATGCGACCACGAGATCGGTGAGATCAGCAGGCCGAACAGTTGCACGATCACCAGCGTGCCCAGATGGTCTTCGCGTCCGATCGCACGCCATGCCGCGATCGCGAGCCCCGTCGCGACGACGGCGGCAACGATCCACAGTGGTCCCTGCCCGACGTCCTCCCCCGCGATCCGACTGAGCGCACCACGCAGAGACTGATTCCAGACCGAGCCGACGGGGCCGATGCGGTCGGCATCGCCGAGAAGCGTGGTGAAGTACGTGGCCGCCTGATGTCCGAGTGCCGCGTAACTGACCGCGACGGAAAGGGCGAAGGCCACAGCCGAGAACGCTGCGGCCTTCCATCGCCGGGTGGCCAGGAAGTACAGACCGGTGATGGCCGGGGTCAGCTTGATTCCGGCCGCGAAGCCGACCAGTCCGCCTGCCACCCACCACCTGCTGCTGCGTACCGCGAGAATCGCCAGCAGCACCAGGAATACGTTGACCTGGCCGTAGTCGAGTGTCGTCCGTACGGGTTCGGACCACAGCCCCAGCGCGGTCCACAGCATGGCGATACGCACCCAGCGCGCCTCGGCGGCGCGCTCGTCGCCGAGGACCATCGACAGCGTCAGCCTCGCCACGGCGAACAGCGCGATCATGGTCGCGGCTTGCCACAGGACGCCGATCACCGTGAACGGCAGATAGTGCAGCGGGAAGAACACCAGCGCGGCGAACGGCGGGTACGTGAACGGGAGCGGGAAGTCCGGGGTCTGTACCGAATACGTGTAGTCGTACAGATTGCCGCCGAGCAGTGCCGCGGAGCCGTCGACGTAGACGTGGAGGTCCACGAGGTTCATTCCGTTGGGCGTCGCGAAGGCCCAGACGAAGCGGCTCAGCACCGAGACCGCGAGCAGAACGGGGGCCAGCCGAACAAGTCGGTTCACTGTGCGTGCGGTTCCGTTCGGTATCGATGCGGTGTATCGGTCGTCGAGCTTATAGGGCTCCGCTCATGCGCCCCAACCGCCTGCGCACCGGAGTAACATTTGCATCACCTTTCACACTGATAACTTCAGTAACAGGTTATCGTGTGCGCCTGCGGAGAATTCGCAGCGTGTGACCAATAGACTGCCCTGGCAAAGATGCGACGGGGGAGGGCTCCACCGACAACAGCTGTACATCGGGGATTGCGCTACATAGAGTGACCCCTCGAGCACCGGCTGTCGCCGTGGGCCCGCGTCATGATCAGAATGGGGAATATCACCGTGCTTCGTACCCGCGGAACGCGTCGCGTAGTTACAGCCTTGGCCGTAGCCGCAGCCGCCGCACTCGTCGTGCCGACCAGCGCATCCGCACAGCCGTTGGTGCCGATGGCACCGGCAGATCTGCCCGCAGCACCGGCCGATCCCGCTGCTCTGATCGCTCAGTTCCTCCCCGCCCCCGGTGAGCCGATGCCGAACCTGGCCGACGTCGAAGCACTCGCCTCGTTCGCACCGGCCATTCTCGGTGCCGCAGCCGGACCTGCCGACGTGGGAGCTGCTCCGGCGGCGGACCTGCTCGGCCAGGCCCGCACCCTGCTGGAAACCGCGCAGCTCCCGGACCAGGTCAAGGCACTGCTCGAACGGGTCATCACCTTCCTGGACGGCTCCGGCGGCGGCGGACCCGAACTGCCGTCGGACGGACCCGTCATCGCCCAGTTCCTCTACCCGACGCTCGGCAAGGGATGCATTTCCGACACCGCCGATTCCGTCGGAACCGCCCTCGCCGTACCGGGACCGGCCACCCTGCCGCCTCCCGGACCCGGCGCAGGACAGGCCGGCTTCGTCTTCACCGCCCTCGGCACTGCGCCCGTCGCTGCGCAGCAGGCAGCTCCCCTGACGGTGACGTGGCTCAACATCGACAACCGTCGCTCGGGAACGCAGGACCTGACCGGCGCGGCCATGATCAACACCGACGGTCCGGCAACGCTGTCCGCGATCGCCGACACAGGCCCCGGACGCGTCCTCTCGGTGATCTCCGGTTCGATCACCACGCAGTCGAAGGAAGATCCGGCCGCAGCTCCGCGCAGCTGCACCTTCCTGCCCACCATCGGTACGGTCTACGTTCCGTAGCTCGTATCTGCTCCACCGACAGTTTCGCCCCCGGCTTCATCGGAAGCCGGGGGCGAAATTGTCGATTCGGACGAATTCCGAAAACAACGATGCGTTGCATTCGAGAATGGTCGCAATGAATTACATCGATGTTATTTCAGAGAATGTTCGCCTCGGATTTCGACCACTGCCCGTAGTCGGCTTTCAGAATGTTGTTGATGTCGACCTTGACGCCGCCCACGAAATCCTTGTCGATTCGAATCTGATGAATGTGAGCATCGGGGTGAACGAAGCCCTTGGGCGTTCCCCAATTGTGCTGCCAATACCACTGGCCGAGTCCGGCGACCGAGGCCAATTCGATGGTCGGTGAGTTGGCGTAGATCCCCGTGTTCTCGGCTCCGATCACCGATTGCCAGCCCAGGATGTACGGCGCGATCAGAGTTGCGAACTCCACGGCGGTGGGGTTGTCGTCGATCGACGCGTAGATCGGGCGGTCCGTCGGACCACCGGCGGCGAGGTGGAGTTCGAGTCCCCGCTCTGCATGCTTGACACCCGCCGCATACCCGCCACGCCAATCGGACGTGGCCCCCTTGCCGAACTGATAGTTCGAGACCACTTCCAGCCCTGCGGACGTCAGCGAGTCGGCCTCGGACTTGCGCATCGGCTTACCGATCATCCAGTTCGCATCCGGTCGCCGATCGGAGACGTACCGAACGGCCCCGAGGTGACCGGCCGCCTTGATGGCCGCTGCCGACGGCACCCCACCCGAGTAGTCGACGAGGGTGCCGAGCCCGGCGTCGGCGTGCGCGGTCGCCGTTCCCAACGCAACCAATCCGACGGCGGCCGCGGACCCCGCGGCGGCGTACTTGAACAACTCACGTCGCGAAACCTGCACAGAAATCTCCATCGTCGTTCGATCGCTGCGGCGCGCCTACCCGAGAAATCGCACAACCACTGCTATCTTTCACCGTTTGTCGTATCCCACCACAATCCCATCGGTACCGCCAGCCCCACTGCTCACACCCACCACGTTCCCCTCCGGCTTCACACGTGCACCTCGAGCACCGAGATCTCGAACATGAATATGGTGGAGTGGACGATGCACGGACGAACGCGCTGAGGAGTGGATGGACATGGGCGTAACGCTTGCCAAGGGTGGAAATGTCTCGCTGACCAAAGAAGCACCGAACCTGACCGCCGTCAGCGTGGGTCTCGGCTGGGATGTCCGTGCCACCACCGGCGGCGACTTCGACCTCGACGCCAGCGCTATCGGACTCGGCACGACGAAGAAGGCGCTGAGCGACAGCTACTTCGTCTTCTACAACAACCTCCGCTCCCCCGACGGTGCCATCGAGCACACCGGAGACAACCGGACCGGCGAAGGTGAGGGCGACGACGAGAGCATCGATGTCGACCTGGCGGCCCTGACCCCGGACGTCGACTCCATCGTCTTCCCGGTGTCCATTCACAACGCCGATGCCCTTGGCCAGAACTTCGGCCAGGTCGTCAACGCGTTCATCCGCGTGGTGGACAAGTCCGACGGGCGCGAACTCGCCCGCTTCGACCTCACCGAAGACGCCTCGACCGAGACGGCAATGGTGTTCGGCGAGCTGTACCGCCGCGGCGCCGAATGGAAGTTCCGTGCCATCGGCCAGGGCTACGCCTCGGGCCTCGAGGGGATCGTGCGCGACTTCGGCATCGACGTGGGCTAGCTGTCCGCGCACTGTGTCGCTCGGACCGTCTCGATTGAACAACGGATTCCGGCTGAGCTTGTGACGTCCAGATGATGTGTGGTGGTATCAGCGCACACGCAACATAAGCCTCATCAGTCACAGGAGTCACACATGTCTCGTCGCCTCAGCCGTTTGGCCGGCGCGCTCGCGCTCTCCTGCGCGGCATTGCTCGCTGTCCCCGCCACTGCTGCAGCGGATCCGGCACCGGCCGATCCGCTGGCGCAGGCGATCGCCGCACTGCAGGGACAGGGTGGTGCCTCACTCGACGCCGCGACCGCGATCGCCGACTCACGTACCCCGGTCGCCGAGGACGCGAGCGTCGATCCGTTCGCCGCACTGAACGCGGCCAACAAGGCCCTCACCGACTTCGGCATCACTCCGTTCTTCTACCCCACGGCAGCGATCAACTGCGCCGCTACGGCGGGCTCGCCCCTCGGCATCGTTCCGGGTGTCGCAGGCGGAGCGGCCGGACCGTGGCCTCAGCTGACCGCGCCGGCCATCCCCACCTTGCCGTTCCTGCCGTCCATCGAGATTCCCGAGCTCAATGCCGTCGACAAGGGCGAGACGATGTTCGCGTTCGTCCCGGCCGGAATCGTGAACGATTCCGCAGACAAGACCGGGATGCAGGTCGCCTGGTTCAACGTCAACACCCTGAAGGGCGGATTCGCCGACTTCGGCGGCTTGGCAACCACTCTCGCCGACTCGATGCTCGCCAACTCCGGCGTGCCCGACGCCGCGAAGGACATCGTTCGGCCGTTCGTCATCGGCGCGATCGACTCGCTGCCTGCCGCCGGTGCCCGCGCCGTACCCGTCGAAACCGGATCGGGAACCGTTCTCGCCGCGGTGTTCGGCACCGTGAACCACAAGGCCCTCGACGGTTCGGACAAGAGCTGCTTCTTCTTCCCCACCGTCGGCATGATCAACGTCGCCTAGAGTTTCCGCTTGATCACGAAAGGCCCTGCAGCGCACTGCTGCAGGGCCTTTCGGCTGCTACGCGCTGACGATTCGGCCCAGCCGGCCCAGGACGGCCTGCATCTCGGTGTGTTCCGATCGCGCCGCCCACGGCCGTTGCCTGTTCCTTCCCCGCATCTGCATCGCCGCCCCGGTCACGAGGTCACCGTTGGGGGCGAAATGCACACGAACGATCTCGTTGAGTGAGCGCCTCGACCCGAAACCCGGTAGGACACTGCAGAACCCGTAGGGAAAGAGCGGCGCGTCGGGTTCGTTGTACTTTCCACCGACGAACACCGGGCCGCTGGTACGGAAGTCACGGCACTGCGCGATGAAGCCGTGGAACGCACGACCCCTCTCACGTCCGTAGTAGGCGATGCCCACTCGCCCGGACCCGGTGGCGGTGATCGCGCCGAAGCGAGCGTCGCGCACCCCTGGTGCCGACACCACCACCGGCCTCGACCACGTCACCGCACCGTCCGAGGACCAGGCCGCATGCAGCAACCCGTCGCGGTCCGGCCACACCGCGTACACGTTTCCGTCGTCGTCGACGGCCATCGACTCCGGCAGCAGATAACGCGATCCGAGCAGCAGAAAATGCACTGCATTGTGGTATTTCGCCAGCGCCGAACCGGGGACCATCCGAACGTCCCACGTCAGGCCCTCGTCGCGACTGACCGCCACCGCGAACCGTCGGCCGTAACGGCCACCGATGTAGACCGTGCCGTCCGGGGCGACGACGCCCTTGCCGAACGCGACGTACTCCCGACTCGGCAACCCGGGGATGTTCTTCGAATCGATGTCGAAACCACCGGCCACCTCCCACTTCACCCCGCCGTCGAAGGACCGCCAGATGACCTGCCGGGTGACGTTGATCAGTGGCCGCACCCGTACTGCGAACGGCGTGGGCGCGGAGAGATACGTAACTCTCCCCGACCGTGAATTACTCGGTCCGGCAAATACTTTGGCGTCCATCCTCGCTTTCGATGCCACTTTCCGGGTGCGCCAGGTTTCGCCCCGGTCGTCGCTGACTCCGAGGGTGAAGCCCGTTCGCAGCGGGTGGGGCGGCACCGCGTCGAAACGGCCGGCGTGCAGAAACAGCCGCTCGTCGACGTCGTCGAAGTACAGATAGGGTCGGTTCCGACTCTGCTGCACCCCGTCGGGAACCGATGCGCGCCAGGACTTTCCGAAGTCGGACGAGCGCAGTACACCGACACCGTCGACGGTGAATGCGGGCGCGACGAAGACGGTGTTGTCCGCCGCCACCCCCAGGGTGCAGGCCGCAGAGCCGTACTCGGTGTAGGAGATGTCGGTGACGAAGTCGGCCGATGCGGCGGCGTTGGTCGAGGAACGCAGTCCTGCCCGATAACCCGAAGCAACTCTGGGCGTCACGACACCCGCCATGGGGTGCCACGGCGTCGCGGCCACAGTGCTGGTCGATGCATTGGACCAGGCTAGCGCCGATGGCACCGGTAGACCTCCAGGCAACCGAAGAAGTCCTCGGCCCGTCCTGGTGACAGATCACAGAACGGGACCGATCAGTACGTAAAATCTCGGTTCGCAGTGTGCCGCATAGGCTCATCGTGTGCCCCGCGCTCGAGCCGACAACCGCCGCCCCCGATCGACGCGCCTGCATCCGGCCGATGCGCGCGCGTACTGGATGGCGTCGAAAATTCCGAGCGACCAGTTTCTGCTGTACTGCTTCGACAACGGATCCGAGGGCCTCGACGCCGAAATGCCACGACTGCACGAGCGCAGCGGGCGCATCGAGGTTCTGCGTCGACGCATCACCGACGTCGCATTCGGTCTCGACTATCCTCGCTGGACCGAGGCGGGCCCGCGCCCCGACACCATCTCCGTCCACCGAGCGCCGCGCACCTGGCCGGAGTGCCTCGACGCGATCGCGGCATCGTTCGCCCGTCAGGTCGATCCCCGAGTGTCCGTGTGGCACCTGCACCTGTATCCGAACATCGCCGACGCTCCCGGCGGCGCGGCCGTCGTTGCCGTGCTCCAGCTTTCGCACGCGGCAGCCGACGGAACACTGGCCACTCGCACTGCCCGCGACCTGTTCGGTACGCACCCACTTCCACCGGCCTCCGCGCGGGCGGAGCCTCCCGCGGTGTTCGAGCAGGCATCCACCATCGTTGCCGCTGCGACCGTCCCGCTTCGACTGGCACAGATGGTTCGCGGCGGCGTCCGTGCCCGACGCGACGCGCTGAGCCTCGGACGAGGCACCGACTCGGGTGAGATCCCTCCGCCCGCACACTCGCGCGCGCCGACCGTCCTGGACGTGCCGCCCGCCGGCCGGACGTCGGTGCGCACCATCGTGCTTCCGAAATCCGACCTGCAGTCCGCCGGCACCACCGTCACCACTTTCGTACTGACCGCAGTATCGGTTGCACTGCAACGGCTTCTCGGCGATGGTCCGGACCTTGCCGCCGAGGTCACGCTGGCGAGGGACACACGAGCCGACGCACGAAACAATTTCGGCAACGTCGGTGTCGGACTGTTCACCGACGAGCCCGACATCCGCACTCGCAGTCGACTCGTATCGGCCGATCTGGCCGCGCGTCGTGCTCGCGCGAACCATCCATTGTCGGAGGCCGCCCGCGCGTCACAGGACGCCGTCGAAGCACACGTGCCTGCATTTCTGGCCGAATGGGGCGTCGCGCAGTTCGATCCGACCGCAGTCCCTCCGTCCGTCACCGGGAACACCGTCGTCTCCAGCGTCTCGCGCGGTGCCGCAGACCTCACGTTCGGCGGCGGCTCCGTCCGATTCACCGCCGGTTTCCCGGCCCTGTCCCCGGCCATGAGCCTGACCCACGGAGTGCACGGCATCGGCGATACCGTCACCGTCGGAATCACCTCCAACAGCGCGGCCGTACCCGACCCGGATCTCTACGAGGCACTCCTTCGCGACGCTCTCGCGGACGTACGCGCGGCTCTGGCCTGACCGGGACCGAACTGCCAGACAGTTCTCAGCATTTGTCGGGCGTCGGGCTCAGGTTCTCCCACCAGACTGACAGTCATGAGCCAGCAGAAGGTCACCGTACTCGCCGTCGGAGGTACCGGAGAATCACATCCGTCCGACCACCGAACGCGGGTGACGGGCCTGCTGGCCTGCGTCGTCGGTGAGCTCGACGACCGGTTCGTCGGACGGTGGGTCGGCTATCCGGCGTCGTACGGTCCGGTCGCATTCGGCGGACTGTGTTTTCGACACAGCGCAGACATCGGCGTCAGACGCCTGCGCCGCGCCATCGAGGGCACCAGCGGACCGATCGCCCTGATCGGGTACTCCCAGGGCGCGACCGTCGTACGCGAGGTGCTCGGTCTGGTGCACGCTGGAACGATCGACGGCAGCCGCATCGTTGCCGCTGGTCTGATATCGGATCCTCAGCAGCCGGTAGGTGCCGTCGACGGATGCACCGGACGTGGCGTCGCCGGTGCGGGTCCGGCTCTGCCCGAGTCGATTCCGGTCGAGTGGATCGGTCTGAAGTCCGACATGATCTGCAACGCCAGCGACGACAGTCTGATCCGTGACATAGCGGACCTCACCCGATGGATGTCGTTCCGGACCCCGAAAATCTGGCTTCGCGAGCTGTGGCGTCTGTTGCGCAGCAACAGCTTTCAGAACGCGACCCGAACCCGCCTTCGACCCTCGCAGTGGGCGAAGGATGTTCGACGCCTCCGCACCGCGGCCGTCGAGGTGTCCGGTTATCTACCGCAGTCGTTGCGCTGGCACCGATTCGAATGGGCCAATCCCGGCGGCGGGCGACACATCGCGTACGCACGCGAGCCGTACGAGGGCGACTCGACAGGATGTCAGGTTCTCGCGCGCTGGTTGGGCGGGCAAGCGGATCGGCGCGAGGAGCTGCTCAGGACTTCTCTGCCACAGCGGCGAGCTGCCTGAGACCCTTCTCGAAGTCCGGCCCGACGAGCTTGTCCATCGAGAACACTTTTCCGATCAGAGCGAACAGCTTGTTCTGCTTCCCTGACATTCGCCAGGTCACTCGGGTCCCGTCCGCGACGGGCTCGAGCAGGAACGCCGTGACGTTCCGATTCTTGAACGGCTTGGTGAACGCGAGGTCGAGCACGATTCGTTCTTCGGGAACCGACTCGGTGATGGTCATCGTCCCCGCGCCTGCCTTGCGTTTGCCCGACCACGAGTACGAGGCACCCACTCCGGCGTCGGGACCGCTGTAGGTGCGCTTCAGGTCCGGATCGACTCCCTCGTAGGGCGACCATGTCACCCACTGATGAAAGTCGTCGATCAGTGCGTGCACGGTTGCGGCGTCGGCCCGAACCACGGCGGAGCGCTCGACCAGGACGGGTACGGCTTCACCGGTCATTGCGGATCAGTCCCTCTTGCACAGACAGAAGATGTGCCCGGCCGGATCGCGGAACACCCAGAACGAGGGTTGCGCGTGGTCGATGAGTTCGGCCCCGGCGTCGACGACGAAGTCCCTGGCCTGCTCCATGTCGTCCACCACCAGATCGAGGTGAATCTTGATGCCCTCGCTGGGCCAGTCGATGGGGACGAAGTCCGGTGCCTTCTGAAATGCCAACCGCAGATCACCCGGACCGTCGATCACCACCCAATCGCCGTCGTCACGAGACTGTTCCCAGCCGAGGATGGTGCTGTAGAAGCGGCCGAGCGCAGCCGGGTCCGGGCAGTCGAGCACCGTGTAGTCGACGGTGATCCTCGGTGGTGTCATGGCGAACAGACTAACGCTCAGCCGCCGACGGCAGGGGCGATCGTCTCGAACCACGCCTCGTGCAGATGCTGCTCCCAGTGGTTCCACCAGTGCACACCGGTACCGGTGATCTTGACGTTGGGTCGCCCGCCCGCGGCCTGCAACAACGGAACGAATGCCCGGCTGCTCATCCCTGCAGCCGTCTCGAGCGGCACCATCTGCGCGAACCTGACGGGGTCGAAGCTGCTGCTGACCGGGTTGAAGACCGGGTCCGTGGCCGGCGAACCACTACCCGAGGAGACGAAGACTGCCGTGTTGCGCAGAGCACCGACGTTGAGGGACGGGTCGTTGCGGATCCACTCCGCGGACGGCCAGGTGCCCCACATGTTGCGCGCGTTGCCGCCCATCTCGCCGACGGCGACGGCGATGCCCTGGGCGAATCCGGGACTGCTGGCGGTCGGGTAGCCGCTGAACGACGCGACCGCCTTGTAGAAGTCGGGGTGGTGCGCGGCCAGGTTCAGCGCCGAGGTTCCGCTCATCGACAGTCCGGCCACGGCGTTGTTCACGTTGTCGCTACCGAACCGATCCGCCATGAACGGCGGCAGCTCCTGGGTGAGGAAGGTTTCCCACTTCACCCGCCCGAGCTTGGGATCGTCGCGCTGCCAGTCGGAGTAGAAGGTGCCGCCCCCGCCGAACGGGATGACCACATTGACGTGCTTGTCGGCGAAGAAGCTCTCGACGTCGGTCTCGATGAGCCAGCCGCTGTTGTCCTCGGGTGCGCGCAGCCCGTCGAGCAGATAGAGCGTCGGCGCGGGTCCCCCACCGGCGGCTTTGAGCACCTTGATCGGAATGTTCTTGTCCATCGACGGCGAATAGACGTAGACGAGCTCGGAATCGGCCTTCGCCACACCGGTCCCCATCAGCACCGTTGCCATCGTGGCCACCAACACGGCCACCACGGCGAGCACCAGACTTCGTATCCGAGCATGCAGCATCGACATTGTCCCCTTGTTCGTATCCACCGACCGTCCCGGGGCAGGGTAACAGGCCGGTCACGGCACCGCCTCCTCTAACGCAGCGGGTTGTCGACGATCCACCACGCCGCATAGGGCGGCAACCACACCGAGCCGGTGTCGTCGACCTGCAGATCGTGCTGCGAGAGAACCTCGACCGGGGCCGGAATTCCGAGTTCGATCAGCTGCGCGCGCGGAAACGAGCGGTGTTCGGCGGTGACGTTGTAGAGGGCGACGAGGGTGCCGCTCGGATGCCGCCTGCGCACCACGAGCAGACCGTCGTCCGACTCGCTCTGCACGTCCACCGGCGCTTCGGCGTGCAACATCGGCAGGCCGGCGCGCACCTTCGCGATGCGAGCGATTCCGTCGAACACCCGTTGTGCGTCACTCCCCCGCTGGAATCGGCCGGCTCGATCGGCATCGGTCACGCGCGGCCGATGCACCCATCGGTTGTCCTCGGCATGGGCCGGTTCGTCGGCCCAGTTCGGATCTCCCGGGGAGCCGAGCTCGTCGCCGCTCCATACGACGGGAATGCCACCCCATCCGGCAATGATGGCGTGTGCGAGAAAGATTCGACCGAACGCGCCGTCGGGATCCAGGCGGGACTCCCCCAGTCCGGTCAGCGCGGCTGCGGTGCCGCTGATCCGACGGTCACCGGTGTCCGGGTTGTACTGGAACACCAGGCCTTCGGCCCAGGAGCCGTCGAATTCGCCCGAGTACCAGTCGGCCAGAAAGTGGCGATGCCCTGCGCCCGAGAGTCCCAGGGACGCCGCGTCGCCGTCGTCGACGGCCCAACCGATGTCGTCGTGGCAGCGAACGTAGGTCACCCAGGTGCCGCTGGGTGGTGTGGGCGGCAACGACGCCAGGGCGTGGCGCGCCAATGCTGTACTGCCCGTTGCCAACATCGACCACACCTGGACCATCAGCGAGTTGTGGTAGGCGATGTCCGAGACCCGTCCGGTGTGCCGGCCCTGACCCAGGTACGGCAGCAGATCGCGGGGCCCGACGATCGCCTCGGCCTTGAACAGCGTGGCCGGAGCCGCCAGTCGGGCGGTGGCTCGCAGGGCCTGAGTGACCGCATGCACCTCGGGCTGGTTCTGGCAGTTGGTGCCGAGTCGCTTCCACAGAAATGCGATCGCGTCGAGGCGCAGCACTTCGACCCCGAGATTGGCCAGGTGCAGCACGATGCTTGCGAACTCCTGCAGCACAGCGGGATTGGCCCAGTTCAGATCCCACTGCCATTCGTTGAACGTCGTCCACACCCACTCGCCGAGTGTGTCGTCGAAGGTGAAGCTGCCGGGCGCGAAGTCCGGGAACACCTCGGGGAGTGTGCGCTCGTACGAGTCCGGGGTGGTGCGATCGGGATAGATCAGAAAGTAGTCTCGATACTTCGGATCGCCCGAGCGCGCCCTCTCGGCCCATTCGTGCTCGCGGGCAACGTGATTGAGCACCAGATCGACCACGAGACTGATGCCGCGTCCGCGTAGCGTTTCCGCGAGCGCCCGCAGGTCCTCGTTGGTGCCGAGGTCCTCGCGAACCGCGCGGTAGTCCATCACCGCGTATCCGCCGTCGTTGTCACCGGGCCGCGGCTGCAGCAGCGGCATCAGATGTAGGTAGGTGACACCCAGATCGGTCAGATGGTCGAGTCGCTCGCCCACCCCACGCAGCGTCTGTCCGTACCGATCGACATAACAGGCGTAGCCGAACATGTCCGGCTGCTGGAACCAATCCGGTTCGAGCAGCCGACGCTGATCGAGCCGGTGCAGATCCTCGGGGCGGGCCGCGTAGGCGCGCGCAGCGATCTCCACCAGGGTGGCCGCCACCGCGTCGGGATCGGGATAGACGGCCGTGACCGCGTCGTGCAGATCGGGAAACCACTGCTCGAGACGCAACTCGAAGGTCTCACGTCGGTGGGCGGGAAGCTCGGCGAGGATCTCTCGGGTGACGTCGGAGACGGCGGGGTGAACCATGGGCTCATTCTGGCATCGACCCCGGCGTGGGGACGCGCATACATCCGGTTACCGCGGGGTATCACAGCGCCATGTCATTGCTGACCCGCACATTGGACACGATCCTCGACAGAGCAGTCGTTCCCGGATACTCCCGCATCGGTGCCACGGTGCGTCGACGATTCTGGGCCGCGGATCCGACGCCGTTCCCCGCCCCCATAGACATGGTGGTGACCGGCGCGTCGTCCGGATTGGGCGCAGCCACCGCGAAGGAACTGGCCAGGTTGGGGGCACGGGTGCACCTGGTCGGCAGGTCGGCCGATCGGCTGGAGTCCGCGGCCGCGGCCATTCGGGGCGAGGTGCCCGACGCCTCCCTCGTGGTCCGCGAGTGTGACATCAGCGATCTCGATTCCGTGGCGGCCTTGAGCGCGGCTCTCGCATCCGAGCTCACGTCGGTGCACGCATTGGTGCACTGCGCCGGGGTCATGCCGGACGAGCGGCAACTCTCGGCGCAGGGGCACGAATCCGCTTTCGCCACCCACGTTCTCGGGCCGGTCGCATTGACCGTGGGACTGCGAGAGCTGTTCGACGCCGGATCGCGGGTCGTGTTCGTCTCGAGCGGCGGCATGTATGCGGCGCCGCTGCAGAACTCGGACTTCGAGTACGAGAACGGCAAGTACTCCGGCATGACCGCCTACGCTCGCACGAAGCGAATGCAGGTGGTGGTGGCCGAGCAACTGGCCGAACGCTTTTCGCTCGAAGACGACCCGGTGGTGCACAGCATGCACCCGGGCTGGGCGGCCACTCCCGGCGTCACCGGATCGATGCCGAAGTTCGGTTCGGTGATGAAGCCGATTCTGCGCAACGCACACGACGGGGCCGACACCATCGTCTGGCTCGTCGGGTCCGACCAGGCCTTGACCAGCACCGGCACGTTCTGGCACGACCGGGCCCCGCGTCCGACTCACTACCCTTCCTGGCGCGGAGATTCACCTCGCGTGCGAGATGCACTGTGGGCGAGCGTGGTCGAGGCGACGGGGATCGAGACCGAACCCGCGGCCGGTGGCTCACAGACCGAGTAGATCGGCCGATCTGCGCAGGCGCATCAACACCTGAAGGTCGAGAGCATCGTCGGGGTCACGCCACTGCGTACCGATCAGCCGGTCGATGGCTTCGAGCCGTTGGTAGAGCGTGTTGACGTGCACTCCCAAGCTCGACGCGGTGGCCGAATGGTGGCGACCGTGAGCCAGATACGTCGACAAGGTCTCCATCAGCGGGACCCCGCGCTTGTCCTGCTCGGCGAGCAACGGCCCGAGCTTGTCCTCGGTGAGCTCGTCCAGGTGCTCACGGGCCATGTGGCTCAGCAGGATTCGATAGATTCCCAGGCCGCGCGCCGAGGACACTTCTCCGTCTCTGCCGAGAGTCGTCAGCACGTCAGCAGTCTGTTGCGCTTCTCGGAACGCCGTCGCCAGCGCGTCGGCTCCTCGCGCGGGTTCGGAGATTCCCACGGTGGCCCGGGTGACGATCATGCGACGAACGGCAGCGGACTCGCGAGCGGGAACGACCAACAGGATTCTCGAACCCTGCTCCGCTACAACCGATCCCGGGGGCAGTGCGAGAGCTTCCAACTCGGCTCTCGACGCGTTACCCTGCGCGACCGCCACACAATACGTCACGTCCGGAGTCAGTCCGGCACGGTGGAACTGCCTGCGTTCGTCCTCGGGCGTCGACGTCGGATGGAGGAGTAGATCGAGCAGGAATGCGTCCTGCGCCCGGCGTGCGGATTCCGCGGCCGCGCGCTCCTCGGCCAGCGACAGCGCGATGGCCGGCACAGCTCGATCGAGAAGTAGGCGGGTCTGGTCGTCGTCCGATCCGACGGAGATCAACACTCCCAAGAAGCGACCGGCAGCCACCACCCGGCGCGCAGTGATCTCGTCGCCGACGGCAGTATCGGCACCCGCCCTGCACCGTTCGACCAAGGCTTCGACCTGGACCGCTCTGTCCTCCAGGGCAACCGGTACGGACGCGCCATCGGCCACGAAATACGCCGGACGTTCGGTGGCCGACGCCACCTCCCGAACCAGACTCCGCACACCGCCTCCTCGGAGCACGACCTGTGTCAACGTGCGGTCCCATTGCAGAGTCTGCTCCAATTCCGTCGTGCGGAGCGACAATTCGGCGTTGAGGGTTTCGAGCGTGTCGATCGCTCGCACGTTCTCGATGGCGATCGCCGCGTGCGCGGCCAGTGCGGACAGCAGAGCGATCTCACTGTCTGCGAAATCCCGCTCCTGCCGCTTGCACGCGAACAGTGCGCCGATCACGCGGTCGCCGACCCGAAGCGGTACGCCCAGCAGACCGCGCATGTTCTCCGACCGCGCAGCACTGTCGGCTCCCGTGATGTGCCGAAATGCAGGTTCGCTCTGGTAGTCGGGTGTCCACGACGGTGAGGCACCGCGCACGATCAGCCCGACGAGCCCCTCGTCCAGTGTGAGCCTGATGCCCACCAGTTGCGGGGTAAGGGCACCACTGGTGACCTCGATGACGAACTCGTCGCCGTACACCGAACCCATGTAGGCCAGGTCCACGCCGAGCAGCCTGCGCGCCTGGTCCACCACTTCCTGCAGCAGAATCCGATTGTCACGCACAGTCGTCAGGCGCACCGCGATGTCGTTGAGCGCCGAGAGTTCGGTGCTGCGTTGTTTGCGTTGATCGAGCAAAGTTCGCAGCCGGAGTGCCGCATGCGCCTCGGCACCGGGAAGATCCCGTCGATGGGCTTCCAATTCATCGACGGACGCGTCGTCGAGCAGCATTTCCATCCATGACTTCGCGGGCGACATGGAGAAAACCTACATTGGCCGAGACCCGCGTCACAGCTAAAGTCGAACACATGTCGCTCGTGGAACAGTTGTCCGAGGTCCTGCCCGCGGATCGGATCGTGGTTGACCCGGACGTCGTCGCCTCCTACCAGCACGACGAGGCCGAATGGGCACCGTATTCGACGCCGGTCGCCGTCGTGCGACCCCGCAGCGCCGAAGAAGTCCAAGCCGTCGTTCGTGCATGCCTGGCCCATGGCGCACCCGTCGTCACCCGTGGGGCGGGCACCGGACTGTCCGGCGGCGCGAACGCCACCGAGGGATGCGTCGTTCTCGCGCTCGACGGCATGGACACGATCAAGGAGATCGACCCACTCGAGCGCTACGCCGTCGTCGAGCCGGGAGTCGTCAACGATCACCTGCGCGCAACCGTTGCCGAGCAGGGTCTGTGGTATCCCCCGGATCCGGCAAGTGCGCCGTGGTCGACCATCGGCGGCAACGTCGCCACCAATGCCGGCGGATTGTGCTGCGTCAAGTACGGCGTCACGCGCGACTACGTGATGGGCATGCAGGTCGTCACCGGAACCGGAGAACTGGTTCGACTCGGCCGCAAGACCGCCAAAGGCGTTGCCGGTTACGACCTTGCAGGCTTGATGGTCGGATCGGAGGGCACCCTCGGCATCATCACCGAGGTGACCCTGAAACTACGCCCGCTGCAGGATCCGCAGCGGACCGTCGCCGGCTACTTCGATTCGATCGTCGACGCCGGGCGTGCCGTCGCCGCGGTGGCCGCCGCCGGCTTGACGCCGTCCGCACTGGAATTGATCGACAGGCAGTGCCTCATCGCCGTCGACGCGTGGAAGAACATGGGCCTGTCGGTCGAGGCCAATGTGGTGTTGCTCGGACGTATCGACGATCCGGGTCTCATCGGAGACCAGGAAGCCGAGAAGATGCTCTCGTGCTTCGACGAGGCCGGAGCGACCTGGTCTGCGGTCTCGACCGATCAGGAAGAGGCCGACGCTCTGTTCGCGGCGCGACGGTTGGCGTATCCCGCGATGGAACGTCTGGGTCCGGTGTTGACCGAGGACGTGTGTGTGCCGAAGAAGCATGTACCCGAGATGCTTTCGCGCATCGAGCAGATCGGCCTTCGCTACGAGACGACCATCGCCAACATCGCACACGCCGGTGACGGAAACCTCCACCCGCTGCTCATCACTCCGCACGACGACCTTCCGGCTCGCGAACGCGCTCAGGCCGCCTTCGCCGAGATCATCGACGCTGCACTGGAACTCGGCGGCACCGTGACCGGCGAACACGGAGTCGGACTGCTCAAGATGGACGGCCTGGTGCAGGAACTCGATCCGGTGGTGTTGGAAATGCACCGAGCTGTGAAGAAGGCACTGGATCCCCATGGAATCCTGAACCCGGGCAAAGTGTTCACACCCTGACGGCGCTTGGTTCACACGGTCCTATGGTTGTGTTCGCAGACTGCCGTTGTGCAGCAAGGTAACCAGCAGACTCGGGAGGCCGTTGATCAGGACGAGAACCGCAATCACTAGACCCACGGCCAGCCACGGCTCAGTCAGCCAGAAATGAATGCCGAGCTGTAGCGCACCGACGATACTCAGTATCCATCCAGCAGCATGGGCACGTCGGGCACGCTGGGCAGGTCTGACCGGATACGAGCCGTTCACTGTGGGCAACGCGCGGCCATAGTTCTCACGGGCTGCGATTCGAGCCGCCACGACGTGAAGCAGTACAGCAAACGTTATGGCACACAACGCAAGCACCATGTGACTGTCACCCGCTTCCCGATCAGTTCCTGTCAGCCTAGTTTCTCAGCCTCTGAGACGATAGGCCGATGACGACCAAGCTGACCAGGAATTTCGGATCTGCGCTACCCATCGGGTGGACCGAACTCGACCGCAATGTCGAAGCGGAGCACTGGTCGGTGTTCACAAGTAGGTTCGGGTTTCGACCCGGGACAAAGCCTGACTCGTGGCCGGCCATTTCCGAGGCTGCCCCCTCGATGACATTCGACCTCTCCTCCCATACCGTCCGCACGACAGCGTCCTGGTCTGCCCGAGCCGACGCGATCAACGCGGAAGCGTTGCGCTGCTTCGTCACCGAGTTTTCGGACGACCCCACCTTCATCGTCCTGGACTGGCAACACTCCGGCTACAGCTTCGACGCCGAAGCGCACGCCGACGCGGCCGAGAACGCCGAGTGGCGCGTCCCCGTCCACCCGAACGGCGACTACTACATCTTCGCCCGAGACGGATTCACCGAAGGGACCTTCGGCCACCCGTGGGAACGCACCTTGTGCGTCTTCGGACCACGCATGGTCGCCACGCTCGGTCGCACCTTGGCAACATGGCTTCCCACGATCCGCGTCGACGGTCAGCGAGCGGCAACTCGATAACCGTCGGAGGCCGCCGGGAGGTCAGAGCACCGTGGATTTCGATTCGAATGCGTCAGCCATCGAATCGCTCGATCCGCCACGGCGGAATCTCGCGACGCGGTCGGGACCCTGATCGCGCGAAACCGATAACCGTCCTGATCGACAGCAGGCTCCCACTCGAAGTCGACCTGCTCGCCTACTGCGAGCTCGGAGACACCTCCACCGATGTCGAACCCTGTTCCCGATCGAGAATCGATGACCTCATCGGGATGCAGCGCGCTGAAGAATGACCAGCATCCGCCCGGAGTGTCCTCGGAATCGATGATGCCCTCCATGCCGAGAATCTCCCAGCTCCGGACCCGCCCGCGACTCGTCATTCGTCGAGTATGTCCGGTGTTCGCTGCAAGAGCCGAATCCGGTTCCGTGCAGATACTCGGCTTCGTGCGCAGCCGTTCGTCAGTGCGCCACCGGCACATCCGTATTGCTCTCGGAGCGGACTCCCATTCGGCTGCGCAGAGCGATCACCAACACCACCGCCATGAGCATGACACCGCCGACCACCCACAGGCCTGCCTTGGCGTTGCCAGTGGCGTCGAGCAGCCACCCCGTCACGTATGGGGCACCGAAGCCCGAGGTGTTGCCGACCGAGTTGATGATCGCGATTCCAGCCGCTGCGCCGGCTCCGGTGAGGAAGGTGCTGGGCAGGTACCAGAAGACGGGTAGAGCGCAGAACACGCCGACGGCGTTGACGGTCACCGCAATCATGGTGGTGAACGGTGAATCCATGTACAGCGCAAATGGAATGGAGATCGCACCGATCAGAGTCGGTATCGCTACATGCCACGTTCGCTCGCCGGTCCGGTCCGAATGCCGACTCCAGAGCACCATCGCCACCGCGCCCACTGCGAACGGCACCGCCACGATGAGTCCCGTGGTCACGAGCGAGAAGTCGGTATCGAACGTCTGCTTGAATCCCGCGACGATGCTGGGCAGAAAGAAACTCAGGGAGTAGAGGCCGTAGGTGATGCCGAAGTAGATCAGGCCGAGCATCCATACTCGTACATCACCGAGCGCATGCTTGACCGAGCCGCTGACGTGCCCGCCTTTCACTGCGTCCTCGGACTCCAATTCCGCAGTGAGCCATTCCTTCTCGTCGACGGTGAGCCACTTCGCCTGAGACGGTCGATCCGTGAGATAGAACCAGGTGATCACGCCGAGCAGAATCGCCGGAATGCCTTCGAGGAGGAACATAACCCGCCAACCCGACAGTCCGAACAGACCGTCCAGGTACTGAATGATTGCACTCGACAGTGGCGCACCGAGCGCCGATGACACAGGCAGAGCCAGCAAGAACAGGCCCATCAGCCGCACGCGGTAGGCGCGCGGAAACCACATCGTCATGTACAGCAGTACGCCGGGAAAGAAGCCGGCCTCGGCGATGCCGAGAAGGATGCGTAGACCGTACAGCCACCCTGCCGTCGGCACGAAAGCCATGGCGGCGGCCACAATTCCCCACGACACCATGATGCGGGCGATCCACCGTCGGGCACCGAATTTGTGCAGCGCCAGATTACTGGGCACCTCGAACAGCAGATACCCGATGAAGAACAGGCCCGACGCGAGGCCGAACATCGTCTCGGTGAGGCCCAATTCGTCGCTCATGGTCAGCTTGGCGAGACCGATGTTGGTGCGATCGAGATAGTTGACGAAGTAAGCCAATCCGAGGAACGGGATGATACGTCGAGCGACCTTCTTGACCACCCTCGATTCGATCTCGGGCTTCGACGTGACTGCAGGCATGGGCTCGGCCTTCCCTAGATCGAAAGTGACCTGGACCACGTTATGGGCGACTCGAGCGTAGGTCTATGGAGAAACCACCCATCGACGGCGGGTGTGTGAGGGTGAAGTCTCCAGCACTCGCCTCCGGGCTGCCGTGTTGCAGTCGACTGCCCACGCTGCGATCCTGTGGTTGTGCGGGTAGCTCTCATTGCCGATATTCACGGCAACATCGCGGCGCTCGACGCCGTCGTCGACGACATCGAACGCCATCGCGTCGACTCGGTGATCAATCTCGGCGATCTGTTGTCCGGCGGCCTGCATCCGCGTCGAACTGCGGACCGGCTGATGGCACTCGGTTTTCCCACTGTCGCGGGAAATCACGACCGCTATCTGCTCGAGCAGGACCGGGAGTCCATGGGCAGTTGGGATCGGCACGCCCATGATCGACTCGACGACGAGCATCGACAGTGGCTGGCCTCGCTGCCGTTCTCATTGGAGTTCGATGGCGGAATCCTCGCAGTGCACGGAACACCCACCGATGATGAGCAATATTTCCTGCACTCGGTGGACGACAACGGCTCTCGCGAGGCAACCGAGGCCGAGATACTGGACAGGGCAGCAGGTTTTACGAACCACTCCGTCATCGCCTGCGGCCACACCCACCTGCAGCGACAATGGACTCTCCCCAGCGGCACACTCGTGGTCAATCCAGGGAGCGTCGGCGTGCCCGCCTACGACGACGATCAGCCCTACCCGCACGTCATGGAATCCGGCTCTCCGCATGCGCGCTACGCGGTACTCGACGACCACGACCGTGGCAGCTGGACAGTCTCGTTCGAGCTGGTCGAGTACGACCACGTCGGTGCCGCCGCCGATGCCCGCGCACACGGGATGAGCGACATCGCCGACGCACTTCTCACCGGATTCGTCGGCCCTGCGCCGCAAATGCCGTCACACTGATCGCGTGAAGATCACCGACGCTCAGCGCCGACACCGGCTCGTCGCGCAGCACTTCGCCCGTGCATCGACCACCGAAGCTGTGGTGTCGTCACTCCTCGCGTTGCATGCCACCGATCCGGCGACGGTGTATCTGTCGGTGCTCGCCCGCGCTCGAACACTGGGACTCTCGGATGTTCGTGATGCGATGTACGAGCGCCGGAGCCTGGTGCGGTTGATGGCGATGCGGCGCACGATGTTCGTCGTCGCTCACGACGACGTTCCGATGATTCACGCTGCGGCGAGCCTGGGAGTTGCGCGCACCATGCGGGCACGCCTGATCAGGCAGGTCTCCACGTTGCCCACCGAACCGGTGATCGCCGATGTCGAATCATGGATCGCCGCAACCGAAGCCGAGACCGAGTCGGCGTTGCGATCGATGGGGACTGCGACCGGGGCCGAGCTGTCTGCCGTCGTGCCCGGCCTCAAGACCGCGCTGCTGCCGACCACCGACAAGGTGTACGACGTCAAGCGGTACGTCACCTCGGAGGTACTGGTGATGATGGCCGCCGAGGGAAGGCTGGTGCGCGTCGAACCGCGGGGCGCGTGGACATCGCGACGCCACGCGTGGGCACCGATCGATCACTGGTGGCCGGACGGGATTCCCGATCTCGACGAGACCGAGGCACGTGCCGATCTTGCCCGACGTTGGCTCGAGGTGTTCGGCCCTGCGACCCTCGACGATCTGCAGTGGTGGACGGGCTGGAACAAGACACAGACTCGTCAGGCGGTGTCCGGACTGAACACCGTTACGGTCGAACTGACCGAGGGCGACGGAATCATGTTGTCCAGCACTGTTTTCGATAAGCCTTCCGGCACGAGCGTCATGCTGCTACCTGCGCTCGATCCCACGCCGATGGGGTGGAAGCACCGAGCCTGGTATCTGGGTGAGCACAAGGCCCCGCTGTTCGACACCTTCGGCAACATCGGCCCGACCATCTGGTCCGGTGGTCGTATCGTCGGCGGTTGGGCGGTCACCGGTTCCGGAGCAGTGGTGACGGAATTCCTGGAGGACGTCGGGGCTCCGGTGACGAAAGCCGTTGCAGCCGAGGCAGAAAGAATAACCACCCTGCTCGACGGCACCCCGGTGGTCCCGTCCTTCCCGACGCCGCTGGAGAAGAAGTTGCGGGGAAAGAAGTAGCCGATATCTGCCTGGGCAGCGGGGCACGCGGCCGAACGGTGCCCGAATTCGCGATAGGGTCGGACCGTGCCGATCAGTCTCGTTTCCATCGTCCTCCCCGTGTACAACGGGTTGCCCGATCTGGATGAGCAGCTCGAGGCCGTCGCCGCACAGGACTACACGGGCGACGTCGAGCTGATAGTCAGCGACAACGGCTCGACCGACGGCCTGCGCGCACACCTCGAGAATCTCTCTCTGCCTATGACGATCCGCATGGTCGACGCCTCCGCCAAGCGTGGAGTCTCGTACGCCAGAAACGCCGGCGTGAAAGCTGCGCGCGGTGACATAGTTGCCTTCGTCGACCACGACGACGTCGCTCATAAGACCTGGCTGACTGCTCTGGTACACGCACTCGACAGTTTCGACGCGGTGGGCGGCGCTCTCGAAGTCGAATCCCTCAATTCCCCGGAGGTGGCGTCGTGGCGAACCGTCCCGCCGCCCGGCGCTCTGTTCCGCTCCGCCTACCTGCCGTACGCACCGGGGAGCAATTTCGCCATGTGGCGGAGGGTGTTCGAGAAGGTCGGAGACTTCGACGAAGACTTCGTCGGCGGTGCCGAGGACGTCGACTACTCGTGGAGAATTCAGCAGGCGGGATCGACACTCGGACATGCCGCGGATGCAGTGGTCGCCTACCGCGTCAGAACGACTGTCCGTCGATCGTTCGAGCAAGGTCGGGCGTACGGCCGGACGTCGTATCAACTGTCGACGAAGCACCGCGCATCGGGCTGCCCACACCCCTCGTCCGTGGTCAGGATTCCCGTACACGCGGTGTCGATACTTTATCTTGCGACAGTTCGTAATCCGTGGCTGCCGAATGTACTGAGACCGATGCCGAGTGGTTTGTGGGCTCACTACATCGGGATTCACTACGGCGCTCTGCGAACACGAGTGACCTCGCTCGGCCGACGACAGAGACCGAGCGTCCGATGACGTACGAGACCGTCGATGCGCTACGCGAGGAGACTCTCGGCGTCCTGCGGCCTCACGCGGAACCGGGAGATCGTGTGGCGCACCTGGACTTTCCGAATCACTACAATGCCGGTGACTCGCTCATCCACGCCGGTGAGGTCGAGTACCTGAAGCGGTTGAACGTGCACGTCGACTACGTGTCCGATCCGTTCACCCACAACGATGCTCTACTCGAAGAACGAATCGGCGACGGGACCCTGTTCTTGCAAGGCGGGGGAAATTTCGGCGACCGGTGGCCGATCGACCAGAGGTTTCGTGAAGCAATCGTTGCGCGGTTTCCTCGCAACAAAATAGTGTGCCTCCCCCAGAGCATCGACTTTGCCGATGCCGAAGCCCTTACGAGGACCGCAGCCCTGTACGCGCAGCACCCGGATCTCACCCTCATGCTCCGTGAACAACGTTCGTACCAATTGGCGCTCGAGCATTTCCCGAGCAACCGCGTCGAGTACTGTCCGGACATGGCTTTCGGTGCCGAGATCGCGCGCAGCGCCGAAGGCTCTGCAGTGGAGGTCGTGAAGCTCCTGCGCGCCGATTCGGAAAGCCTCGGTCATGCATCGGTGAACATCGACGCTTCATCCGTCCAATACGATTGGGGCCTGCACGGAACGGATCTGGCGATCTCGACGGCGGTGATGCTGCCGACTCTGATTGCGCAACGTTTCCCCAGAACGAATCGTCTGCTCTACCCCGCCCTTCTCCGCTCGTACGAGCAAACGGCGAAGCTCAACCTTCGTGTGGCCCAACGCATTCTGAACCTCGCACCCGTTGTCCTCACCGATCGACTGCACGCCGCGGTACTGGCGGCGATGATGGGCAAGCGTGTCGTGGCGATGGACAACGCGAACAGGAAGGTGTCCGGTATCTACGACGCCTACCTGCACCGCTTCGACAACGTCCACTTCGCGTCGACCACCGACGAGGCCGCCGAGTTGGTGCGGCAGGCCGTGTCCGACTGTCGGTGAGGAACGCTTCTCGACCCCGCGCGGAGGTTCAGAAGGGGTAGCGCCCCTCGGCCCAGGCGCGGGCAGCCGGAGGTGTCACCGCATCGACAGGTTCGCCGTCGCGGAAGTACTGCGTGTGCAGAATCCGGCCCGCATCGACGGCTTCCTGCCATGCCTGAGTGGGGCCTTCGCCGAACCAGAGCCACGGGGTGATGTCGTCCATGATCACGATCGAGTCCGCGGTGGCGAGTGGACGGAGGTCGTCGAGGTCTGCGCGAGCACCTTCCACCGAATGGTCGCCGTCGATGAAGATGACGTCGAACCGTACGTCCGGATGTTCCTTCGCGTAGGCCGCGATGGTGGTGTGCGAGTCGCCCGGGATCAGGGTGTGCCGACCCGGAAAGTGTTCGTCGATATGTGCTTTCGCGGCGTCGCTGTAGGCATAGGCTGCCAGGTCGAAGGACACGACGGTCGTATCGGGCGATGCGTCGAGGAACGCCCAACTCGAGAAGCCGGCATTGAACCCGACCTCACAGATCACCTTCGTACTCTCCCGTGTCGCAAGCGAAGACAAGTATGCCTGCTCCGCCTCGTCGGCTCCACGCTCGAAAGGTTCCCCAGCAGTGGCCGTTCGGTGCACCAAGGCTTCGAGTTCCTGCAGACCCATTCACGTTCTCCTATCGTTCGATTCGAAGCGTAGTCAACATCATTGGGCGGCGCAGACGACGACGCCCACTCGCAGAACGTGCCGCAATGATCACCGATAGGCGTCCCTGCGATGAGCAATTGCTATCACTCGCACCACAACTCGGGTGTCGTAGATTTGGTGGACGAGGGGTCACGGATGAACTCACGTCGGGCAACGGCGACCGCCTCGGGTAGTCCTCCGAGCGCCGCCGTCCCGACCGGATCCGCGGTCGACCGAACAAGCTCAGTCGACGACCGAACGGACGATCTCGGCGATGCGCTGCGCCGTGCCCTCGTCCACAGTCTCGAAGAACCACGCCGCAGGCATCAACTCTCCGTCCGCGCCACCGGCAGCGCGGAACACCGCCTTCTCGGTGATGGCCAGATTCAGTCGATCGTCGTTGCGCAGCGTCACCAGCGCCGGTGTGCTCGCCGACTTCGCATAGGCGGGCATTCCGTACCAGATCCGCGGCTTCAAAGTGGGTGCCGCGGACACGATGATGTCGTGCACACGCTGCATGACCGAACGCCGCGGTTCGTCCATCTTCGAGATCTTCTCGATCACCTGAGCGAGGTTCTTTTCGTCCTTCGACGACATGTCATGTCCTTTCGCCAACCGATGTCGGGCATCGGCACAATGAAGGAGGCGCATTTCTGCGCCGCACCCCATCCGGACATGTCCTGAGCTGGTCAGGCCTCTCCTCGATGATTCACGTGGTTGCCACGTGGAAGCGCAGTCGGTGGCGCGTACCACCGTGGTAACGATATCTGACACTCGGCGGTAAAGCGCCGCCGATTCTGCAATTCGGCGACTAGACGTTGAAGCGGAACTCCACTACATCGCCGTCGGCCATGACGTAGTCCTTGCCTTCGATGCGTACCTTGCCTGCGGCCTTGGCCGAGGCCATGGAACCCGCGGCGATGAGGTCTTCGTAGGAGACGATTTCGGCCTTGATGAAGCCGCGCTCGAAGTCGGTGTGAATGACGCCCGCAGCCTGGGGTGCGGTGTCACCCCGATGAATTGTCCACGCGCGAGCCTCTTTCGGGCCAGCGGTGAGGTAGGTCTGCAGGCCGAGGGTGTGGAAGCCTGCACGTGCCAACGCATCGAGACCGGGCTCGGTCTGTCCGACGGATTCGAGCAGTTCGGCTGCCGATTCCTTGTCGAGTTCGAGCAACTCGGATTCGATCTTCGCGTCGAGGAACACCGCATCGGCGGGGGCAACGAGGCGAGCCAGTTCGCCGATCTTCGCGTCGTCGGTCAGCACAGACTCGTCGGCATTGAACACGTAGAGGAAGGGCTTCGTGGTGAGCAGCTGGAATTCACCGAGCAGCTCGAAGTCCAACTTCGCCTTGGCCGAGAACAGCGTCTTGCCGTCGTTCAGCACAGCCTGCGCGGCCAGCGCCGCATCGAGTGCGGGCTTGCGATCCTTCTTGATCCGCACCTCTTTCTCGAGGCGCGGAATGGCCTTCTCGAGGGTCTGCAGATCGGCGATCGCGAGTTCGGTCTCGATGACCTCGATATCGGCGGTCGGGTCGACGCGACCGTCGACGTGCACCACGTCGTCGTCGGCGAAGACACGAACGACCTGGCAGATGGCGTCGGCCTCACGAATGTTGGCGAGGAACTTGTTGCCCAGACCTGCGCCCTCGGACGCACCCTTGACGATGCCGGCGATGTCGACGAACGACACCAGCGCGGGCACGAGCTTCTCCGAACCGAACACCTCGGCCAGCTTCTCGAGCCGGGGATCCGGCAGCGCGACCACTCCGACGTTGGGCTCGATGGTGGCGAACGGATAGTTCGCGGCCAGCACATCGTTGTTGGTCAGTGCATTGAAGAGGGTGGACTTGCCGACGTTGGGCAGTCCGACGATTCCGAGGGTGAGGCTCACGGTCTATGGAGTCTACTTTGACGACACCACCAGCTCGGACAGTGCCCGGCCAGCGTCGATACTGGAAGCGCCGAGGGGTGCAAGAACGACGTGATCCGCTCACGCCTCGTGGTGCTCCGCCAACCGCGAAGCAATCGTCTCGATACTCCCCCACACCACCAGGCCGTCGACCAATCGGTCGCTGAGCTGGTCGACGTCGGCCTCGGCGAAGCCCATCCGCAGAAAGTTCTGCCGATAGCCGGGAACAGTGGCGAGAAAGCTCAGCGGCTGCCGAGCTGCAGCACGCGCCCGATCCGGGTCGGACTCGACCACGACGAACTGGTCGACCACCAACGTCGACCCACCGAGTGCACCGCGCGCCTGCGCCGTCCACTCCGGCGTCACCAGCAACGCGATTGCGCCGGCAGCGCGGTCCCGCGCCATCTCCAACTTCCTCGGACCGAGCGCCGCGAGCAGAAGGTGATCGGCGGGCACCTCGAGCTCGTCGAGGTACTTCCTCAACCCGGCCAAAGGCCGAGCACTCTGCGGCCCACCGAGGCCGACAACGAATCGACCGGTGCCCGAGAGCTCGTCGAACAGCTCACCGGTCTGTGCAGGTGAGTACACATCGACCGGCACGATCCCCGGAAGGATGGTCGCCTTCTCGGTCGCGTGGACCAGATCGGCCAACCTGCCGAGCCGATCGAGCTGTCCACCCGGCAACCAGACCGAGGTGAATCCGAGTGATTCCAACTCGTGTGCGTCGTCGAGGTACGACGGCGATACGTCGATGGAAATGCCGAGTCTGCCGAGACCGAGTGTGTCCATGCAGGCGACGCTAAAACCTCGAGTTATATCGAGGTCAAGTGCGGATCGCCGAACTCGGGTCCCAACTCGCCAAGATCGGCAGAATCTCGGCAGTGCTCGACCCGTCCTCGACCGTGTAGACGATGAGACTCTGATCCGGCTCGCTGGGCGAGGTCAGAAACTCGATACCGAATTCGAGGGTTCCCGCCGCCGGATGCTGGATGATCTTGGTTGCGCGCTCGAATTCGCGAACCTCGTGGTCGCCCCACCACTGCTCGAAACATGGCTCTGCGGAACGTAATTCGGCGATCAAGGCGATGAGCGCGCGATCCCCCGGTCGACGAGCGAGGTCACGGCGCAACCCCGCGACCGATGCTGCCGCGAACTGCGACCAATTGACGATTCGCTCGCGGGCGATGGGGTTGCGAAACAGATAGTGGAACAACGACTGGTCGGCGGACGGTTGCAGACTCAGTACCGATCGGACCAGCGAGTTGCTGGCCAGGACGGCCCCGCTGCGCCCGAGCAGGATCACCGGCACATGGTCGAGCGCCTTCATGACCTGGAGCAGACCTGGATTCGGTAACTGCGCAGCATCCTCGGTGGGCGTCGCCGGGGACGCGAGATCGAGTAGATGCGCGGACTCGACATCATCGAGCTTCAACGCACCGGCGATTGCCAGCAGCACCTCGTTCGACACGTTGGCCTGCCGACCCTGTTCGAGTTTGCTGTAGTAATCCGGACTCACTCCGGCCAGAGCCGCCAGCTCTTCGCGCCGCAGCCCCGGCACCCGTCGGGCACCGGGATACGTACGAATCCCCGCCTCGATCGGGGTCATGCGGTCGCGCCGATCACGCAGAAATGCGCTGAGGGCGGACCTGTCTTTGTTCACGAATCCCACAGTAGCGACATGGGCGATCGGCAACCTGGTCATGACAGACCTAGGCAGAACGACGCCTGGTTGCCTGCCTCGACCGACCGTAGACATGGCGTCATGACTTCTTCCACTTCTCCGCAGCTCCTCGGACGCACAGCCGTCGTCACCGGATCGACCAGTGGGATCGGTGCTGCCATCGCGCTGACCCTCGCCGCCCAGGGGGCATCGGTGGTCGTCAGCGGCCGCGACGCCGAGCGCGGCAAGGCCCTGGCGCACAGCATTTCCGAGACAGGCGGCACTGCGGCCTTCGTCGACGTCGATCTCTCGGGCAGCTACCAGGAGCTCCGCGAATTCGCGGCCCGCGCCACCGACGCTCTCGGCGGCCGCGTCGACATTCTCGTCAACAACGCCGGCATCTATCCGGCCACCGCCACCGCAGACCTGCCCGACGACCAGCTCGACGCGATGCTCGCCGTCAACGTCCGGGCTCCGCACGTTCTCGTCGGCGCGATGGCCCCGGCCATGACCGAGCGCGGCAGTGGTGTCATCGTGAACATCGGATCGTGGATGGCCACGATGGGGAGCCCGTTCGCCGCGATGTACTCCGCTACCAAGGCCGCCGACGAGCAACTCACTCGCAGTTGGGCTGCCGAGTTCGGCCCACGCGGCGTGCGGGTCAACGCCCTCGCACCCGGCGCGACGCTCACGCCGGGCAACGAGGATGCGCGGCAGGTGTTGGACGCCATGACGGCCGGAACGCCTGCAGGCACAGTGCTCTCTCCGCAGGACATCGCCGACGGCGTTCTGTTTCTGGTATCGGACAACGCCGCGATGATCCACGGCACAACGCTGTACGTCGACGGCGGTATCTCGGTCACCCGCGGATGAACACTCGTGGTGCTGACCGCTACTGGGCTGTTGCCTTCAGCGTCGAGGTGGCCTCGGCCAACCGAGTGACGGCGTCCCAATCCTCCTGCGCGACGGCCGAAGCCGGAGTGAGCCACGATCCGCCCACACAGCCGACGTTCGGCAGCGCCAGGTAGCTCGATGCATTGGAGGTCGAGATGCCACCCGTCGGGCAGAAGCGTGCGGCCGGGATCGGCGAGTGGATCGACTTCAAGAAATTCGCGCCACCGGATGCTTCGGCCGGGAAGAACTTGAGCTCGGTGTGACCGGCCTCGAGCAGAGTGAGCACCTCGGACACCGTTGCGGCACCGGGCAAGTGGGGTAGTCCGGTGTCTCGCATCGCCTTGGTCAGTGACGGCGTACAGCCGGGCGAGACCAGGAACTGCGCGCCCGCGTCGGCGGCCTGCTTGGCCTGGCCGGGAGTGATGATCGTGCCGGCACCGATGAGGATGTCGGGAACCTCGGCGGCGATGCGCTCGATGGCATCGAGCGCCACCGGTGTCCGCAGAGTCAACTCGATGACGGGCACTCCGCCCGCCACCAGAGCGCGAGCGATCGGAACGGCATGGTCGAGATCGTCGATGACGACGACGGGAATGACGGGTACACGGTCGAGCAAGGATGCAGTCACGGTCTTACTTTCTCTCGAATCGGGTTCTCGGGTCAACGCATCACGAACATCGCACCCTCGTCTGCCGGACCGACGAGAGCACGCATCCCGGAGAACAGGTCACGGCCGGTGCTCGACCACTCGTCTGCGTCCAACACTCGACCGGTGACCGGTCGGGCTTCGAACTCGTCGAGCGGAACGTCGATCGACAATGTGCCACCGAGAGAGTCCACGGTGATCACGTCACCGTCGAGGATCTTCGCTATCGGTCCACCGCTCGCCGCCTCGGGTGTGAGATGAATTGCCGCAGGCACTTTTCCGGAAGCTCCGGACATCCGGCCGTCGGTGATCAGCGCGACGGACCGGCCGCGGTCCTGCAGGATACCCAACGCGGGGGTGAGCTTGTGGAGTTCTGGCATGCCGTTGGCCTGCGGTCCCTGGTACCGCAGCACCGCAATGAAATCGGTGTCGAGCAGTCCTGCATCGAATGCTGCCAGGAAGTCGGCTTGGTCGTCGAACACCCGCGCCGGACCGGTGACCACACGATGTTCCGGTGCCACCGCAGAGGTCTTGATGACGCTTTTGCCGATCGGACCGGTCAACATCTTCAGCCCTCCGTCGGCACTGAACGGCTCGGTTGCACCGCGTAAGACGGTGGCGTCATGACTGATTCGAGTTCCGTCCTGCCACATCACTCCGTCGCCGTCGAGCTTCGGTTCCTGTGTGTAGCGTCGCAGGCCCTGCCCAGCAACGGTTTTCACGTCCTCGTGCATCAACCCGGCGTCGAGCAGAGATCCGATGACGAATCCGAGGCCGCCTGCTGCGTGGAAGTGATTGACGTCGGCCTTGCCGTTCGGGTAAATCCTGGCCATCAGCGGCACGACGGCCGACAGATCGGACAGGTCCTGCCAGGTCAGCGTGATGCCGGCAGCCTTGGCGATGGCGACGAGGTGCATCGTGTGATTGGTCGAACCACCGGTGGCGAGCAACGCGACGCAGCCGTTGACGATCGACTTGACGTCCACGACCTCACCCACCGGCGTGTAGTTGTCACCGAGCGACGTCAGGCCGGTGACGACGTGCGCGGCCTCGCGGGTCAATGCGTCGCGCATCGCAGTTCCGGGGTTGACGAACGACGATCCCGGCAGATGCAGGCCCATGACCTCCATCAGCAGCTGATTGGAATTGGCCGTTCCGAAGAAGGTGCAGGTACCACTGCCGTGATACGACGCGGCCTCGGCGTCGAGCAGAGCCTCACGGCCAACCTTGCCCTCGGCGTAGAGCTGGCGCGCTTTTGCCTTCTCCCCGTTGGGAAGTCCGGACGTCATCGGACCTGCGGGCACGAACACCGCGGGAAGATGGCCGAAACTCAGTGCACCGATGAGCATTCCGGGGACGATCTTGTCGCACACCCCGAGCATGAGGGTGGCGTCGAACATGTCGTGGGACAACGCAATTGCCGTCGACATTGCGATGATGTCTCGGCTGAAGAGTGAGAGCTGCATGCCGTCGCGGCCCTGAGTGATGCCGTCGCACATGGCGGGGACTCCCCCGGCGAACTGCGCGATGCCGCCGGCATCGATGACGGACTTCTTCAGCACGGCGGGGTAGTTCTCGAACGGCTTGTGCGCCGAGAGCATGTCGTTGTACGCCGAGACGATGGCGATGTTGGGCTTGACCATGCCGCGCAATGCTTGTTTGTCGGCCTTGCCGGAGGCGGCGAAACCGTGGGCGATGTTGGCGCAGGCGAGGCGACCACGGGCGGGGCCTCGATCTCCTGCGGCGTCGATTCGAGCGAGGTAGGCGGCGCGAGCGGACTGGCTACGGTCTGCGATGTGGTCGGTGACCTGCCGCAGGACCGGATGAAGTGTGTCCATGAGTATCTCCGATGTTCGGTCTCTCATCACTCACCTTAAGGCCGCTTAGGTCGATCGACAACCCAACTTATGCTTTTCGAAGTTATAAGTGGCACTTCTTAGGTTGTTGCCGTAGAAGTTGCCAGTTGGTTGAATGGCGTCTATGTCGATGCCGCGCCTGAGCGCTCCACCTGCGACGGCAGGCGAGGTTTTCGCTCTGGTCCGCGATGGAGAAGCTGATACCCGGGCCGAGCTCGGCCGGATCACCGGACTGTCACGGTCCGCCGTCGCGTCCCGCGTCGCCGCGCTCACCGGCCTCGGCCTGGTCATCGAAACCGAGGACACGCACTCGACCGGCGGCAGGCCTCCGGCGAGACTGTCGTTCGACATCGACGCCGGAGTCGTGCTCGCCGCCGCGATCGGACGCAGCCGCTCCCAGCTGGGCGTCTTCACCCTCGGCGGCGAGTTGCTCGCGAGCGACACCGTCGACCAGGAGATCGGCGTCGGCCCGGACGAACTGATGCCGCAGATCACCAAGCGACTGCAGGCACTGCTCGACGAATCGCACCGAACCGGCCACCGCATCCTCGGGGTCGGGCTGTCCATCCCCGGCACCGCCGACACCGACCGAGGCTGCAGCCTGGACTCGCCGATCATGCACGGCTGGGACGGGGTGCCGCTGGCCCCGTTCTTCGCCGATACGACGTCGGCTCCGGTGTTTCTCGACAACGACGCCAACGCGATGGTTCTCGCCGAACGTCGCGACAACAGAGATCGCTTCCAGAACGCCCTGTTGGTCAAGGCCTCGACGGGCCTCGGAGCCGGGATCGTGGCAGGCGGCGCACTGCAACGCGGATCACTGGGGGCTGCAGGCGAATTCGGCCACACCAAGACCGCAGCTGCAGCAGGTGTCGCCTGCCGATGCGGCGACAGCGGCTGCCTCGAAGCCATCGCAGGCGGCTGGGCACTGGTGCGCGCACTCAACGAACAGGGCCGCGAAGTCGGCCACGTCCGCGGCGTCGTCGACCTCGCGGTGAGCGGCGACCCCGAGGCACGCAGACTCATCCGCGACAGCGGTCGCCACATCGGCGAAACTCTGGCCGGGGCCGTGAACCTGCTCAACCCCGAGGTACTCATCATCGGCGGCGACATGGCGAACGCCTACGACATCTTCGTCGCCGGGCTGCGTGAAACCGTCTACGGCAACGCCACCGCACTGGCCACCAAGGCCCTCACCATTCAGGCCACCACCCATGGCGACCTCTCCGGAGTCATCGGTAGCGCCGCGCTGGTGCTGGATCAGGTGCTCAGCGCCAGAGCCGTCGACGACGCCCTCGGCGGCTGATCGGCACGCGCCGTCGGCACGGTTGCCGCTCGTCGCACTCCAGCGACCGCCGGGCGCACGGCGATGCGTCGATTCGAGGACGTGCGCCCGCGCCGGACATAGGGTGATCGCAGTCACACCTGCGAGCCTGGAGACCCCACACATGTCATTGAAAGCGGCCGACGAACCACACGTCGAATTGCTGAAGACAGATCCCGATCTGCCGCCCGTCGGCGTCGTCGAGTCACATCCGATGACCCCGATCAAGCGCCTCATGCTCGTCGCCATCGGCCTTCTCGGCGGTGTTGCGTGGACGATCATCGCGATCGTCCGCGGAGAGAATCCCAACGCCGTCTGGTTCGTCATCGCCGCGGTGTGTACCTACATCTTCGCCTTTCGCTTCTACGCCAGGCTGATCGAACGCAAGATCGTCTTCCCACGCGACGACCGCGCCACCCCCGCCGAGATTCTGGAGAACGGCAAGGACTACATGCCGACGGACCGTCGGGTGCTGTTCGGCCACCACTTCGCCGCGATCGCCGGAGCAGGCCCGCTCGTCGGACCCGTACTCGCCGCTCAGATGGGTTACCTCCCGGGCACCATGTGGATCATCATCGGCGTCGTGTTCGCCGGTGCCGTACAGGATTTCCTGGTGCTGTGGATCTCGACGCGACGCCACGGCCGCAGCCTCGGCCAGATGGCCCGCGACGAACTCGGAGTAGTCGGCGGCACCGCCGCCCTGGTCGCGGTGTTCGTCATCATGATCATTCTCATCGCGGTGCTCGCCCTGGTCGTCGTCAACGCACTCGCCGAGAGCCCGTGGGGTGTCTTCTCCATCGCGCTGACCATTCCGATCGCCCTGTTCATGGGTGTCTACCTACGCTTCCTGCGGCCGGGCAACGTCACCGAGGTCTCGCTCATCGGCGTCGTCCTGTTGCTGCTCGCCATCGTGGCCGGCGGTTGGGTTGCCGAAACCGATTGGGGCACCGACTGGTTCACCCTCTCCAAGGTGACCGTCGCCTGGCTGCTGATCGGCTACGGTCTGCTCGCCTGCATCCTGCCGGTATGGCTGCTGCTCGCCCCGCGCGACTACCTGTCGACGTTCATGAAGGTCGGCACCATCGCCCTACTGGCCGTCGGCATCCTCATCGCGCGTCCCGAGATCCAGATGCCCGCGATGACCAGCTTCGCCACCGAGGGCAACGGGCCGGCATTCGCAGGGTCCCTGTTCCCGTTCCTGTTCATCACCATCGCCTGCGGCGCACTGTCCGGCTTCCACGCTCTGATCTCCTCCGGCACCACGCCGAAGCTGCTGGAGAAGGAAAAGCAGATGCGCATGATCGGCTACGGCGGCATGCTCACCGAGTCGTTCGTCGCCATCATGGCGCTCATCACCGCCTGCGTTCTCGATCAGCACATCTACTTCGCATTGAACGCACCGGCGACATTGACCGGTGGCACTCCCGAGGCTGCAGCTCCCTACGTCAACGGACTGGGACTGAGCGGCGGAGACATCACGCCTGCCGAATTGAGCCAGGCCGCAGCCGATGTGGGCGAGGAATCGATCATCTCCCGCACCGGCGGCGCACCGACACTCGCGTTCGGCATGTCCGAGGTGCTGCACCAGGTGTTCGGCGGCGAATCGCTCAAGTCGTTCTGGTACCACTTCGCGATCATGTTCGAGGCACTGTTCATCCTCACCACGGTCGATGCCGGCACCCGCGTCGCACGCTTCATGCTCTCCGACAGCATCGGCAACCTGCCCGGCGCATCGGCCAAGAAGTTCAAGGATCCGTCGTGGCGTCCCGGTGCCTGGATCTGCTCGCTGATCGTCGTCGCAGCCTGGGGCGCAATCCTTCTCATGGGCGTCACCGATCCACTGGGCGGAATCAACACCCTGTTCCCGCTGTTCGGTATCGCGAACCAACTGCTGGCCGCCATCGCACTGACGGTGGTACTCGTCATCGTGGTGAAGCGTGGCCTCTACAAGTGGGCCTGGATCCCCGGAGTTCCACTCGCCTGGGACCTCATCGTCACCATGACGGCGTCGTACCAGAAGATCTTCTCCTCCATCCCGGCCATCGGCTACTGGACGCAGCACTCGCAGTTCCGCGACGCCAAGGCGCAGGGCCTGAGCGAGTTCGGTAGCGCCAAGACACCCGAGGCCATCGACGCCGTCATCCGCAACACCTTCATTCAGGGCACGCTGTCGATCATCTTCGCGGCACTCGTCCTGGTGGTCGTGTTCGCCGGAGTGTGGGTCTGCATCAAGGCAGTGCGGGGAGACAACCTGCCCGACAACGAGGAGCCCGAGGTGCCGTCGAAGATCTTCGGTCCCACCGGGTTCGTCCTCACCCCGGCCGAGAAGAAGATCCAGGCCGAATGGGACGAGCTGATCGACGCGGGCACCGTCCGTCGCCCCGGATCGGCGCACTAGATGCGCGGGCTGTGGTGGTGGATCACCTCGGTGATGGGCGACCACGATTACGACCGATACGTCGCCCATCTGGCCCGCCACCACCCCGGTCAGGAACCGCCGACCGTGCGGCAGTACTGGAAGGATCGGCACGCGGAGGCGGACCGAAACCCGGGGGCACGCTGCTGCTGACGCGGTGATGTCCGATTTCCGCTAGCACCGACGCGTCCACGCTGACACAGTAGGTGCATGAGCAGCGAACGGCAGGTGCAAGAACTGGACTTCGATCGGTGTTATCGCGCGGTCTCCTCGCGTGACGCACGGTTCGACGGCCAGTTCTTCACCGCCGTCGCCACCACCGGCATCTACTGCCGACCCTCCTGCCCGGCCCGCACACCCAAGCCCGGCAACGTCTCGTTCATGGCCACCGCAGCGGCGGCGCAGCAATCCGGCTACCGAGCCTGCCGCCGCTGCCAGCCCGACGCCACCCCCGGTTCCCCACGCTGGAACATCCACTCGGACCTCAGTTCTCGTGCCATGCGACTGATCTCCGACGGAGCCGTCGAACGTGGTGGCGTCGATGGCCTCGCCAGCACCCTCGGTTACTCGACCCGTCAGTTGACGCGCGTGCTGACGGCCGAAGTCGGTGCAGGACCGCTGGCATTGGCCCGCGCGCACCGCGCCCACACCGCCCGCACCCTGATTCAGACCACCGACATGTCGATGGCCGACGTCGCCTTCGCGGCCGGCTTCTCCAGCGTTCGGCAATTCAACGACACCATCAAAGAAGTCTTCGCCGTCGATCCGTCGACACTGCGCAAAGAAGCACACCGCACGGCCGTTGCGACCGCGGGTGGAACGGTCACCCTGCGCTTGCCGTACCGCCCGCCGCTGGATCGCGGCTGGATCGAGTGGTTCCTGCGGGGCCACGTGGTCGAGGGCATCGAATCCTTCTCCGAGGACGGCGAATACGTGCGATCGCTGCGCCTACCGCATGCCGCCGGACTCGTGGCGTTGCGGGTGATGGACGGATTCGTCAGCGCCGCAGTGACATTGCAGGACATGCGCGATCTTGCCCCGGCCGTCGCTCGGATTCGCCACCTGCTCGATCTCGACGCCGATCCACTCGCCGTCGACGACGCCCTGCGCACGGATCCGCAGCTGGCACCGAGCGTCGACGCCCACCCGGGCATCCGTGCCCTCGGAGTGGTCGACGGCGCAGAGATGTTGCTGCGCACCGTGATCGGACAACAGATCTCGCTCAAGGCTGCGGCCACCCACACCGCCCGGCTCGTCGATGCTCTCGGTGCGCCACTCGATCTCGGCAACGGAACCGTCACCAGGTTGTTTCCCGAGCCTGCCGTCATCGCCGAACGGGGCCACGAAGTTCTCACCGGACCTGCCGCCCGGGTGCAGACCGTCATCCGCGTCGCCGACGCCATCGCGGCGGGAACCGTCGTGCTGCATCCCGCGCGAGAAGGGCCCGAACTGGAGCGAGAGCTGCTCGCGCTCAAAGGAATCGGACCCTGGACCGCCCGGTACGTCGTGATGCGGCTACTCGGCGATCCCGATGTTCTGCTCGATACCGATCTCGTCGTCCGCCAAGGTGCTCAGGCACTCGATATCTCGTTGGACAACTCTGCCCGCTGGGCTCCGTGGCGTTCGTACGTCTCGATGCACCTGTGGATCACCGCACTGGAAAGAAGACAGCCATGACTGCCACCGCCGCCACCCAGGACACTCCGATCGGGCCGTTCAGCACCATCGTCGACGACGATCAGCGCGTCCTCGCCTCCGGGTGGACCGCCGATGTCGAAGAGCTCCGCGTCCTGATCCACCCGACGATGCGACCCGACACCGTGCGCAGGGTGGCCGATCTCGGTGACGTGACGCGCGCCGTGGAGAACTATCACCGCGGCGAGCTGACCGTCATCGACTCCGTTGCCGTCGCGCAACGATCAGGCGAATTTCTCATGCACGCCTGGGGAGTACTGCGCACCGTCGAGCCCGGCGCACCGGTGACCTACTCCGAGTTCGCCGAACTGTCCGGAAGACCGGCAGCGATTCGCGGTGCTGCGTCGGCGTGCGCGCGCAATGCCGCCGCGCTGTTCGTGCCGTGCCACCGGGTGGTTCGAATCGGCGGGGCGCTCGGCGGTTTCCGTTGGGGGCTGCCGGTGAAGAAGTGGTTGTTGGCACACGAGGCTGCCTGAGCACGTCTCGTCGACGGGTCGTCCGATGGCGGTCACATACAGGCCGAGTACGCCGGACGTTATGGTTCTTCACGAACCGCCACCCGCCGAATGTGAGGACCCCACAGTGACCGAATCGGCAGTTCCCGGTAAGACGTCGAAGTCCGAGACGTCCGGCAATGATCGCGGTGACCTCATCGGGGTCGGCGGTGTGTGGTTGGCCAAATGGTCGCTGATCCTCATTTCCATCGCGGCCGGGGCGTGGGTGTTGGGCTGGCTGATCGGGCACCTCTGGGTGATTCTGCTGCCGGTCCTGCTCGCCGTGATCGTCGCGACGGTGCTGTGGCCGCCGGCCAAGCTGATGATGCGTCTGGGATTTCCTCCCGCTCTGGCCGCATCGGTGTCGCTCGTGGTGTTCTTCGTCGTCATCGGCGGCATCATCACTCTGATCGTTCCGTCGGTCGCCGAGCAGGCACCGGAGTTGGTCGACCAGGCATCGGGCGGTATCGCACAGGTTCAGGACTGGTTGAAGGGTCCACCGCTGAACATCGGCGACGACCAGATCGACTCGGCCGTATCGGCCATCGTTGCGCGGCTGCAGGACAGCGGCGAGGTCATCGCCACCGGCGTGTTCACCGGCGTATCCGCTGCGGGCTCACTGTTGGTGACCCTGGCGCTGGTGTTGGTACTGACGTTCTTCTTCGTCAAGGACGGGCCGAAGTTCCTGCCGTGGTTGCACGGATTCTCCGGTGGCCGCGCCGGACGCCATCTGGGCGAGGTGCTCTCACGGATGTGGGCGACCCTCGGCGGGTTCATCCGAACTCAGGCCATCGTCAGTTTCATCGACGCCTTCTTCATCGGTCTGGGACTGGTCATTCTCGGTGTTCCGCTGGCGCTGGTGCTGGCGACCCTGACGTTCATCGGTGGATTCATCCCGATCGTCGGTGCGTTCGTGGCGGGCGCTCTCGCCGTTCTGGTGGCCCTGGTTGCGAACGGGCTGACCACTGCACTGATCGTGCTCGCCATCATCGTCGCGGTACAGCAGCTGGAAGGCAATGTGCTGCAACCCATCCTGCAGAGTCGCAGCATGAACCTGCACCCGGCGATAGTGCTGCTGGCCGTGACCGGCGGTAGCTCACTGTTCGGCATCATCGGCGCATTCCTCGCCGTCCCGGCTGCCGCGGTGGCTGCCGTGCTGATCAGGTACCTGTCCGAGCAGATCGACGCCCGCTCGAACGAACCGGACCAGGACGAACTCGAGGACGAAATTCCGCCGCCCGAGGGGTTGACCGACGAGCAGGCCGGTCTGGACGACGAGGACGAGTCGAAGTCCGACAAACCTGCGTCGGGTCAGGACGCGACGACCTGAAGTGTCGATCCGGTGCGCTCCCGCTTGACGTAGAGGCGGCTGGGAATGCGTTGACGCATCTCGTCGACGTGGCTGACCACGCCGACGACGCGTCCGCCCGCACGTAGTTCGTCGAGAACCGACATCACCGATTCGAGGGTGTCGGCGTCGAGCGTGCCGAATCCTTCGTCGATGAACATCGTGTCGAGGACGACACCTCCGGATTCGGCGGCCACCACATCGGCCAGGCCCAAGGCGAGCGAGAGCGACGCGAGGAACGCCTCCCCGCCCGACAGTGTCTTCGCCGAGCGCACGACGCCGGTGTAGTCGTCCCTGATGTCCAGTCCGAGACCGCCCCGTTTGCCACGGACGCCTGCCTCGTCGGAGTGCACGAATTCGTAACGCCCCGACGACATTCGACGCAGCCTCGCGGATGCGGACTCGGCGACGTCCTCGAGTCGGGACGCGAGGACGTACGAGCGCAACGACATCTTGCGAGCATTCTGCCCCCGGCCTGCCACGACGTCCGCCAGGTTCGCCAGTTCGTCGAACTCGGCGCGTTGTGGCGCGATGGCCTGGGCGGCGGTGAACAGTTCGGTGATCAGTCGTTCCAGATCGTCTGCGCGCCTTCGGCATTCGGCCACTTCGGCAGCAGCGGCCCTGACCTTCTCGTCCAGCTCGGAACACGCATGTGCCAGCGGTTCCAGATCCACCGGCGGCCGGCCGGCCACGTCCACGATGGCGGGCTCGCGCAACACGTGCTCGGCATGTGCGCGCGCCTCCTCGGCGGTGCGCAGTTCGGTCTCGATCTGCTCGACGCGGTCGGCGGCCAGCACTGCCCCGGCTGCCGCGTCGACGGACTCGAAGCTCGACGCCTGCACTCGCCGGTCGAGTTCGGCTGCCAGCTCATCGGCCCGCGCAGTGGCGTCGAGCCAGGCGATACGCGCCTCCTGAATTCGCCGGGCACCGTCGATCAAGGCTTCCCGCTCCGCGATTCGGTCCACCAGCGACGCGCCCTCGTTCACTTCCTCGGCGACCGACGCTCGCATCTGCGTCAGCGATTTCTCGGTGGCCGAGATGCGTTCGTCGACGGCACTGCGCGAGGCGACGAGGTCGTGGAGCCTGACCGTCAGCGCGTCCGACTCGCTCCGCAGCCGATGCAGTTCCGCGGTTGCGGGTTCGACATCGGCCGCACGCGCACGAGCGTCCTGCACTGCGGTGGTCGCGGCATCGAGAATCCGGGTCAGTTCCGCAGCGGACTCCCCTCCGGTGCGATCGTGCAGCAGGTCCACGCCGCGTTGCGCTTCTGCGACGACCGCGACCGCTTGTTCGAGCGCAGCAGCAGCCTTGCGTTCCGCGGCGG
Organism: Rhodococcus sp. 06-418-5; assembly: GCF_002258285.1. Taxonomy (NCBI): domain Bacteria; kingdom Bacillati; phylum Actinomycetota; class Actinomycetes; order Mycobacteriales; family Nocardiaceae; genus Rhodococcus; species Rhodococcus sp. 06-418-5. The sequence continues at coordinate 167,712 of NZ_NOYE01000037.1, forward strand.
CGGCCTTGTCTTCCTGCGCCTTGGTCACCGTCGACGTCGACGCGGCAGCGGGATGCGGGTGCACCTCCGATCCGCACACGACGCACGGCTCCCCCGCCTCCAGACGAGCCGCCAGCTCGGCCGCCATCCCGTCGATGCGTCGCTCACGGAGATCGAGCAGGTGCGCCCAGGCCGTGTTGTGCGCTGCTCTGGCGCTGTCGCGGGCCCGCTCCGCCTCGGCCAGAGTCGCGCGTGTGCGCACCAGGTCGAGGGCGGACTCGGCTGCCGCGCGGGCACGATCGCATCGCTCCTCGAGACCCGGCAACTCTGCCTCCGCCGAGGATGCTCGTGCCAGCCGAGATTCGACCGCTCCGATCTTCTCTGGCATCGACGCCTGCGACTGCACGGTGCGTTCGATCGCCGCTGCGGTGGTGCGTTGCTGCGCACGACAGTCGGCGAGGGTGCCGTCGAGTCGGTCGGCTTCTCGGGCCAGACCGAGCAGCGACTGCAACCGAGCGACATCGGTGGTCCAGTCACGCACGAACTGTGCGACGACCGTGCGCTCGGCCGACGGATCCGCCGGTGCCGGTGGCCAGTGCAGTGCAGCGTGGAAGCGTCGGCCCTCCGCCGTCGACGGGAGGGCATGCTCCGCCGCCGCGAGTGCGGACGTTGCGGCGTCGGTCGCCAGTCGTGCGAGACGGAGGTCTGCAGCAGTGTCCGCGATCGGCCCGGCGGCCGCGGAATCGGCGAGCTCGATTCTGCGCGCTGCTCGCACCGTCTCGCCCTCCCGATACTGCACGAGTTGCCCCTCGGCGAGTGCGCGTCGACGCTGCAGATCTACAACGGCGGTGGCCTTCGTCAGCGCTGCCGACGCACGCCGAGCTGCCGCGTCGATCAGCACCGCTCGACCTTGCGCGAGGGTCCGATTCTGCCGGGCTTCGTCGAGGACGTCGGCCGCCCATTCGAGGGGGTCCGGCTGTTCGCCGTCCTCGCCGGCGGGCTCGGGCACACCCGATGCCTGCGACACTCGGCCGAGCATGATGTCGATGGCGTGGTGAGCGTCGGCGAGTTCGGCGGCGAGCTCCCGGCGGCGCTGCGCGAACCACTCCTCGACATCACCGAATCTGCCTGTGTCGAAGAGTCTTTCGAGCAGGTTCCCGCGTTCGTCGCTGTCGGCTCGGAGGAACCGCGCGAACTCACCCTGCGGCAGCAGCACCACCTGAAAGAACTGGTCGGCACTCATCCCGAGCAGCGCGTTGACGGCGTCACCGATCTCGCTGAGCCGGGTGAGGTTCTGCCCGCGGCCGTCGAGCCAGGTGAGACTGGCCTTGGCGTGTTGCTTGGTGGTACCCGTACTTCGCAGCTTGGGCCGCAGGAATTCCGGACTGCGCACAATTCTGATCCGCCGCCCACCGAGTGTCGCTTCCAACGTGACCTGTGGCACCGCACCCTTGGCCGCGTGATCGGACAGCAGCCGCTTGCCCTCGCGACGAGCTCCGGGCACCGTTCCGTACAGCGCGAACGCCACGGCGTCGAGAACCGTCGTCTTGCCGGCTCCGGTGTGACCGTGCAACAGAAACAGCCCGTCGGCCCCCAGCGCATCGAAGTCCACCGTCTCCGTGCCGGCGAAGGGGCCGAAGGCGGTGATCTCGAGTGAATGCAGCCTCATGCAGCACCGCGGTCGGCCGTGGTGGCCGACCCGCGGGTGGCCTCGGTCTCCCGTTGCACGGAGGCCAGAGCGCGGGACAGGAGCGCGGATTCCGCGGCCGTCGGCACGCTGCGCATGTCCGTCACGAAGGAGGTGGCGATGTCGAGATCGCTACGGCCGCGCACACGGTCGCGGTAGCGAAGCTCGCCGGATCCCTCCGGCCGACGCCATTCCAGGTGGATCGCGTGCGGGAAACGCTGCTGCAGCAAGCGCATTGCGTCGACCGGTCGCACCTCGTCGGTGAGCACGGCGGAGACGTAGTGATCCTCGAACTCGCAATACGCTGTGTCCGTGGTCAATTCCTCGAGCGTTCCTTCGATGCGGGCGAGGCCGCGGACCACCGGCAGATCCATTCGCTCGACAGTGCCGAGCCCGTCGGCATCGAGATCGACGATCCATACCGCTTTGTGGTGCGACCGCTCGCCGAACGAATAGGGCAGCGGCGAACCGGAGTACCGCACCCGGTCGGTGAGGGTCTGGGGCGAATGCAGATGTCCGAGCGCCACGTAGTCGACCCCGTCGAACGCCGACGCAGGCGCGGTCTCGATACCGCCGGAGGAGATCGACCGCTCCGATCCGGTCGCTTCACCGCCGACGATGAAAGCGTGGGCGAGCACGACCGAACGAACGCATTGCCCTGCCTCGCTTCTCGTCGCGAGGTCGCCGCGCACCCGACCCATCGCGGCACCGAGAACGTCGGCATGAGTACGCGCAGTGGGAACGTCGAGTTCGACGCGAGTGGTTTCGGGCTCGAGATACGGAATGCCGTAGAACGCAACGCACCCGTGCTCGTCGTCGATGACGACCGGGGTGGCGACATCGCCCACCCGCGTCATCAGATGCAGCCCTCCTGCCGACGCGAAGGCCGCGCCTGCGCCCAGTCGAGCGGGTGAATCGTGATTTCCCGACGTCGCGACGATCACGGCACCGGCCGCGCGGATGGCCTCCAGTCCGCGGTTGCAGACCAGGACGGCATCGGCACTGGGAACAGCGCGGTCGTAGATGTCGCCCGGCACCACCACCACATCGATCGATTGTGCCGCAACCAGTTCCGCGATGGACCTCAGCACAGCGCCCTGATCGGCCAACAGGTCGACACCGTGAAAGGTGCGACCGATGTGCCAGTCCGAGGTGTGCAGAATTCTCATGCGTTCGACGCTATCGGCAAGCACCGACAAACTATTCGAGGCTCGTCGGCCTGTCGGACGTGAGCTGCGGTCCACAGCCATCGAGAAGCGAAGTTGTCGGTACCGTCCTGCATCATCTGCCCCATGAACATTCTCACCGCGTTCGGACTGCTCGTCGCACTCGGTATCGGCGCGGTCGTCGGCTGGTTGTTGCACGCCTCGCGGATGGGCGATCGCGCCGTACGAGCCGAGGCCCAACTGGCCGCGCTGCGCGAGCACGAGGGCATGCTTCGGCAGTCACTGAGTGCGGTCAACGAGGACTCGGCTCGACGCAATTCGACCGTGATCGGCCAACAGGTCTCGCACCTGGTCGAGCCGTTGCACGACGCCGTCGATGCGCTCTCCGAGCACGTCCGGCAGGTCGAGCACAATCGCATCCGGGCGTACGCGGGACTGTCGGAGCAGGTCACCGGTATGCACCGTGCATCGATGCATCTGTCCACCCAGACCGGTCAGCTGGTCACCGCCCTGCGCGCACCGCAGATCCGGGGCCGGTGGGGCGAGATCCAGCTCGAGCGAGTCGTCGAGCTTGCAGGCATGCTCAAGCACTGCGATTTCGACACTCAGGTCAGCAAGGACGGCATCAGACCCGACATGATCGTTCGTCTCGCCGGCGGACGCCAGATCGTCGTCGACGCCAAGGTGCCGTTCGCGGCGTATCTCGACGCCGCCCAGGACGAGGATCCCGGCGCCCGGGAGAAGAATCTGCGACGCCACGCCAAGCAACTGCGAACCCACATCGACCAGTTGGCCGACAAGGCGTACTGGCAGGCGTTCGAGCCGACGCCGGAGTTCGTCGTACTGTTCGTTCCCGGCGACCCGTTTCTCGACGCGGCCCTGACATCGGACACCGGTCTGCTCGAGTACGCCTTCGGCCGGAACGTGATCCTGGCCACCCCGACCACCCTGGTCGCGTTGCTGCGCACCGTCGCCTACACGTGGAAGCAGGAGTCACTGGCCGAGGACGCCGCACGCATCCAGCAGTTGGGACGTGAGCTGTACACGCGGATCGGTGTCGTCTCGACGCACCTGGACAAGCTCGGTGCCCACCTCGGCAAGGCCGTCGAGTCCTTCAACTCCACCGTCGGGTCGGTCGACACCCGGGTGAGCGTGACGGCGAGAAAGCTGCACGAGCTCGAACTGTTCGACGCCGAGCCGGTGGACATCGCCCGAGTGGACGAGCGTCCCAAACTGTCCGATTCGTCCCGCTACCGGCACGACTTCGGTCATGTCAGCGATGCAGTCGGCTGAACAACGGCTAACCTCGGGGGGTGTCTACCTCCCAACGTGCCCGCTCCGGGGTACCGCTGGATCACCGATCCATCCTCGCGACCCTGCCCGGCGTTCCCGCATGGGGTGCCGTCGCGATCGCCGCGGGACTGACTTTTCTCGGATTTCTGATCGATGCCGCACGCGGTACCGAGCTGACCGGTGCGTTCGCGTTCATGTACATCCTCGGCTGCATCGCCGGCGTCCTTCTGGTCCGCTTCCGCGGACTGTTCACGGCGATGGTGCAAGCCCCACTGATCCTGTTCGTGGCCGTGCCGCTGTCGTACCAGTACTTCACCGACAACGCAGGCACCAGCCTCAAGGACATCATCCTCAACGTTGCCATTCCGTTGGTCAACCGGTTTCCGCTGATGCTGCTCGGCACCGTGGTCGCCGTCGGACTCGGAGTCCTGCGCATCGTGCTCAAACGCCAGAACACGCATGCCCCCACCCTTCGACGAAGCCAGAAGACCGAGGGCACTGTTCGACGCAGCCGCAAGCCCGGCGACGACAAGGCGACCAGAGCCCAGCGCCGGGCACAGGACGAGCGCCCGGAACGGTCCCGCAGGCGCGCAGCTGCAGCCGATCGCAGCACCGACTCCGCGGCCGAGGCCACCGACATCGTGCCCGGGCCGTACGTCGGTCGCAGAAACACCGATTCCCGCCCGCGACCCGACGCCGAACCTCGCTCGAGTTCGAGCCCACGACGATCGGCCGCGTCGGCACCACAGACTCGATACGCCGCCACCGACTCACCTCGGCAGGACTACAAGCCCGAATACCAGAAGCCCGAGTACCCGCGAACGCAGTATCCGCAGGGACAGTCCCGTGAGGCACAGCGACCGCAACCGTCCGAGCCTCGTTTCTCGGCAGAGCCCCGGTATTCGACCGAACCTCGTCGCGAGCGCTCGGCCCGGGTTCACGCTCCTCGCGAGGTCGCCGATCCGTACAGCACCGGAGCCAGGCCCGTCGTGACTCCTCGGACGAACGCTTCCTCGGCACCCGGTTCGCCCGCAGAGGACGGCCAGGGCAATCACGCTCTACCCACCCCGCACCGGGACGACATTCCCCCGCATCCGGTGCCGCGGGTTCGCTACCGCGACCGCCACAGCGACTAGCCCGAACACGAACGAACGCCCCGTATCGGTTCCTGCTCCTGCGCAGGTTTCCGATACGAGGCGTCGACTTTTCGCTGACGTCGCTTCTAGCGAGCGGGACGCAACTCTCGGGGCAGAGAGAACACCAGGGTCTCGTTCGCGGTGGTGACCGGCTGCACGTCTGCATAGCCGTGCTCGGCGAACAGTTCGATGACGCCCTGCACCAGGATCTCCGGTACGGACGCACCCGAGGTGATACCGATCGTCTCGACCCCGTCGAGCCAGGCCAGGTCGATTTCCTTGGCGTAGTCGACGAGGTAGCTCGCTCGCGCACCCGCACCGAGCGCGACCTCGACCAAACGCACCGAGTTGGAGGAGTTCTTGGAGCCGACGACGATCACCAGATCGCATTCCGGTGCCATCGCTTTCACGGCGACCTGACGGTTCTGTGTGGCGTAGCAGATGTCGTCGCTGGGCGGGTCCTGCAGCGTCGGGAAGCGCTCACGCAGTTTCGCGACCGTCAGCATCGTCTCGTCGACACTCAGCGTGGTCTGGGACAGCCAGATGACCTTGTTCTCGTCTCGAACGGTGACGTTGTCGACCGATTCGGGCCCGTCGACCAGCTGAATGTGCTCGGGAGCCTCACCTGCGGTGCCCTCGACCTCCTCGTGACCTTCGTGGCCGATGAGCAGGATGTCGTAGTCGTCTCGGGCGAAGCGCTTGGCTTCCTGGTGCACCTTGGTCACCAACGGGCAGGTGGCGTCGATCGTGCGCAGGTTTCGCTCGGCCGCAGAGGTGTGTACGGCAGGTGAGACACCGTGCGCGGAGAACACCAGCAGCGATCCCTCGGGAACCTCGTCGGTTTCCTCCACGAACACCGCGCCGCGATCGGACAGCGTCTCGACCACATGCCGGTTGTGCACGATCTCCTTGCGCACGTACACCGGCGCACCGTGCTGTTCGAGCGCCTTCTCGACGGTCTCGACCGCACGATCGACACCCGCGCAGTAGCCCCGCGGCTCCGCGAGCAGCACTCGCTTACCCCCGGCGTACGAGGACGCACCCGTACCGGCGGACTGTGCAATACCAAGATTCAGTGGAACAGCCGAAGACATACCTACCAGGATACGTGCACCGAGCGCGGCTACCTCGTTTCCGTGACCTCGAGCCCCGGCTGGAGTGGGTCGTACCGCCTGTCGGCTACCCAAAGTTCACGGTTTCGGGCAGTCTGGTGCACATGACTCGAGTCCCCTTTGCAGCGCGCGTGGCTGCAGGCGTCGCCGTGACCGTCGTGGAAGAGGCTCGCAAGCTTCCCGGTTCCGCCCTGATGCTGCCGATGACGGTCGTCAGCGAGGCACTGGCGCGTGGCATGCGATTCCAGCAGCAGGTGACGGCGCTGGCCATCAAGGGCGATCTGATCATCGCGACCCTGCCGGTCATCGGGACCCCGACCGAGGAGCAGCCCGCCTGGGCCAGCTTCGACGAGGACGGAGACGAGACCTTCGACACCGAGTCGAGATTCGACGCCGCTGTGATCACCGACGACGTCGATGTGCCCGACGCCCCCGTGGCCGAGCCCGTCGCTGCGAACGGCCACTTCGCTCTGTACTCGACGCCTCCGCTGGACGAGCCGGTCCAGGACACCTCGGCCAAGCGCGCTCCCTCCGCCGACAAGCCCGAGATCGTCGAGATGATCGACTTCGACACCCTCGCCCTGGCGCAGCTGCGCGCGCGCCTGCGCACACTCTCGATCGAGGACCTCGAAACCCTGCTCGAGTACGAGAACGACACGCTCTCCCGCGCACCGTTCCAGACGATGCTCGCCAACCGCATCACCACCGCCAAGGCCAAGTGAGCACTCCCCCTACTCAGTCCGGTCCCACCCAACCAGGCGCGAGCACCGCCGAACAGCCATGGCCGGTGCGTACCGTCGCCATGAAGGTCGCCGGCTGGATCGACAAGCTCGGCTCCATCTGGGTGGAGGGGCAGCTCACCCAGATCAACGCTCGCCCCGGCACCAGAACGGCCTTTCTGACACTGCGCGATCCGTCGGCCGACATGTCGCTGTCGGTGACGTGTTCGCCGCAGTTGCTCGATCGTTCACCCGTTCCGCTGACCGAGGGTGCCCGCGTCATCCTCTACGGAAAGCTATCGTTCTTCACCGGCAGGGGAACGATCTCGCTGCGCGCCACGGACATTCGCGCGGTGGGCGTCGGCGAACTGCTGGCTCGCATCGAACGACTCAGAGCCCTGCTCGCCGCGGAAGGATTGTTCGACCCGCGCCTGAAACGTCCGCTGCCGTTCCTACCGGGCACCATCGGCCTGATCACCGCACGCGCCAGCGCAGCCGAGAAGGACGTGCTCACCGTCGCGCAGAGGCGTTGGCCCGCGGTCCGCTTCGAGGTTCGCAACACACCTGTTCAGGGTCCGCAATCGGTGCCGGCGATTCTGGACGCCCTGAAGGAGCTGAACGACGACCCCGCCGTCGACGTCATCATCCTCGCCCGAGGCGGCGGTAGCGTCGAGGATCTGCTGCCGTTCTCCGACGAGGCCCTGTGCCGCGCCATCTCTCGCGCCACCACGCCGATCGTCAGTGCCATCGGCCACGAGCCCGACAGCCCGCTCAGCGATCACGTGGCCGACCTACGGGCCGCAACCCCCACCGATGCCGCCAAACTCGTGGTGCCCGACGCCGTCGCCGAACAAGCTCTCGTCTCGGAATTGAAGTCGAGAAGTGCTGCAGCGCTGCGCAATTGGGTCGAGCGCGAGGCACGCGGCCTGGACATGCTTCGACACCGACCGGTGCTGGCGGACCCACTGGCCGCACTCGAGCAGCGTCGCGAGGAGATTCGGCGGCTGCTCGATGCGGCCAGACGCGACGTACAGCGCGAACTCACCACACAGGACACGCTCGTCGAACATCTGCGGGCCAGGCTGTCGACGCTGGGGCCTGCTGCCACACTTGCTCGAGGCTATGCCGTCGTACAGCGGGTGGTCGCGGGTTCGGATCCCGAGGTTCTGCGTTCGGTCGAGGACGCGCCACCGGGTACACAGATCAGAGTGCGCGTGGCCGACGGTGCCGTCACCGCCGCAGTCATGGGGCGAGTCAAATGACAGAAGGAGTACGCATGAGCGAGAACGACAAGCCGGTATCGGAACTGGGCTACGAGGAGGCCCGCGACGAATTGGTGGGCGTGGTGAAGATCCTCGAGCAGGGCGGGCTCGATCTCGATGCCTCCCTGGCTCTGTGGGAGCGGGGAGAGCAGCTGGCCACTCGCTGCGAGGAGCAGCTCGCCGGTGCCCGCAAGCGGATCGAGACCGCGCTCGCGAGTACCGAGAAGCACAGCTAGGGCGTGAGCGGTTCGGTCACCTCGAGGGACTCGGCCAGCGTGGTGAAGTCCTCGGTGCCGGCAGTACCGCCCAGCAGGATTCGCACGTCACCGAAGTCCGAGACCCAGTACTTTCGCGAGCCCTCCTCGCCGTAGACGACCCAGTCCCGACCCGACACGTTCTGTGTGCCCGACGCGTACACCGTCTCCTCGCCGGCGACGAAGGGAACCAACACTTCCTCGACGGCGCTGGTCTGGGTCAGCTGCAGATACGCACCCGATCCGGTGATGTATCCGACAGTCGACACAGGTCCGCCGTTGTCGCCTGCGATCGTCGGACGACTGCCCGAGTTGGGTGTCCAATCCTCGGGAACAGCCGGATTGCGCACCGGAAAGCCGATTTCGGACGCGTCGTACTGCAGCGCGGTGTCGATGTCGAAGTTGGGGATGGGGCCCTGCTTGGGCCCACCGGGGCTCAGCGAGCACTGACTGGCGATACCGGCGATCAGCAAACATGCGATGACCAGCGGTATGAGCGACCACACCATGTCGCGGCTGTTGTTGAGAATCCGGGGTTTGCTGTTCGCCACCTCACCAGTATCCCCTCTGCGCAGCAGTGCTCGGTCGGCGCGTGCCTCACAGACGACCCGACCCCACCGCGGGCATCACAGAAGTGAGATAATCGCGCCTGGGTAACACCCCACCAACCAGGAGGCTACAAACCGATGACGGCCAGCACCGAGTCCACTCGCGCCATGGCGCCAGATCGCAACCTCGCACTCGAACTCGTACGCGTCACCGAGGCCGGTGCGCTCGCCTCGGGTCGCTGGGTCGGTCGCGGCGACAAGGAAGGTGGCGACGGAGCAGCAGTCGACGCCATGCGTCAGTTGGTCAGCTCGGTCTCGATGCGCGGCGTCGTCGTCATCGGCGAGGGCGAGAAGGACGAAGCGCCGATGCTCTACAACGGCGAACAGGTCGGCAACGGCAACGGCCCCGAGGTCGACTTCGCCGTCGATCCCGTCGACGGCACAACGCTGATGGCCAAGGGCATGCCCAACGCCATCTCCGTTCTCGCGGTCGCCGAGCGCGGTGCCATGTTCGATCCGTCCGCCGTCTTCTACATGAAGAAGATCGCCGTCGGACCCGACTTCGCCGACGTCATCGACATCACCGCACCGGTCGCGGAGAACATCGCGCGCGTCGCCAAGATCAAGAAGGGATCCTCCTCCGACGTCACGGTGTGCATCCTCGACCGACCCCGGCACGCCGAACTGATCCAGCAGGTGCGCGACACCGGCGCTCGCATTCGTCTGATCTCCGACGGCGACGTCGCAGGTGCCATCGCCGCCGCCCGACCCACCTCCCCCATCGACATCCTCATGGGCACCGGCGGAACTCCCGAAGGCATCATCGCGGCGGCCGCGATGCGCTGCATGGGCGGCGTGCACCAGGGCATGCTGGCTCCGACCGACGACGACGAACGCCAGAAGGCGATCGACGCCGGACACGATCTCGATCGCGTCCTGTCCACCGAAGATCTGGTCTCGGGCGAGAACGTCTTCTTCACCGCGACCGGCGTCACCGACGGCGACCTGCTCCAGGGCGTCCGATACTCGGGCGGCGGTGCACACACGCAGTCCATCGTGATGCGCTCGAAGTCCGGCACCGTCCGCATGATCGACGCGTACCACCAGCTCAACAAGCTCAAGGAGTACTCGACCATCGACTTCGACGGCGACACCTCCGGCGCCATCCCGTCCTTCTGACCGTCCGCTCGACGAAGTTTCCGCTCCCCTACCGAGGCAAGAGGTCAATGACAGAGAACGAACAGCAGTTCCGGATCGAGCACGACACGATGGGAGAGGTTCGCGTTCCTATCGATGCGCTCTGGCGTGCCCAGACGCAGCGTGCCGTGGAGAACTTCCCCATCTCGGGCCGTCCGCTCGAGCGCACTCAGATTCGCGCGATGGGCCTGCTCAAAGCAGCCTGCGCGCAGGTCAACAAAGACCTCGGTCTGCTCGACGGCACGCTGGCCGACGCGATCATCGCCGCCGCAACCGAGATCGCCGACGGCAAGCACGACGACCAGTTCCCGATCGACGTCTTCCAGACCGGCTCGGGCACCAGCTCGAACATGAACGCCAACGAGGTCATCGCGTCGATCGCCAAGGCGGCAGGCGTCGAGGTGCACCCCAACGACCACGTGAACATGTCGCAGTCCTCCAACGACACGTTCCCGACGGCCACTCACGTCGCCGCCACCGAGGCAGCCGTGACGTCGCTCGTGCCCGCACTGCGTCACCTCCACGAGGCTCTCGTGACCAAGGCAACGGAGTGGAAGCACGTCGTCAAGTCCGGCCGCACCCACCTCATGGACGCCGTTCCGGTCACCCTCGGTCAGGAATTCGGCGGTTACGCCCGTCAGATCGAAGCAGGCATCGAACGCGTCGAGGCCACCCTGCCGCGGCTCGGTGAACTGCCCATCGGCGGCACCGCCGTCGGCACCGGACTCAACGCACCCGACGGCTTCGGCCCGAAAGTCGTTGCCGCACTGGTTGAGTCGACCGGCATCGACGCACTGACCGCCGCCAAGGATTCGTTCGAGGCGCAGGCCGCACGTGACGGACTCGTCGAGGCATCGGGCGCACTGCGCACCATCGCGGTCTCACTGACCAAGATTGCCAACGACATTCGCTGGATGGGATCGGGACCGCTCACCGGACTCGGCGAGATCGCCCTCCCCGACCTGCAGCCCGGTAGCTCCATCATGCCCGGCAAGGTCAATCCCGTTCTGCCCGAGGCTGTTACGCAGGTCGCAGCTCAGGTCATCGGCAACGACGCCGCAGTCGCATTCGGCGGCGCGTCGGGCGCATTCGAGCTCAACGTGTACATCCCGATGATGGCGCGCAACGTGCTCGAGTCGTTCAAGCTGCTCGCCAACGTCTCGGTACTGTTCGCCGACAAGTGTGTCGTCGGCCTCGAAGCCAACGTCGAGCACCTCAAGACCCTCGCCGAGTCCTCGCCGTCCATCGTGACGCCGCTGAACTCCGCGATCGGCTACGAGGAAGCCGCCGCCGTTGCCAAGCAGGCACTGAAGGAGAAGAAGACGATCCGTCAGACGGTCATCGACCGCGGACTGATCGGCGACAAGCTCAGCGAAGCCGAACTCGACAAGCGCCTCGACGTCCTCGCCATGGCGAAGGTCAAGGACTAGCTTTCCCGTTCGCCCGCCGAACCCCTGAACGCGTGAATGGTCCATTGCACCGCCGAGACGTGTGCAATGGACCATTCACGCTTTCGAAAGGGGCCGAACAATCAGGCGAGGTGAGCGAGTTCCTCGCGTGCCTTCAGGCCGTCCTCGCCCAGATCGGTGCGATCGAAGATCTTCCAGCCCGCGAGCAGCGGCTTGAACACCTTCTCGCGTTCCTGATCGGCGTCGTAGATTCCGGCTTCGGCGAGAGCGGCGGTGCTGCTGCCGCGGTCCGGCAGGTCGACCTCGGGAATCTTGAATCCGTTGATCCGGTCTGCGATGGCGCGGGCGGCCTGATCGGGAACCACGGCGAAGGCCTCGTTCAGAATATTGGCGTAGAACGTCGACTGCAGGGCGTCGTCGTCGGCGATCTTGCCGAGGATGGTGGCCAACACCGGATCCTTGCCGAGAGCGATGGTGTTGCGGTTACGCAGGGCGGCAGCGGCCTCCTCGATGGCGAAATGCGCCAGGATGTCGAGCAGATGCTGACTGGGCGCATCGTATCCGAGCGTCATGTGCTCCATCCGTACCCGCTCCAGGGCGACCGGATCGACTGCGCGGGTGAGCACCAGGAAGTTGCGCAACACTATCGACTGCCGGTTCTCCTCCGACGTCCATCGGCCGGTCCACTTCCACCAGGCACCGAGGCCGGTGAGCGCGTGGGCCAGTTCGCGGTGGTACGCAGGCAGGTTGTCGGCCACCAGCACGCCGACCGTGGCGGACAGGATTTCGACATCGCTGAGATGCGACTGCTCGGGCGACCAGTCCTCGCCACCGAGGAACGCGAAGTTCTTGCCGTCGTCGAACGGCGCGAGGTCATGGGGGTGCCAATCGCTCGCTGCCTCGATGTGGCGTCGTAGATTCTCTTCGACCGCGGGCTCCAAACGGACCAGCAGATCACCGTCGGACAGGTTCGTAGACATGCGGTAACCGTAGCGCCTGCGCCCGAGTGCCCGACGTCGCGCCCCTGACCATTGTGAATTCTCCTAACGCCAGGTCGTTGCGGGTCTATTCTCATGTGCATCCAATCATCGAAGTGAGGACTCCTCGTGATGCGGTCGGGTCGAAATTCTCTGTGTCTTGTTGCTGTGTGCTCTCTGATCGTGCTGGTCGGATGCTCGAACGACGCACCGACCGCAGACAGTCCCCCGACATCCGAGCCCGCGCCGACCAGTGACCTGTCCCCAGGTCAGGTCGCGGGCGTCGATGTTCCGGCCGGCCGCGTCGACGATGCCGTCGGCAAGCTCGACGGCATCGCCGAGGAGCTGATGGCATCGTCGAACATCCCCGGGATGGCCATAGCCGTCGTGCACGGATCCGACGTCGTCTACTCGAAGGGGTTCGGCGTCCGCGAAGTGGGCTCGGACGACCCCGTCGACGGTGACTCGGTGTTCCAGTTGGCGTCGCTGTCCAAATCGGTGGGTGCGACGGTCATCGCGTCCCAGGTGGGAGCGGGCGTGGTCGACTGGTCGACTCCGGTGGTCTCGGAATTGCCGTGGTTCGCGCTCGACGACCCGTGGGTGACCCAGAACGTCACGGTCGGCGACTTCTATGCGCATCGAAGCGGGCTGCCCGAGCACGAAGGCGATCTGCTCGAGGACCTCGGTTACGACCGCAGACAGATTCTCGAACGCCTGCGCGAGGTCCCCCTCGACCCGTTCCGCTCCACGTACCACTACACCAACTTCGGCATCACGGCTGCGGCCGAGGCCGTCGCTGCGGCGTCGGGCAAGGACTGGGACACCCTCAGCCAGGACACGATCTACGGCCCGCTCGGCATGACCTCGACCAGCTCGTCGTTCGCGGACTACATCGCTCGGGCCGACCGGGCCGTACCCCACGTACTCGTCGACGGCGAGTACGTGGCGAAGTACCAGCGGGAACCCGATCCACAGACCCCGGCCGGTGGCGTCAGTTCCTCGGTGAACGACCTCGCGAAGTGGCTGACGATGCTGATCGCCGACGGAAACCACGACGGACGACAGCTCGTGGACCCCGAAGCCCTCCTGCCCGCGATCAGCGCGCAGATCGTCTCGAGCCCGTCGGAGACACCGGATTCACGCGCCGGCTACTACGGCTACGGATTCAACGTCTCCACCAGTGCGGCCGGTCGCACGACGGTGAGCCATTCGGGAGCATTCGCGCTCGGAGCGGGCACCAACTTCGTCTGGATTCCATCCCTCGACGTGGCCATCGTCGTACTGACCAATGCCGCACCCATCGGCATCGCCGAAACGGTGACCGCCGAGTTCGCTGACCTCGTCCAGTTCGGCGAGGTGCGGGAGGACTGGCGAACGCTGTACAAGAACGCCTTTGCCGGCATGAGCGAACCGGAGGGCGAGCTCGCAGGCAAGACCCCGCCCACGAATGCCGCTGCACCACAACCTCTCACGTCGTACACAGGGGTGTACCAGAACAGCTATTGGGGGCCTGCGACGATAACGGAGGTCAACGGGAAACTGGTGTTGGCCATCGGGCCGAACGGAACCTCCTACGAGTTGTCGCCCTGGGACGGTGATACGTTCACGTTCGAGCCGACCGGTGAGAATGCACCCGACGGAACCGTTTCCGAGGCGACGTTCGACGGGAACACGCTGACCCTGGAGTTCTTCGACGGCGATGGATTGGGACGATTCACCAAGTGACCGACACACAGCAGGCAACCGAAACCGTAGTAGATCTGTTCGACGCGTTGAGAAGTCGAGACACCGAGCGCGCCATGTCGCTCCTCGACGAACGCGTCGTGTGGCACAACGTCGGCTTACCGAAGGTTCGCGGCCACTCGAACGTGGGCAGGTTCATGGCGACGCTCGCCAAGCCTGCGTTCGGCTTCGACGTGATCGTGCACAACATCGCTGCAGACGCAGACGTCGTGCTCACCGAGCGCACCGATGTGCTGATCTGGCGACGACTCCGAATCGAGTTCTGGGTGTGCGGAACCTTCGAGCTGCGCGACGGCAAAGTAGCCGTGTGGCGGGACTACTTCGACAATGTCGACTTCCTGAAAGGGTTTGTGCGAGGGGCATTCCGGGCCGTGCTCGGCCAGTGACCCCTGTGAGCGGAACTTCGTAGTGGGGTACGAGGCAGGAGTGGAGCCTGCGAAACGACCCTGAAGGCAGGAGTGGAGCCTGCGAAACGACCCTGAAGGCAGGAGTGGAGCCTGCGGAACGACCCTGAAGGCAGGAGTGGAGCCTGCGGAACGACCCGCAGGCTCCACGCTCCCAGGGGGGTCAGGCTCCCGAAGGCCCGAACTCTTCGAGCATTTCCGTCACCAGTGCCGCGATGGGTGAACGTTCGCTGCGGGTGAGGGTGATGTGCGCGAAAAGTGGGTGGCCCTTGAGCTTTTCGATCACTGCAGCGACGCCGTCGTGTCGTCCGACGCGCAGGTTGTCTCGCTGAGCGACGTCGTGGGTGAGTACGACGCGTGAGCCCGAACCGAGCCGGGACAGAACCGTCAGCAGCACGTTGCGTTCGAGTGACTGCGCCTCGTCGACGATCACGAAGGAGTCGTGCAGCGATCGGCCGCGAATGTGCGTCAGTGGCAACACTTCCAGCATTCCGCGGGCGATGACCTCCTCCATCACCTCCGGGCTCGCGAGCCCTTCGAGGGTGTCGAAGACCGCCTGACCCCAGGGGCCCATCTTTTCGCTCTCGCTACCGGGGAGGTAGCCGAGCTCCTGGCCACCGACGGCGTAGAGAGGCCGGAAGACAACGACTTTGCGGTGCGAGCGACGTTCGAGAACGGCCTCCAGTCCGGCGGTCAGCGCCAGAGCGGACTTACCGGTGCCTGCTTTTCCGCCGAGCGAGACGATGCCGATGCTCTCGTCGAGCAGAAGATCCAGCGCCACTCGCTGTTCCGCCGAACGGCCGTGCAGGCCGAACGCCTCACGTTCGCCGCGCACGAGTTGGATCTGCTTGTCCGGCGTGACGCGACCCAGTGCACTCTGCCGTCCGGCAAGCAGTCGAACTCCCGTGTGACACGGCAGGTCTCGCGCTTCCACGAGGTCGATGACGCCGTCGTTGAACAGCGTGTCGACTGCGTCGGACGGTACTTCGAGTTCGGTCATTCCGGTCCAACCGGACGGCACCACGTCGTGTGCGTGGTATTCGTCGGCGGGGAGACCGACGGCACCGGCCTTGACGCGCAACGGAATGTCCTTGCTGACGAGCACGACGTCCTTGCCCTCTGCCTTCAGATTGAGGGCACAGGCGAGGATTCGAGAATCGTTGGAGTCGGTGCGGAATCCGACGGGAAGTACCGAGGGATCGGTGTGATTGAGCTCGACTTGCAGTGTGCCGCCCGATGTTCCGATGGGAACCGGCTGGTCGAGTCGACCGAACTCGACGCGCAGGTCGTCGAGCATGCGCAAGGATTCCCGCGCGAACCATCCCAATTCGTGATGGTGGCGTTTGCCCTCCAACTCGCTGATGACGATCAGCGGAAGTACCACATTGTGCTCGGCGAACCGGATGACTGCCCACGGATCCGAAAGCAGGACCGAGGTATCGAGCACGAATGTCCGAAGAGGGGCGGAAACGGAGCGTGAAGTGGTCACGTGGGGCTCCTACGTCTGCGCGGTACCGCGCAAACTCTGTCGCTCGGCCGGTCGGGTCCGATGTGTCAGGTGACACGAGGACCGGGTACCGGCCCTCTCGCGCTCACTAGCTCAGTCACGTATCAGAACCTCCCGCACAGGTAGCTTCCCCGCTGCCTGTTACTGCCGACGGTACCGCCGAAATCGAGGTTCGGCTCGTTGGAAGTCTGGCGTGTCGGTGAACAACGCGTTACGGCCGAATCGACCCAGGTCGGCAATCGAGCGGTGCCGAGAGTGCCCTCCCCGGATGCGTCAATGGACCACTGCATACGTCTGGGCGCTGCAATGGTCCATTGACCCAGACCAGGGTTCTGCGTGAATGGACCACTGCATTCGTCCGAGCGGTGCAATGGTCCATTCACGCGGACCGGGTGGGCGCGAGTGCTGGGTCAGCCCAGCAGTCCCCAGTCTTCGAGGCCCTCGTACAGTGGCTTGCTCTGTGCCAACTTCACGACGCGGTCCTTGAGGGAATCGCTGGCCTCGCCGGTGGCCAGGGCGGTGCCGATGATGTCGGCCACCTCGGTGAACTCGGCCTCGCCGAATCCGCGGGTTGCCAGTGCGCCGGTGCCGATGCGCAGGCCGGAGGTGACCATCGGCGGACGCGGGTCGAAGGGCACTGCGTTGCGGTTGACGGTGATGCCGACCTCGTGCAGGAGGTCCTCGGCCTGTTGGCCGTCGAGCTCGGAGTTGCGCAGGTCGACGAGCGCGAGGTGCACGTCGGTGCCGCCGGTGAGGACGGAGATGCCCTTGTCGGCGACGTCGGCACCGGTGAGGCGATCGGCGAGCAGCGATGCACCGAGGAGGGTGCGTTCCTGGCGTTCCTTGAATTCGGGTGTCGCAGCGATCTTGAAGGCGACGGCCTTGGCAGCGATGGCGTGCATCAGCGGCCCGCCCTGCTGGCCGGGGAACACTGCGGAGTTGAGCTTCTTGGCCCATTCCTTCTTGGCCAGGATGATGCCGGAGCGGGGTCCACCGAGGGTCTTGTGCACGGTCGAGGAGACGACGTCCGCGTACGGCACGGGCGAGGGGTGCACGCCTGCGGCGACGAGTCCGGCGAAGTGCGCCATGTCCACCCAGAGCAGTGCGCCCACTTCGTCGGCGATGGAGCGGAACGCAGCGAAGTCCTGGTGGCGCGGGTAGGCAGACCAGCCGGCGATGAGCACCTGCGGCTTGGCGGCGATGGCCTGCTTGCGCACCTCGTCCATGTCGATCCGGTGGTCTTCCTTCGACACCCCGTACGACTCGACCTCGTAGAGCTTGCCCGAGAAGTTGAGCTTCATGCCGTGCGTGAGGTGGCCGCCGTGCGCCAGGTCGAGGCCCATGATCTTGTCGCCCGGGTTGATCAGGGCCATCAGCACCGCGGCATTGGCCTGTGCGCCTGCATGCGGCTGCACGTTGGCGAACTCGGCACCGAAGAGTTCCTTCGCGCGGTTGCGCGCGAGATCCTCGACGATGTCGACGTGCTCGCAACCGCCGTAGTAGCGGCGACCGGGGTAGCCCTCGGCGTACTTGTTGGTCAGGACGCTGCCCTGGGCCTGCAACACCGCGCGGGGGACGAAGTTCTCCGAGGCGATCATCTCGAGAGTGTCGCGCTGACGCCCCAGCTCACCGGCCATCGCCTCGGCGACCTCGGGATCGAGTTCGGCCAGTGACAGGTTGTTGACGTCAGTCATAACAGGAGTCTCCAAAGGGACAGCAGAATGAAGGGGGCTCGGCCAGTTTACGAGACGCGCACTGCACCGGGTGTCAGTGGCTCGTCGAGCAGCCTGCCGAACAGCTGTGCGCGCTCACTCGCCGTCTCGCCACGGTCGAGCCAGCCGGCCAGCAGCTTGTAGCCCTCGACGTACGTGCTGATGTACGCCCGCCACAGCGGGGAGGACAGAAACCGCAGGCTGTGCCGGGCGCGCTGCGGCGATGCCAACGACCATCGCTCCAGGTAGGCGGCTACGTCGTCCTCGCTCTTGTGCTGATCGTGCAGCAGCAGCGCGGCGTCCTGGCGCACCCCCAGCAGCCGGCTCGACGCGGCCGCGAGACGCTCGGCCTTGTCGCCGTCGAACCGCAGACCCAGATCGGCGTAGATCTCCTGCGCCCACAGGCCCCAGCCCTCGCCCACGATGGCCCCGAGGGCGTGATCGGCCAGGCCCTCGGCCATCAAGCACTGCGGGGTGTTGACCAGGAACAGCGTCTGCTCCAGCTGGCCTGCACCGACCAGGCCGGTCTCCTTGCGGCAGTGCTCGGTGTGGTGGCCGGGATAGGACTCGTGCGCGATCAGGTGCGGCAGGTTGGCCATCTGCTGCTCGATGTCGGAGTTGATCGCGACGGTCGACCGGTAGTCACCGAGGTAGTAGTTGAACCCCGACCACGGCTTGTCGCCGACGACCTCGTAGGTCACTTTCTCGGTGTCGGGCAGTGTGTACTCGGCGCGGACGCGGTCGCGCAGTGCGGACGAGAACGCCTCGACACAGTCCTGCAGTCGGTCGGCCGGAATCACGTCGGCTCGGCGATGCGCGATCAACCGTTCGCCCAGCGACCCGGGACCGGCGAGGACCTCGTCCATCATGCGGTGTGCCTGCAGGTACTGGTCCTGATCGCCCGCGGAGATTCGGACGTCGAAGTAGGCGTAGACCTCGTCGACGAAGCCGATGTCCTCGCCTGCGAACTTGCGTGCCGAGCATTCGAGTGCGCGCAGGTGGACGTCCAGGAACGTCGTGCGCTGGGGCGTCAGATCGACGTTGCCGAGCTCGGCGCGCAGTGTCTGTGACCGACGGATCAGCTCACGCGGCTCGGGCGCGGGGGCGTTCTCGGTGATACGACGTAACTCGGGATCGCCGGTGTACGCGTCGACGAATCCGTCTTCGAGCCGGTCGAAACTCAGGCCCAGCAGCAGGTATTCACGAACGAGGGAAGCAGCATCCATAACCGAACCCTAGTACGGCGAACGACCCCGCCCGTGCGCGATCGACCGGCACCGAGCACAATCTGGAACCATGCGACTCGCGCTCGACAGGAGCTCAGCCGAACCCTCCGCAGCTCCGACCTGTTGGAGCGGTGCGTGAGCGAGTCCAGTCCGTACGTCGAGTTCGACCGTGTGCAGTGGCGCACGCTGCGCCAATCCACGCCGTTGGTGCTGACCGAGGAAGAACTCGTCGGTCTGCGTGGTCTGGGTGAACAGATCGATCTCGACGAGGTGGCGGAGGTTTATCTGCCGCTGGCACGACTGATTCACCTCCAGGTCGCGGCTCGGCAACGACTCTTCGCCGCGACCGCGACGTTCCTCGGCGAGAAGCACCCCGACCGTCAGGTCCCGTTCGTCATCGGTGTCGCGGGCAGTGTCGCCGTCGGCAAGTCGACGACGGCCCGTGTGCTGCAGGCACTCCTGGCTCGATGGGACCACCATCCGCGGGTCGATCTGGTCACCACCGACGGATTCCTGTATCCGACGGCCGAGCTCATGCGTCGAGGCATACTGCACCGCAAGGGATTTCCCGAGAGTTACGACAGGCGCAAACTGCTCAGATTCGTCACCGAGGTCAAGTCCGGTACCGAAGAGGTCGGCGCACCGGTTTATTCGCACGTCTCGTACGACATCGTCAAGGGCCAGTACCACATGGTCCGTCAGCCGGACATCCTGATCGTGGAGGGGCTCAACGTTTTACAGACCGGACCACGGTTGATGGTCTCGGATCTGTTCGACTTCTCGATCTACGTCGACGCGCGGATCGAGGACATCGAGAGTTGGTACGTCAAACGCTTTCTCGCATTGCGTAAGACGTCCTTCACCGATCCGTCCTCGCACTTCCACCACTACGCAGGCCTGTCCGACGACCACGCGCAGATCGCGGCCGAGGATCTGTGGCATTCGATCAACCTGCCCAACCTGGTGGAGAACATCCTGCCCACGCGACCGCGAGCGACGATGGTGCTGCGCAAGGACAACGACCACGCGATCAACCGGCTGCGGCTTCGTAAGCTGTAGTGCCGAACTCGATCAGATACCGAAACGTCGGTGTCTGGCCGCGAAGTCGCGCAGCGCACGCAGGAAGTCGACGCGACGGAATTCGGGCCAGTAGGCCTCGGTGAACCAGATTTCCGAGTACGCGCTCTGCCACAGCAGGAAGCCGGACAGTCGCTGTTCGCCCGAGGTGCGGATGACGAGATCCGGATCGGGTTGGCCGGAGGTGTAGAGGTGACTGCCGATCTCGTCGACGTTGATCGACGCCACCAGGTCGTCGCCGCTGACGCCCTCGGCGATCTTCTCGCTGACCAGGGACTGCACGGCGTCGGCGATTTCCTGCCGCCCGCCGTATCCGACGGCGACATTGACGTGCGTTCCGGATCGTCCCTCGGTCAGCGCTGCTGCTTCCTTGAGCCGACGCGCGGTCGACGCGGGGAGCAGATCGAGGGTGCCGACGAGTTTGACGCCCCAGTTCATCTCGGGTCCGCAGATCTCCTCGACGACGTCGGTGATGATGTCGAGCAGTGAATCCAATTCGTCCGCATCTCGGCGCAGGTTCTCGGTGGAGAGCAGGTAGATGGTGGCCATCTCGATTCCGGCCGCGTCACACCAGCCGAGCATCTCGGCGATCTTCAGGGCTCCCATCCGGTGCCCGTGCGCGACGTCGGTGAACCCGTTCTCGCGCGCCCAGCGGCGATTGCCGTCGCACATCACCGCCACGTGCCGAGGGTGCTGAACCCCTTCGAGCTGGCTCAGCAGACGCCGCTCGTACACGTTGTAGAGAACGCCGCGGACCTTCTGCGGAATGATCACCACTGCTTCGTCACCGCTGCTCTCATCACCACGAAGGATCACCTTACGCCGACGTCTGCGAGCCGGTCGCCGGTACAGTAGCGTCAGAACCTACGGTGGCGTAGGTTTCGCCGGCGGTACGGAGAGGTCATCTTTCATGACGATGTTCGGACTGGACGAGATTCCCGTCAAACCACGTATGCGCGGCTGGATTCACCTGTACGCGTTCGGCGTGGCGGTGGTGTGCGCGATCACCCTCGTCACCCTCGCGTTCAGCATGGTCTCGGTCAGTGCGGGTGTGGCCGTGAGCGTGTATTCCGTCACCGTCTGCGGCGTGTTCGGGGTCAGTGCCACCTACCATCGCGTGCACTGGAAAACCGCGGCGTCGCAGATCTGGATGAAGCGCGCCGATCATTCGATGATCTTCCTGTTCATCGCAGGTAGCTACACCCCGTTCGCCGTGCTGGGTCTACCCGCCTCGACCGGACGCGTGCTGCTCGTCGTCGTGTGGGTCGGGGCCCTCGCCGGGGTGGCACTGAAGATGTTGTGGCCCACAGCTCCCCGATGGGTCGGGGTACCGCTGTACCTACTCCTCGGCTGGGCGATCGTCCCGGTCGCACCCGCGCTGATCGAGCACGTCGGCTTCGCACCGTTTCTGTTGCTGCTCGTGGGCGGGGTGTTCTACAGCGTCGGGGCCGTGCTGTACGCCACCAAGTGGCCGAATCCTTGGCCCACCACCTTCGGCCATCACGAGTTCTTCCACGCCGCGACGGTCCTGGCGGCAACCTGCCACCTGGTCGCCGTGTGGCTCGTACTGTTCTGATCCGCCCTCAGGTGCTTCGAGCTGCCTTGTCTCGATACATCAGTGCGTCGGCGCGCTGAATCAGTCGATCTCTCGACTCCCCCGGCTCACGCACGGCAACGCCGACACTCACCGACACCCCGAGCAGATTCGATCCGAACGGCACCGGCTCTCCGCAGATCGCCGACCTCACCGAATCCGCGATATGGGCGCTGTCGGTCCCCTTCGCCCCGTCGAACGACACGGCGAACACGAACTCGTCTCCCGCGTACCGACCGACGACGCTCCCGCGCGGCGACCACTGGTGCAGGCGACGTCCTGCTGCCTCCAGAATGGCGTCGCCCGCAGCGTGACCGTGCACGTCGTTGATCGATTTCAGCCTGTCGACGTCGACGAATGCCAGAGCGACCGGCAGATCCTCGACGATCCATTCGTCGACGTGGGCGAGCAAGGGCCCACGTCGCAGCAATCCGGTCAACTCGTCGCGCTCGGCGCGATCGCGCCAACGAACGGTGTCGTCCGCGACGGGATTGACCAGATCCAGCAGCGCGACGATGAACCGACGCCCGGCGATCTTCGCGATTCCGACATGCATCCAGCAGGAGACGACCTCCCCGTCGCCGCGGCGCACTCGACGCAGCGCTCCGATCGGTCGACCCTGATCGGCGGAGCCCGCATCGGGATACCGGTGCTCGAGTTCGACCGCGATGCGCGTCGCGGACGCGCGATCGCCGAGCGGCACGAAATCCGCAACGGGTCGACCGACCATGTCGTCCACCGCGCACCCGAGCACACCCTCGCACAGGATGTTTGCACCGACGACCTCGTACTGCATCGAATGCACCATGGCCGCCATCGGAACCGCGGCCACGAACTCGGCGACAGCAGCGCGTTGTTCGTCGGTCACTGCCTCGTACACGGTGCCCGCACGCATCACACCCTCATTCATGACACCTTCACTCATGACACCGTCGATCCCTTGACAGACGTTCGACCACCCCAGGCCGAGGAAACTCCCGGCAACAGTACTGTTCTCCCGTCGAAGCATCGACGAGCGTCGTCACCTCTGCAGTACGAACGGCAAATCTTCGGCAGACGTCACAGGACGGTCGCACACGAAGCCACGACACACGTACGCCGTTTCGAGGCCGTCGACGGGTGGACGGTCGGTCAGCAGCGCCGACGAATCCGTCACGCCTGCCACCACGACCGAACCGCCAGGAGCAAGCGCCCGCACGACCGAGAGCAGATCACCGCCGGGTGCCGTCGACACCGCAATCTGGATCGGGCCACGAACGGACGCTTCTGCGACCGCCAGCCAGTGCCCGCCGGACCTGGGCGCTCGTTCGAGAATCGACGCCGATCGTGCCAGCGACGCAGCCGCCAGTTCGGCGTAACGCGCAGAGGAGCTGTGATCGACCAATGCAGCTGCGGTGAGCAGTGCCTCGGCCATCGTGGATGCTCCCGACGGGGTGGCCCCGTCGATCGGGTCACGAGGGCGGGTCACGAGAGTCTCGGCGTCGTCGGCGGTGTCGAACCAGCCGCCGACGTCGTCGGGGTCGGCGAAGTGCTCGACCGCGGCGTCGATGATCGACGTCATGCGCTCGGACCAGACCGAATCTCCGGTGGCCTGGAACAGCGCCGCCGCGGCGACCGCGAGACACGCGTAGTCCTCGAGCACACCGATGGCCTCACCCACCGCTCCGCCGAGAGAGGCACGGCGGACCCGCCCGGACTCGACGTGGCCGGCGAACAGCTGCTCGCCGCACTCGACTGCCGCGTCGACCCAACGCGGCTGCCCCAGCCCGGTTCCGGCCTCGACCAGCGCGGTGATCGCCAACCCGTTCCATGCGGTGACGACCTTGTCGTCGCGGCCGGGTTGGGGCCGAGTCGCGCGAGCGGCCGACAGTGCTCCGCGCACCCGGGCGAACCGGTCGTAGTCCTCGGGTTCGGCGGGCAGTTGCAGTACCGACATACCTGCCTCGAACGTGCCTGCCGAATTCACCGCGAACAACCCCGCTGCCCAGACGCCGTCCTCGAAACCGAGAGTCTCGATCAGTTGCTCCGGGGTCCACGCGTAGGTCAGACCCTCTATGCCTTCGGTGTCGGCATCGAGGGCCGACGCGAAACAACCGTTGTCCGTGCGTAGTTCACGGAGCATGAACTCCGCAGTGTCCGACGCCACCCGCCGGGCGAGCGCATCGTCGTCGACCCTGGCCGCGTGCGCGTAGAACCGCAACAGCAGCGCGTTGTCGTAGAGCATCTTCTCGAAGTGCGGGACGACCCACTCGGCATCGACGGAGTAGCGCGCGAATCCCCCGCCCAGCTGGTCGTAGATGCCACCGCGTGCAATGGCCGACGCGGTACGGCGAACGACGCCGAGGACCTTTGTATCGCCGGTGCGCTCGTAGTGGCGAAGCAGACCTTCGAGCAGCGCGCCGGGTGGGAACTTCGGTGCCCGGCCGAAGCCGCCGTAGGTGGTGTCCTCGTCCGCGCAGATCGCCGAGACCGAGGCCGCCAGAGCATCGGCGTCGATCGGGCGTCCACCCGCGGGCACGCCTGCGCTGTGTTTGCGCAGTTCGGTGACGATGTCGGCGGAGGCGTCGAACACTTCCTGTCGCCGCGTCGACCAGGTGTCGGCGATCGCGGTGAGCAACTGCTGGAACGACGGCATTCCCTGACGCGGGGCCGGCGGGAAGTACGTTCCGCAGTAGAACGGCTCGGTGTCGGGGGTCAGGAAACACGTCATCGGCCACCCCCCTTGGCCGGTCATCGCGACGGTGGCGTTCATGTACACCGAGTCGAGGTCGGGTCGTTCTTCGCGATCGACCTTGATGCACACGAAATGCTCGTTCATCGATGCCGCGGTCGCCTCGTCCTCGAACGACTCGTGAGCCATGACGTGGCACCAGTGGCACGCCGAGTATCCGATCGACAGCAGGATGGGAACATCGCGATCACGGGCGGACTGCAGAGCCTGCGGTCCCCATTGCTGCCAGTGCACCGGGTTGTCCGCGTGCTGCCTCAGATACGGGCTGGTGGACTCACCGAGGGCATTGGCGTCGAGCATCAGGGCTCGTCGGTGGCGGCGGGTTCGGTTCGAGTCCGTTCCGGCGGGGACGGATCTGCGATCCCGCCGCGGTCGGTGCCTTCGTCGAGGGCTTGATCCAACGTCGGATCCTCCTTCTCGAACGTGGCGGGCAGACGCTTGATCTTCTTGTTCATGGACCAGATCAACAGTGCCGTTCCGACCAGCAGCGCAACCAGGATCACCAGGCCGATCGGCGATGACTTACCGAACTCGGGACCGGTGGGCTGCTGGGCGAGGATCGACACGATCATTCGGTGGTCTCTTCTATTCCGGCGAACAGGTCCGTCTCGGGCAGCGACGTCGTGACCCGAGTGCGAGCCAACTCGAACTCCTCGGTGGGCCACAGCTTGCGCTGCACGTCCAGCGGCACGGCGAAGAACGACCCGTTGGGGTCGATCTGCGTCGCGTGTGCGCGCAGTGCGTCGTCGCGTTGCTCGAACCAGTCACCGACGGTGACCTGCGTGGTGATGCGACCCATGATCTCGTCGCGCTGTCCGTCCCAACGCTTGAGCCAGTCGACGAACGGGCTCTCCTCGCCGCGATCGATGAACCAATCGTGGAAGAGCTGCATGCGCTTACGGATGAACCCGTGCGAGTAGTAGAGCTTGAGCGGAGTCCAGGGCTCACCGGCGTCGGGGAAGCGTTCGGGATCGCCCGAGGCCTCCCAAGCGGCCATCGAGACCTCGTGGCAGCGGATGTGGTCGGGATGCGGGTAACCGCCGCGCTCGTCGTAGGTGGTGATGACGTGCGGCTTGAACTCGCGCACCACCTTCACCAACGCCTCGGTGGAGACCTCCAACGGGACCAGCGCGAAACAGCCATCGGGGAGAGGCGGTAGAGGATCGCCCTCGGGCAACCCGGAATCCTCGAAGCCGAGCCACGTCTGGCGGACGCCCAGGATGCGGGCGGCCTCCGCCATCTCCTCGCGTCGAACGTCCCGGATGCGCTCGTGCACACCCGGAATGTCCATCGCCGGATTGAGGATGTCGCCCCGCTCGCCGCCGGTGAGCGTGACGACCAGAACCTCGTGCCCTTCGGCCGCGTAGCGAGCCGTTGTCGCAGCACCTTTGCTGGACTCGTCGTCGGGATGGGCATGCACTGCCATGAGCCGCAGTCCGGACACGTTCTTCCTCACCTCGGATTCGCCTGGTTCTTGCCTGACCTATAGTTCCACCTGATGCCGACAGGCACCCAGCGGCACCCCCGAATCGACCCCGAGAGCTGACATGACCAACGCACTTCCCGCAGGTAGATACCCGTCGGGTTCCGGTCCGAGCGGCGTTCGGCAGGCCCCGAAACGTGCGACGAAGATCGCACTCGTGGCGTTGGTCCTGCTGGTCGGAACGGGTGTGGCCTACTACGCGTACAGCAAGTTCTCGGTCAAACCCATCGAGGGCAGTCAGCTCTCGTTCGACATCGTCGACGAGCAGACGATGTCGATCAGGTTCAGCGTCACCCGGCAGGATCCCGAGCAACCGGCCGTGTGCATCGTCCGCGCCCGATCGCGCGACGGCTCCGAGACCGGTAGACGTGAGGTGTACATCCCGCCGGAGTCGGCGTCGACCACCGTGGAGATGACCACCGAGGTGACGACGTCGGCCGCACCCGCCGTCGGCGACGTCTACGGCTGCAGCCTCGATGTTCCCGAATATTTACGAGCCCGATAGGCGAACTGCCTGTTCGTGGTAAGCTCGGCCCATACACGGCCACCGCAGTAGGTGCCGTGTATTGCTGCATTGCGGGCAGGGTTCACCTGCGAACGACGACGACGGCTCCAGGATGTGGGCCGACCAAGGGGATCCAACCATTGGAGTCCCCTGTTCGTTGCGTGCCCTACCTGCTCAGAAACCGGAATCCGAACTCGAGATTCCGACTACGAGGGAGTGATCGAGATGACCGAGACCCAGGTGACCTGGCTTACCCAGGAATCACACGACAGGCTCAAGAGCGAACTCGACCAGCTCATTTCCAATCGCCCCGTCATCGCCGCCGAGATCAACGAGCGTCGCGAAGAGGGCGATCTGAAGGAGAACGGCGGCTACCACGCTGCGCGTGAGGAGCAGGGCCAGCAGGAAGCACGTATCCGCCAGCTGCAGGAGCTGCTCAACAACGCGAAGGTCGGCGAGGCACCCACTCAGTCCGGTGTCGCACTGCCCGGGTCCGTCGTCAAGGTCTACTACGACGGCGACGAGTCCGACACGGAGACGTTCCTGATCGCCACTCGCGAAGAGGGTGCCCGCGACAACAAGCTCGAGGTGTACTCCCCCGCGTCACCGCTGGGCGGATCGCTCATCGACGCCAAGGTCGGCGACACCCGCGAGTACACGCTGCCCAACGGCAAGACCATGAAGGTCACGCTCGTCAGCGCGGAGCCGTACCACACGTAAGCCTTTCCCCAGAAGACATCGAAGCACCCCCGGTCGCCGAGCGACCGGGGGTGCTTTTCTGCGTCGATGTCAGGCGGTCATCGTCTTCTGGTACTTGCGTACCGACAGCGGCACGAACACCACGAGCATCAACACCACCCAGATCAGGGTGTAGAGCACGGGGTTCTGCAGTGGCCAGACCTCCGGCGGCGGTGCCATCGGGTTGGTGTTGCCGAACTGCTCTCGCACCGCCAGCGTCACCGACGAGATCGGATTCCACTCGGCGATCGTCTTGAGCACGCTGGGGAAGTTGTCGATCGGGACGAAGGTGTTGGCGATGAACGTCAGCGGAAAGATCACGATGAACGACGCGTTGTTGAAGATCTCCGGCGAGCGCACGATCAAGCCCACCAGCGCCATCACCCACGAGATCGAATAGGCGAACAGCAGCAGCAGGACGTACCCGAGCAGAGCGTCGAAGAACGACGACGTGATTCGCCAACCCACGATCAGGCCGGTGATCGACATGATCGTGATGGTCACGATGTTGTTTCCGACATCGGCGGCGGTGCGCCCGATGACGACGGCCGAACGTGCCATCGGCAACGACCGGAACCGATCCATCACGCCCTTCTGCAGATCCTCGGCCAGCGAGGACCCGGTGATGGAGGCACCGAAGATCATCGTCTGCACGAAGATGCCGCCCATCAGGAAACTCTTGTAGTCGATGCCGGGAACCTCGATCGCGCTGCCGAAGACATAGGCGAACAGCAGGACGAACATGATCGGGGAGAGCGTGGCGAAGAACAGCAGATCGGGAACTCGCTTGAGCTTGATCAGATTTCGCTTGGTGATGATCGCGGAATCCAGAAGGACGTTGCTCATTTCTCTTCCTCCGCCGTCTCGGGCTCGCCGGTGGTCTGACCGGTCAGACTCAGGAACACATCGTCGAGATTCGGCCGCCGCAGACCGACGTCGACGACCTCGATTCCGTTCGTTTCGAGCTCGACCAGTGCGGTCGACAGGTCCTTCGATCCCCCGTTGACGGGCATGACGATCCGGCCGACCTGATCGTCGAGGGTGGGCGGCTCGACGCCGATCGGGGCCAGGATCTGCATCGCGCGATCGGCCTGAGATCGATCGGTGAGCACGAATTCGACTCGCTCCCCGCCCGTTTGCGCCTTGAGCTCGTCCGCGGTGCCGCGGGCGATGATCTTGCCCTTGTTCAACACGATGATCGAATCGGCCAGCCGGTCGGCCTCTTCGAGGTACTGGGTGGTCAACAGAATGGTGGTTCCATCACGGACGAGATCTGCGATGAACTCCCACATGGTGATCCGGCTGCGCGGATCGAGTCCGGTGGTGGGTTCGTCGAGGAACACCACTCGTGGTCGCCCGATCAGGCTGGCCGCGATGTCGAGTCGCCGACGCATACCTCCCGAGTACTGCTTGGCGGTGCGGTCACGGGCGTACTCGAGGTCGAAGCGCACGAGCAGCTCGTCGGCGCGCTTCCTGGCTTCGGCCTTGCGCAGGCCGAACAGTCGGCCGACCATCTCGAGGTTCTCGTACCCGGTCAGGTACTCGTCCACGGCCGCGAACTGGCCGGTCAGTCCGATCGTGCTCCGCACCTCGTTCGCCTGCGAATGCACGTCGAGTCCGAAGATTCTGGCCGAGCCCGATGTCGCCTGCAGCAGGGTGGCGAGAATACGGACCGCCGTGGTCTTTCCGGCACCGTTGGGGCCGAGCACACCGAGCACCGTGCCCTCTGGAACGGTGAAATCGATCCCGTCGAGCGCGACGTTCTTGCCGTACCGAAGTACGAGGTCCTCTACTTCTATAGCGTTCGCCATTGCCCTATCCCCGTTTCTCTCCTGGTCGGTGTAAGGACTTCCGAACGCGTAGAGATTAACCGGTCTTGATCGGACCGGGCGTCCACAGACCCGAACGCTGCACCTCTTCTGCTGTGATCTGCGCCGCCTGCGCCGATTCGTCGTACGGGGTGTACTGCTCGATCGCCCCCCAGTCGCGGTCCCAGTCGCCGGACAGGTACGACGGGATGGTGCGGGCGGAGGCAACGATGTCGATCCACCCGAGCGGCCCGCCGCCGAAGTGGTCCTGCCACGCGTTGGTGATGACGGCACCGCTGCGGTCCGGCAGTACCCGGTAATGCGGAATTTCGGCAACCCCGAGACGATGGTCGAACGGATGCTGGCACGGGAAGTTGAACCCGACCTCCCAGTCGAGCATCACCGGAGCGTCACGGCCGACGACCTCGTTCAGCGTCTGAGTACGCGGAACTCGGGGCGGCGTGATCGCCAACCACTGGTCGGGATCGCGATCGGTGTCGGAGAGCACCAGGCGAATCATGTTGGTGCCGGCCGGAATCCGATCCATGGGTACACGCAGGTTGCGCCAGGACGGCGTCGGACCGATGTCGATGGGCGTCACCCGCCCCTGCGCCTGCCCGTCCACTCCGTACTCGAGTTCGAGGCTCTGCCCGTAGGTGACGATGCCGTCGGAGTCCACCGAGCGGATGCGTCCGGCAGCGGCGATGGAGATCAGGTCGCCCGGATCGGCAGGCAACGCGTACCAGCCGGTCGTCAGCGTGGCGGGGGTGTCGGACCCGAACGAGCCGAGCACCGGCACGGACTCCGGATCGAGGCCGTACGGCAGTGCGCTGCCACCGGTTCCGGCACCGGTGGTCGACGCCGGCTGCTGTTGCTCCTCGGTGTCGACGGTGTTCGAGGTACCCGATGCCGACGCCTCCTTGTCGGCCGTCAGATCACCCGCAACGCCGTTCGGGGTGAATCCGTCGTTCTCGGCACCCAGCGCGGCGAATGCGTCGCCGCTCACCGGTTGCAGCACATCGGCATTGGGGTCGGTTTCGAGCAGTACGTCGTTGGCGAGACCGCACGTGTTACCGGCCAGCGCGGAGAGGTTCGACTTCGCGATCGAGTACGACGGCCATTGCGCCACCGCGCCTTTGGCCATCGATGCCACGGCCAGCAGCACCATCAGAGCGGCCGCCACCGCGATCGGCGGCACCGACCACCAACGTGCCATCGGAGTGTCGGTGCGCACATAGGGCGCACGAAGATGGAACCAAACCGCTGCGAGCAACAGCAGCAGGGTCAGGCCGAGGAACATGGTCGAGATGCCCAGGCCGGCAACGAGGATCGGCTTGTCCCAGAACGGAACTCCCCACGCCGATACGTACCAGTAGCCGTTGGTTCCGGTGAACGCGACGGCCAGCAGAAACGAGACCGCAGCAGCGAACAGGAGTCGGTTGCGTCGCGAACGCAGCACCGCGGCACCGGTCGCCACCGCTGCCAGTACTGCAACCGATGCAGCGAGTCCGGCGAAGACACCGAAGTGGTGGGTCCACTTGGTTGGGGTGATCATCATCAGGGCCATCGCGCCGACGGTGATGCCGACGATCCGCCGTGCCGGACCCGTTGCGGTACCGGGGATCTTGCCGCCCTTGCGCAGCATCGCCACGACCACTGCGATCAGCGAGACGATCATGACGAACACCCCGAAGCGACGCGCGAGCGAGCCGTCGATGTCCAGGTTCATCAGCCACTGGTAGCGCAGGTACTCGTCGAACCAGGCCTGGCTCGGACCGGCCGCATTGTGCACACGCTGCATCTCGAGCATGCCCGCCACGGTCTGGTTGCCGAACGCGAACACCAATACAACCGTGCCCGACGCGACCAGCGGGGCGAGCAGCGTCACCGCTCCCAGTGTCGTGCTGCCCGGTGTTCGATAGCCCAAGTCACGCGCGCGGGCGACGACGATCTGCAACACCGGTCGAGCCCCGGCGATCAACGGCGCGAAGCAGATGAATCCGGAGGGTCCGCACGTGACCGTCAACGCCGCGATCAGAATCGCCGCGGCTGCGGGCAGCAACCTGCGGGTGGCGATCGAGCGCTCCACCGAGCACCACGTCAGCAACACTCCGAGCGCCACGAACGGCTCAGGGCGCAAGCCGTTGTTGTACGGCAGCCAGAACGCGAGCATCACCAGACCGCCGGTCCACAGCGCCGTCTTCGACGCGCGAGCGGCCGCACCGAACCGCGGGATCACCTCGCGGCTGATGACGAGCCATGCCACGACAGCGCAGATCAGCGTCGGCAACCGCATCCACACGCTGGCCGTCGAGACGTGCGAGAGGAGGGTGAACATGTCGTACAGCGGTGTGCCGAAAGGTGTCTCGGGAACGCCGAAGTAGCGGAAGTAGTTGGCCATGTACCCGGCGTGATCGGCCGTGCGCGCCATGCCCAGCTGGTAACCGTCGTCGGAGGTGTTCGCACCGATGAGGTGCCACACCAGCAGGGTCCCGATCACCACGCCGTCGGCCACGCCGAACGTCCACCATCGACGAGGGAGGAAGCGTCGGGCGCGCCTGCCGTCGGACAGGTCGAGGCGGTGCAGCGCCACCAGCGAGATGCCCGTGGCGAGCACACCGACGATCATCGCGAACCACTTCAGCGCGCTCGGGGTCGACGAGAATCGACTGTCGAGCTGGGCTGTCAGCGTGAGGCCGTCGACGGTGCCTCGAAGATCGCTGAAGACTCCGACCAGCTGCGGCCGAACATCGCCCTCGCGAGTGGTGGTCTCGGCATCGGTCAGCCCGACCGTGGTCGCCGTACCGTTCGAGGTGATCGTCAACGCGCAGTCGGTCAGTTCGGAGACCGGCTTCTCGAGGAGGACCGAATCACGCAACGTCACCTTCAGTTGAGATGCCTCACCGCCCGTCACCTCGGCAACGAGACCGTAGCGATAGGCGTCGGGCGATCCCTTGGGCGAGGTCGACAACAACAGACCGCCGCCGGGCAACTGTTCGACGGCAGCACACGGAATCGTCGCGTCGACGCCGATGGGGGTGTAGCCGACGAGCGGAGCTTCGACGCTGCCGATCGTCTCGCCCTGCGGCCAGGTCAGCGAGGACTGCTGTTGCTCGATCGGCAACAGCGGTATCGCGATCGTCAACAGGATTCCCAGGACAGCGGAGACGATCGCGACGAGCCGAGCCATGCAAATATCTCCCACCGATGTCCTGGTTCAAGTCGCTGCTCAAGCTACCAGCCGGTCCTGAAGGTGCCCGTCGAGACGAATCCGGCCTGGACAACTCTCCCTGTGGCACACTCTCCACCGTGATCAGCCCGATGGCGGTGCATGTCGAAGGCACCGACGCCGACCGCATCACCGCGCGAATAACGACTCCGTCGGGTGTCGAGACTCGAGTGACGACGGAGTCCAATTATTCGCTCGACCATTCCGCCACCCCCTGGCTTCCGCCGCTCCTGACGGCCGGAATGCGCAAGGGTTGGGACATCACGTTCGACGGCCCCGTGGATTCGACCGCGCTTCGAGGTGCGTCCGGGGCTCAGAAGGTCTTCCTCGACTGGTATCCCAAGCGTTTTCGAGAAGTGTCGATCTCCGCCGAACCCGGCCGAGTCGCCACCGGCGCGACAGGAGTGGGGTGCTTCTTCAGCGGCGGCGTCGACAGCTTCTACTCGGCGATCACGGAATCGGATCGCATCACTCACCTGATCTTCGTGCACGGTTTCGACATCGATGTCGACGACGAGAACCTGGCGGCCAGAGCCTCGGCCGCAGCGAGGGAGTCGGCGGCGGAGTTGAACAAACCGTTGATCGAGGTCAAGACCACGATGAGGTCGGCCTTCGGCGACCGACTACCGCTCGACTGGGGATACGACTTTCATGGTGCCGCATTGGCGCACGTCGGTCTGGCGTTGTCGCAACACCTGAGCACTGTCATCATCCCGTCGTCGAACTGCCGCGAGGAACTCACACCGTGGGGCTCTCATCCCGACCTCGACCCCTTGTGGTCGAGTGGCACAGTCGAGTTCGAGCACCACGAACTCGAACTGCACCGTCTGGGCAAGATTCGTCGGATCGGCGAGAACCGGACCGCGATGAACCATCTGCGGGTCTGCTGGGAGAACCTCGACGGAGCCTTCAACTGCGGCAGATGCGCCAAATGCGTTCGCACCCGGATCGGGTTGGCGGCCGCAGGCGCACAGTGCACGACGTTCCCCGAGATCATCGACATACGCGCTATTCGTCGAATGGATCTGAGAAGCCGCGATCGCGGCTACCTGAGAACCGCACTCGCCGCGATGGACGCGTCCGGTGTCACCGACCTCGACCTGCAGCGGGCCGTGCACACAGCGATTCGACGAAGCTACTGGACCCCGGCCCTGTTCTTCATGCGTAGCGCAGGTTCACGTGTCGGCCAGGTGATCCGTCGAAGCCTGCGTCGTTGAATCGGTCGTCTCGATAACCGGGTCAGTTCTCGACATGCACCGCGTAGCCGGCCGCACCCAAGGCATCGAGCACCGAACCTCGATGGTCGGGTCCGCGGGTCTCGACGGTGAGCATCACGTCGACCTCCTCGAGGCCCAGGCGTCCGCCGGTACGGGAGTGGACGACGTCGACGACGCTGGCCCCGGCGTCACGCACCACTCCGAGTACGCCGGTGAGTCCGCCCGGCTTGTCCGAAATGGTCACGCGTACAGCGAGATAACGTCCACCCGCCCGGAGACCGTGGGTGATCACGTGGGTGAGCAGCAGCGGGTCGATGTTCCCGCCGGAGAGGACGGCACACACGGAGCCGGTCAATCCGAGTTCGTCCGCGGAATGCGTCATCAGCGCTGCCACCGCCGCGGCACCCGCCGGCTCCACGATGAGTTTCGCTCGCTCGATGCACAGCACCAACGCGCGAGAGAGCGCATCCTCGCTCACGGTCACCACGTCGTCGACCCAGCCCTGCACGTGATCGAACGGCACCGATCCGGGCAGGCCGATCGCGATGCCGTCGGCCATCGTCGACATCGATGTCAACGCGATGGGATGGCCCGCCTTCAGCGACGCCGGCCATGCGGCGGCACCCTCGGCCTGTACCCCGACGATCCTGATATCGGGTTTGGTCAGCTTCACCGCAGCGGCGACGCCTGCCAGCAGTCCCCCACCGCCGGTGGGAATCACGATGGTGCCGACGTCCGGCATCTGTTGGAGCAGTTCGGTACCGAGCGT
Organism: Rhodococcus sp. 06-418-5; assembly: GCF_002258285.1. Classification (NCBI taxonomy): domain Bacteria; kingdom Bacillati; phylum Actinomycetota; class Actinomycetes; order Mycobacteriales; family Nocardiaceae; genus Rhodococcus; species Rhodococcus sp. 06-418-5. Next base: position 202,194 of record NZ_NOYE01000037.1, read on the forward strand.
CGCCTGCCCCGCGACGATGTCGAGATGGTCGAACGGATGAATGAGAGTGGCACCGGTGCGTTCGGCGAACTCCCGCGCCGACTTCAGTGCCTCGTCCACCGTGTTGCCCACCAGATGAACCGTTGCGCCGTAGGCCTTGGTGGCGACGAGCTTGGGTAGCGACACTCCGACCGGCATGAACACGGTCGAGTCGATCCCCACCTGCGACGCCGCCCAGGCGACGCCCTGCGCATGATTGCCGGCACTGGCTGCGACGACCCCGCGGGCGCGCTGCTCGGCGTCGAGCCGGGCGATGCGGTTGTATGCCCCGCGCGGCTTGAACGATCCGGTGCGCTGCAGGTTCTCGCACTTCAGGCGCACCTCGTGGCCGGTCAGATCCGACAGAATTCGCGAGGCCACCACAGGGGTCCGGCGCATGACCGGCTCCAACAGCTCCTCGGCCGACGCAATATCCGACGCGGTCACCCGCACAATTTCCGACACGGTGGCAGTATGCCAGGAACAATTACTCTCGTGACATCATCCGCAGACGGTCGTCACTACAGTTGTGGAGCGCGTGCCGCACCACAGCGACCCGCGACCGGCGCAAAGGATTCTCGGTGATGACGCAGGCTGGACCCGACGAGGTCGACGACGGCCGCGAGATGCGTGGCAGCGTCGAGATCAAGGATCGGGCCATTTCTCGGACCGCCATCGCGGCGGCACTGAAGGATCCTCGGGTCACGCGCACCACCGGCGGCTTCTCGCGACTGACGGGTCGAGAACTCCCCCGCGCCGACGTCACCCTCGGCGAGGACACGATCGCAGTCAACCTCTACATCGGTGTGACCTGGCCGTCGCAGATCACCGAGGTGACCGAGTCGGTGCACGCCACCGTCGAGGCCGCGTTGGCGACGATGACGGGGCTGCACGTGCATCGAGTGAACGTCCTGGTATCGGACGCCACACTGGACACCGGTTCCTCGTCGATCTCGGATACCGAAGAATCGCAAGCGATTCCACCTCGTCCACCCACGGCCGGGCCCGCCGCGATGCCGGTGGCACTGTTGTTGGGATTCGCGCTTCTCGGTCTCGCCTTCGTCGCCGGTAGGGAGTTCCTGATCGCGCACGGCCACCTCGGCGGACGTCGATGGATCGCCGACGCTGTGTCCTGGACAGCCGGATTGCACTGGCAGAGTTGGATGATCGCCGCCGCGATCGCCGCCGTCGTCGCCGGGCTCATCCTCGTGTTCATCGGGGTCAAGCCGCGGACGAAGACGCATTCCGGCCTGGGCGCGTCCACGGTCTGGGCCACACCCACGGATATCGCCCGATTGTGCAGTGCTGCAGCGCAGTCCACGCGCGGAGTGGTGGACGCACACACCGTCGTCACGCGCAAGAAGATCGAGGTGCGAGTCGAGCGGGATGCTGCTTACGATGCCGACCGTGTCGACGTCGACGTGCGCGCGGCACTTGCTCCGACACTGTCGGTTGCCGCGGGCGGGCGACGCCTGACGGTGAAGCAGTCGTTGGCAGCTCCGACGAGGGTGTCGTGATGAAGACGTTCGTCGCCGGTGTCGATCGACTTCTCGCGATCGTGGCCGGGGTGGGGTTGATCGCGGGTGGCGGATTCGCGCTTGCCTGGCACTACGACGTTCCGTGGGCGCGAGAAACGCTGTCTCGCTTCGACCGCGCACGGATTTCGGAACTACCGGAACAGGGCTGGTGGGAGCCGACGCTGGCTGTGGTTGTCTGCATCGCAGTGGTCGTGGCGCTGCTTCTACTGATCGGCAACTTCTCTCCACGCACGACCGGAACAGCAAGCGTCATCGAGGAGCCTCATTTCTCGGCGCACGTGGATCTGAGCGCCATCGCCTCGGGCGTCGCCGCGGAGTTGGCCGAGTTCCCCGGTGTTCGACGCGCCCGCGGTACGGCGATCGACGATCGCGGGATGCCTACTGTTGCTGTATCCGTCTATGCTGCAGCAGATTTCGATGTCGTCGCATTCACCGCCCGAGCCGAATCACGTGCCGCCTTCGTGGCCGAATCCCTCGCCGGTACACACGTCGCCACCCGCATTCAACTGCACGTCGACAAGCGAGGGTAGCGCGGCACTGCGACGGGCCCGGCCACCTGTCCCTTCTGTCGGATTCACCGGTGCGGTGTCGGTACACGACCCGAAGCAGGGAAGATCCGTGGAGCTCGACTCGAGTGGAAGGGAGTCCGCCTCGATGGGGCGTAGAAACGGCGATTGGCTGTTGATTCTTCTCAAACCGGATTCGGCGGCGTGCGTGGTGGCTGTAGGGACAACGCAGAAGAGCAAGGTTCCCATGGCGGTGTTCCTGAGGAGGTCGTCCGACTCGATCCACGCACGTGATGCGGTTTCTCGGTGTGCAGAATCGGGCAGGGATGTGGACATCGAATGCGGGTCGGGCAGGTACGTCTCGGCCCGTCCGATTCGTGGGGACGACGGTACGGTCCAGGCGGTATGGGCCAGACTGCATCCAGGCACGTGCGACTCCCCGCCGTCGAATGCTTGGGCCTTTCGCTGGAATCTGACTCGCGGCACTGCCCACTCCAAGGACTCCCCGGCGCTGAATGCCGATGTGGCGCACTTGTCGGTAGCAGAAGCGATGGCGACGTTGGATTTCGGATTGCGAGCCACCGACGTCCTCGCGATGCTGGTATCCAGCGCAGTCGGCGACGCAGTGGATCTCGACGCCACCCAGCGTTGGACCACGGACGAGTTACATCGAATTCGGGTGCTGGCGCACACTACCGTCGAAGGCGAAGGTCGCTATCTGCGCGGCATTGCAATCGACCGCGGTCCGTTCGTCATGAACTATCCATCCCCTACCGGAGTCCCGGAAACGATGAGCGGGCTCGTAGCCGGTGCCTCTGCCACCGCACGACGCCATACCGCAATAGTCGATCTGTGCACGTTGGAAACCTTGTACTGGCACGGGCCGCCGCCGCCGTCCATCGCCTGGAATCTCGACCCGACCGACCCCCGACCGCGAGTGCACCCGGACGACGACGGAGCAGTCGAAACACTCGCGAAATCAGTGTCCCGGGCAGGCGGAGCAGGAGACGAACCGAGCATTACCGTCCGATTCAGAGACCGAGACGGCGGTTACACCACGCACACGGTGACCGCTTGTGCTCTGCCGATTCTCCCTGACGATACAGAACCTCGGCTCGCGCTGGTGACGGTGACCGAGGCCTGCATCTGATCGCGCGCAGCGCTGGCGCTTCGGCACCAACGGGTTTAAAGTTCGGTGTATTACGCAAAGACTCGGTCAACGAGGCGTAACCCGCGACCTACCTTGTCTCTCTCGGGATGGTCCGCACAATTGCAGATCGCCGGACGAGCGTGCGCTCTCGTTCCAGGCCGATCCCATCGAGTACGCAACCGGCCCAGATCCGTTGTGGCACTGCACCCGGCTCGGTCCGAACGACAGCCGGCATCACGTCGCCGAATCGCCCCATACTCACGAACGGGAGACATCATGAACCGCATTTCTGCTCGGACTCGCACCGCCTCCATCGCCCTGATCGCCGGCTCGATGATCGCCGTGACGTCGATGAGCGGGGCCGCTGTTGCTCTTGCTCAACCCGCGCCACCCGCTGTGTCCTCCACCGTCGAGGAATTCGTCCCCGTGAGCGCAGAAGAAGTTGCCTCGCTCAATGCTTCGCTGGCAGAACAGGGACGCAATCCACTCCCCGCCGGCACAGCCGGCTTTCAGATCAGCGATGATGCGACTGTGACGATCGTCGACGAGACCGGCAAGGTCCTCGACAGGCAGCCGACTCCCACGGGACCTCAGGCGCGTGGAGTCACCGATGAAATCAAGCGAGTAGTCGGTGCCTGCCTCGGAATCGACTTCTTCGGCGCAGTCGGTGCTTGGGAGGCGATCGAAAGCCAAGTGAACTCGTGGGACAAGGCTGCCAAGTTCGTCCTGAGGCGAGTCGGCCTGATCGCGGCATTGTCCTGCGGCGGCGGAATATTCGCGGAGTACCTACTCTGACATGCCCTTCTCCCCAGGAAAGGAACGATTGCCATGACAGCTCCCACCCGAAACAAGTTCGAGCGATGGTCCGGCGGGATGCCCCTCGCCGCCCCTGTGGCATTCGGAGCCGTGCTGTTGATCGTCAGTGTCTCGTCGAAGCTCGGTGGTAGCTCCCTCTTCTTCTTCGCCCCTCTGGCCTTCGTCACCTCGGGAACGATGGTGTGGCTCGCAGCCCGACGTGATCCGACGCGAGACCACCTCGCTCACGTCACGGTCGGGTCGGGACTGCTGGTGGGATGCGGCGTCGTCGTCGCAGTGTGTGGTCTCGCAGGCGGTCTGATGCTGGACTCACCGACGTTCTGGGCGTCCATAGCCGTCGTTGCAGCAATTGCGGCACCGATCAGCGCAGGCATCAGTCCGTTCTCGTCGCCGAGGGGTTAGTGCCTGCGGCAGTGGTGTGATTGAGGACCCCAGGTGGCACTCGACCACACCACTGCCCACGGCACCTACAACCGCGGGTCGACCGGCTCGGATTCCAGTGCCAGGACCGCAAACACGGCCTGGTGGATGCGATACAGCGGCTCACCGCGCACCGACCGATCCAGTGCTTCCATTCCCAGCGCATACTCGCGTAGCGCCATCGACTGCTTGTGTCCCACGTTTCGGTTGCGCAGTGCAGTCAGTCGATCCGGGTCGGTGTAGTCGGCACCGTAGATCAGCCGAAGGTACTCCCGGCCGCGAACCTTCGTGCCGGGCTGCATCTTTCCGCGCGGAGCGTTCGCTGCCGGTTTGACGACCATGCCCTCGCCGCCCTTCGCCGTCAACTCCTCCCACCATTTCTCCGCTGCCGCAACCGAACCTGGGTTGAACAGATCGACCTCGATTCTCCGGGTGGTGGCGAACACCTCAGGGGCTGCCGCTACCAATCGGTCGGCAACGTCGAGGTGCCACGTGTGCGGACGATCCGCATACGTCTCGACGTTCGACGCCAGCACCTGAAACGGCGCGATCCGAACTCCGTCGAGTCCGTCCGTCGGCCAGATGTACCGGCGATACGCGTCGGTGAACTCGCCCAGGTTGCCCTGCCGAACGGTGTTGCGTTCCTGCAACTCCTGCACAGCCAGACCCCGCGCTCCGGCCGCCGCCAGCACCGCAGCTTCGGCCCCGAGATTCGCCCTGGACACCGCGGCGACCGCGGCGTACTCGGTCTTGATCAGGCCCTCCGCTTTGGCGGACCACGGCATCAGTTCACAATCGAGAATCAGCCAGCTCGAGACCAATTCGTCCCACACACCGGCCTTCTCGATCGCGTCGGACACCCCGGAGATCATCTCGCCGGTGAGCGACTCGTCGAACACCGGACGACCCGTCCGCGTGTACGCGGTGCCGAGCACTCCCTCCGGCGCATCGAACTTCTTTCGAGCGGTGGCTGAATCTCGACACACCACAACAACCACCCGCGAGCCCATGTGCTTCTCCTCGCAGATCACCGTCGACGCACCGAGCGCGCGATACGCGTCGAATGCCTCGGTCGGATACTCGAGATAATCCTCGCGCTCCGATGTTGCACTCGGAGCCATCGTCGGCGGCAGATAGTGCAGCCACTGCGGAGCCAGCGCGAACCGACTCATCACTTCCAGTGCGCCCGCGGCGTTCTCCGGCCGAACCGATACCCGTCCGCGCAGCGACGTCTCGACGCCAGTCGGGCCGATGACGTCGGACAGATCGAGCGATGCCGCATCCCGCGTGAACGTGCCCATCGGGCGGGCAGGCTCGTACCAGACCTTCTCGGCCGGAACCGACACCACCTCACGCTCCGGATAGCGCAGCGCCGTGAGCTTCCCACCGAAGACGCATCCTGTATCGAGGCACGCAGTGTTGTTCTCCCACTCCACTTCCGGCACCGGCGTGTGCCCGTACAGCACGGTCGCCGAGCCCCGATAGTCCTGCGCCCACGGATACCGCACCGGCAAGCCGAATTCGTCGGTCTCGCCGGTGGTATCTCCGTAGAGAGCAAAGCTTCGAACCCTGCCCGACGCCCTGTTGTGGTACTTCTCGATCAGTCCGGCGTGCGCCACGACGAGCTTGCCGCCGTCGAGCACGAGGTGCGCGACGAGGCCGTCGCAGAACTCGAGAACCTCCCGGCGGAACTCGTCGGATTCCGATTCGAGCTGTTCGAGGGTCTCGGCCAGACCGTGCGAGGTGATCACCTTCCGCCCACGCAGTGCTTTGACGAGCTTGTTCTCGTGGTTACCCGGAACTGCCAATGCCGTTCCGGAACCGACCATTCCCATAACGAGCCGCAGGACTCCCACCGAGTCCGGTCCGCGATCGACATAATCGCCGACGAACACCGCGGTACGACCAGGCGGCGGCGTCGCACCGACCGGGCGGCCGTCATCGTCCCGGTCGATCGCGTAACCCATTGTTACGAGCAGGCTTTCGAGTTCGGCGAGGCAGCCGTGGATGTCGCCGATCACGTCGAAGGGCCCGGTCAGGTTGCGACGATCACTGCGCAGCAGGGTGCGAACGAACGTCGCCGACGCAACCGCCTCGACACCGTCGAGTACGTGGACCGAGCGGAAACCTTCCTTGGACAGCCCTCGCATCGAGCGCTGCAACTGGGACTGCTGGCGACGCAGCACTTCTCGGCCGAACGTCCTGTCGGTTCGTTCGGCATTCCGCTGTGCACACACAGATTCTGGCACATCGAGTACGACGGCCACCGGGAGTACATCGTGTTCACGAGCCAACGCGATCAGTGCTCTACGCGCAGCCGGTTGGACGTTCGTCGCGTCGACGACGGTGAGCAGACCGGCCCGAAGCCTGGTTGCGACCAGGAATTCCAGCAGCGCGAACGCGTCCTTGGTTGCGCTCTGCAGATTGGGGTCGTTGCTCACCATGCCTCGGCAGGCATCACTGGACACCGTCTCGTACGGACCGAAGTGCTGCGCGGCGAACGACGACTTACCGGAGCCGCTGATACCCACGAGTACGACGAGGGACCGATCCGGAATGTCGAAGGTACTCATCGGGACTGCTCCTCTCGGGTGAATACGGCCATCTGGGTCGGGGTGCCGTGCATGTCGTCGACGGGGCCGATTCCCTCGACGCGCACCGCATAGGCGTGTTCACGTGCCACCGACGAGCACCATTGCTCGAACTGCGCGCGGGTGAACTCGAATCGGTGATCGACGTGACGGAAGGCTCCCGGTTCGAGGCCGGGATAGAGCACGTTGTACTCGGAGTTGGGTGTGGTGACGAGAACCGTACGCGGACGCGCCTGAAGAAACACCGAACGCACCAGCGCCGGGATCCGGTCGAGGTCGACGTGTTCGATGACCTCCATGAGCACCATTGCGTCGAATCCGTGCAACCGAACGTCGCGGTACGTGGCCGAGGACTGGACCAGCTCGATCCGAGCGCGCTGCCGATCGGACATGTCGTCCAGACGCAGCCTGCGCTGAGCCTTGGCAAGTGCGCGATCACTCACGTCGGCACCGACAATACGCTCGAAATCGTTGGTTGCGAACAGCTCTCGCAGCAGGCGGCCCTCACCGCAACCGAGATCGATCACCGACTTCGCGCCGACGCCTGCCAGAGCCGCCAGTACGGCACGCACCCGCTGCTCGGCCAACGACGGATCTCTCGGCGTGGCAACGTCGTCGGGCACATCCGGGACGAGCCGGTCCAACGCCGACGCCACCAGTTCGCGACGGTGCGCCAGGTAGCGGGAGGCGATCAATGCCGACTCAGGGTGATCTCCCAGCCAATCCCCTGCTGCTTGAACGAGCTTGTCGGCCTCGTCCTCGCCCACCCAGTAGTGCTTGGCGTCGTCGAGGACCGGAAGAAGAACGTACAGTTGCCGCAGCGCAGCCGACAGTGTGAACGTGCCGGTGAGAACGAGGTCGATGTATTCGGAGTCGCCCCACTGCGGTTGCGTCGAATCGAGCGGAATGGGCGTCGCCTGAACGCCCCACCCGAGCGGACCGAACATCCGCGACGCGAGATCACCGGCACCACGCGACGGCGCGGCAGGTAGCGCAATAGTCAGATCGATTGCAGCAGAGACCAGTTCGGGTCTGTGGCCGCACACGCCGGCCAGCGTCTGCTTGAACAGCCTAGACAGAGCCACCGCCAGTCCCGAGGCGGCGTCGGTATCGGCGAGAACTGCGACTGTGGTGCGCGTGGCCGAGACTTCCGGGTACAGCACGGTCGTGTTGCCCATCGGCAGGTTTCGCGTCTGCACGCGATCGGGGTGCTTGTGCAACAAATACCCGATGTCGGAGGCGTCCGGGAAATCGGTTGTGGCATTTGCAGTCACGGTCAGTAGCACCGCAGCGACGTTACGGGACAGCCGAGCCCGATGCGTCCCATTTTTCGGGTGCCACCTCGGGCCGCGTCAATGGACCACTGCATACGTCTGAGCGGTGCGAGGGTCCATTGACGCACGGAGGGTGACACACCTCGGACCACGTGAATGAACCACTGCATACGTCTGACCGCGACAATGGTCCATTGACGCCAACGGGCGGGCGCACGCAAAAGCGGCACCCACCCTTTCGGGTGAGTGCCGCTTCGGTACAGCTGGTGGAACTAGATCACTTGATGATCTTCGTGACGCGACCGGCTCCGACGGTACGACCGCCCTCACGGATTGCGAAACGCAGGCCGACATCCATGGCGACCGGCTGGATCAGCGTGACGGACATCTCGGTGTTGTCACCGGGCATGACCATCTCGGTGCCCTCGGGAAGGGTCACGACGCCCGTAACGTCCGTGGTACGGAAGTAGAACTGCGGGCGGTAGTTGTTGAAGAACGGCGTGTGGCGGCCGCCCTCGTCCTTCGAGAGGATGTAGGCGTTGCCCTCGAACTCCGTGTGGGGAGTCGTGGTGCCCGGCTTGATGATGACCTGTCCACGCTCGACGTCTTCGCGCTTGATGCCACGAACGAGGAGGCCGACGTTGTCGCCTGCCTGGCCCGAGTCGAGCAGCTTGCGGAACATTTCGATTCCGGTGACGGTGGTCTTGGTCGAGCCGGGGCGGATGCCGACGATCTCGACCTCTTCGTTGACGTTGACCGAGCCGCGCTCGATACGTCCGGTGACCACGGTGCCACGACCGGTGATGGTGAAGACGTCCTCGACGGGCATGAGGAACGGCTTGTCGGTCTCACGGACGGGGTCCGGCACGGAATCGTCGACGGCCTGCATGAGCTCCAGAACCGACTCGCCCCACTTCTCGTCACCCTCGAGTGCCTTGAGTGCGGAGACCTTGATGACCGGTGCGTCCTCGTCGAACTCCTGCGAAGCGAGGAGCTCGCGGACCTCCATCTCGACGAGCTCGATGATCTCGTCGTCGTCGACCATGTCGGCCTTGTTCAGTGCGACCAGGATGTACGGGACACCGACCTGGCGGGCGAGCAGCACGTGCTCGCGGGTCTGCGGCATCGGGCCGTCGGTTGCTGCAACGACCAGGATTGCGCCGTCCATCTGTGCCGCGCCGGTGATCATGTTCTTGATGTAGTCGGCGTGACCCGGTGCATCGACGTGCGCGTAGTGGCGCTTCTCGGTCTGGTACTCGACGTGGGAGATGTTGATCGTGATACCACGAGCCTTCTCCTCCGGAGCCTTGTCGATCTGATCGAAAGCCGAGGCCTCGTTCAGGTCCGGGAACTTGTCGTGCAGAACCTTGGTGATTGCAGCCGTCAGCGTCGTCTTACCGTGGTCAACGTGACCGATGGTGCCGATGTTGACGTGCGGCTTCGTCCGATCGAACTTCGCCTTCGCCACTGTGTGTCCTCCTGGACTGATCTGTGCCGGCCCCGACGGGGCAAGCACGCGTATGTGTTGTTACTTATTACAGGTCGAGCGTGGTCCAGCAGCTGAAGAGAGTTACTCTCCGGTCGCCTTCGCGATGATTTCCTTCGAGACGTTCGCAGGAACTTCTGCGTAGGAATCGAAGACCATGGAGTAGTTAGCGCGGCCCTGCGTCTTCGACCGAAGGTCTCCGATGTAGCCGAACATCTCCGACAGCGGAACCAATGCCTTGACGATACGGGCACCGCTGCGTTCCTCCATGGCCTGGATCTGACCACGGCGGGAGTTCAGGTCGCCGATGACCTCACCCATGTAATCCTCGGGAGTGATGACCTCGACGGCCATGACGGGTTCGAGGATGACGGGGCTGGCCTTGCGAGCAGCTTCCTTGAACGCTTGTGAGCCGGCGACCTTGAAGGCCATTTCCGACGAGTCGACGTCGTGGTACGCACCGTCGAGCAGTGTGACCTTGACGTTGACCAGGGGGTATCCGGCGAGAACACCGTACTGCATGGCGTCCTGAGCACCTGCGTCGACCGAGGGGATGTACTCCCTGGGCACACGACCACCGGAGACCTTGTTCTCGAACTCGTAGGTCGCACCGTCTTCGCCCTCGAAAGGCTCGAGCTTGATGATGACCTTCGCGAACTGGCCGGAGCCACCGGTCTGCTTCTTGTGGGTGTAGTCGTGCTTGTCGACCGTCTTGCGGATGGTCTCGCGGTACGCGACCTGCGGCTTGCCGACGTTGGCCTCGACCTTGAACTCGCGACGCATACGGTCGACGAGGATGTCGAGGTGCAGCTCGCCCATTCCGCCGATGACGGTCTGGCCGGTGTCCTCGTCCAGCTTCACCGAGAAGGTGGGATCCTCTTCGGCGAGCTTCTGGATCGCTGTTCCCAGCTTCTCCTGGTCGGACTTGGTCTTCGGCTCGATCGAGACCTGGATGACCGGGTCCGGGAAGCTCATGGACTCGAGGATGATCTGGTTCTGCGGATCGCAGAGCGTGTCACCCGTCGTGGTGTCCTTGAGGCCGATGACGGCGTAGATGTGACCGGCAGATGCGGTCGCGATCGCGTTCTCCTTGTTGGAGTGCATCTGGAAGAGCTTGCCCAGACGCTCCTTCTTGCCCTTGGTCGAGTTGATGACCTGAGCGCCGGAGTCGACCTTGCCCGAGTACACCCGGACGTAGGTCAGCTTGCCGAAGAAGGGGTGGGTCGCGATCTTGAACGCGAGAGCTGCGAACGGCTCGTCTGCGGACGGCTTGCGAGTGATCTCCTTCTCCTCGTCGCCGACGGCGTGTCCGATGGTCTCGGCAACGTCGAGGGGAGACGGGAGGTAGTCGATGACCGCGTCGAGCATGGGCTGAACGCCCTTGTTCTTGAACGCGGATCCACACAGGATCGGGTACAGCTCGCTGTTGACCGTCATCTTGCGGATGGCAGCCTTGATCTCGTCGACCGTGAGCTCTTCGCCACCGAAGTGCTTCTCCAGAAGCGCTTCGTCGGACTCGGCGACGGTCTCGAGCAGCTGGGTGCGGTACTCGTCCGCGCGCTCCTTGAGGTGTTCCGGGATCTCCTGGATCTCGTACTTCTCGCCGAGCTTGGTCTCGCCACTCCACACGAGAGCCTTCATCTGCACGAGGTCGATGACGCCCTCGAAGTCGTTCTCTGCGCCGATGGGCAGCTGGATGACCAGCGGCTTGGCACCGAGACGATCGATGATGGTCTGCACGGTGTAGTAGAAGTCCGCGCCGAGCTTGTCCATCTTGTTGACGAAGCAGATGCGCGGTACGTCGTACTTGTCGGCCTGACGCCAGACCTGCTCGGACTGCGGCTCGACGCCCTCTTTGCCGTCGAACACTGCGACTGCGCCGTCGAGGACGCGGAGCGAGCGCTCCACCTCGACGGTGAAGTCGACGTGACCGGGGGTGTCGATGATGTTGATCTGGTTGTCGTTCCAGAAGCACGTCGTGGCAGCAGAGGTGATCGTGATGCCACGCTCCTGCTCCTGCTCCATCCAGTCCATGGTGGCTGCGCCATCGTGAACTTCACCGATCTTGTACGAGATACCGGTGTAGAAGAGGATGCGTTCGGTAGTGGTGGTCTTGCCGGCATCGATGTGGGCCATGATGCCGATGTTGCGGACCTTGTTGAGGTCGGTCAGCACGTCCTGTGCCACGAGTTAACCCGCCTTGGTGTTGGAAGAGGTATTGCCTGAGCTGATCAACGCTCCGGCGGCATCGGATAGTTCCGGATGCCGCCCGAGCGAGGAGATCACCAGCGGTAGTGGGCGAACGCCTTGTTGGCTTCGGCCATCTTGTGAGTGTCTTCGCGGCGCTTCACAGCGGCACCGAGGCCGTTGCTGGCGTCGAGCAACTCGTTCGCCAGACGCTCGACCATGGTCTTCTCGCGACGAGCGCGCGAGAACGTGACCAGCCAGCGCAGTGCCAGCGTGGTGGAGCGGCCGGGACGAACCTCGACGGGCACCTGGTAGGTGGCACCACCGACGCGACGGCTGCGAACCTCGAGGGCCGGCTTGACGTTGTCGAGTGCACGCTTGAGCGTGACGACGGGGTCGGTGCCGGTCTTCTCGCGAGCCTGCTCGAGCGCCTGGTAGACGATGCGCTCTGCGGTCGACTTCTTGCCGTCGAGGAGGATCTTGTTGACGAGCTGCGTGACCAACGGCGATCCGTAGACCGGGTCGTTGATCAGCGGCCGCTTGGGTGCTGGGCCCTTGCGTGGCATATCAGCTCTTCTCCTTCTTGGCTCCGTAGCGGCTGCGAGCCTGCTTGCGGTTCTTGACACCCTGGGTGTCGAGCGAGCCGCGGATGATCTTGTAACGCACACCCGGGAGGTCCTTCACACGACCACCGCGAACGAGCACCATCGAGTGCTCCTGCAGGTTGTGACCCTCACCGGGGATGTATGCGGTGACCTCGACCGAGGAGGTCAGGCGAACACGCGCGACCTTACGGAGAGCGGAGTTCGGCTTCTTGGGGGTGGTGGTGTACACGCGAGTGCACACACCACGGCGCTGGGGACTGCCCTTGAGGGCAGCGGTCTTCAGTTTCGCAACCTTGTCGGTGCGTCCCTTACGGACCAGCTGGTTGATCGTTGGCATGAACCGGCTTTCTTCGTGTCGATAAACAGGGATCTAGCAGTTGGAGCAAGAGAACACTGCTCCTCACCCGGTACTGCTGCTGCTCCAGTACTGCTACCGCGGGTCTCTTGCACCCCGCGGTCGGGTGTGTCGCATACCCCCACACGTCCAGCCGGTTGCGCGCTCTTGGAGCGAACGTGCGCACGGCTGTACCTCGCATAGGCACACAAACGGTCCGGCCAGGCCGGACACGACCCATAACGATACCCGGCGGCGTGACCTCGGGTCAAAACACCCCTCGCGTGGCTACGCGATCAACGACTGAGGTTCAGCGTGAGATCGGCGAGCTTCGCGGCGGCCTGGCACGGATCGGGATGGGCGGCGTCCGGCCGGTACTGCACCCACCATCCGAAGATGCCGTCCCGATCCGCCCCGGCCGAGACGCCACACGACGCGGAGTCGTCGGGACGCTGGGCCTGGATTGCCTTGCGGCCCTGCACCGTTGTGTCGGTGACGGTGTACATCATCGTCTCGTCGGCGGCTCGTTCGGCCGCCAGAGTTCCGGACTCGAACCAGTTGAACGTGACCTTCACCGTGCCTGCGGATCCGACGAGATCCCACCGGCAGATGGCCCCGAAGAAGCCGCGAGCGATGGCGTCGGCACCGGTGGTCTCGCGGATCTGGTCGTCGGAGACGGCGTCGCACTCGGTCAACAAGTCGGTGAATTCTCGGCCACCGGACCCACCGAAACTCGCCGGCCGCGGCGTGCCCTGCACGGTCTGAGAACAGCCTGCGACGAGCAGCAGGGTCGCTGCGGCGGCAAGGACGCGTCGGATTCTCATTGCTTGCGCTCCACTGTCAGTGTCGCCAGCTCGTTTCCGACCTCGCACGGCGGGCGCGCCGCAGGTTGGTCGGAGTACGTGATGGACCAATGGAAGAAGTCGTCGCCGAACTGCACGCCGATCTCGCACAACGCACCCTGCTCGGCCTCGAACCCGGGGTTGCCGTCGATCTCGATGTCCTTCGCCGGACGGCCGATCAGCTCGGAACCGGCGCGTTCGCGTCCGATGGGGCTGCCGCGATACCAGGAGAAGCTGACGCCCGGTCCGCCGAACCCGACCGTCTCCCACTGGCAACCGACGGAATTACGGGTGATCTGAGCGAACGGGCCCGCGCCGAACGCGGACTGCACCTCGGCGTCGGTGATCGATCCGCATTCGCCGAAGAAGGGACCGGGCTCGTATGCCGCGGTGGTCGGGGGTGTGTCCTCCGGCGGCGCAGCGTCGTCTTCCGCCCCGCCGCACCCGGCGATCAGCACCGCTGTTGCCGCCACGACCATCGCGAACCGTCTCGTCATCCGGTGGCTCACATCTACGGGGCCGAGAATCCGCCGACGCCCGGAATGTCGAACAGAATGCCGGAGGCCAGAACATGAGCGGTGAACAGAATCGGTCCGCTACCGGTGTCTGCGACGACCGGGCCCGAATGCACGAACACGCCGTTTCCCTGCTGGCAGATCGGTGCGTTCACCGACCCGGTGCGTCCGTTGGCGATGTTGACGAAGTCCACCTGCAGGCTGGCGAAGTTCTGGTAGGACGCGCAGATCCGTGGCTCGGCGGCGCGGCCCCAGATGTGGGTCTGTCCCGGCGTCTCGGTGCTCGCGACCTCGATCGTGCCGATCCACTGATCCGGAACGACGAGCCCGCCGACGGTGACGCCGAGGTTGGGGATCTGCAGGACGGGGACAGAAACCGGTCCGGGCGCGGGTGCGTTCTCGATGGGTGCGGACGGCGCATCGGCAGGCGGTTGGGCCTGTGCGACCGGCGCGAGGGCCATGGTGCTCACAGCCGCGAATGCAGCTGCGAGTAGACCGAATCGAGTCAGACGAGCCATACCTGTGTGTCTCCTGATCCTGTGGACGCGAGTCGCCATACGTTACCGCGAAGCGGCGAGCTTCCGGCCCCGGACGTAGACGCCGACGATGGCGGGTTCGCGCATCGCCATCAGCAACGCGAACAGGGTCTGATCGCGGGCGAGCTCGGGATCGTCGGCGCGGACACCGTGGTCGACGGCCACCGCGAGCTGCGGCCATGCGGACGGATCGACCACGACGAAGTCGGCTTCCTTGCCCGCGTCGAAATTGCCGATCCGGTTCTCCATGTCCAGCGCTCGGGCTCCGGCGAGTGTTCCGGTGAACAGCAGTTCGGCCGGATGCAGCGACAGACCCGCGTCGCCCGGCTCGGAGATGTGCACCTTGAACGCATCGGCGAGAACCTGCGGCAGCAGCCACTCGTCACCACCGCCGAAGTCCGAACCGATGGCGATGTTCACCCCGGCGGCGACGGTTCGCTGCCACGGCATCGTGCCCGAGCCCAGAAACTGTTGCGAGGTGGGACAGTGCGCGACGGAGGTGCCTGTCTCCGCCATTCGCGCGAGTTCGACGTCCTGACAGTGCACCGCGTGGGCCAGGATGGTGCGCCGACCCAGGAAGCTCTTTCCGCCGACCTGCGAGCCCGGCAGAAACTTGCCGTCGTAGGTGTCGAGGTACGTGTCCACACCGTAGGCGTTCTTGGTGGCGTCGATCTCTCCGGTTCCCGGCCGGTTGTTCTCGTTGAGGTGTGTGTGGAAGTAGACACCTCTTGCGCGGACGGAATCGTAGAGCTCACCGAGGTTCTTCAGCGTTTCCGTCGTCACCGACAGCGAGAACCGCGGTACGACGGCCACGTGCAGCATCGCCGTGTCGACGTCGCCGGTATCGGCTGCGTGCCATTTCTCGATCTCCTCGGACACCAGCCGGATGGCCTCGTCCTCACCGGTGATCAAGGCCTGCGCCGACGCCGGGCCGGTGGTCTGGACCCCGCGTCCGCTGACGATCCGCAGTCCGTGCTCGAGCGTCTCGGCGAACAGCGAATCCTGCGCGTGCGGGAACGCCGATCCGAACACCATCGCCTGCGTCGTTCCGGCTCGGATGCGCGCGGCGCAGAAGTCTCGGGCCGCAGCGGCAGCGAACTCCGGATCGGCGAAGCGGGACTCCGACGGGAAGATGCAGGTGTTCAACCATTCGAGCAGTTGCCCGCCGCCGTAGGAATCTCCGGCGTAGGTCTGCGGAAAGTGAATGTGGGTGTCGACGAAACCGGGCAGCAGAAACCCCGGTCGGTGATCGACCACCGGGACCTGCGCGAATCGGGTTGGGAGAGAATCGAACTCGCCGCAGAACTCGACATTTCCCTCATCCGACACCACGAGCGCACCGTCGGGAATCGACACCAACGCGGCTGCCGCGTCCGTCACCGTGGGCGAGCCTGCGACGTGAAAAATATGGCCGCGGTACACGCGTGCGATTTCGGAAGTCACCCGCCAGACTCAAGCACAGGTTGCGCAGTGCTGCAGACCGTGTGGGTCTAGAGCGCTCCCGCCGGAGCTGCGGACAGCCGAGCGTTCAACGACGCATCCAGTACCTCTGCCCACGAGCGCACGACCTCGGCTCGTCGTCGTGCGTCGTCGGTCAGGACATCGGCCAGACCCAATCCACGCGCGAGGTCGAGGGTCGCCTGGACGAGACGGTGCGAGACGGGATCGTTGTCGTCGACACCGAGGTTCTCGACGGCCATCTGGTGGGCACGGCGACCGAACCGCTCTTCGAGAGGGACGATCCGATCGCGCAACTCGGGGTCGGCCGATGCCGCCGTCCAGACCTGAAGTGCCGCTTTGAACATCGGTCCGGTGTAGTACTCCACGAGCCGCTCCACCACCAGTTTCGTCCTGCCGGGGCCCGCCGGAATCTCCTGCGCCTCGCGGCGAGCACTGTCCATCCGAGTGTCGAACATGTACTCGAGTGCTCCGGTGATCAGGTCCTCACGCGTCGGGAAGTGGTGTTGGGTCGCGCCGCGGGACACGCCGGCCCGTTCGGCGACCACGCCGACCGTCGTTGCACCCCAGCCCTGCTCCGCGAGCGAATCGATCGTCGCCTCGAGCAGTCGCTGACGCGTGACCCTGCTGCGGTCCTGCTTGGGTTCGCGCGCCATCACCATCGCCGTACTCCCTCCTACCGACGCTCGGCCGACCTACTTCTCGACCGCTCTATTTTTCGGCCGCCCAGGACGGTGGCCTCTTCTCCAGAAAGGACATCATCCCCTCTCGGGCCTCGTCGGACGCAAACAACCTGGCCGATTGCTCGGCGACGGCCGACCCGCGTTCGTCGATCTCGCGCCGGATCGCGGCCGTGGTGAGGAGCTTCGACTCGGCCAGGCCCTGCGGCGAACACTTCCGAAACATGATCATGTAGTCGGCCACCGCTGCCGCGGGAACGGCGTCGGCCACGGTGACCAGACCGATAGCCTCGGCGGTGGCACCGTCGAACGTCTCCCCGGTGAGAAAGTAGCGACTCGCTGCCCGGGAGCTCAGTCGCGGCAGCACGGCCACCGAGATGACCGACGCGGCCAGACCAAGGCGAACCTCCGTCAGCGCGAACGAACTCTGGGGTCCGGCCACCGCGATATCGCACGCCGCGACCAGGCCCATCCCGCCGGCCCGCACATGTCCGTCGATCTGCACGACGACGGGTTTCGGGGTGTCGATGATCAACCGCATCAGGTCCAGCATCTGCCTGGTGCGCAGTTCCGGCGACGAGCCGGCCTCTCGGAGGTCGGCTCCGGCGCAGAACGTGGTGCCGGTGTGGCCGAGCACGATCGTTCTGACGTCGTCGTCGTGCGCCGCAGCGATCAGTCCCGCCGTCAGCTCCTCGACCAACACCGACGACAGCGCGTTCCGATTCTGCGGCGAATCCAACGTCAAATACGCCGTGTCCTTGCTCGATTCGACGAGAACGGCCATCAGTAGCTTCTCGGCAGTCCGAGCGAGTGCTGGCTCACGAAGTTGAGTATCATCTCCCGACTCACTGGCGCGACACGGGCGATGCGGGCGGCCCCGAGCATCGCAGCCAACCCGTACTCACTGCTCAGGCCCGCGCCACCGTGGGTCTGGATCGCCTGATCCAGCGCCTTGATACTGGCTTCGGCCGCAGCGTATTTCGCCATGTTCGCCGCCTCGGCAGCGCCGAAGTCGTCGCCGGAGTCGTAGAGCACCGCGGCCTTCTGCATCATCAGCTTGGCGAGTTCGAGTTCGATCTTGCACTGCGCCAACGGATGAGCGAGACCCTGATGCGCTCCGATCGGCGTCTTCCAGACGGTGCGCTCGTTGGCGTACTTGACTGCCGCGTCGATTGCGTACCGACCCATACCGACAGCCATCGCGGCACCGAGAATGCGCTCGGGGTTCAGTCCCGCGAACAACTGCATCAGGGCGGCGTCGGCCTCACCGACGAGCGCCTCGGCGGGAAGCCGAACGTCGTCGAGGAACAGCACGAACTGATGATCGGGCTCGACGATGTCCATCTCCATCTGCGTCTTCTGCAGCCCCGGAGCGTCGGTGGGCACGATGAACAGGGCCGGCTTGAGCTTGCCCGTCTTGGAATCTTCGGTCCGCGCGACGATGAGGACCGCGTCGGCCTGATCGACACCGGAGATGTAGATCTTGTTGCCCCTCAACAACCACTCGTCGCCGTCGCGACGCGCCGTGGTGGTGATCTGGTGCGAGTTGGATCCGGCATCGGGTTCGGTGATGCCGAAGACCATGATCTTGGACCCGTCGGCGAGGGCGGTGAGCCACTCCTGCTTCTGATCGGGCGTGCCGTACTTGCCGATGATGGTGCCGCAGATGGCCGGGCTGACCACGACCAGCAGCAGACCGGCACCGTGCGCGGCCAGTTCTTCCTGCACGAGCGCGAGTTCGTAGATGCCTGCGCCACCGCCGCCGTACTCCTCGGGCAGATTGACGCCGAGGAAACCGAGCTTGCCCGCCTCGTTCCACAGTTCGGTCAGCGGCTCACCCTTGCGCGCCTTGGGCAGAACGTAGTCGATGTAGTTGTAGCGCTTGCCCAATGACGAGACTGCGTTGCGCAGTCCCTTCTGCTCTTCGGTCTCGATGAAACTCATGATTGTTCTGCTCCTTCGGTTACCACGGCCAGCACTGCGCCGACTTCGACCTGTTGACCTTCTGTGACGTTCAGTTCGGTGAGCACACCGTCCGCGGGTGCGGTCACCGTGTGTTCCATCTTCATCGCCTCGAGCCACAGGATCGACTGCCCGGCCGTGACGGTATCGCCCTGCGCAGCAGCGATTCTGATGACACTGCCCGGCATCGGTGCGAGCAAGGAACCCGCCGCGACCTCGTCGGTCGGATCGGTGAACCGCGGGGCCTTGATCAACCCGACCGGGCCCAGTGCGGAATCGACGAACACGTCCGATCCGTAGCTGCTCACCTTGAAGATGCGACGGATTCCGTTGTCGTCGAGCGTCACCGAGGTCGGCGTGTACTCGACCAGTTCGACGCCATCGAGTTCGACGCCTCCCACCGAGGAGGTGAGTCCGCTGCGTCCGATCGAATATTCGACGGTGATGTCGTTGTACGTCTTGCGCTGCGGTTGGGACCGGAGATTGCGCCAGCCGCCTGGCAATCCGCGATTCACGCGGGCGTTCCGGACGTTGCTCGCGGCATCGGCCAATGCCGCTGCGAGTGCGGACAACTCCTGGGCGCGGCCCTGTGCGATCGGCTGAGCCAGGACATCGAGCCCGTGCGTGTCGAAGAACGCGGTGTCGGTGTCCCCGGCCAGGAACGCCGGGTGTCGCAGGATGTTGACCAGTAGATCGCGATTGGTCTTCAGACCGTGAACGGTGGCCTTCTGCAACGCTTTCGCCAGCAAGTTCGCTGCCTGATCCCGCGTCGGCGCGAACGAAATGACCTTCGCGAGCATCGGGTCGTAGTGCGTTCCCACCACACTGCCGGTTTCGACGCCGGAGTCCACTCTGATGCCGGACTTGTCCAGCACCTCGAACTGCGCACCGGGGATCTCGAATCGGTGCACGGCACCGCTCTGCGGCTGCCAGTCATGAGCCGGATCCTCCGCGTAGAGGCGAACTTCGATGGAGTGTCCGCGGGTCTCCGGCTGCTCGGCGGGCAACCGCTCCCCCGCGGCGACCCCGATCTGCAAGGCCACCAGGTCGAGTCCGGTCGTGCACTCGGTGACCGGATGCTCCACCTGCAGGCGCGTGTTCATCTCCAGGAAGAAGAAGTTGCCCTTCTCGTCGGCGAGGAATTCGACGGTGCCTGCACCCTCGTAGCCGATGGCCTCGGTGGCCAAGGTCGCCGCATGGAACAGCTTCTCGCGCATGCCGTCGATACGTTCGACGAGCGGCGACGGTGCCTCCTCGACGACCTTCTGATGCCTGCGTTGGATCGAGCACTCACGCTCGCCCACCGTCCACACCGTGCCGAATCGGTCCGCCATGACCTGCACTTCGATGTGTCGGCCGGTCTCGATGTAGCGCTCCACGAACACCGTTCCGTCGCCGAATGCCGAGAGTGCCTCGCGCCCGGCCGCTTCGAGCTCCGAGTCCAGGTTGTCGAGGTCGCGCACGATGCGCATGCCGCGCCCGCCTCCGCCTGCGGAGGCCTTGATCAGCACGGGCAGTTCGTTCTCGGTGACCGACTCGGGATCGAGCTGGGTCAGCACCGGCACTCCGGCGTCGGCCATCATCTTCTTGGACTCGACCTTCGAACCCATCAATTCGATCGCCTTGACGGGCGGCCCGATCCACGTCAGGCCGGCGTTCTGGACCTGCTGTGCGAAATCGGCGTTCTCGGAGAGGAATCCGTATCCCGGGTGCACGGCGTCGGCTCCGGCGTGTACCGCGGCGGCGATGACGAGCTCGCCGCGCAGGTAGGTCTCGGCCGAACTGTTGCCGGGCAGACGGACGGCCGCATCGGCCTCCCGCACGTGCGGGGCATTCGCGTCGGCGTCGGAGAAGACCGCGACCGTGTCGATGCCCTCGGCGCGGCAGGTGGTGAAGACGCGTCGGGCGATTTCGCCGCGGTTGGCTACTAGAACGGACGTTATGGTCATGGCTTCACATCCGGAAGACACCGAAGTTGGCGGTGCCTTCGATCGGGGCGGTGGCGATGGCCGACAGGCACATTCCCACCACCGTGCGGGTATCACGGGGGTCGATGACGCCGTCGTCGTAGAGGCGTCCGGAGAGGAACATCGGCATCGACTCGGCCTCGATCTGGCCTTCGATCATCGCGCGCATTCCGGCATCGGCCTCGGCGTCGAAGGCCTGTCCGCGAGCCTCGGCGGCGGCGCGTCCGACGATCGAGATGACACCTGCGAGTTGCGCGCCGCCCATGACGGCCGATTTGCTCGACGGCCAGGCGAACAGGAACCGCGGATCGAATGCCCGTCCGCACATGCCGTAGTGACCGGCACCGTACGACGCACCGAGCAGAATGGAGATGTGCGGCACCGTGGAGTTGGACACGGCATTGATCATCATCGCTCCGTGCTTGATCATCCCGCCCTCCTCGTACTCCTTGCCGACCATGTAGCCGGTGGTGTTGTGCAGGAACAGCAGTGGGGTGTTGGACCGGTTCGCGAGCTGGATGAACTGCGTCGCCTTCTGCGATTCTTCACTGAAGAGCACACCGCGGGCGTTGGCCAGAATGCCGATCGGGTATCCGTGCAGCTCGGCCCATCCGGTGACCAGCGATCCGCCGTACATGGGCTTGAACTCGTCGAAATCGGAACCGTCGACGATGCGGGCGATGACCTCGCGCGGGTCGAACGGGATCTTCAGATCCGTGGGAACGATGCCGAGCAGATCCTCGGGGTCGGCCAAAGGCTCGATCACCTCGACGCGAGGCTCCGGGCCCTTCTTCTTCCAGTTCAATCGGGAGACGATGCTGCGTCCGATGCGGATGGCGTCCTGCTCGTCGACGGCGAAGTAGTCTGCGAGACCGGACTTTCGGGCGTGCATCTCGGCCCCGCCGAGCGACTCGTCGTCCGAGTCCTCGCCGGTGGCCATCTTCACCAGCGGCGGTCCGGCGAGGAAGACCTTGGAACGTTCCTTGACCATGACGACGTGATCGGACATACCGGGGATGTACGCCCCGCCTGCGGTGGAGTTACCGAACACCAACGCGATCGTGGGGATGCCCGCCGCCGAGAGCTGCGTCAGATCACGGAACATGCGACCGCCGGGGATGAACACCTCCTTCTGCGTCGGTAGATCGGCTCCACCGGATTCGACCAACGAGATCACCGGGAGCCGGTTCTGCGTGGCGATGTCGTTGCCGCGGAAACCCTTCTTCAGCGTCCACGGGTTGCTGGCACCGCCGCGGACCGTCGGATCGTTGGCGACGATGAGGCACTCGACCCCGCAGACGACGCCGATGCCCATGACGGTGCTGGCCCCGACGGGAAAGTCGCTGCCCCAGGCCGCGAGTGGGCACAGTTCGAGAAATGCCGAGTCCTCGTCGATCAGCAGCTCGATGCGTTCGCGGGCGAGGAGCTTGCCACGCTTCTTGTGGCGCTCGATGTACTTCTCACCGCCGCCGAGCAGAGCCTTCGAGTGCTCGGCGTCGATCTCGTCGAGCTTGGTGTTCATCGCGTCGACATTCCCGGAGAACTGCTCCGAGGCCGTGTCCAGCGTGGACTTCAGCACGCTCATGCCTGATACCCCAATCGTTTTGCTGCCAGTCCGATGAGAATCTCGGTGGTGCCGCCGCCGATGCCGAGGATGCGCATGTCGCGGTACTGCCGCTCGACCTCGCTCTCGCGCATGTAGCCCAACCCTCCGAAAAGCTGCACTGCCTGATTGGCGACCCACTCTCCCGACTCGACGGCGGTGTTCTTCGCGAAGCACACCTCGGCGATGAAGTCCTGGTTCTCCTGCAGGGACCGCTCGACGAGGGATCGGGTGTAGACACGTGCGATGTCGATCTTGCGCGCCATCTCGGTGACGGTGTTCTGCACCGATTGCCGTGCGATGAGCGGCTTTCCGAAGGTCTCGCGATCACGAACCCACTGCAGCGTCAGATCGAGACACCGCTGCGCGCTGGCGTAGGCCTGGGCCGCGAGCGCAATGCGCTCGGTGAGAAACGCCTGCGCGATCTGCGCGAAACCACTGTTCTCGGCACCGACGAGGTTGGCGACGGGAACACGGGCGTCGACGAACGACAGCTCAGCGGTGTCCGATGCGCGCCACCCCATCTTGTCGAGCTTGCCGGTTACCTCGAACCCGGGTGTGCCCTTCTCGATGACTAGCAACGAGACACCGGCTGCACCCTCCCCTCCGGTGCGGACCGCGGTGACGACGAAGTCTGCTCGGCACCCCGAGGTGATGTAGGTCTTGGATCCGTTGACGACGTAGTGCTCGCCGTCCTTGACCGCCCTCGTCCTGAGGTGGCCGACGTCGGAGCCGCCACCCGGCTCGGTGATCGCGAGCGAGCCGATCTTCTCCCCCGCCAGCGTGGGCCGCACCCACTTCTCGATCTGGTCGGCGTCACCCGCTGCAACCAAGTGCGGCAACGCGATTCCGCTGGTGAACAACGACGCGAACAGGCCACCCGACGCTCCGGCCTGATGCATCTCCTCGCAGATCACGACTGCGTCGGCCAGATCTCCACCGTCGCCGCCGACCTCCTCGGGGAAACCTGCGCCGATCAACCCCAGAGCGGCCGCCTTCTTGTGCAGCTCACGCGGTATCTCGCCATCGGCCTCCCACTGGTTCATGTGCGGAGCGATGTCCTGCTCGACGAAACTGCGGACGGTCTTTCGAAGCTGCTGACGCTCCGGCGTCGTCCAGATACTCATGTGAAGTCTCCTTTGAATGCCAGGGTTTCGGGGATGTCGATGTACCGCGATCGCAGCCACTCGCCCAGTCCCTTGGCCTGTGGATCGAATCGGGCCTGCGATGCCACGCCCTGACCGAGGATGCCCTCGATGACGAAGTTGACGGCCCGCAGATTCGGCAGTACGTGCCGGGTGACGGTGAGCGGTTCTGCCTCGGGAAGCATCTGCTTCAGGGTCTCGACCGTCAATGCATGGACGAGCCAGACGAATTCGTCGTCGGTGCGCACCCAGACTCCGACGTTGGCGTTGCCGCCCTTGTCTCCGCTTCGGGCCGCGGCGATGGTGCCGAGTGGGAGCCGGATGGTCGCCTCGTCCGGTCGCGGTGCCGGTAGCGCCGGTTCTGCGAGGGGCTCGAGTGCCCGCGTCTCGGTCGACGGTGCGACGGCGCGCTCGGTGCCGTCGGCCAGGTGCGCGACGTGCGGTACCTCGGCTGCGTCGACGAAGCCTGCGGTGAAGACTCCGTACGGGGCTCCGTTCCCGGGTGGCGCGGTGACCGAGAACCCCGGATAGCTCGCCAGTGCGAGTTCGACTGCCACCGCTGAGAACTGACGTCCGACGGCGTCGGGGTTGCTGTCACGGGCGACGCAGCGCAGCAGAGCACTGGCCGTCTCCTCCGTCTCGGCATCGGGCTTGTCGGTGCGAACGAGCGTCCAGTCCAGCTCGGTCGGCCGCGCCGTGAGCCAGGACTCGAACTGATGCTGTGCCAGTGCGGCTTTGGCTTCGATGTCCAGTCCGGTGAGCACCATGGTGAATTCGTTGCGGAAGCCGCCGAGCGCATTGAGCGAGACCTTGTAGGTGGGCGGCGGCGCTTCGCCGGTCACACCGGTGATGGACACCCGATCGCTGCATTCCTGCGTCAGGATCGCTGAGTCGATCCGTGCGGTGACGTCAGGGTTCGCGTAGCGGCCGCCGGTGATTTCGTACAGCAACTGGGCAGTCACGGTGCCGACGCTGACAGCACCGCCCGTGCCCTCGTGCTTGGTGATGACGGACGATCCGTCGGACTCGATCTCGGCGATGGGGAAGCCGGGACGAGACATGTCGGCGATCTCGGTGAAGAAGGAGTAGTTGCCGCCCGTCGCCTGTGTTCCGCATTCGATGACGTGCCCGGCGACGACAGCCCCGGCCAATGCGTCGTAATCGGTTGCAGTCCAGCCGAAGTGAGCCGCCGCAGGTCCGACGATGACACTGGCGTCGGTGACGCGCCCGGTGACGACGACGTCCGCCCCGGAGTTGAGGCATTCCACGATGCCCCACGCGCCGAGGTAGGCATTTGCGGTCAGCGGGCTGCCGAGGCCGAGTTCGGCCGCTCTGCCGAGGAGGTCGTCGCCGTCGACGTAGGCGATCTTCGCGCCGGAGTCCAGCTTCTCCAATGCCTCGGCCAGGCCGCGGGGGTTGAGTCCGCCTGCGTTGGCAACGATCTTGACACCCTTGTCCAGTGCCAATCCGAGGCAGTCCTCTGCTTGGCGCAGAAAGGTTTTGGCGTAGCCCCGGGTCGCGTCCTTCATCCGATCGCGGCCGAGAATGAGCATCGTCAGCTCGGCGAGGTAGTCGCCCGTGAGGTAGTCGAGTTCGCCGCCCTCGAGCATCTCGCGCATCGCGGACAGCCGGTCTCCGTAGAAGCCCGAACAGTTGCCGATTCGTACGGTCATGCTGTCTCTCGTCCTGACTGTGGCCGTCCGGCCCCGGGAGGGCCTGCGAAGGCTTGGGCGATGGTGATCCAGTGCGCGGCGTCGGTTCCCTCGGCGCGGATGTCGAGGTCGTCGCGGTGGGCGCGCTGGGTGACGAGGAGGCAGAAGTCGAGGGCCGGTCCGCTCACGCGTTGGGCAGCGTTCTCGGTCCCCCACGTCCAGAGCTCACCCGACGGTGCGGTGAGCTCGATGCGAAACGGTTCGGTGGGCGGAGCCTGATCATTGACGGCGTAGGCGAAATCCCTTGTGCGGACGCCGATGTGCGCGACGCCGCGAATTCTGTCGGTGGCGACGCGGGTGACGCCCAGTGCGTCGGCGACATCCTGACCGTGCGCCCAGGTCTCCATCAACCGGGCTGTGGCCATCGACGCGGCGCTCATCGGGGGGCCGAACCAGTCGATCTTGGTCCCCGACGGCACCTGCACGAGAGCATCGGTCATCGCGTGGCGTCGGGTTCGCCATTCGTTCAGGAGGTTCGGGTTACGAGATTCTTCCTCGGCGGCCTCGTCGACGAAGCCGGTGGGGTTCTCCCATGCCTTCTTCAGGGTGTGAGCGAACTCCTCCTTGGCCTCGATATTGCCAGACGCTGCGGACGTAGTTCGCTCCGCGACGTGATCGGTCCAGGAAAGATGTGCGATCTGATGCGCGACGGTCCAGCCCGCGGCCGGTGTCGGTGCCGCCCATTGCTCCGGAGTCAGTTCGGCCACGAGTGCGTCGAGGTCGTTGCCCTCGGCGCGTAGGTCGTCGACGAGAGGGTCGAGGTCTGCCATGAGCCCAGCTTCACAGGAGGTCCTGAAAAAAGCAAGCACGCTTGCTTGTTAATTCGTAACCTTACGTTCGCTTGCCGTCTCTACGGTGCGGAACGTGAAAATGTCGAGACTCGCGGCCGTCGCCGTTACCCTGACCTTCATGGCTGCCGGTTGCTCCTCTGCGGACACCGCCACCGACGAACCGTCGAGCATCCGGGTGGCGACGTTCAACGCCAGCCTCAATCGATCCTCAGCCGGGCAGCTGATGACCGACCTGCAGGGCGAGAACGCTCAGGCTCGCGCGGCAGCCGATGTGATCGCCGCGAACTCACCGGATGTGTTGCTGGTCAACGAGTTCGACTATTCGGGCGACGACGCAGTGGCCTTGTTCAACGACAACTATCTCGACGGGCAGTACCCGCACTCCTTCACCGCGCCCGTGAACACCGGCGTCGATTCGGGGCTCGATCTGGACCGGGACGGCGAACTCGGCGGACCGGGTGACGCCTGGGGGTTCGGTCAGTTCCCGGGCCAGTACGGGATGGTCGTGTACTCGAAATATCCGATCGCGACCGATTCGGTACGCACGTTCCAAAATTTCTTGTGGAAGGACATGCCGGATTCGCTGTTGCCGCGCGACTACTACGGCGACGTGTCCGACCGGCTTCGACTGTCCAGCAAATCGCACTGGGACGTGCCGATCGACGTGGACGGGAAGACGCTGCACGTGCTGGCGTCGCACCCCACTCCCCCGTCCTTCGACGGACCCGAGGACCGCAACGGCAAGCGCAACCACGACGAGATCAGGCTCAGTGCCGACTACATCTCGGGCGCGGACTACCTCTACGACGACAACGGTGTGCGCGGTGGGCTCGAGGACGGTGCGTCGTTCGTCATGCTGGGTGATCAGAACAGCGATCCGGTCGACGGTGATTCGGTTGCCGGTGCCATCGCGCAGGTTCTCGACCTTCCGCGGGTTCAGGATCCGGCACCCACGTCGGCCGAACATGGGACGGACACAGCAGATTTCGCCGATCCGACGCCGGGTGACCTGCGGGTGGACTACGTGTTGCCCTCGGACGACCTGATGGTCATCGATTCGCAGGTGTACTGGCCGAATCAGGCCGAGCATCCCTCGGACCATCGACTGGTGTGGGCCGACCTCGAAATATGATGGGTGCGTGATCGATCTACCGATTGTCGAATTCGCGTATCCCGGCCCCCTGCGGGATGCCCTGGTCGCGGCCGTTCTCTCCGGCGAGAAGACCAGCACAGCAAGCCTGTTGGTGCAGTACGCCGACGAGGAGCTGCCGAGAGTCGGCGAACGAGGCGCGGTGGTGGATTCGGCGGGTGTCGTGGTCGGAGTCATCGAGACGACAGGCGTCGATATCGTTGCGCTGAGCGATGTTTCGCTGCAACACGCGCTCGACGAGGGCGAAGAATACGTCGACGTCGCGCAGTGGCGAGCCGGGCACGAAAGATTCTGGCAGTCGGCGGAGGTCCGCGAGGAACTGGGCGATCCACACTTCAC
Source organism: Rhodococcus sp. 06-418-5 (assembly GCF_002258285.1). Taxonomy (NCBI): domain Bacteria; kingdom Bacillati; phylum Actinomycetota; class Actinomycetes; order Mycobacteriales; family Nocardiaceae; genus Rhodococcus; species Rhodococcus sp. 06-418-5. Next base: position 229,819 of record NZ_NOYE01000037.1, read on the forward strand.
CGTGAACGACGACACCCAGGTGGTCCTGGAGCGGTTCGCACTCGTGTCGGAATGAGGCCGGGTGGCGGCCTCGGGATCGAGAAACTGCTTCGCGCCTGCGGGTTCACGCCAGTGCGGAGCGCTCGGCAGGTGTCAGTCCGCCCCAGATGCCATGTGGCTCCTGCACGTCGATGGCGTATTGCCGACACTCGGTCAACGCGGGACACAGACCGCAGACGGCCTTGGCCGCCTGTTCGCTGTACCGCAGTGTCGGACCACGTAATCCTTCCGGAGGGAAGAAGACGGTGGATGGCATCGAGCGACACCGGGCAGCCAATTGCCACTCCCAATGACCGACATGCGGCGGAGGCAGATCAGGCGACATCACTCGACTGTCGCGGGACGCGAGGACGTCTCGCGCTCGATCGTGTAGTTCTCCGAACCAGCGAGTTCGCTGGTGAAATTGTTCGAGCAGCAGCACGTTCGGCATCCGAGCGAGCCGCGCATCCCGCCAGCTCGTCACCGGATCGCACAGGCGATGCCTTCGCCATGACTTCGACCAACGAGGAGAACGTACAACGCGTTCCGGATATCTGTCGGTGGTAGCGCATGAGCGGCTTTCCCTTTCCGACGACCACCGGTGGACGCTTGTCGAGCGCAACGTCCACCGGTCGCCGTTCACCTGGTTCGGACCGACCGAGTCGCCGACTTCCGAGTGCGGCGTGAGAACCTGTCGAACCGATACGGTGTGGCATCGATCTCGGCTGGACGTCGACCGAGCTCTGCCGTAAGCAGTGCGGCCGAACCACAGGCCATCGTCCAACCCACATGACCGTGTCCGGTGTTGACGAACAGGTTGTCGCGAGGCGTCGCTCCGATGATGGGAGGCCCGTCCGGAGTCATCGGGCGCAATCCTGAGCGATACTCGACCGAACTCCAGTCCAGTGCCCCGGGAAAGAGCTCGTCGCCGGCGGCGCGTATCTCGGCGAAATTCGAGGGCGCGTGGGTTTTGTCGTAACCGGCGAACTCGGCGACGGCCGACATCCGGAGTGTCGACCCGAACGGTGACCATGCAACCAGAGATCGTTCGTCGATACCGCCTGTGTGCGGCGCCCGCGACCGGTCTCGTATCGCGACCGAAAGGCTGTATCCCTTGGCCGGATATACCGGAACGCGCAGCCCTGCGGTGCGAGCGAGGTCGCTCGACGCACTCCCGAGGGCCAACACGTAGCAGTCGGCATCGATATCGCTGCCCCGAGCGGTACGAGCCCTGACGATCGAGGTGCCGTCGGACTCGAGTGACTCGATTCTCGTGTTCAGCTCGAACCGGACACCGAGGCGTTCGGCTGCCGCCGCCAATCCCACGGTGAACAGCGCCGGGTCACCGGTGCCGTCGTCCTCGTCGTGAACAGCTCCAGCGAAGTCGACGGTGCTGTTGGCGAGAGCAGGGTCGACCTCGAACGCCTGCTCCCGGGTGAGCAGACGTTGCGATCTCCCCTGCCGGCGCATCAGCTCGGCTTTGCTGCTGGCCTCGTTGAGGGCGGCTGCGTCCCGGTAGAGGTACAGGATCCCTCCGTCGGTTCGGTGATACTCGAGCGACTCCTCCACCGTGAGCTTCTCGAGCAAGGTCTGACTGTAGGAGGCGAGCTCGTACTTGGCGAGGGTGTTCTTCAGGCTGCGTGCGGGCGTGCATTCCCGCATGAACGCCAGGCCCCAACGAATCAACGCTGGATCCAGGCGAGGCTTCACCCGAATGGAGGTTTGTCCTCCGACCAGCGATCGAAGCAACATTTTCGGTGCTTGCGGAGACGCCCACGCATACGAATGTCCGGGCGCTATCAACCCTGCCGTCGAGGCGGTGGTGTCGTCTGCGACGCGATCGCGCTCGTCGTAGACAACCACCTCGTGGCCATCGCGCGCCAGATAGAACGCGCTCGTGACACCGATGATGCCGCCACCGAGAATTGCGATTCTCATTCGGCACCCGCGCCGGAATGCACAGCCACGGCGGTGATCTCGACCAACAATCTCTCGTCGAGTAGGCCTGCAACGACCGTGGCCCTGGCCGGACGGTGCCGCCCGAACCGCTCGCGCCATACCCGGTTCATCTCGGCGGCGTACGCCGCCGACGTCAGGTAGACGGTCGTCGAGACGACGTGGTTCAGATCCGACCCGGCGGCGTGCAGTACTCGTTCGAGACGATCGATCGCGATCTCGGTCTGCTTCGCCGGATCACCCTCGCCCACGATCGAGCCGCCGTCGTCGAACGACACCTGACCCGAAACATGGATGTTTCGTCCATCTTGCACATACGCGGGGTAATTCGTGGTCTCGTCGGCGATGCCTGCGAGATTTGCGGATACGAGGGTCATGTCATTCCTCTTTCTTCAGAACTTCTTGGAAATAGAATCGCCACCCGAGAAAGCCGCACCAGGCAGTGACAGAAATTGCGACAATCGGCGCTCCGTAGAAAAGTATTTCCAACATCAGTGCGCTCCGGTGTTGTCGAGGATCGGTTCGTTCGAGGTTTGAGTTCGTCGTGGATACTTCTTGCTCGTCGCTACCGCCGCCACGGTGTAGGCGATCGAGTTCGCAGCGACCCCGGGGAGAAGACCGTCCAGACCGAACGGGCTCATCAGTACCCATTGCCACACGACCGTGACCGCAGCACCCGCAGAGATACCCCACAGCGCGGCCGGCGCGGAACGAACACCGAACAGCACTGCTCCGAACAGTGGCACGATCATCGTCGGTGCCCAGAGTGTGTAGCTGTAGAGCAGGGCGTCCACGATGGACGGAACGGTGAGCGCGAAGATGGTGGCACCGGCGCCGACGACCACGCTGAGGGTTCGTTCGATGTTCAGCCTCTTACGCTGCGAGGCCTCGTGCTTGGCCAGTGGCCGGTAGAGGTCGTCGGTGAACACCACTGCGCTGGAATTGATGTAGCTCGACGCCGTCGACATCACGACCGCGAGGAGCGCCGCAACCAACAAGCCGAGAAGGCCGATCGGCATCAGGTTCGTCACGACCGTCGGGAGTGCCGAATCCGGCTCGATGTCGGGGTAGAGGACGAATGCAACGGCTCCGATCGACGCCGAGATGAAGAAGAAGAAGAACGAGAAGATACCGGCCGTGACGAATCCCTTACGGGCGTGCGAGGAGTCGGGCGTCGAGAAGGTGCGCTGCGCATAGGGAGGAACCAACGTCTCACCGAGCAGCAGGGCCGCGAACAAACCGACGAACTTCATGACGCTGTAGTCACCCATCAGTGTCAGGTGGTCGGATGGAAGGGCGTCGACGAGAGCCGAAGGCCCTCCCACTGCATGCAATCCGATGAGCAACGTCACGGGGATGAGGACGCCGAGGAACACGAACTGGAGAAGGTCGGTCTGAATGACGGCCCAGGCTCCGCCGAACGCGGAATAGAGGACGGTCACGCCCATACCCAGAACGATCGCCAGTGTCGGCGGCACATCGAGCGTTGCGTTGACAACGGTACCGATCGCCAATGCCTGCGCGCCCAGAATTCCGGTGCACAACACGATCGACAATCCACCCGTGATGACGCGTGCGGGCTTGCCGTAGTGCGAATGCATCACGTCACCGAGCGTGTGTGCACCCCGGTAGCGTTTGAGCTTGGGTGCGACGAAGAGTCCCACCAGTACGGTCTGTATTCCGAAGGCGCAGAAGGCGAACATGTAGACGTACCCGTCGCGCATCGTCGCCCCGGCGACACCCAACGATGCGCCGCCGCCGAGAAAGGCAGCAGCGAGGCTGCCGAAGAAGACCGGCCAGACAATACGATTGCCGGCAACCGCGAAATCATCGGCATTCGAGACCTTTTTCATGGTCTGCACACCGACCACGATCAGCACCAGGAAATACCCGGCTACCGCAATCCAATCCAATACTTGCATGACTTCTCCTCCGTCGGCGATGGAAAAATCGTATGACGGAGCACGCATTCGGGTCTTCATCAAAAAGCCCAGCATCAGCTCCCGTACGTCTATATTCTTGGGCAAGTTGCACACATGCCCCAGCTTCGGCGTCACGTCGAAGTCAATCGGACGGGAGTTCGTCGTGCTCAGTACCGAGCTGGCGCAGCAGATCGCAGTGGACATCACCGAGATCATCGGGCACAACGTGCTGATCACCGACGCCACCGGGATCGTCCTCGGCAGCGGCGAGCGGGGACGCGTCGGCCAATTCCACGAGGCGTCGATCGTGGTCATAGAAACCAACAGCACACGCAGTCACTCGAGCGCCGACGTACGAAGCCTGCAGGGCAGCCTCCCCGGCACCACACTTCCGTTGACCCTCGATGGTCGAGTGGTCGGAACCGTAGGTCTGTCCGGAGCTCCCGAGCTGGTCGAGCAATTCGGGCAGATAGTCAAGCGTCAGACGGAAATCCTCATGAGCGAGGCCAGCCGTATCGGAACAAGGGTCTCCCGCCAGCGCGCCGTCGAAGACTTTCTGCGTGACGTCTTCGACTGGCACCGTAGTGACGTGTCCATGCAGAGTGTCGAGAATCGAGCTGCTGCACTGTCCTTCGACATCGGCATTCCGCGCCGTGTGTTTCTGGTCGAGACCGACAACACCTCACCGGCAACCGAGGTCGGCAAGCGCGCAGACGTCGACCCCACTACCGTTGTGCTGGAATGGATTCGACACACAGCCGAAACCTCGCAGGAAATTGCCGGCAGACTTTCCCGAAACATCGTCGCCGTGATGCCTCCGGTGGGAACCGACACCGACGACGGCCGTCGCTGGCAGACGCTCGTCGAGCGGGGCAAGGCCAACGCATGGTCGATTTCGGTCGGGGTGGGGCCGAGCGCGTCCGGCGTCGCTCGATTGAACGCGTCGGCCCGGGACGCACGTGACGCACTCGAGCTCGGGCGGCAGGTCTTTCCCGAACGACACATCCACGACATCGACCGGATGCGTCTGTTGCACGCCGTTCGGGCCGTTCCCGACAGCACCCGTCGCCGATTGGTCGACACGGTGCTGGGCGACATCGTTCACGCCCCGGACTGGGAAGTACTGAAGCGAACCCTGATGACATGGGGCGAATGCGGATTCAACGCAAGCAAGACGGCGGAAAGACTTCACCTGCACCGAAACACTCTCACCTACCGGCTAGTCAAGATCGACAAGCTCACCGGATTCACGACCTTGCCCGGAAGCGATTCGGTGCTGCTCTACGTCGCCGCGCTGATGCACGACTCGCCCTGACTCCCCGAGCGCCGCACTTGGACGTGCAACATGTCGGTGGGTTGGTGTATGGGCACTCATACGTCGATTCCGTTTCGCTGCAACGATATTGGCGTTGACGGACGAGCCACGTTCCATTACAGTCGAACACACGTTCTACACTGTTTGAGAACACTTGCCGGGGGCGATGACACAGTGACCACATCGACGCGCAGTCGGTTCGCGGCCTATCTCGGGCCGCAAGCGAAGCCGTACATCGAGCCTGCTTCGTTGGCCGAGATTCGAGATGTCGCGATTCTGGAAAATCAGGCGTGCGCTCGCAAGGTCGCTCTGGCCGCCGCCATCTGGGACACATGCATTCATCAGAACGTCCTCGTCGGTGATGTCATTCAGGACGCGGGCAACTACGCGGCTTCCGAAATTGCGCACGTCCTGGGTTGCTCGAAGACCGTTGCGAACACATACGCCGAGGTCGGAATGGACCTTCGACTGCGACTTCCCGCCGTCGCGGACGCATTCGAGGCCGGCGAACTCGACCTACCCCGCGTCCGCGCGATATACCGCTGCACCCACAACCTGACTCAGGACGCGGCGACGGCCGTCCAAAGCGAGGTCCTGTACGCCGCAAGACGCCTGTCACCCGGCCCGCTGGCGACGGAAATCTGGTCGATCATGTTTCGAATCGCTCCCGAACAGGCTGCCGCTCTACGCAAGGACTTGGAACGGCACACCAACGTCACATACACCGACAAAGATGTGCTGTCGACGCTGAAGGCCGACCTCACCGCGGCGGACGCCGCCGCGGCCTGGCAACTCATCAACGAGATGGCCGCTACCGTGTGCCGACGCGATCCGCGAAACAAAGGGCAGAAGCGCGCAGCCGCGTATGTTGCTCTGCTGCATCAGGAGTCGTCGATAGCATGCTTGTGCGAGCCCGACGAGGACAATCCGTGCACGGCCGATACCTCACGCCCGGATCGGCGTGCGCCGCTGACCGTGATCACGGTCGACCTCGCCACGCTCGCCGGTCTGCTGTCCAATCCAGCGCACCTGTCCGGGCACGGCACCATCGATGCCGAATACGCCCGAGAACTCGCCGACAACGCGCACTGGCAGATCCTCCTCACCGAGGCACGCAACCTCGCCGAGAAACTCGGCTACGGCGACGACCTGGAATCACTCATCGATCGCGAGACCGATACCTACACCGACACCGACACCGACACCGACACCGACACCGAGAATGACGCAGGTAAGGAAGACAAGGCTGTCGACAACAGGACCGACAGCGGCAGCGGTAGGAAGAACCACGGCGAATCGAGAGGTGGCCGAAAGAAGCCCCGAGGATCGACGGCACGTAGGACAAAGAACAGCCGGTCCGAGGGCAGCAGGTCGCATGTGGTGTTCCATCCGCTCGGGCGCAGTCGTCGCCGTGTCGGCGGTTCTGTTCCTCGGCCCCCGCAAGCCCCGAAGTCCACACAATCACCGCGAAACAGCTGTGTCGCAACCCCGTATCGCGGCACCTACACGTTCGTTGCCGAACTCGAAGCGGCAATCGCAGCAGATCCCGCGCTCGGGCTCGCGCTGCACCCGGACGGGCACGGCGGCCTGGTACAGCCACCACCCGGAGCGCTCGTCTATCGGCCCACTACTGCACTCGCAGAACGTATTCGGTACCGCGACCGAACCTGTCGACACCCGGGCTGCGATGTCCCGGCCCAGCAATGCGAGATCGACCACATCGTGCCGTATCTCCATCGCGACCCCTCGACGGGAGGCTGGACCATCGACACCAACCTGCACTGCCTGTGCCGCTACCACCACAGCCTCAAGACCATGGGCCTGTGGACTCCCGTCATGCTCGCCGACGGTGTCGAGTTCTGGCTCTCGAACGCCGGCACCACCGCGATCACGGTTCCCGGCACGACACAACTCGCGGACTTCGACCACCTACCGACGGTCCATCCGAAACCGAAAGGGGCGGCACGTCAGCGTGATTCGTCGACTCAACAGCCAGCGCAGCCACAACCGACCCCGGTGCCCGCCTGGGCACCCGAGGACGAGCCACCGCCCTTCTGACCGGGCCCGGGCGTGCACACAGGTGTTCCGCCGCAGTCGAGTATGTCTGCGGCGGAACAACTGTGCGTGGTCGTTCGTGGGTGTCAGCCTGCGTAGGTACTCAGGTCGTACACCGTCGCGCTGCCGACCGTGGTCGCCGTGAAGTTCGCCTCGACCCACTCCTGGATCTGTGAGGACGTACTCTCCGAGTCGCCGCCCATTCCTCCACGAGCCATACCGCCACCCATGCCTCCGGACACGTAGTACGTCACTTCGTGGTTGGAGACGTACTCGATGAACTCGTCGAGCGACGGCGCAGGATCACCGCTCCACCCGCCGATGGCCATGACGGCCGTATCGGACGACAACTCGTATCCGGCTGCGGACATCGAACCGTTCACCGCAGCGGACCACCTCGTGGTCGTGGATTCGAGCAGAGCCGTCAACTCCTCGTCGGTCTCACCGCCCATGCCACCCATGCTGGGCATGCCGCCTGTGCCGCCGTCACCGGTGGCGAAGCCGGCCGGAAGATCGGCCGCATCGGCAGGCATGGCCGCATCACCGCCCAGCACAGCATCATTCGGCACAGCATCATTCGGCACAGCATCATTCGGAGCAGCATCACCCGGCATCGCTCCCGTCGGCATTCCACCACTCGGCATTCCACCACTCGGCATGGCATCGCCCGGCATCCCACCACCAGGCATACCGCCGCCTGGCATTCCACCCAGGCCTCCGTCGCTGACTGCACCGGTCGGACCTGCAGTGGGGATGGAACCACTGTGCGCGTTCGTCGTCGTAGCGATGGCATACGACGCGCCGCCGCCGAGACCGGCCACGGCTCCGAGGATCAACGCAGCGGCGGTGAGCTTTCGGTACCGCCCCGCGAACAGAATCATCACAGCAGCGACGATTGTTCCCACCAACAGGATCCATTTCAGTGCCGGCAGCCAGTCCGCGTTGCGGTGCAACAACACCCAGCTCCAGGCACCGGCAGCAACCATCATGGTGGCCATACCGGCTCTGCCCCACATCGATTCGCGTCGAAGCCACAGCGCGTAGCCGCCGGTTCCGATCATGCCCGCGAGTGCAGGGGCGAGCGCGACGGTGTAGTACGGGTGGATCGTTCCGGACATGAAGCTGAAGATCAGCGCTGTCACCAGGAACCAGCCGCCCCACAGAATCAGCGAGGCACGGAGAAGGTCGGTACGTGGTGCTCGGCCACGAGCGATCAACCCGAAGACCAGCGCCACCAGGGCCGCCGGGATGAGCCAGGAGATCTGGATTCCCATCTCGCTGCCGAACAGTCGGTCCAGACCGGTCGAGCCGCCGAAGCTGGACCCGGCTGCCCCGGCACTCATTCCGGCCGGAGCCTCCATCCCGCCACCGCCGGTGTTACCGAAAATTCGGCCCAGCCCGTTGTACCCGAGCACCAGATCCATCACGGTGTTGTCGGTGGATCCGCCGATGTACGGTCGGGCACTCTCCGGCCACAACTGAACCGTCAACACCCACCACCCCGCAGCGACGATCAGCGCTGCGAACGCGCCGACGAGATGCAGCAACCGGGCCCGCAACTGCGCTTGTCCCGCAACGAGATAAGTGAACCCGAACGCGGGCAGCACCAACAATCCCTGCAACATCTTGGTGAGGAACGCGAACCCGAGCGCCACACCGGCCAACGCGAGCCACATCGCAGCCCGACGCCCGGCCGAAGTCTGCAGAGACCGCACGACGAAGTAGCCGCCGAGTGTCATGAGAAGGACGAGCAGCGCGTCGGGGTTGTCGAAGTCGAACATCAACGCCGCCGCAGGAACAGACGCCAAGGCGAAGCCGGCGAGCAAACCAGCCGTGGGGTTCGCGACGCGTTTGACCGCGGCATACACCGTCGCCACCGAGGCAACACCCATCAGCGCCTGGGGAAGAAGCAGGCTGAAGCTCGAGAATCCGAAGACCCGAGCCGACAGTCCCATCACCCACAGTGCGGCCGGCGGCTTGTCCACGGTGATGAAGTTCTCGGAATCGAGCGATCCGAAGAACCACGCCGTCCAGTCCTTGGTTCCTGCCTGCACCGCAGCGGCGTAGAAGGTGTTCGCGTAGCCACTTGCCGTCAGGTTCCACAGGTACAGCGTTGCCGTGGCCGCGAGCAGAACCAGCAGCCCGAGCAGGTGCCGGCGGCGATACCACCACCTGTCCTGCCAGGACGGCTGGCGGGCGTGCGACGGAGGCATCGCGGCCGGTCGGTCGAGTTGGGCAGTCATCGCAGATCCTGTTCGTCGAAGTTGTCGACTACGAGAATGTGCGATGGACCGTCGGCCGGGCTGGGAGCAGTCTGCGAACTTGCTGTGAGCGAGAGAGCTCGCTCAGACGCGATCGGCGTACACGACGATGTTGTCGTCGTAACTGGAGATATCCGAGTCGAATTGGCCGCCACAGGTGATCAAGCGCAAGCCTGGGTGGTCGATGTCTCCGTAGACCTTGTCGGTGGGAAACGCATCCTTCGGATACTGCTCCACCGCGCTGACGACGAACCGGACCGTGCCGCCGTCCTGGCTGACAACGGTCACATCGTCGCCCAGTTCGAGATCGCGCAGCCGGTAGAAGACACCGGGGCTGCCGCCCCAATCCACATGCCCCGCAACGATCGACGGTCCCAGCTGCCCCGGAACCGGCGACCCGGTGTACCAACCGGCGGGGAAACCGCCCGCGGGTACCTCCATCGATCCGTCCGGACGCAGACCCAGACCCATCACATCGGAGTCGACGCCGATCGCACCGATCTCGAGGCGCGCAGGCGGGGACCCGGGCGCCGACGACGATCCGGCGCCGACCTCACCCGACGGCGTGACGACGGCGGGAGCAGAAGCCGAGGGCATCGACTCGTTCTGCGCGGGGCCGGCATCCGAGGGCGTTGCGCAGCCGACAACCAGCGACAGCAGCACCAGGAACGCCGCTGCCACCGCCCGCACCACGACCCGATGACGGGTCGTGGTGCGGGCGGATTCGGCCGGAGGTACCGATACCTCGACGGTAGGTCTCACCGATCAGTTCCGACGACGAGTCAGAGCCAAGGCAGAGAAAGCACCGACCGCGAGTACCGCCAGCAATGTCCACATCGGAGCGAACGACGTTGCAGTCGAACGGTTCACGGTACTGCCGTCACCGGTGTCGACACCACCGTTCGGGATCTGTGTGATCTGGCCACCGGGGTTGTACGTGCCCGGCTGATCCGGGCCACCCGGTGTGATCGGCACGTTCGGCACGTTCGGCTGATTCGGCACGTTCGGCTGATTCGGCACGTTCGGCTGATTCGGCACGTTCGGCTGATTCGGCACGTTCGGCTGATTCGGCACGTTCGGGACACCCGGGATCGGCGGGATGGTGATCACCGGCGGCACACCCGGAATCGGGGGCACCTCGATGACGATCGGCGGCGTACCGCCACCGTCACCCGGCGTGCCGCCACCGTCACCCGGCGTACCGCCACCGTCACCCGGAGATGTCGTGGTCGCGGGCGGTGTGGTGGTCACCGGAGATGTCGTGGTCACGGGCGGCGTGGTGGTCTCCGGAGATGTCGTGGTCACCGGAGGCGTGGTGGTCACCGGAGGCGTGGTGGTCTCCGGAGGCGTGGTCATAATCGGAGGCGTGGTGGTCACGGGCGGCTCGGTGGTTCCGCAACCCGGGTTGGTGATCGTGTTCGAGTCGAGGGTGACAGCTCCGTCCAGAGCCAGTAGCCGTCCCTGCACATCGGCATTCGTGGTCGCCGTGATCGACGCCCGTGCCATGATCGTGCCCACGAAATCGGTACCGGTGCCGAGTGTGGCCGAGCTTCCGACCTGCCAGAACACGTTGCACGGGTTGGCCCCGTTGATCAGCGAGACACTGCTGTCGGATGCCGTGATCAGCGTCGATGCCGCCTGGAAGATGAACACGGCGTTGGAGTTGCCCTGCGCGTCGAGTGTGAGGGTTCCGGTCAGGCCGAACGTGCCCGAACCGTACAACCCGGCCAACAATGTCTGTCCGCCGAGTTCGACTCCGGTCGAGGTTGCTCCCGGTCGACCGGCGGCGTCGTCGTATCCGGTACTCAGATCCGCTTTCGCCTGCGCTGCAACCGAATTGCGGTCGTCGATAACTCCACTGGTGAGCTCTCCCGGTGGGAATCCGGTGATGAACGGTTCGACACCGACGCCTGGGCTCACTCCGACGTTGCCGCCGATCCTCGACGGGCCGGTGTTCGTGATCTTGGAGCCGGCCAGAACGGCGTAACTCTCCGCGGTGCCGAGTTCGACGGTGGTGGGTTGAGCCTCGGCTGCGGGGACGTTGATCAGCATGAGTGCGCTGGTGGCCAAAGCGACCGAACCGGCAAGCGGAACGAGGGTTCGTCCCCTGCGCTTGATGGGGGTCGACGTGCACGTGTGCTGTGAAGCGGGCATGGATTGCATACCGTTCTGCTGGTTGGGCGAAGCGGACTTGTTGCCGGACTTCGTGAACCGCGCAATCGATCCCCCGACGAGTTCGATTGCGCAGCAATTGATGTCGCGACGCTCAACGGCCGCCCCGGACCGATCCGAGTGCGTGGAGGTATCGCGGTTCCGTATTCGATGACGTCACCGGCCGACGGAGTTCGGCAAGGTGACACAACTATGCGATCAGCGGAGGCTCGTGCCCACTCCGCAACTAAGAGTTTCCCCGTATCTCTACGGTGTAGAGCTACAGCACACCATGTGTAGGATAATGAGTCAAGCGAAAAGTGTTGTCGAACAACAAGTTTGTTTGCCCCCTACTTACCGGTCGGTTCACTGCTTTCGAGAGGTTGCCTACCGATGTCCACGACGAACCGACCGGGCCCACACTCCAATATCAAGATCGACCGCGAGTACGTGGTGTCCGCCGCCCTGAGCATCGTCGATCGAACCGGACTCGACAGCCTGACGATCCGGAGCCTCGCGGCATCGATCGATCGCGATCCGATGACCGTCTACCGATACCTACCCACCAAACAGGCGTTGCTCGACGCCATCGCAGATTCGGTACTGGGCACACTCGTCTGCGTCGACGGCGCAGACCCCGATTGGCAGCGTCAGCTCAGAATTTTTGCGCGGCACTACCGTGAGCTCGCCCTCCAACACCCGCACGCGGCGGTGCTGCTGACCACCTGCCCTCAGGCGACCCCACTGGGGTTGGGCACGCCCCGGTCACTGGCCTCACTCGAGAACATTCTGATTCTGCTGACCACCGCGGGATTCACGCTGCCCGAGGCCCTGACGAGCTATCGGCTGATGATCTCCTTCCTACGCGGCCATCTAGTGAGCGAGACCCAGGAAACGACCGCCAACCCGGACGAGACCGGCGACCGCCTCAGCCTCGCTCTGCGCCGACTCCCCATCGACACATTTCCCCTGCTGTCGACGCTGCCACCTCTGATCACCGAGTACGACGGTGCCCTCGAACTCGAGTTGGGTCTCGACGTGCTGTTCCGAGGCATCACCGCACCTTCGACCTGAGCGGATCGACGCTCCCGGGCCCCGCACCGGACCGAGCCGTACCTTGTCCCAGGATTCACGGCATCGGACTTCACGCCATCAGAGCAGTCCGGTTCCTGCCTCGTTCGCTCGTTCTTCGTCTCGTTCCTGCTGCGCAGCGGCCAGGCCGGACATCGTGCGCAGCGGAACCTCCTTGAGGAAGAGCACCAGTACGAATCCGAGGACCATCAGGATCGACACGGCCAGGAACACGTAATCCATGGCGTCGGAGAACCCGATGCGGAACGGCTCGGCCAGAGCCGGTTCGAGCTTCTGGATGAACGAGCTGTCCTGCAGTGCACTGCCTGCGACGGAGGCGTCACCCGAGGCGATGGCTCGAGCGAAACCCGATTCGAGCGGATCGGAACTCATGGCGGCGCTCTGTACTGCCTGCTGGAATGCCGGGGTCGAACTGGCGGCGATCAACGCGTCTCCCGTCTTCGGAGTGAGCTGGGTGAACAGCATCGACAGGAAGACGGCAACGCCGACCGTCGCACCGATCTGCCGGAAGAACGTTGCGGCAGAGGTGGATACACCCATGTCCTTGGGCGGCATCGCATTCTGGATGGCCAGGGTCAGCGGCTGCATCATCGAACCGAGCCCGAGGCCGAACACGCCCATGACGACCATCGTCTGCCACAGCGGGGTATCGGCGTGCACGTAGTGGAAGACGAACATCGCGAGCGCCATCAGTGCCGTACCGACGATCGGAAAGATCTTGTAGCGTCCCGTCTTCGAGATCATCCGACCCGAGACGATCGACGCGACCATCAGGGCACCGACGAGGGGCAGGGTCTGGTAGCCGGCCAGCGTCGGCGACGATCCCTTGACCACCTGCAGATACTGAGGCAGCAGCGAGATGCCACCGAACATGGCCGCACCGGCGATGACACTGACGGCAATACACAACGAGAACAACGGGTTTCGGAAGAATCGCATGGGAATCAGGGCGTCGTCGCCCATCTTGATCTCGGCGAGCACGAACGCGATGACGCCGACGATGCCGATTCCGAAACACAGCAGGGCCCGCGGCGAGCTCCATCCCCAAACGCGACCCTGCTCGGCGATGATGAGCAGCGGGACCAGGCCGACGCTGAGAAGCACTGCGCCCCACCAGTCGACGCGCGCCTCGCGGCGGTACACCGGCAGATTGAGAACTCGCCACACCACCACGAGCGCGATGATGCCGAGGGGGACGTTGATGTAGAAAACCCAACGCCAGCCGGTGATTCCGAGAATCGACGACTGCCCGGCGAGCAGGCCACCGATGACCGGTCCGAGCACGCTGGACGTGCCGAACACGGCCAGGAAGTAACCCTGGTACTTGGCGCGTTCGCGCGGAGGCACGATATCGCCGATGATCGCCAGCGCCATCGACATCAGACCGCCTGCACCGAGGCCCTGGATGGCGCGGAAGGCGGCGAGCTCGTACATCGACGTCGCGATGCCGCACAGCATCGATCCGACGACGAAGATCGAGATGGCCGTCATGAAGAACGGCTTGCGCCCGTAGAGGTCGGAGAGTTTGCCGTACAGCGGGGTCGAGACCGTCGAGGTGATGAGGTAGGCCGTGGTGACCCAGGCCAGCACCGAGAACCCGTTGAGGTCGTCGGCGATGGTGCGGACAGACGTCGAGACGATGGTCTGATCGAGCGCCGCGAGGAACATGCCCATCATCAGGCCCGACAGAATCGTCATGATCTCGCGATGCGAATACTCGCCGGACGCGGGGGTCACTTCAGGCTCGGTTACCATCTCTTTGACGCACCTTTACGTAGCATTTGCTTGTGTCCTACAACGATATTGGGACACCAGCATGCGCGCAGAATGCCGTCGGTGCAAAGAGTTATTTGCGCCGGATCCGATCGCGCACCTCACGCATCGTGTGCGGATGAATTCCCTCGGCCGCGAGAACTCGTCTGGTCTTGCGGCGCGTGAGCAGAACTCCGGTGATCGCGATGATCCACACCGGGAACTGCACGAGCAATGCGATCCGGAAGCTGTCGAACGTGTAGCCACCCATCGCGTCGAGAATCCATCCGATCCCCGCGATCACCAACAGTGACGCCAGGAAGCCGCCGATGTTCACCATCCCCTGAGCCGTCCCCAGGTTGGCGCTCGGATTGAACGTGCGGGCGAGGTCGAAACCGATCACCGAACCGGGACCACCCACGGAGATCACCACCACGAGCAGCACCAGCAACCACAGTGGCGCAGGCCCGGGAAGCGACAGCACGATGGCCCACATCGCGGCGTTGCTGATCATGATCGCCAGCACCAGCCACGACCGCCGCATCGGGTAACGCCCGGTGAGGAGCCCGACCACGATGCCCGACACCACCGCGGCCGCCACCGACACCGTCAGCAATGCTCCGGCCGTCGACGCCGACAGGCCCTGCGCCGACGTCAGATACGGCACACCCCACAGCAACGCGAAGACCGTGATCGAGAACTGGGTGCCCATGTGCGAGAAGAAGCCGAGCCGCGTGCCGGGCCGTCGCCACACCTCGGCGATGGAGGCGAGGGTCTGTCGCAACGTCGTCGGCTCGAACACGGGAGCAGCTCCGTCGTCGGGCCGATCTCGGACGAGGGCGAGAACCAGCACCAGGGCAAGCAGCCCGAGCGCCGCTGCGCTGCCGAACGCGAACGTCCAGCCGGGTCCGTTCAACAGAATCAGGAACGGGACCGCCGAGAGCACCTGGCCGAGCTGGCCCAGCAGACCCGTCAGCTGCGAGACGATCGGTACTCGCCGGGGCGTGAACCAGCGCGGCACCAATCGCAGCACCGAGATGAAGGTGAGCGCATCGCCCACGCCGACGAACGCTCGCGCGGCCACGGCGACGGGGAGCGATTCGGTGAGCGCCAGCGTGATCTGAGCCGTCGCCATGATCAGCGCGCCCGCGGCGATCATCTTCCGCGAACCGATGCGATCCAGCAGTACCCCGGCCGGGATCTGCATCCCCGCGTACACGACCACCTGCAGCACCACGAACGACGACAGCAGGGACGGCGACACCGAGAACCGATCGGCCGCACTCAGGCCCGCGACGCCGAAGGACGTCCGATGCAGCACCCCGACGATGTAGGCGAAGACACCGATGCCCCACACCACCCACACTGTTCTCACGCGGTCACGGTCCTCACGCGGTCACTGCCTTCACGCGGTCACTGCCTTCACCGGACGATTGTGTCAACCCGCTGTGAAATGATCGGACTCGGTAGTACCCGAAGCAGGAAAAGGAGTGACGTCGTGGCCAAGCAGGTGTTGGTGCTCAACGGTCCGAATCTGAACATGCTCGGAACCAGGCAGCCCGAGGTGTACGGCCACGCCACCCTCGCCGACGTCGTCACCCTGTGCGAGAAGACCGGTGCCGAGCACGGTCTCACCGTCCGAGCCGAGCAGTCCAACCACGAGGGTCAGATCATCGACTGGATCCACGAGGCCCGCGGGGTGGCGTCGGGCATCGTCATCAATCCGGGCGGGTTGACGCATACGTCCGTGGCGCTGCGCGACGCGCTCGTGATCCCGGAGGTGCCGATCATCGAGGTGCACATTTCCAACGTGCATGCCCGCGAGGAATTTCGGCATCACTCCTTCGTCTCCCCCATTGCCAGCGGCGTCATTGCCGGGCTCGGGATCGACGGATACCGGTTCGCCATCCAACGACTCGCATCCCTGGTCTGACACATCTGGGCTGACGCCGGCTCTCATCCGGCACTCAGGATCGACTGCCTAAACTGGTCGCCGTGAACACGAGCAAGAACGTCTCCAAAGACATCAAGGCCATGCAGAACGGCGACAAGAATCGTCGGACTCTCGTTCAGGTGGTCGTCGCAGTCGTTCTGATCGCGCTCGTGGCAGCGATCGCTCTCTTCATCGTCAACCGAGATTCGACGTCGGGGGATGCATCGGCCGCCGGCTCCAGCGGGTCGACCGGTGCCCAGCTCACCCCCACGTCGCTGACGGACGACGGTGCCATCCGCTTCGGCAATCCCGACGCCACCACCGTCATCAGCGTCGTCGAGGACTTCCAGTGCCCGGCGTGCAAGAACTTCGAGTCCGTCAGCGGATCGACGTTGCAGCAGCTGGCCGACGCAGGCAATGTCGCCGTCGACTACCGCCCCATCTCCATTCTCGACCGGTTCTCGAACGGAACCATGTACTCGACCCGCGCGGCCAGTGCGTCGATCTGCGTCGCCGAGAACGACCGCGACAACTGGATGAACTGGCACACCGCCATGTTCGAGCAGCAGCCGTCCGAGGGCGGTACCGGACTGACCGACGACGAGCTCGTCGCGATCGCCGCCGCTGCAGGTGCCGACTCCTCCGCCGTCGCGTCGTGCATCACCGACGGCAGCTACACCGATTGGGTCACCACCCAGACACAGTCGGTCCTCGGCGAAGGCATCAACGGAACACCGAACGTGCGGGTCAACGGCACCGACATCGCCAACCCGACGCCGGAGAACATTCTCACCGCCGCCGCCGGTAGCTGAGCAGCATCCGACGACCGACATGAGAACCCGCGCTGGTGCCGCTGTCTTCACCCTGTTCAGCGCTCTCGGCTTGCTCGCAGCGCTGACGCTGACGATCGAGCGATTCAAGCTGCTCGAGGACGCGTCGTACGTCCCGTCGTGCAGCCTGAATCCCGTGCTCTCGTGCGGGTCGGTGATGGTGACGAAACAGGCTGCGCTGTTCGGTTTTCCGAACCCCATCCTCGGTATCGTCGCGTTCTCCGTTGCTCTCGTCGCCGGGGTGCTGTGGCTCGGCCGCGTCGAACTGCCGCATTGGTTCTGGCTCGGCATGAGCGGCGGCCTGCTGCTCGGTGAAGTGTTCGTACACTGGCTGATCTTCGAGAGCCTGTACGAGATCAACGCCCTGTGCCCGTACTGCATGGTGGTCTGGGCGGTGACGATGCCGTTGTTCGTGCTGGCTCTGAGCCGACTGATCGGCTCCGGACCGAACAACGGCGGCACCGTCGGCCGCCTCTTCCTCGAATGGCGGTGGACGCTGCTCGCGGTGTGGTACGCAATCGTCGTCGCGCTCATCGGAATCCGCTTCTCGGACTACTGGGCATCCCTGTTCTGACAGTTTCGCAAAACTCATGAGTCGAACGTCTGCACCGTGCATGATGGGAGCAGCACCCGAGTGAGCCTGATCACAGCCACTGGCTCGGGGAAGGTCGTTCGAGTAGCAGGAGTCGATACATGGCAGGCGATCCATTCGCAGTCATCGTTGCCGTCATCGTGTCCGCCGCCGGAGTTGTCGCCGGAACCGACGCCCCGGCTCCGATTCCCGATCAGGCGGTGAAGGATCAGGCGGCCGCGATTGCCGCCGATGCCGAGGATCAGGCGAACACGATGAGTGATCAGTGGACCGAACTCCTGGGGACCCTGCCCGAACCTGCCGCCGACATCGCCGACCGCACCCTCTCCGACGCCGCCGAGGGCATACACACCGCCGCCGAACCGATGCTCCCCGATCTGCCGACGGTGGAAGACATCGAAGCAGCCGACGCGGAGGCGGCAGGCGCAGAAGCAGCAGGCACGGATACAGCCGAGGGTTCTGCGGTACCGACCGACCCGACGGCTGTTGCCGCCCTGCCCGCCGCACTGTCGACCACGTCGACTGCCGGTTCCCCCTCTGCGCCACTGCCGTTCAGTGTGTTCTCGTCGAATGCGGTGTCCACCACCGCAGCCGCCCTCGGGGCGGGTGCCGTTCAATTCGCCGGCCGGACGTACACCGCCGCCGACATCGCCACCCAGACCGCGTTCATGGCGTCGGCCGAGGCCATTCGGCGTGCGCTGTTCCCCGGTCAACCCGCCACGTTCACCGGCATCAACGTGGGCCCGATCGGTTTGGGTGCAGTGGGAGCCATCACGGCCTTCGTGCCGTGGCTGCAGAAGGCAGGCAACATCTGCGGCGGCGTCAAGGCGACGACCATCGCGGCACTGTATGCCGCCGAGAACGGCTTTCGACACGGCCCAACCGCTCCGGTCTCGAGCACCGGCGCGCAGGGACCGGGGCAGTTCATGCCCGGCACATGGGCCACGTACGGCAAGGACTACGACGGCAACGGCGTCGCCGACGTCAACAGCATCGGTGATTCGGTGATGGCGTCGGGCACACTGCTGTGCGATATCTACGGACAGGTCGACGGGTGGAAGCGGGAGGGCAAGGTGTCCGGTGACACCTTGGATCTGACCCTGGCCGGATACAACGCAGGCGCAGGGGCTGTATTGCGATCGGGCGGCATGCCCTCGGGCACATTCGATTACGAGACGCAGACCAAGCCGTACGTCTCTCGCATCCGAGCGACCGAAGCGCAGTTCGCCGCGATCCTGACGCCCTTCGCCGGACTCGACCTCACCGGAATCGGCGGCCGATCGGTGCAGTTGGCGATGGACTACCTGGGACTGCCGTACGTATGGGGCGGCGGAAACATCAACGGGCCGTCCGGCGGTGGATTCGACTGCTCAGGCCTGACGTCGTATGCCCTGTACAAGGCCTCGGGCGGGAAAGTGACACTGCCCCGCACCTCGGAAACCCAGTGGAACGTGGGCACCGAGGTCCCGATGGAGCTCGCGCAACCGGGCGACCTGCTGTTCGGAAACTTCGGCCCGGCCGGGCCGGGTCACGTGGCGATCTACATGGGAAACGGGCAGATGGTGCACGCTCCCACCACCGGAGACGTGGTGCGTGTGGCACCGGTGTTCGACGGCATGCGGGCCCGGCACATCGTCTGACAGTGCACATTCGGCCTGTCCGCGTACAGTGCCATCGTGACCAATGCACGCGTGGAACCGGCAGGCTTCGACGACGAACTGGCACCGGAGCCGCCGCCCGGTGAGGGTTTCGAGGCCAGCTGGCCGGTGCGGACCGGCGACATCGATCCGAACAACCGACTGCGGTTCGACGGCGTTGCCCGCTACCTGCAGGACATCGGCACCGACAACCTCGATGCCACACCGTTGGGCAAGACCGATCCGATGTGGATCGTGCGACGCACCGTCATCGACGTCTTCGAGCCGATCCACTTCCCGGACCGCGTCCATATGCGGCGCTGGTGTTCCTCGATGTCGACGCGATGGTCCAACATGCGGGTGGCACTGACGACACCGAAGGGTGGGCGCATCGAGACCGAGGGCTTCTGGATCAACATCAGCAAGGACACCGGAATGCCGACCCGCATCAGTGACGGCGCACTGGAAATGCTGGGACGCACCACCGATCAGCACCGGTTGCGATGGAAGGCGTGGTTGACCGAGCCGGTGCAGGCCGAATCGCCGGCCGACCTCGAATTTCCTTTGCGCGCAACCGATATCGATCCGTTCAACCACCTCAACAACGCTGTCTACTGGCATGCGATCGAGGAGTTGCTGGTGAACGTGCCCGAGCTGGCTGCCGCGCCGCACCGAGCCGTCATCGAATACCTGAGCCCGGTGTTGGCGAACGAGCGTGTCACTCTGCGCCACCGCTACGACGGAGGGGCGCTCACCGTCTGGTTCGTCGTCACAGGAGCATCGGGCGAGCCGACGGTGCGCACCGTGGCCAAGGTTGCCGCCAGAGCCTGACGATCGAGCTTGCCGCGCGGCGTACGCGGCAGGCTGTCCACGACGGCGAGCACCACCGGCAGGCTGGGACCCGGCAGTACGGTGCGTAGGTGCCGGCGAATCCGAGCCACCGATATCGGATCGTTCTGCGCCACAACGACTCCGGCCGCAGGTTCCTCGCCGGTTCGGTCGTGGGGCAACCCGACCACCCCGGCCTCGAGCACACCGGGAACTGCGAGCAGGGCTGCCTCGATCGGAGTCAACTCCACCGTGAGACCGGCCCGGACGATCGTCTCGCTGCCGCGGCCGCGCAAGGTCAGGCGACCGTCGTCGACTCTGCCGCGATCGCCGACCGTCATCCATCCGTAGTTGTCCGGACCGTTCGTCAGGGTCGTGTGGTCTCCCACTCGGCTCAGATAGCCGTCGAACAGCATGTCGCTGCGGACGTACAGCAGCTCGTCCCTGATCTCGATCTCGACCCCGTCGAACACCTGCCCACTGATTTCTGCGCCATCGCGTTCGCTTCGGTCGTAGGACACGAAACTCAGTTCAGACGCCCCGTAGAAGTGTGTCAGCCCAGCGTTGGGCAGTACCGCCGCCAGCGCTGCCCTACCCGATTCCGCCCACCGCGCCGCAGACGAGAGGACCTCACGGACACTCGCCGATCGCACTCCCGAACGAGCGATGTCCCAGGCAATGGTCGGGACCGAATACAGATGGGTCGCAGCATCTTCGAGCGCCGCTGTCGGCTCCCGCAGGTCGACCGTCGCACCCCGGGTCAGTCCGTGCAACGCACCGTAGAGGAAGTGCGTGTGATCGAGAGTGCCGGGCGCGGACACCCGATCCCCCGGACCGAGATCGAACAGGGCATCGGAGCGATCCAGCGTCGCCGCCCACGACGCCTGATTGCGCACGAAGAACTTGGGCGGACCGGTGGTTCCGGAGGTGACGCCCACGAGCAACTCCGATTTCGGTGTGGGCGTGGCGATGATTTCGGTGGGCCCGAGCGCAAGACCGTCCGGTGCGACCACGTTGCCTGCACCCCAACCATGCAACCGCCCGTGCTGACGCGGATGCGCGACAATCAGCGAGGGCCGGCACACCGCCATGGCGTCGGCGAATTCACGAGCCAACAGATGTCGATGCAGCAGAACGACACTCACCCCGGCACGCATCGCCGCGACGACGACCACCAAGGACCCGATATCCGACGTCGGCAACACCGCGATGCGACTCGAGCCCGCCAACGAGCCCGCGGTGCGTTCCACCGCACCCCAGAATTCACGATAGGAGATCCCCCCGGTCGCATCGACGACCGCCGCCTCGGGACTGTCGGAATGCCGCGCTATTCGGGCGGCGAGCAACTCACTGGTCATCGTCTCTTCTCACGTCATCGTCATCCACACCGCGCGCAACGAGCGCGTCTCCCATGGCGTCGGCGGTACGGAGAGCACGCACCAGGACCGGGGTTGCCAGCGCCGTCATCGACCACTGCAGTCCCCGTGCCTTACGCGCCTGCGACACCTCCTGAACGATGGACGCGAGCAGCGGGATGCACCGAATGGCGAGAGCCAGGAGCAGTCCGATGCGATCCGGATCGACGCCGAAGCGTCGGACGGGACCGAGCGCCCCGGTGACGGTATCGAGCATGTCGGTCACCCGGGTGGTGAGGGTGACCAGAGCCGCCAGAGCAACGGAGATCACCAGCACCCCACACACCACCACAGCGCGCTGCCAGGTAGTGATGATCACCTGGAACACACCGATGATCAACAGCATCCACAGCACCGGACGTAGTTGCGCCAGCGCCACTTTCGCCGGAATGCGAGCCACTGCGAACAACGCCGCGACCAGCAGCGCCACCACACCTACTTCGAGCGGAGTGCGCGCGAAGATCACCGTCGCCAGGATCGCGACGATCAGTGCCAGCAACTTCGATCCCGGGCTCATCCGGTGCAGCAGCGAGGTCCCGGGCCGATAGAGACCGATCATCCGATCAGCTCTCGGTAAGCCGGAACGGCCGCGGCGGGAGCCCCGTCGAATGCGACACGCCCGTCGTCGATGACGATGACGCGCTCGAAGCTGTCCAACAGTGCCAGTTGGTGGGTCACGACGATCACTTGCTGATCCATCGAATCCAGAGCCTGCGCGACGACGCGACCATTGCGCAGATCGAGCAGGGTTGTCGGTTCGTCCGCAACGACCACCTCCGGCCGTCGGATGAGGACCGCGCCGATGGCGAGCAGCTGCTTCTGTCCACCCGAGAGCAGGTGCGCCGGATGGTCGCGGTGCCGATCCAGACGGAACCGGACCAGAATTTCGTCCACCCGCTCGGCTACCTCGGCCTTGCTCAGGCCGGACCTGCGTAACGAGAACGCGAGATCCTCTGCGACCGTGGGCATCACGATCTGCGAATCGGGATCGGTGAACACGAAGCCGACCTTCTTGCGGACCTGCGCACCCTTCTTCGCGGCATCGACGCCGTCGACCGTGACGCGGCCGGTATCGGGCTTGATCAGACCGTTGATCATCCGGGCGAGCGTCGACTTGCCCGAGCCGTTGGATCCGATGATGCCGATGCGCCGCTCGTCGAACTCGAGGTCGATGCCGCAGAGCACCTGCCGCTCCCCGAACGAGTGCGAAATGTTCTCGAACCTGACCGTACTCATACAACCTCGCTCATGTTGCCCGCTCCACCAGCATCGCTATCCCTTGCCCGCCGCCGATGGCGCAGGCCGCCAGGCCCAATGCCGGTCCTCCGGGTTGCAGCATTCGAGATGCCAACCGTACCAGCAGAATTGCGCCCGACGCTCCCCACGGGTGCCCCATGGCGATGGCCCCACCCTCCGGACAGATAAGACCCTCGTCGAGGCCCAATTCGTCCGAGACCGCGAGCACGACCGACGCGAACGCCTCGGTGATCTCGACGGTGTCGATATCGGCGATGCGCACCCCGGTGCGGGCGAGCAGTTTCTCGATCGCCGGCACCGGACCCAGTCCCGGAAGAGCCGGGTCGGACCCTGCGACCGCGCTACCGAGGATGCGCAACGCCGGCATCCCGGCTGCGCGCTCGGCCGTGGTGACGGCCAGAATCGCTGCGCCGTCGGATATTCCGCAGGAGTTGCCCGCGGTGACGGTGCCGTCGGAGGTGAAGGTCGGGCGCAGCCTCCCGAGCCGCTGAGCGGTCATGTTGGGGCGGATACGCTCGTCGGTTGCGACGTCGTTCACGGTGACGATCTCGGCCGAGAAGTCGCAGACCGCCGCGCGCGCGAAAGACTGTGCCGCGTAGGCATCTTGGCGCTCGCGTCCGATACCGCGGATTCGCGCGAGGTCGTCCGCCGCCACGCCCATGTCCGGGTCCGCGAAGCCGGGTGGCGCGAACGGCGCTCGCGTGTAGCGGACGGGTGCTTCACCGTCGACCGGTGGCCAGAATCGCCACGGGCTGGTGCTGGCAGATTCGACGCCACCGGCCAGAATCAGTGTCTCGTCGCCGCTGCGGATGCGCGACGCGGCCTGCACGACGGCGTCGAGTCCGGATCCGCACTGCCGATCGACGGTGACACCTGGAACGTCGAGACCGAGGCCCGCGAGCAGCGCCGAGACGCGTGCGACGTCGCCGCCGGGACCGAGGCAGTTGCCGAGGATCACGTCGTCGATCGGGATGTCGAGTGAGCCGATCTCTGCCGCAACAGCTTTGAGCACAGGAGCGGCCAACTCGGGGGCGGTGACATCGGCGAAGCCATGCCCGGCGATACCGATTGCCGTGCGTTTCGCCGCAACGATGACGGGCGCATGCACAGCAGGGATCGTCATTGCAGGGCCGTTCCCTGCAATGCCCCTCGCGCGATCTTGCCGCTCGAGGTGCGGGGCAGTTGCTCCACCACCGTCCACCGTCGCGGCAGTGCTTCCTTGGCCATGATCGTGCGAGCGTCGGCGCGAACGAGGTCGAGGTCGCGGGTTCCGTCCAGTTCGATGACAGCAGAGACGGTTCGGCCGAGAACCGCGTGCGGTGTACCGATCGCTGCCGCAGCTCGGACGCCGTCGAGTGCGGTCAGGATGTTCTCCACGTCCTCGGCGATCACGGTGGTTCCGCCCACGTTGATCGCTGCATCCCCGCGGCCGTGGACGAGGAGTTCGGACCCGTTCAGTTCGGCCAGATCACCGACGCCGAACCAATCGCGCGCACCCAGTGCAGCGTACGGCGATCGAACGAACAGGTACCCGTCCTCGGTGCGTGCTTCGACGTCCCGGAGCAGTCTCAGTGACGAGTGCTCGCCCACGACTCGTGCCGCCACCAGCGACAGCTCCGCCGAGCCGTAGTACTCGACCAGCCTGATGTCCTGCGCCGAGATCGTCTGCGCGGCAGCATCGTCGAGGCCGGCGCCGGCAGCGACGGCAACCCTCGCGCGAGGCATCCGGCGGAGGACGTCACGGAGTACCGCAGGCACCGCATGAACGGCAGTGGCCTGCGCAGGATCGTCGGTGATGCACGCCCCCAGCCACAGTGCGTGCACCGCGGCGAACAGGTGCATCGTGGCGTGCAGCGGTCCGGTGATCAGCACGGTGTCGGTCCGTCGGATACCGGAGATGGCGGTGAACTCCGAGAAGCTGTCGACCCACGACGCGACGGTGCGAGCGAGCGGTTTCGGGCGACCGGTGGAGCCCGAGGTCGCCACCAGCAGGAACGCGTCGGGACTCTGCTCGTCGGCACGTTCCGGCCTGATGGCCGGATCCTCGACCCGCACCGCGCTGCCCTGCCTGGCCGCCGCGAACACACAGATCAACGCCTCGGGCAGATCGAGCGCCGATGCATCGTGCACCGGGAGGTGAGGCCACTGCTCGACGGCTGCGTCGAGGTCCGTGTACGTGAGCACGCGACCCGCCCAGACGATCGCGGTGCCGTTGCCTCGACCTCCCAGCTCGAGGGTCACGCCTTGATCAGGCCCGGGTACGCACGGTGGACGCTCTTGGCGACGACGGTCGCGACGACGACTTTGGCGATGTCACCGGGCAGGAACGGTCCGTTGGACGTGACGGCGGCCCAGAGTCCGACATCGGTGCGCAGAACGAGCCCGATGATGCCGAATGCGTAGACGACCAGGATTCCGCCGACCGCGTTGATCAGCAGGCCGAGCACGATCGAGTACTTGGGCAGGATTCGCGCAGTGAGCAGGCCGATCAGGAATGCAGCCGGGATCCAGCCGACGAGGTACCCGACGGTGGGCCCGGCCACCGCTGCGAGGCCGGTACGCCCGCCCGCCAGCAGCGGCAGACCGATCATCGTCAGGGCGAGAAACACCAGGACTGCCGCCGTGCCCTTGCGGGGTCCGAGGATGGCACCGGACAGGATGATGCCGAGGGTCTGCAGGGTGATGGGCACACCCGAGAATCCGACCGTGATGGATCCCGGCAGACCGAGCGCGGCGATGAGTGCTGCGAACACTGCGATCTGCGCCATGTCGCGGGCCGAGACGTTCATTCGTCCGACCTTACGGCTCGGCCGGCGAGTACTGCGGTCTACATCTGACACGGGTGGCTCCTCGAGGAGTGGGACGGTGACCTGCCCCAGAGACTTGAACGGCGTTCAAGGTAGCAGGCCAGAGGCCCGTGCCACACCGGCGCGGGTGTTCTTCAGAAGGGCGGAGGGTCGTATCGGGTGCGGTCGTACCGAACACGCGCATGGACGACACGACAGTGTTCGAGGTAGGCCCGCCTCTTCCCTGCGAGCTTCTGCCTCTCGTTTTCCGTTGCTGCACAACGAAAGTCCTCGAGTGTCGGCGGTGCACACCCGCTGTACTCGAGCTCCCAACGGGTGGGTTCGGCCGGGGACAGCGACGTCCCGGCCGATGTACTTTTGCGGCGGCGGCGGCGGCGTCGGAGAGGCGAGGCGATCGAGAAGTCCGGCAACGAGACCGCACGTAGACCGACGGAGTTCGACCACAGAATCGCCCCTCCGGCGAGCATCACCGCAGACCACGCCCCCGAGGTCTTCGCCTGATGATGGAACACGCACACCGGCTGAAGATTGGTCACGATCGTCCAGCCGCCGCGCTCGGGATCGTCGTGATCGAACGGAACCAGATGATCGATCTGGCACCGAGCCGACGGCACGTCGCAATTCGGAAACGTACAGGTGCGATACGCAGCCCTAACGAACGCGACGACGCGGGCACCGGGCCGATACGTCACCGCCGACTGCGACGGAGCCGACTCGCCGCCATGACCGTCGGGAAAGATGCCGCGAGCACGCTCGGGCTGTTCGACGATCCATGAAAGCCACCGTGCGACGAGCCCATCGCGGACAGACTCCTCCCCCAGTATCGGATTCACGGGTAGGCAACAGCGAGCATCCACGAGACGCGCGGACGGAAGCTCGGCGGCACCACGCACCCGGCCCATGCCGACGACCCGACGCAGAAGCGGCGGAGCCGTCGAGAACGGCCCGAACGGACTCAACACCGAACCAGACACATCGCCGCTGCGGACGCCGGCACGGCCGGGGCCGAAGCCGGCATCACTGTTCGACTGCCCGCGGCCGGAGTCCGAACCACCATCGGGGCGTTCCGGGGCCGGTCCGTCGGGGCTGCACGTGCTGCCACCACCGGCGAGAGGGCCACCAACGTCGGGGCTGCACGTGCTGCCTCCACCGTCCGGGCCACCATCGTCTGGACCACCGTCATCGGGGCCCTCATCGTCTGGACCACCGTCATCGGGGCCACCGTTACCCTGGCCGTCGTCATCCCGGCCATCATCGTTCGATCCGTCGTCGCCCGAATTTCTCTGTTCGGGTTTCAGCATCTCGACCAGCTCGGTGAGCAGCGCCTGCCATTTCGCGTCCGTGGCAACGATGCGCGCCACTTCGGGGTCGATGGGCGTGCCGTCGGCGAGGGTTGCAGGCTCCGAGGACAGTCCCAGCAGCGTCTCCACCGCCACCACGATCTGGAGGAGATGCCCGCGTCGAGGAGGGATATCGTCGGCAGCGCCGGCCACCGGGCAGTCGTCGCCGCGATCGCACTGACACACCAGTGAATGCTCGCCGTGCAGCAACGCCATAAGACCCGCGGCCCGCAGCGTGCCCGTCGATCGTGGGTCGCGCTTGCAGACCGTCCCGACGATCTCGACGATGAGGGCGTCCGCTTCGGCTGCTTCGAGATCGGTGATCTTCGCAATGAGCGATGCGATCCCGCCCGGACCGGTGCGGTCGATTCGCACACCAACCTCCTCGGACTTAGCGGCCTCTCGGGCAGCTGCGGCTCCGACCGGATCGGCTTTCATCCACAGCCGCCAGATCCGGTTGCGCAACGCCTGCGGACGCATTCGGCCACCCGCCGCACAGACCTCGTGCTCGATTGCCGCGATCACCTCGTCACCGGCGCGGTGCAGCACCGAGGTGATCGTGACCACCGTCGACCAGTCGAAGCTGCCGGTCACGAAACGTAAGGCGGTCAACGGCATTCGATGCAGACGCTCCGCGACATCGTGCACAACGGACGCATCGCGACGCGTTCCGGTCATCGTCACGGCGAGATCGCACAGGGCACCGCGGACGGTCTCGCCCGGATCTCCGCCGTCGGCTTCGGCTGCTTCGAGGCGCATCTCGAGCACGTCGCAGTACGCGAGCACGGTCGCCGCCCGAGCAAGGTTCTCGTTGACACGGTTGAGTGCAATGACGTCGAGAAAGCCCGCGATGCAGTCGTCGACCGGCGGCGTCTGCGCCACCCCCCACCCACCGTTATCGAACATGCATTCGATAGTACGAGAGGGGTCCGACAAGAAAATCCGACGAACAACACGCGCCGTAGCGGTACAACTACAACCGTGGTCGGCTACACGATTCGCGAGATCCGCCCAGGCGACGAAGAACAGCTCGGTGCAGCGCACGTGGCGATCTGGAAAGCGACGTACGCGGGAATGATGAACAGAGCCAAGCTCGATGCAATCCGCCCTCGCGACCGCATCGAACGATGGGAGCAGATCATCGCCCGCCGCGACGAGCAGTCGAGCCGCGGTGTGCGGACCCGCTGCGCCGTCGACACCAGTAGTTCACGCATCGTCGGTTTCGCCACCGGCGGGCCACCACGCGACGACGATCCGCCGGCACCGACCGAACTGTGGTCCCTGAACGTCGTGCCCGAGCACCACGGGACCGGAGTCGCAACTGAACTGATGGCCACCGTTATCGACCGGGAGGCATCGACATACCTGTGGGTGGCAGCGGCCAACGACCGTGCGGTGGCGTTCTACCGCAAGCATCGATTCGAGCTGGACGGCACCGAGAAATTCGACCCGATCTGGGAGTGCCGCGAAGCCCGCATGGTCAGGGCTTGACCGGCGGCTCTCGTCTGGACTCGTCGGGGTCGAGTTTCTCGGGGTTCAGGACCACCTCGGCCACCACCGGAGTCGTCTCGACGGTCGCATCGCCGTACCGAACGGCCACCGTGTTCGGCAGGAACGCCTCCAGCGCACGCGGGGTGAGCCACCACAGCAGCGCCGCGAACAGGATCAGAATGTTTATCCACTGCAGTACGGTCGCCGAGTTATCGGATGGAATCACTCGATCGAACACCTGGATGTTCATCACCAGTCCGTGGACGGCGATCAACACCCACAGCCGCCGGTAGCGGTAGAACACCCAGACCGCCGCGGCACCCCAGCACAGTGCCCACAGAAATCCGCCGCCACCGAAGTACATGTAGAGGAGGCCTCGCATCGTCGCCGACAACGCCATGATCGCCCAGATCGGGAGCCGGCCCACGAGCAGCAACACCGGTAGCGCCACCAGAATCGGCTCCTCGCGTAGACCCACGGTGAGAGCAGAAACCACTGCGAGCCAATCGGATTCGACCGAGGCCGGAACCGAGAAGCTGAATCGGACGATGTCCATGCGAGACAACACGAGCAGCGCAGCAGACGCGGCACCGATCGCCGCGCACCAGGTGAGCGCGGCCTCGAGCGCGGTGCCACTGCGGGCAGGCCACACCGCAGGCAGCTTCCGACGCCGAACGAGACAGACGACGGCGATCGCCACAGCACCGACCGTCACCTGCGCCGCACCCACCGCCAGATCGGCCCACTGATCCCCCATGGACAGCGTCGGTGCCGGCGCGTCGGGTTCACGGAAGCGCCACAGCGCACCCATCAGGCTCACCGAGTAGACGACGACCCAACCGGCGACCAGACCCAGGACCATCACCGCGGTGCCGGCAGCGGTCAGACCACGCCGAGGCGAGCGAGCGAGTTCCGCGCCGACACCGGTCGTCACCAGGTCACCACCATTCCGCTCGATACAGATCGCCGAACAGCTTGTTTATCACGCCTGGGCCGAGAATTCAGTACCGTCCTTGCGATACGCGAACCGGCAGGGCCCGCTCACGGTCGAGTGTCACGCTCGGATGGGTCGCTCGATTCCTTGCTGCCGACGATGTCATCTCGCAGTTCCGCGAGCAGGCCCTTCTTCGGGGTGCGGCGACGCGATTCCCACACGTCCACCGTCGCGAGCACCACCAGAACACAGCCGATCGGGCCGCCCTGGAACCAGAACACCTGCAGGTCCCAGAAGAACAGCGCCAGCACCGCGCCGGCGACGATCATGACGATGCTGCGCGCATCTCGTGCATTCATCGTGTTTCCTCTCGTCGATTCAGACCAGGTTCAATTCGATCGCCGCATTCGCGGCCAGTAGTGCGCCCACCACGAGCAACACCGTTGCCCACACGGTGCTAGAACAGACCGATGCCGAAGATCGTCGACCACGATGCGCGCCGGGCGGAGATCGTCGCCGCCGTATGGCGCGTCATCGAACGAGCAGGAATGGACGGGGCGACGGTACGCAGCGTCGCCGCCGAAGCCGGCGTGTCCCCCGGATCACTGCGGTACTACTTCTCCGACCAAGGAGAACTCGTCCTGTTCGCGGCCGAGGCCATGACGCAACGCGTCGTAGCGCGGTTGGAGGCGCACTCCACCGAGGGCGACGGCCTGGCGCGAGCTATCCGCGTCCTCGAAGAAATGCTGCCACTCGACGAGGACCGCCGCGCCGAGGCGTCGGTGTGGCTCGAAGCGATCGTGCGAGCGAGAGTCGACGAACGACTCTCCGCCCTCAAGACGGCCGGGTGGTTCGGCAGCCGGTATCTGTGCCGACTCGCGTGGGCACACCTGCACGACCTCGATCGACCGAACTCCCCCGCCTTCACCTTCGACACCGCCACAGACGAACGCGCGGCCGCCGAACTGCACGCCTTCGTCGACGGGCTGACGTTGCAGGCAGTGACATATCCCGAGCAACTCGCGACCGGAGAGGTCCGTCGAATGCTGCGGGACCACCTGAAGACGCGGCTCTAGGCCCTCTTCGCAGCCGCGACGAATCCGGCCCGATCCGTTACTCGAGGTAACGTCGATGGGATGCATGTGTCCGACCGCCTCACCGACCACGTTCCCCAGCGCTGGCTCGAGCCCCTCGTCAAGCACGCCGAGGCCCTCAAGTTCCTCA
The DNA here is from genome assembly GCF_002258285.1 of Rhodococcus sp. 06-418-5. Classification (NCBI taxonomy): domain Bacteria; kingdom Bacillati; phylum Actinomycetota; class Actinomycetes; order Mycobacteriales; family Nocardiaceae; genus Rhodococcus; species Rhodococcus sp. 06-418-5. The sequence goes on from NZ_NOYE01000037.1 coordinate 260,629, forward strand.
TCGTCGGAGCGATCACCTTCGTCGTCACCGTCGTACTGTTCTTCGGCCTGAAGTGGACGATCCTGCAGGACAAGCCGGTGACAGCGAACGTTCTGGCCGTGCTGATCGCGACGATCGTGTCGTACATCCTCAACCGGGAATGGTCGTTCACAGCACGCGGCGGACGACGTCGCCACCACGAGGCAGCGCTGTTCTTCGCCGTCGCCGGAACCGGCCTGGCAATCAACCAGCTACCGCTGTGGGTATCGAGTTACATGCTGGATCTGCGGTCGCCGAACGTGTCCTTCCTCACCGAGAACATCGCCGACTTCGTCAGCGGGTCCATCATCGGCACGTTGCTGGCAACCGCTTTCCGATGGTGGGCGATGCGCAAGTTCGTCTTCCCGGAGCAGGTGGACGTTCTTCCCGATCCCGCCGCCCTGACCGTTTACGGTGGACGGCATGGCGACCACTAGGACCCTCGTGCTGATGAGGCACGGCAAATCCGGCTACCCCGACGGAGTACCGGATCACGAACGCCCCCTGGCCGCCCGCGGCCAACGCGAGGCGGCGCTCGCGGGAGCCTGGATCGGCGAGCACGTCGGCACAGTCGACGCAGTGCTGTGCTCGACGGCTCTGCGCACCCGCGAGACCCTGGCTGCTACCGGCCTCGGCGACCTACCCACTCGATTCGAGCGAGACATCTACGGCGGGTCCGCCGACGAGATCATCGACGAAATTCGGTTGGCCGACACCTACTTCGACGACGTGACGGTATCGACCTTGCTGGTCGTCGGGCACGAACCCGGAATCCCCTGGACCGCACTCGAACTGGCGGCCGACGACGACACCGACCTGGCCCGCGAGGTGCGACACCGCTTTCCCACCTCGGCCATCGCAGTGCTGACCACCGAGGCGTCCTGGGCAGAGCTGGCCGCAGGCTCGGCAACCATCACAGAGTTCTGCATCCCGCGCGCCGATCAGTGATCAGTGTTGGTCGGTAGTCAGCGGTTCCTGAGGTAGAGGTAGCCGGCCCCACCTGCCGCGATCAGCAGAATCAACGCGGCGGGGAACCCGAGCAGCCACCACACCACTGCCAGCACAACCAACGCGGGCGCGGCGGCGATCAACGCGATGCCGGGGTTCTCGCGCACCGTCTCCAACGCGGACTGTGCGTGCACTCTGTCGATCTTCTTGCCTGCCATGACGGACTCCCTGTCGCCTGCGTGTCCTGTATGCGTAATTCCACAGTAGCGCGTTCGGCTACGACTTTAGGTGGAGCGCCGCGTCGTACCTTCGGCCGAACCACCAGGTACGACGCCTCCGCGGGGGTATTGCGCGCGCGTCGGCTGCGGTGAGATCGGGTCCATGAACAATCCGATTCTGCTGACGATCGCGATCTGCGAGGTCGGCTTCTGGGTACTGGTGATCGGCGGGCTGTGCCTGCGCTACGTGGCACGGATGCGGCGCGCCAGCACCCTCACCCTGGCCCTGCTCCCGGTCCTCGATCTTGTCCTCGTCGCGGCGGTGGCCCTGGATCTGCACCGAGGCGGCGACGTCGAATTCGCGCATCGCCTCGCCGGTATCTACCTCGGCTGGACCGTCGTGTTCGCGCACTCCACCGTGGCCTGGCTCGATGTACGCTTCACGCACCGATTCGCCGGTGGACCCGCACCGGTCAAGCCCCCGAAGACCGGCCCGCAGGCCTACCGCAACGAAATTCGGGGATTCGTGAAATGGCTGTGCGCCGCCGCCATCGCGCTGGCGATCACCTACGCATTGGCCTACACCGTGGCAGACTCGGACCAGGCAGCAGCGCTGAAGACCGTGATCCAGCCACTGGGCGTCATCACGTTCTTCTGGTTCGTCACCGGACCGCTGTGGGTGCTGGGTTCCAAAACTGCGGGTACGAAGAGCTCGAGCTCGAAAGATGCGGCAGGAGAACGGAGTCGACTCTGATGCTGGGTGATTCCCGGGTACCGGGCTTTCACCGCGTAGTGCGCACGTTTCGCCCGTCCTGGCGGCCGCGCAATCCCGTGGTACTGCCGATCGAAATGCTCCTGGCCACTCTCTTCTACGCCGGATTCCAACTCTCCACCGGCACGGTCGGTGACACCCGGGACGAACTGGTCAGCAACCCACCCCTGATCGCAGTGAGTGTCGTTGCCCTGCTGGCGATGACCGCGGTGACGTGCGTGCGCCGATCCTTTCCCGTCACGGCATACCTGTCGGTGGTGGCGATCAGCGTCGCGCTCATACTCGTCCTGCCGGACCGGACTCTCGGGTTCACCCCGCTGTACTGGTTCGCCATCGTCGCCTTGGCAATTCGGGCGACCGGGCCACGCCTGTTCGCTCCCATCGCCGTCGGGCTGATTCTCGAAATCGCAGTCAGCGTCGACACCCGCCTGTCCTACCCGGATGCCGCGGCCGGCCCCGGTGGCACGATCGGCGTGGTCGCCGAGCAGATCGCGAACCTCGCCATCAACTACACGGTGCTCATCGCACTGGGCAAGTACATCGCACGAAACCGCGCGCAGGAACTCGAGAGTGAGGCCGCCCTGGGCCGAGCCGAACTCGAACACCGGCAACAGCTGAACGCAGCCCTGGACAACGAACGAAGAGCCATGGCACGCGAATTACACGACGTCGCAGCCCACCACCTGACCGGCATGCTCATCCAAGCCAAGGCAACCAAGACACTCATCACGAGCAACCCCGAGCAGGCACGCGAACTACTCACCGGCGCAATCGAACACGGCCAACGGACCCTCGACAGCCTACGCCAGATCGTCGGCATACTGCGCCCGAGCGAGACGAACAACAGCGCTCCGCAGCCGATGATCGCTGACCTTCCCGAACTGATCGACCAGTCACGAATGTCGTTCGGGCGCATCGACACGAGCATCCTCGCAGACAGCGACGACACCGACAGCGCGGTGCAGTTGACGTGCTATCGCGTCGTTCAGGAATCGCTGTCCAACGCCCGACGCCATGCGCCGAACTGCGATGTCTACGTCGAGGTATCCGACCTACACTCGGCCATCGAGGTGACCGTCACCAACACGCTCACGCCGGACAGCTCCGAGCTGCGCGAGTCCTCGGGTCAGGGGTTCGGCATCCCCGGAATGCGTGAGCGCACCGCACTACTCGGCGGCACCCTCGATGCAGGATCGTCCGACGACCGAACGACGTGGACCGTGCGTGCTCGACTACCTGTCGGCGGAAAGATCTCTCGACCACAGGAGATGCCGGCATGATCACCGTCCTCATCGCGGACGATCAGCCCGTGGTTCGGCAGGGATTCGAGCTGTTCCTCGCCGGCCATCCCGATATCGAGGTCGTCGGGCACGCGAGCTCGGGAAGGCATGCCGTGCAGCAGGTGTCGGCACTGCGACCGGACGTCGTACTGATGGACATCAGGATGCCGAACGGCGACGGACTGACCGCAACGCGCGAGATACTGGCACAGTTCGAGAGCGTTCGCGTCATCGTCGTCACCACGTTCGACCTCGACGAGTACGTGTTCGCAGCTCTCGACAGCGGAGCGTCCGGCTTCCTGCTCAAGGACGCCGACCCCGACGAACTCGCCGACGCGGTGGTCACCGTCGCCGACGGCGGAGCGGTGCTCTCTCCACGACTGACCCCGCGCTTGATGACAGAGTTCGCTCGCCGGGGCAGGCCGAGTCGAACCACTCCCGTTGCACCGCAACACGACCTGAGTCTGCGCGAAATGGAAGTGGTTCGACTACTTGCGGAGGGACTGGGCAACAACGAGATCGCCCGTTCACTGCAGGTCGAACAGAGCACCGTCAAGACCCACATCGGCAACATCTGCCGCAAACTCGAGGTCAATACCCGAGTGCACGTGGTGATCTGGGCCTACCGCAACGGCATCGCGACCTAGGTCTTCACAACTAGGCCGCTCTGCGCTCGTCTTCGTCGGCAGTGTCGCTGGTGTGCTCCTCGAGCGAAGCGGAATGGTCGGTGTACTGGAAGTGCGGTCGCTTGTCGCCGATGTACGAGGTCATCCACGACACCACCGCAACGTAGCGGTTCCGGAAGCCGACCAGGTACATCAGGTGCACCGCGAGCCACATGATCCACGCGATCGGTCCCGACATATCGACCTTGCCGAACAGTCGTGCCACCGCGCTGAAGCGGCCGACGATCGACATGCTGCCCTTGTCGGTGTACTCGAACGGCGTTCCCGCGTCGACCTTTCCGATGATCATCTTCGCAACGTGCCTGCCCTGCTGCATCGCCACCGGCGACTGACCGGGCAACTTGTTCAGCGACGTCACGTCGCCGATCGCGTAGATGTCCTTCGCCGAACCGACCGTCAGGTCGTCGTGCACGAGAAGCCGTCCGGCACGGTCGGTCTCACACCCGGTCCGCTCGGCGACGGTGGCCGCCAGATCACTGGCCTGCACGCCCGCCGACCAGATGACCGTCTTGGCGGCGAACGTCCTCGACGTCTTGGTGTCCACGTCCTGCACCGTCACCACGTCGTCGGCAATATCGGTGACCATGGCACCGGTGACGACGTCGACGCCCGACTTCTCGAGCTTCGTACGGGCGTACGCGCTGAGCTTGCCGCCGAACGCCGGCAGCACTTCCTTGACACCGTCGACGAGGGTCACCGTGACATCGTCGGGATCGATGTCCGGGAACGAGCCGGCGAAGTAGCGGTGCGCGAGATCCCTGATCTGACCTGCAAGCTCGACACCCGTCGCGCCTGCACCGACGACGACGAAGCTCAACAGCTCCTTGCGAGCAGCCGAATCGGTTGTCATGTGCGCGGATTCGTAGCAGCTCAGAATCTGCTCACGCAGAGCGATCGCGTCGTCGACGGTCTTGAGCGCGAACGTGCGGTCCTTGAACTCGTCACGACCGAAGTACGCCTGCGTGGCTCCCGTGGCGACGATGAGACGACCGAAGCCGATGGTGTGGCTCTGCCCGGCACCGATGTAGGTGACCTGGTGCGCCTCGGGATCGACATCGACGACGCGTCCGAGACGCACGTCGGCCGACTCGTACTGCGCGAGAATGCGCCTGATCGGCGGGGCGATCTCGCCCGTCGAGAGCATTCCGGTTGCGGCCTGGTAGAGCAGCGGCTGAAAGAGGTGTTCGGTGGTGCTGGAGATCAGCGAGAACGTCACACCGGCCTTGCCCAGAGACTTGGCGGCGGCCAATGCTCCGAATCCCGATCCCACGATGACGACGTCGTACGTTTGCACAGCACTTTCCTTTTCGGCTCGAGTCTTTCCCTCTACGAAGAACTACCTCCATGAAACTCCGACCGCGATGCTCTATCAACGCGGAAGTTGAAATAGCATCTATGAGCAGAACTCATGATTGAATGGCCGCATGGAACTGCGGCAGCTGAAATACTTCCTCGCGGTCGGGGAGGAACTGAACTTCTCCCGCGCCGCCGAACGCTGCTACGTCTCGCAATCGGCGATCAGCCTGCAGATCTCCAAGTTGGAACGAGAAATCGGTGAGCCCCTGTTCGAGCGAACCTCTCGTACCGTCCGATTGACCGTTGTCGGAGCACAATTGGTGTCCATCGCCCGGCACATGGTGGAGCTGGAGCAAGCCGCCCTGGCGCTGACGACGCGCAAACGTAATCAGCTGCGCCTGACCGGAAACATGACCTTCGCAGCCAACGCCATCTCCGCCATCGTCGCGGTACGCGAGCGCCATCCCGACGCCGAGATCGACTTCGTCCTGAAACGATTCGCAGAACAGATCGAAGCGGTGACGTCCGGCGACTGCCAGGTGGCGCTGATCCGCGGCAGCGTCGAACGCTCCGGTCTGCACGTCACCGAGCTGTGGACCGAAGACCTCGTCGTCGTCCTCCCCGAGGGGCATCCTCTGGCGGGTGAGAGCAACCCGAGTCTGAGTCAGCTCGCCGGCTACCCCCTGCTACTTCCCAAACGGAGCGAACAGATCCTGCTGCACCGGGTGATCGAGCGTGAGATGAAACGAAGCGGACTGCCACTGAGCTTCGGCCCGCCCGTGGCGTCCGATCACACCGCCAGCGCCGAACTCCTCAAGAACCCACAATGCTGGTCCATCCTGTACGCCAGCACCGCCGACAGCACCCCCAAGACCGGCCTGGTCTTCCGCACCGAGGCCGACCGCAGGCTGAGACTCCCGGTATCGGCAGTGGTCGACGCGACCGTGCCCATCACCGACATTCAACGCGACCTGGTGGCCGCCCTGGCAGCGACGGCACCGGTTCAACCCGCCACCCCCGCGAGCTGAGCGAACGCGGCATCGGCGTCGAACAGTTCGGCGCGATCGTACGTCGACGTCGACGCCATGATCTCGTTCGCGCGGGTGCGCTCGACCACCTCCTCCAGCCGCGGACGGACCTGCCCGGCCGTGCCGAGGATGCTCGACGCCAACGACGCCTCGATTCGATTCCGCGTCTGCGGCGTCCACTGTGATTCATCGATCCCCGACGCCGGTTGCAGAGCCGGGAACTCACCCTCACGTCTGGACCTGGCCATCGCCCACGCCTCCGGGACGGCGAGCCTGCGGGCATCGGCGGTGTCCGCTGCGATGGTCACGTCCAACGAAACAATCACGTACGGTGAGGGATTCGACGGCGAGGGACGAAAATGCTTGCGGTAGAGCGCCAATGGATCGTCCTGATGCACTATCGGTCCGCCGACGACGACCGGAAGCCCGGCGCGAGCGGCAACCTCGAGACCGGCTCCCGTCGCGAGTACGAACACCGGCGGAGACGGGACAGCGGGCCGGGCCGTCACCGAACCCGAACCGTCCAGATAGGAACGCAATTCGGCGATGTCGGCCTCGAACGTGTCGGTCCGCTCACTGCGCAATGCTGCCCGAACCGGCTCGGTGAAACCGAGGGAGCGACCGACACCGAGGTCGATCCGGTCGGGAAACAGAGACTCCAACATCAGAAATTGCTCGGCCACGACCAGCGGCTGATGGTTGGGCAGCATCACTCCGCCGGATCCGACGCGGATGCGCGAGGTGCGCGACGCCACCGCCGCCGCGAGAACCGCAGGCGCGCCCGACGCGATCCCGGGAACGCCGTGATGCTCGGCCACCCAGAACCGATGCAACCCGATCTTCTCCGCATGTACCGCTCGTTCGACGGTATGGCGCAGCGCCGAGGCGTCGTCGAAACCGGATCGCGTGCGGGACCTGTCGAGCAATGAGAAGAACACGGATATCTCAACCGACGAGGCGTCGGGCATATTTCTCGAAGTGTTCGTTCGACGCGGACCGAATGTGTCCGCAATGGCGCTCATCATTGCGTCATGAACCTCACCATGAAGCTCGAACTCGTCACCCTCGCCGTCACCGACGTGGACCGCGCCAAGGACTTCTACGTCTCGATCGGTTTCAACGCCGACCACGATGCCCGCCCCTGGGACGGCATCCGATACGTCCAGCTCACTCCCCCGGGCTCGGCGTGCTCCATCGCGATCGGCGAGAACATCACCGACGCCGAGCCGGGCAAGGGCGCCGGAATCCTGATGGTCGTCGACAACGTCCAGCAGGCCTACGAGCACCTCACCTCAGCCGGCCTGACCATCGACCCGCCGAAGGACGAAGGCTGGGGCACGTTCGTGTACTTCGCCGACCCCGACGGCAACAAGTGGTCGGTGCAGCAACTGCCCGCACAGTCCTGATCAGCGCTGACCGGGACCGAAGGCCAGCCGAGCCAGGATGCCGCGGTGGTCGGAGCCGGGAATCGTCACGGCTTCCACCGATCCAACGGCCAGATCTGCCACCAGAACGTGGTCGATGGCGATCACCGGCGGATACCACGTGTGCGCCGGGTACGTCCTGAGCATGCCCGCCCCGGTGGCCACCGCCGCATCGACGAACCGGCCGTCCTGGAGATCTCGGTACCGCCGATGGTCCTGCGTCGCGTTGAAGTCGCCCGCCACCACCACCGGACCGTCGTCGACGGGGATCTTGGCCAGCAGCTGGCGCAACAGCCCCAGCTCACGTACCCACTCGGACGGCTCCCGCGGCCACGGCGGCACCGGATGGACTGCGAACACCAGCGGCCGGCCCGGCATCTCCACCCGCGCGGAGAGCAGCTCTGTCACGAAACCGTCGTGACGCTGCTCGTCGACCAGCGGGAAGCGACTGTAGATTCCGGTGCCCTCGCCGCCGGGAGCGGCGCTGACGTGCGCGTACGGCAACGAGCCGGACAGCACCGGGCGAAGGCGGGCGTCGGCCTCCGGCGTCAGTTCGACGAGAGTGAGCACGTCGGGTCGGTGCCGCTCGACCAGCGCGACCAACGCGTCGGGATCGGCCTGACCCAACCAGATGTTGGCGTGCAACACCGTCAGCTCCGGCTCGGCCTCCGTCCGGGAGCGGTGCCTGTACAGAGGAATCTGTGTGGCAGCGGCGCCCACCGATACAACCGCGCCCGCCGCCAGCCCCCACCAACCGAACGCCACGGCCGCGAGAACAGTGCCCGGCACCGCGGCGAGCATGAGGACATGTGCCAAAGCACCGAAGACGAGCATCGCCTGCCCACGGGCGTCGACACGGTGCGCTGCGATGCCCACTACCGCTGCCAAGAGCAGTAACAGAGCCACCGATGGCGAAACCATGAGCGGAGTGTGACAGGCAAACCTGAGGCCGAGCTGGGAGCCGTCCCATATCCGACCGAAGTGTTCGCTTTCTTACAGCAAACACGACACAATCGAGAGCGCTGTCCGCACGTACTAGGGGGAAGTTTTCCGTGAATCGAAGGCAACTGCTGCGTTTGGCCGCTGCCGGAATGCTCGGCGCTGCCGCCGCTCCGGTCCTGGGCTCCGCCGGGGCACCGGGTTCTTCCACAGCAGGCGCACTCCCCATCGGTGCCGAACGAATCCGATCACTGGTCCCCGAGCTGTTCGCCGATCCCCCGCGCCCACCGGACCACTCTCCCGTCCTCGTCATCGGCTCCGGATTCGGTGCCAGCGCTGCCGCCCTTCGTATGGCACAGGCCGGCACCCAGGTCACCGTCCTCGAACGTGGACTGCGCTGGCCACGTGACCCGTGGCGCGAGATCTTCACCGCCGACATGACCGCCGACGGACGCGGACTGTGGCAGCAGACCTCGTTCACCAACATCACCGGAATGCCCGTCGGACCGGTCGACCTGTTCGGCGGCGTACTCGACACCACCCGGTACGAGAACCTCTCGGTCTGGCGCGGCGCTGCCGTCGGCGGTGGCTCGATCGTCTACACCGGCGTCACCATCGCGCCCGACAAGAAGTTCTTCGACGCCTCCTTCGGCGGACGCCTGAACTACGACGAGATGGCTGCCACCTGGTACCCGAAGGCGCGCTCGATGCTCCGGCCGTCGCCGATGCCCGAGGACGTCTACAACAGCCCGAACTTCTCGCACTCGCGCACCTGGGACGACCACGCCCGGCGGGCCGGGTTCACCCCACAGGCAGTGGACGGCAACTGGAACTGGAACGTCGTCCGCGACGAGCTCGCCGGACGCTCGCGGCCGTCCGCGACCGTCGGCGCAAGCACCTTCGGCAACTCCAACGGTGCCAAGCACGACCTGACGCAGAACTACATCCCCCAGGCCGAGGCCACCGGCCGCGCGACGGTGTGCCACAGCCACCGCGTCGCAGCGATCGGCACCGAATCCGGCGACCGCTACCGCGTCGAGATCGAACGCCTCGACCCGTTCGGCAACATCGTCGAGACACGCACCGTCACCTGCGACACGCTCGTCCTCGGAGCCGGATCCATCGGCACCACCGAACTGCTGATGCGCGCCCGCACCACCGGCGCACTGCCGAACCTCAACGAATTCGTCGGCACCGGCTGGGGCACCAACGGCGACGCGTCGATGACGCGGTCGCTCGGGCCGATGTCCGCCGGACCGCAAGGAGCGCCCTGCGCATCCCGCATCGTCGACGACTCCTCACTGCCACTGACCGTCGAGAACTGGTACGTGCCAGGCGTTCCCGTGAACCTCGGATTCATCGGCTCACTCGGCATGACCATCGACCCACTGCGCGGAAACTTCGGATTCGATTCCGCCACAGACCGATTGACGCTGAATTGGCCGAAGGGCGGCAGCCGGGACACCGTCGAAGCCCTACGCGCAGTACAGAATCGGATGGCCCAGGCCGGCGGAACCATCGTCGCGGCCGAACCGTTCACCCGCGACGTCGACGACACCTTCACCGCCCACCCCCTCGGCGGCGCGGTGCTGGGCGACGTCACCGACGGCTACGGCCGGGTGAAGGGTCACCCCGGGCTCTACGTCGTCGACGGTGCGTTGATCCCGGGCAGCACCGGAGCCGCGAACCCGTCGCTGACCATCACCGCACTCGCCGAACGCAACGTCGCACAGATCATCGCCGACGGTCGCTGACCGGCCGACACGTGGGTAGACCCGCGCGCAGCGGGTAACCCACCGGTATGCCCGCCAACGATCCGACCGAACGCACCATCGCCGACCGCGACGTCGAAAAGCGCTGGAACGACCCCGTCGTCTTTCGCAGAGCGGCCGGATACTGTGCGGCCGTGGTGGCGGTGGCTGCGGCACTGACCGCGCTGTTCCTGGTCGTCGACCGCACGAATCCCGTGTTGGCCGCGTCGGTGCCCGCAGTGTGCTTCCTCGGCGGCATCGGAGCTCTGACGTTGGGATACAGGTCCTACCGTGCCGGTGGCACGTGGCCGATCTGGCAGGGCGCGGCATGGTTGCTGTTCACCGTGATGCTGCTCGGTCTGGCGATGCCGATGTTCGCGATCCGCCAATGACCGGCGTCAGCCCAGCTGAATCTCGGGGCGGCCTTCGGGGACGGTGACCGTCGCTGCGGTTCGTACCGATGCCCCCGGTGTGGAGACGCGATCGAGAACCCTGACCTCCGAACGCCATTCGGTGTTCGTCAGCGTGCTACGGAGATAGCCGCGCCGAGCATTTCCGTACTTGACGTGCGGAGAAGCTTCGGCGATGGCCGCGCCGGCCGAGTCGACATCGGCACCGTCCTTACCCGACGCGATCGAGGTGGTCGCGATCTCCACACCTTGGATCGACGACGCCTGATCCTGGTAGTCGCGGCGTAGCTCGGAGACGATCGTGCGATGAATGTCGCCGACGATCGACGCGACGTTCTTCGTGCCGCGATCCCTGGCCCCGTCCAGAATTCGGTGCCGAGATGCCTCGTATCCGCTCCACGGGTCCATCCCGACCTTGCGATCGCTGCCGAGCCCACGGGCCAGGTCCGAGATGACCGTCTGGTGCGCCAGGAAGTTCCACCTCGACGGTGATGCGAAACCGTCGAGTATCCACTTCTCCTGCGCTGCACCGGTGATCGTGCGCGACGGATCTGCCGTCTCGGCGTCCTGCGCATGCTCGCCGTCGCCGTGCGCCTGATCGCTGCGGTACTGCCGCGTGTCCAGTACCGAAAAGTCCACCAGATCTCCGAACGAGAACCGGCGATAGACCGTCATGTCCGGTCCGACGGGCTTCAGATTCGCCCGAACCGGAGTGTTCTCCCACCACGCCTTGAACGCATCGGCTCTGCGCAACAAGAACTCTCGCGGATCGTCGTCGTCCTGGCTGATCTGCGAGGCCCAGTTGTTGTCCACCTCGTGATCGTCGAACGTCGAGACGAACGGTGCCGACGCGTGGGCCGCAGCAAGATTCTCGTCCGCCTTGTACAGCGCATATCGGTCGCGATAGTCGCTGAGCACCATGGTTTCTCGGGCAGCGGATTCGGTGCGCGGCTCGCCCTGCCTGGCACCCTCGTCCTTGATCGCGTACTCGTAGATGTAGTCGCCCAGAAAGAACACCACATCGAGATTCGACGCGGCCAAGTCCTGGTACGCGCCGAAGTAGCCGTCCTCCCACTTCTGGCACGACGCCCACGCGAAGTCGAGCTTGCTCAACGGTTGGCCCAGTGCCGGTGCAGTTTTGGTGCGGCCCACCGGGCTGGCATGCGGCCCGACGAGGAAGCGATAGAAGTACTCACGAGCTGGCTCGAGACCTCGGACGTCGACGTGAATCGACCAGCCGTCGAACTCGGTGGCCAGCTCGATACCTTCGCGGGTGATGCTCGCGAATCGCTCGTCCGCCGAGATCTGCCACCGCACCGGCACCACGCCGGGAGTCATTCCACCCAGTGGCGCGAAGGGATCGGTGGCGAGTCTGGTCCACAGCACCACCGAATCGGGCAGTGGGTCGCCGGATGCCACGCCGAGGCGGAACGAGTAGTCCGGGGTCACCACGGACTGCGCACCTGCCGTCGCCGTGGTTCCCGCGAGTTCGGGAGTGAACGCCAGCGCCCCCACCAGCGCACTCCATGTCAGGAACTGTCGACGCGTGGCCCCGGCACGCAGAGAGATGTCCTGCCCGAACCGTATCTCGTTACCCCGTCTCACCATCCTTCGAGGCTCCCGCGCCCGAGCGAACTGTGCCCGTCATCGATCGAACGGGAAAGTGAACACGACGTTGTCATTCGATTCAGGACCGAAGTCGTCCGCGACCTCGGCCACACTCGAGCGCATGACGAACATCGACCGCACCGGCTCCCAAATCGACCACCTCAACATCGGCGTCACCGATCTCACCGCCAGCGCCGAGTTCTACGGTGCTGCACTCGCACCGCTGGGGATCAGCGAAATCATGCGGGTACCGCACACCCCCGAGGCCAACCAGCTCGCCATGATCGCGTTCGGCTGGGCGAACGTGAAGCCCTTCTTCTGGATCGTCGACGCACCGGGATCGGCCATCGGACCCCACACCCATCTCGCGTTCAGCGCCCCCGATCGCGCCGCCGTCGACGCCTTCCACGCGGCAGCACTCTCGGCAGGAGCAGTCGAGCTCCGGCCGCCGGGACTGCAGCCGGAATACCACGCCACGTACTACGGATCCTTCGTGCGCGACCTCAACGGCATCGACCTCGAAGCCGTCTGCCACCACGAGTGAGCACCCCGGAGCTACCTGATGGACGTGTCACTGCGGCCGAGGCAGCGTCCCGTTGGTTCGCACGTGGTCGCGCAGACGAGTGAGGATCGATCCGAGAGCGTCGACCTCCTTGGTTGCCAGGCCGTCGAAGAACAGGCGATGCACCAGCTCGACATGACCCGCCGCCGACGCGTCCAGAGCCGCCCGGCCCGCCTCGGTCAGAACGGCATCCGTGGCGCGGCCGTCGGTGGTCGAGACCGTCCGCTCGGTGAGTGATCACCGCACTCCTCACCGACTCCGCCGGCCTGTCCTTCTCCGTCACAGTCGAACCCGCCGTGCTGGGCGACGTCGCACGCATCTCCTGGGCACTCTCGCCACCCGACGCTCCAGCCGTCGTCACCGGCCAGGACTTCGCCGTCATCAAGCATGGCACGATCGCCGAGCTGTACACGTTCATCGACCGGAGATAGCCGGTCGAACCGTCAGGCTTGCACGACCCACACCGAATTGCCGTCGGGATCACGCAGCGCGAACATGGGCGGAACACCGTCGACTTCTTCCATGAAGTCGTCGAGATCGACTCCGCCGAGTGCACTCAGACGCTTGTGTTCGGCCGCGACGTCGGCTGTCTCGACACCGATGGATCCGCCGCCGGGCGTTCCTCCCATCGGCGGGTTCAGGGCGAGCCGTGCCGTCGATCCCGGCGGGGCCACCTCCAACCACCGGTATTCGTTTTCGGGGCCGAACCGCAGATCGCCGCGAATCTCGAAGCCGAGCACGCGCGAATAGAAGTCGAGAGCCGCGTCCTGATCTGCGACGGTGAACATGGCCACGCCGATGTTCACGATGGTGCTGGATTCTGGGTTGGTCATGCCGTTACTGACCCGAGTGGCACGGAGAACTCACCGCGGACGCCGATACGAACTCCCCACCAGATACGACAAAGCCCCGCATCGACCGAAGTCGATGCGGGGCTTTGTCTGCAGGCTCTGTCGCCGTGAGCGGAAATTCGTAGTGGGCTACGAAGTTCTGCTCACATGCGACGGAGTCGCTCTAGCGGTATTCGTTGGAGAAACCGTAGTCGTCGAGCGGCACTGCAGCGCCGGTTCCCTGGCCGAAGCCATCCGGGCTGTAGTACTGATCGTCGTACGACGGCACCGCGTATGCCGCGGCACGCGCCTCCTCGGTCGGCTGCACCGTGATGTTCCGGTACCGGTTGATGCCGGTACCAGCCGGGATGAGCTTACCGATGATGACGTTCTCCTTGAGACCTATGAGCTTGTCGCTACGGCAATTGATCGCCGCATCGGTCAGCACACGAGTGGTCTCCTGGAAGGACGCAGCCGACAGCCACGAGTCGGTGGCCAGCGATGCCTTGGTGATACCCATCAGGACCGGACGTCCGGCTGCGGGCTCGCCACCCTCGGAGACGACGCGACGGTTACTCGACTCGAACTCGCTGCGCTCGGTCAGTGAACCGGGCAGGAATTCGGTGGAGCCGCTGTCGATGATCGTCACGCGACGGAGCATCTGACGCACGATCGTCTCGATGTGCTTGTCGTGAATCGACACACCCTGCGACCGGTACACCTCCTGGACCTCGTTGACGAGGTGGATCTGCACCTGACGGGGACCCATCACGCGCAGCACCTCGTGCGGATCGGCAGCACCTTCCATGAGCTGCTGGCCGACCTCGACGTGGTCGCCGTCCGCCAGAAGGCGCTCGGTGCCGTCGTCGTGCTTGAAGACGCGCAGACGCTGACGCTTGGAGAGCTTGTCGTAGACAACCTCTTCGCCGCCGTCGTCCGGGACGATGGTGATCTTGTAGAAACGATCGCCGTCCTCGAGCTGGATGCGTCCCGACACGTCCGCGATCGGAGCCTTGCCCTTCGGCACACGTGCCTCGAACAGCTCCTGCACGCGAGGCAGACCACCGGTGATGTCATCTCCGGCGACACCACCCTGGTGGAAGGTACGCATGGTCAGCTGGGTTCCGGGCTCACCGATGGACTGCGCGGCAACGATACCGACGGCCTCACCGATGTCGACCAGCTTGCCGGTGGCCATCGAGCGGCCGTAGCAGGTGGCGCAGACGCCGGTTCCCGTGGTGCAGGTGAGCACCGAGCGAACCTTGACCGACGTGATGCCCGCAGCGAGCAGCGCGTCGATGGCCGGGTCACCGAGATCGTGTCCGCGAGCGACGATGACCGTGCCGTTCTCGTCGACAGCGTCGTTCGCCAACGTGCGGGCGTACGTGCTGGTCTCGACGTGAGCGTCGCGGATCATCTTGCCGTCGGCGGTCTTCTCGGCGATCGTCGTGACGATGCCGCGCTCGGTGCCACAGTCGGTTTCCCGAACGATGACATCCTGCGAGACGTCGACCAGACGACGCGTCAGGTAGCCCGAGTCGGCGGTACGAAGCGCCGTGTCGGCCAGACCCTTACGAGCACCGTGCGTGTTGATGAAGTACTCGAGGACCGTCAGGCCTTCCTTGAAGGAGGACTTGATCGGACGCGGGATGAACTCACCCTTCGGATTGGTCACCAAGCCCTTCATGCCGGCGAGCGAGCGAACCTGAGTCATGTTTCCGGCTGCGCCGGACTTCACGATCATCGGGATCGGGTTGTCGTCGGGGAAGTGGGCCTCCATGGCCTTACCGACCTGCTCGGTCGCGTCCTGCCAGATCTTGACCAGTGCGGAGTTGCGCTCGACCTTGTCGAGTGCGCCACGCTGGTACTTCTTCTCGATCTGATCGGCCTGAGCCTCGAAGGTCTCCATGATCTGCGGCTTCTCCGGCGGCACGAGGACGTCGGAGATCGAGATGGTGACACCCGAACGCGTGGCCCAGTAGAAGCCTGCGTCCTTGAGCTTGTCGACGGTCTGCGCGACCACGATCATCGGGTAACGCTCGGCGAGATCGTTGATGATGGTCGACTGACGCTTCTTCGGCATCTGCTCGTTGACGAACGGGTAGTCCGCCGGAAGCAGCTCGTTGAACAGCACGCGTCCCAGAGTGGTCTCCGCCGTCCACGCGTCGCCGCGGTTCCAGCCCTCGGGGAACAGCTCGTTCTCGATGTCACGCGGCGGGCGCTGCGTGGTGAGACGAACCCGAATCTGCGACTGCACCGTGAGCGCTCCACGGTCGACGGCCATCTGAGCCTCGGCCGGGGAGGAGTACGCCCCGAACTCGGCCTGATCGGTCGATGCGTCGACGCGCTCGCCGACAGCACCGGCGTCGAGACGCGTCAGGTGGTACAGACCCGTCACCATGTCCAGACGCGGCATGGCGAGCGGACGGCCCGATGCCGGCGAGAGGATGTTGTTCGAGGACAGCATCAACACGCGTGCCTCGGCCTGGGCCTCGGCGGACAGCGGGAGGTGGAC
Source organism: Rhodococcus sp. 06-418-5 (assembly GCF_002258285.1). Classification (NCBI taxonomy): domain Bacteria; kingdom Bacillati; phylum Actinomycetota; class Actinomycetes; order Mycobacteriales; family Nocardiaceae; genus Rhodococcus; species Rhodococcus sp. 06-418-5. The sequence goes on from NZ_NOYE01000037.1 coordinate 276,914, forward strand.
AGCCATCTGGTCACCGTCGAAGTCGGCGTTGAACGCCTCACACACGAGCGGGTGCAGCTGGATGGCCTTGCCCTCGACGAGCTGAGGCTCGAACGCCTGGATGCCCAACCGGTGCAGGGTGGGTGCACGGTTCAGCAGCACGGGGTGCTCGGCGATGACCTCTTCGAGAACGTCCCACACCTGCGGACGCTGACGCTCGACCATGCGCTTGGCCGACTTGATGTTCTGCGCGTGGTTCAGATCCACCAGGCGCTTCATCACGAACGGCTTGAACAGCTCGAGAGCCATCAGCTTCGGCAGACCACACTGGTGCAGCTTGAGCTGCGGTCCGACGACGATGACCGAACGGCCCGAGTAGTCGACGCGCTTGCCGAGGAGGTTCTGACGGAAGCGACCCTGCTTGCCCTTGAGCAAGTCGGACAGCGACTTGAGCGGACGGTTACCCGGTCCGGTGACCGGACGTCCACGACGGCCGTTGTCGAACAGGGCGTCGACCGACTCCTGCAGCATCCGCTTCTCGTTGTTGACGATGATCTCGGGGGCACCGAGATCGATCAGACGCTTGAGGCGGTTGTTGCGGTTGATGACGCGGCGGTACAGGTCGTTGAGGTCGGACGTCGCGAAACGTCCACCGTCGAGCTGCACCATCGGACGAAGCTCCGGCGGGATGACCGGGACAGCGTCGAGAACCATGCCCATCGGCGAGTTGCGGCCGGCCTGGAACGCAGCGACGACCTTCAGACGCTTGAGCGCACGCAGCTTCTTCTGACCCTTGCCACTGCGGATGGTCTCGCGAAGAGACTCCGCCTCGGCATCGATGTCGAAGGTCTGCATGAGCTTCTGGATCGACTCGGCACCCATGGCACCGGTGAAGTACTCGCCGTACCGGTCGATGAGCTCGCGGTAGATGAGCTCGTCCACGATGAGCTGCTTGGGAGCGAGCTTGGTGAACGTGGTCCAGATCTCCTCGAGACGATCGAGCTCACGCTGCGCGCGGTCACGGAGCTGACGCATCTCACGCTCGCCACCGTCCTTGACCTTGCGGCGCACGTCGGACTTGGCACCCTCGGCTTCGAGCTCGGCGATGTCGGCTTCGAGCTTCTGCGCACGAGCCTCGAGATCGGCGTCGCGCTGATCTGCGACGGCCTTCTTCTCGACCTCCATCTCGGCCTCGAGCGTCGAGAGCTCGTTGTGACGGAGCTCGTCGTCGACCGTCGTGATGACGTAGGCAGCGAAGTAGATGATCTTCTCGAGATCCTTCGGAGCCAGGTCGAGCAGGTAGCCCAGACGCGACGGCACACCCTTGAAGTACCAGATGTGCGTGACGGGAGCCGCCAGTTCGATGTGGCCCATGCGCTCACGACGCACCTTGGCGCGAGTGACCTCGACGCCACAGCGCTCACAGATGATGCCCTTGAAGCGGACGCGCTTGTACTTGCCGCAGTAGCACTCCCAGTCCCGAGTGGGGCCGAAGATCTTCTCGCAGAAGAGGCCGTCCTTCTCGGGCTTGAGCGTGCGGTAGTTGATGGTCTCCGGCTTCTTGACCTCGCCGTAGGACCACTGACGGATGTCGTCCGCAGTGGCAAGGCCAATGCGAAGTTCATCGAAGAAGTTGACGTCGAGCACGTAACTTCCTTTCCCCGTTATGGGTGTTGTGATACCGAATCAGAAAAAGCGTGATCACCCCCGTGCCTGCAGTGACGCAGGCACGGGGATCACAGAACTACTGAGCGAGGTCGTCGACCGTGGCTGCTTCGTTGCGGGAGAGGTTGATTCCCAGGTTGGCTGCGGCACGCTCGAGGTCTTCGTCGTCACCGTCGGCCATCGTGATGGCTGCGCCGTCCGAGGACAGCACCTCCACGTTGAGGCACAGCGACTGGAGCTCCTTGAGGAGCACCTTGAAGGACTCGGGGATACCGGGCTCCGGGATGTTCTCGCCCTTGACGATCGCCTCGTACACCTTCACGCGGCCGACAACGTCGTCCGACTTGATGGTGAGAAGCTCCTGCAGCGTGTACGCGGCACCGTAGGCCTGCATGGCCCAGCACTCCATCTCACCGAAGCGCTGACCACCGAACTGTGCCTTACCACCGAGGGGCTGCTGCGTGATCATCGAGTACGGCCCGGTCGAACGAGCGTGGATCTTGTCGTCGACCAAGTGGTGCAGCTTGATGATGTACATGTAGCCCACCGACACCGGGTACGGGAACGGCTCGCCGGAGCGGCCGTCGAACAACGTGGCCTTTCCGTCGGGTCCGACCATCTGCTCGCCGTCGCGGTTGGGGATCGTGCTCTCCAGCAGGCCGGCGAGCTGATTCTCCTTGGCACCGTCGAACACCGGGGTGGCGATGTTGCTGTCGGCCGGAGCCGCCAACATCTCCTCGGGCAGACGCTCGGCCCAATCGGGCTTCGTGCCGTCCGCGGCGATCTGAACGTTCCAACCGGTCTTGCCGATCCAACCCAGGTGGGTTTCGAGGACCTGACCGATGTTCATACGACGCGGAACACCGTGGGTGTTGAGGATGATGTCGATCGGGGTGCCGTCGGGCAGGAACGGCATGTCCTCCTGCGGGAGGATCTTGCCGATGACGCCCTTGTTGCCGTGACGGCCGGCGAGCTTGTCGCCGTCCTGGATCTTGCGCTTCTGAGCCACGTAGACGCGGACCAGCTCATTGACGCCGGGAGGCAGATCGTCGTCGTCGTCGCGCGAGAAGACGCGGATGCCGATGACCTTTCCGTTCTCGCCGTGCGGAACCTTGAGCGAGGTGTCGCGAACTTCGCGAGCCTTCTCACCGAAGATGGCGCGCAGCAGGCGCTCTTCGGGGGTCAGCTCGGTCTCGCCCTTCGGCGTGACCTTTCCGACCAGCACGTCGCCGTCACGAACCTCGGCACCGATCCGGATGATGCCGCGCTCGTCGAGGTCTGCGAGGACCTCGTCGGAGACGTTCGGGATGTCGCGAGTGATCTCCTCGGCACCGAGCTTGGTGTCGCGAGCATCGATCTCGTGCTCCTCGATGTGGATCGAGGTGAGAACGTCCTCTTCCACGAGGCGCTGCGACAGGATGATCGCGTCCTCGTAGTTGTGGCCCTCCCACGGCATGATCGCCAGCAGCAGGTTCTTGCCGAGTGCCATCTCACCGTTCTCGGTGCAGGGGCCGTCGGCGAGGACCTGGCCGGACTCGACGCGCTGACCCTCGTCCACGATCGGACGCTGGTTGGCGCACGTGCCCTGGTTGGAGCGCGCGAACTTGCGCATCCGGTAGGTCTTGCGCGATCCGTCGTCGGCCATGACCGTGACGTAGTCGGCGGAGACCTCTTCGACGACACCGGTCTTCTCGGTGATGACGACGTCACCGGCATCGACGGCTGCACGCAGCTCCATGCCGGTTCCGACGATCGGCGACTCGCTGCGAACCAGCGGGACGGCCTGACGCTGCATGTTGGCGCCCATCAGGGCACGGTTGGCATCGTCGTGCTCGAGGAACGGAATCATCGCGGTTGCGACGGAAACCATCTGTCGCGGCGAGACGTCCATGTAGTCGATGTCGTCGGACGAGACGAACTCGACCTCTCCACCCTTACGACGGACGAGAATCTTGTCCTCGATGAAGTGGCCCGAATCGTCGACCGGAGAGTTCGCCTGCGCGAGCGTGTGGCGATCCTCCTCGTCGGCGGTCAGGTAATCGACCTCGTCGGTGACCTTGCCGTCGACGACCTTGCGGTACGGGGTCTCGATGAACCCGAACGGGTTGACGCGTGCGTACACCGAGAGCGATCCGATCAGGCCGATGTTCGGGCCTTCCGGGGTCTCGATGGGGCACATGCGGCCGTAGTGCGACGGGTGAACGTCGCGGACCTCGAGGCCGGCGCGCTCACGTGAGAGACCGCCGGGTCCCAGTGCCGACAGACGACGCTTGTGCGTCAGGCCCGACAGCGGGTTGTTCTGGTCCATGAACTGCGAGAGCTGGGACGTTCCGAAGAACTCCTTGATCGCAGCGACGACGGGACGGATGTTGATCAGGGTCTGCGGCGTGATCGCCTCGACGTCCTGAGTCGTCATACGTTCGCGCACGACGCGCTCCATGCGGGACAGGCCCACGCGGATCTGGTTCTGGATGAGCTCGCCGACGGTACGCAGACGACGGTTGCCGAAGTGGTCGATGTCGTCGACCTCGACCGGAACCTCGACGCCGTCGGGTGCGGTCATCGAGGTCTCACCTGCGTGCAGACGCACCAGGTACTCGATGGTCGCGACGATGTCTTCCTCGGTGAGGGTCGACGCCACGATGGGCTGACCCGAGTTGAGGCCGAGCTTCTTGTTGATCTTGTAGCGACCCACGCGGGCGAGGTCGTAGCGCTTGTCCTTGAAGAACAGGTTCTCCAGCAGGGTCTGCGCCGACTCCTTGGTCGGCGGCTCGCCCGGACGCAGCTTGCGGTAGATGTCGAGGAGTGCCTCGTCGGTACCGGCGGTGTTGTCCTTCTCCAGGGTGGCCATGAGGATCTCGGAGAAGCCGAAGCGCTCCGTGATCTGCTCGGTGGACCAGCCGAGAGCCTTGAGCAGCACCGTGACGGGCTGGCGACGCTTGCGGTCGATACGGACACCGACGGTGTCGCGCTTGTCGACGTCGAACTCGAGCCATGCGCCGCGGCCGGGGATCACCTTGACGCTGTGCAGGTCCTTCTCGGTGGTCTTGTCGATCGAATGATCGAAGTAGACGCCCGGAGAACGCACCAGCTGCGACACCACGACACGCTCGGTGCCGTTGATGATGAAGGTGCCCTTGTCGGTCATCATCGGGAAATCACCCATGAAGACCGTCTGGCTCTTGATCTCACCGGTGTTGTTGTTGATGAACTCGGCCGTGACGAACAGCGGAGCCGCGTACGTCATGTCCTTGTCCTTGCACTCATCCGTCGAGGCCTTGACCTCGTCGAATCGTGGGTCGGAGAAGGACAGAGACATCGAGCCCGAGAAATCCTCGATCGGAGAGAGCTCGGTCAGGATGTCCTCGAGTCCACCGGCGACACTGCTGTCTCCCCGGGCGGCGGCACGGTCACGCCAACTCTGCGCACCTACCAGCCATTCGAACGAATCCGTCTGTACATCGAGGAGACCGGGTACCTCCAACGGCTCGCGAATGTTCGCGAACGAAACCCTCCTCGGGGCTCCCGGTGTTCCGACAACTGCCTTGGTCTGGCTAGAGACTGCCAAGATGCGTCCTTCCAGCACCTCACGCGGGTCGCTCGTGCAGTGCGACCGCCGCTGTATCTGTTTGCTATATGTGGGGCGAATTTCGGCTGGTGCAACCAGACCGAATCCCCATCACAGCGGCCCGAAAACGTGCTTTCGGGTAACAGCGATCGAGAGGTGGACAGGAGGCAGCCAGCGCAACGTCCAAAGGTACCCCAAATGTGCGCACAGCGCAACGGGGGCATCAAAAGTAGCACCCGGGGTCCATTCACGCGCTGACTCGGCGAAAGCGTGTCGCCTGCCGGGCGCCCGATGCCGAAACCACTGCGCTTCGAAAAACCACTGGGGGTGCTCCTGACGACAAGACTGACCCGTGCCGCCCCCTTCGTCAAGAGGTTCGGCCCGATCCGTTTTCCGTGAGACCGCACTCGAACCGGTCGCGTCGATGGACCACTGCACCGCCGAGACGTATGCAACGGTCCATTGACGCGGTCGGGGGCGAGGCGGGCGGGGGCGAGGACCCCGACGCGCCCCGCCCCCTGCCGTCTACCGGTCGGCCTCGCGCCACCGCGTGGCCTCGGCGAGCGTGAACCCGTGGACATCTGCCAGTTCACCCAACCGCTCCACGCTGTCGCCGTCAAGAGTGGTGCCGATGCTGCGCAGACCGAACTCACCCGACAACGCGATCAGCATCGTCTCGGCCATGCAGGCGTACGTCAGCCCCGGAGCCAACCCGTAGGTCAACCCGAAATCCGAACCCGACGGCACCCGCACGATGCCGCCGTCGAACACCGTGACGTCGGGCCGCTCACTGCGCACGTCCCTGCCGATGTTCGGCGGCTGCGCCACATCGCAGACGATGGCACCCTCCATCAGATCCGTCGGATCGATCAGCGCATGCGGTGCCGACGTGGCAGCGATGACGATCAACGAATCACGCACTGCAGCAATGGGATCGGTGAAGAACTCGACATGGCGCGACCTGATCAGATCGTCCAGATCGCCGTCGACCGCGTGCGCGGCCCCGGCCAGATCCCCCGAACCAGCACCGACCCGAGCACTCGCCACCATCTCCTGCGCAGCCGCCCACAACTTGGGCGCGATGACCGAACTCTCCCCCTTCCTGCCGACCAACACGATGCCGCCGACCTCGCCCGCCAACTGCTTGCCGATGGTTCGCCCGATCGCCCCGGCGGCACCGAGAATCGTCACCCGAGCCCGCGCGACATCGATACCGCGTTCGCGACACACGCGTCGGACAGCCCGCAGACTCGCCGCAGCGGTGAACGTGTTGCCGGTGGTGATCGGACGCGTCGTCGCGCCGAGGCCCAACCCATTCCCGGTGATCACCGAGGAATAGCCGCCCAACCCGACGACCGTCGCACCGCGCGAGATCGCCAGCTCGACGGCCCCGCCCACCACAGTGAGCGCACGCTCGGTCGGCAGACGCAGCAACTGCTCGGAGGTGTACGGCAGCCCGATCAGATCGCCGTGCGCCGTCGCCTCCCCACCTCCGACGACCCGGCCACTGCCGATGACGAACGACGCGGGTTCGAGCTCGGACGTCGACGCCGCGAACCGCTCGAGCAGATCCTGCCGCTCGCCGTGATCGAACACCTCGAGTGCCGGATCGAACGCCGCGAAGAACCCCAGATCGAGAGGGTGCGCGATGAACGCGAAGCGACGATCCGTCGCCCGCACAGCGATATCGGGCGTTCGACCCGGACGCAACGCCTCGAGAGCAGGCGGAGTGGCGACGGTCGGGCGGCCGAGCAGATGTCCGAACAAGCCGTCCATGTCCCCCGCTGCCGCGTACCCCAACGCCCGATCCAGTGCTGCGACCAGCCGCGAGCACTGCACCGCCGACACCGTCAGCGGCGGTTCGATCCGAATCACCCTGTTACCGAACAGAGTCGGAGCCACTCGAATCCCCTCGACGTTGAGCAGGTACGAGCAGATCACCACGGCCAGATTGTGTTGATCGGCAATCGATCCCAGCAACGACTGCCGCCCGACCATGTTGACGTCCGCGGTGAATTCCATGCCGAGCAACAACCCGCGTCCGCGCACCTCGGTGACCACCGACGGGTACTTCTCTGCCAACACACTCAGATCGAGTTTCAACTGCCGCCCGACAACGGCCGCGTTCTCCACCACCGCGCAGTCGTCCCGGGTCAACTCGTCGAGAACCGCGATACCCACCCGTGCAGCCAACGCGTTCCCCGCGAACGTGGACGTGTGGCGCAGCGCGAAACTCTCGTTCACCAGCCTCGGCGCACACAACACCGCACCCACCGGCACGATGCCGCCACCGAGCGCCTTGGCGACGGTCAGGATGTCCGGCACCACGCCCTCGTGCTCCGCCGCGAACATCCTGCCGGTCCGGCCGAGCCCGGTCTGCACCTCGTCGAGGGCCATCAACACCCCGTGCCGATCACAGATCTCCCGCACGCGGCGCAGGTAACCGTCGGGCGGACACACCACGCCACCCTCACCCTGAATCGGTTCCACCAGAAACACCGCATAGTGCCCGGGGGCCGCCGCCAGTGCCGCGTCGAGCGCATCCGAATCACCGAACTCGATGTGATCGAATCCCTCGACCGGAGCACCGAAACCGCTCTGGTACTTGACGTTTCCCGTTGCCGACAGAGCACCGAGAGTCTTGCCATGAAAACTGTTCCCGGTCGTCAGTACCCCCAGCCGACCGGTGTGCGCTCGCGCGATCTTCAGCGCCACCTCAGTGGCCTCGGTACCACTGTTGACGAACGTCGTCCGCGTCAATCCGTCGGGTGCGATGCGCCCCAACCGATCCGCCAGTTCACCGGCCGCGCTCAACACCGAAGGCTGTACGAAAATCGCCTCTCCACTGCAACGAACGTCGTTGACCGCCTGCCAGATCGGAGTGGGACCGTGCCCGAACGGGAGTGCACCGTACGCCCCGGCGAAGTCGAGATAGCGACGACCCGAGGCGTCGAACAGGACCGTCCCGTCGCCGCGCACGTACTCGCGATCCAGATTCAACGCAGACAACAGCCGATACAGTTCGGGATTGACGTGCTCGGCAAACCCCGATCGACCGGACCTGGAGTCCACCACGGAATATTCGATAGTTGTGTCAGTCATGACCAGCATGCTCCGTTTTCATCGGATCCACCCCTGGCTGTCGAGCTTCGATTGGTTGTCCCGAACAACCAGGGCTCGTCCCAAGCCAGGACGCAATCGCGATGGTAACGCGATGGAAAGCCGGTGACAGATGGCGGAAAAGCCCACGAAAAGGCCCCGTCCGAGCAGGGCTTCTGCGTCGAACGGGGCCGAATCGAATGCTGGCTGGGCTCCTACTGATCGTCGATGGCCGACAGCTTCCAGGTGCCGTCGACCTTCTCCATGTTCACCGTCAACGGACCCTCGGCACTGCCCGAGGCAACGCCGTTCTGGGTGGCACTGATGTTCACGTTGGCGATCAACTCGGCCACGCCGTCCTCCAGCCGCGTGACTCCGATATCGGTGACCATCGCTTCGGTCCCCGTATCCGTCTGCACCACAGCAGATTTGGTGGTTTCGGCAGTGGAGTTGAACTCGTCGAGCATCGACTGATTGAGCACCGCACGCGCCGCGTCGAAATCGGCGTCGATCGTGGCGGCCTTGTACGTGTACAGAGTCTGCAACGCATCGGTCGCAGCCGAGGTGACTTCCTGCGTCGCCGCGGAATCAACCCAGGCCGCATTGTCGATCGTGGCGAACGGCTTGAACGCGGCAACGGCAGCGAACGCGCCGAGCACGACGGCAATGACCGCGACGACGATCACGTGCTTCCAGCCGATACCCGACCCCGACGCGGTGGACGAGCCAGCGACAGTGGACGACTCTGCGGCGGTGGACGACTCGGCTGCGGTGGATTCGTCGGCAGATTCGCCTTCTGCAGGCTTGTCGAGTGCGGGTTCCTCGGCCGCGGCCTTGTCGAGTGCAGGCTTGTCGAGAACAGGCTTGTCCGTTGCGGGCTTGTCCGTTGCGGGCTTGTCGAGAATCGGCGTGCTCGGCGGCGGAGTCGTGACAGCCGTCTTGTCGTCGGCAGCGGATCCCTCGGTGGTCGAGCCCGTGACGGTGGATGCAGCAGTCGGCTTCCCGGTGCCGGCCACCTTGCGGCGTACTTTGCTGGTGGTGGTGGGTGGAACGATCTTGCGACGCTGGGGAGGCACTACAGAACTCCTTCGAAACTCACTTCGGTACAGACGGAAGACACCACTGCCGGGTACCTCAGTTGCCGCCGGTGTCCGGCTGGGGAGCCGGCGTCGCTTCCGCACTGGGGTCGGCCGCGTTCGGGTCGGCGGGGCCGCCCGGATCGGTCGGGACGACGGGGTTGGTGTTCGGGTTGTCGAGCGAGATCCGTGAACCGATGGGGTCGACCTTGTTGGTCTTCCACACCCCGTCGACCTCCTCCATGGCCAGACGCATCGTCAGCTTGCTTCGCTCGACGCGATCGGGCCAGGTGGTGGTCGTCGCAATGACCACCAGAGCAGTGGCGGTGTTCTCGTCCGTGCTCAGCTCCGTCAGCGTGCCGTGTAGGACCTCGGCCTCGCTCTTGGCACCGGACTGACGAACCTGATCGGTGATGCCCGACCGCGTCTGCTCGAGGTCGTTGAGCATCAGGTCGCCGGTGATGGACGACTTCATGTTGTCGAACGACTGATCGATCTGCGCCGCGTCGACGGTGTTGAGGTTGACTGCCGCCTGCTGTGCTCCGGTGAGCGCCGCGTCCCTGGTGTCCGCGGTGGGCTTCTGGCTCAGAAGCGCGTTGCCCCAGCCGTACCCGAAGAACACTGCCGCTGCGAGGGCGGCCACGGCGATCACGGTCACGACGGCAAACAGGATTTTCGCGGTCTTGTTGCGCCCTGGAGTCGCTGGGGACTCCAGGGCTTCGGTGCTCGAGTTCACACTTTCCACCCTACTACTCGGTAATATCCGGCCGAACCGCCCTCGGCCCGACGATAGTGCTGAGCAGCAGTTTCACCGATTCCACTACTTCGGCGTCACGCCGATCAGCGGTGCCAACTGGGTGGCGATGGGGTTGAGGTTGAGCTTCTCCGGATCGACCTTGGGCTTGAGGTCCCACGGCTGCGGCACGTCCGGATCGGCGAACACGATGCGGTTCGCGCTACGCACACCCGTCACGCTGCCCTGCGGTGTAGCGCAGTTCGCGTCGAGGTTCAGCGGGTAGTTCTCCCGAGTCGGATCGAAGTTCGGGTTCTTCCGCTTCTCCTCGTCGAGGATCGCCTGGCTTCCCTCGTAGCCGACCGTGCACGGCGGCGGATTGTTGACCTCGAGCAACAGACCCTGATGGATCGTGCCGTCGTTCGGGACGATCGTCGAGATACCGGCACCGAGGGCAGGCAGGAACGTCAGGAACGGACGAAGCGCGACGTAACGCGGTTCGGCCTGCGCGGCAACCAGCGCAAGGTTGTTGATGTCGGTGGTCAGCGCCGGACCTGCATCGGTGATGAGACCACCGAGCTGATCGCCTGCCGCGGTACCCGTGTCGATCAGGCGGCGGATGTCGGGATCGCTGGACTTCAACTGAGCCGTCACCTGATCCAGACTGGTGCTGAACTCACGAATGAGATCCGACTGCTCGGACTGCGTGTCGAGCACCGGTACCGCGTCACGGACCAGAGCAAGCGTCTGCGGCAGCGCCTCGTTGCCTGCCTCGGAGATGTTCCCGAGCGAATCGACGAGGGATGCGAGATCCGTGCCCTTGCCGTCGAATGCCACGCCGAGCTCGTTGACCACTCGCGTCAACGTGTCGAGCGGCACCGATCGAACCAACGTGTTCGTGTTGGCGAGGACGTCCTCCACCGGCACGGGTGTGGTGGTGTCGGCCTGAGCGATCTGCGAACCGTCGACCAGGAACGGACCCTGATCGGTCTCGGGCTGGAGGTCGACGTACTGCTCACCGATCGCGGACCGGTTGGCCACGACGGCCTTCGTGTCGGCCGGGATGTCGGGCCCGCCGTTGTCGAGCATCAGTGCGACACGGACACCGTCCTGCGTCAGTTCCAGATCTCCGACGGTTCCCACCGGGACACCTCGGTAGGTGACCTCGGCGTTGGAGAAGATGCCACCGGAATCGGCCAGGTTCAGATCGACCTGGTACTGCCCGAAGCCGAGCATGTTGTCCAGGCGTACGTACTTGGCACCGACGAAAACCAGACCCAGAACCGCTACGACGACGAATAGGACCAACTGAATACGAACCAGTCTCGATCTCACTGTCCAACTCCGAATCGCTCGAGCAGATCGTTCAACGGTGCCAACGGATCGGCAGGTGCGGGCGCAGCGGCTGCAGCCGCCTGCTCGTTCGCAGGTGCACCCGGGCCGGGAACCGGTGACGGGATGATCGGCGGCAACGGCAGCAGTGAGATCGTCGGCCAACCCGGCCGAGGTCCGTTTCCGTTGTAGTACGGATTCGACGGGTCGACCACCGGCAGCGTGTTGCCGTACTTGGGCTGGATGTAGACCGGATCGCCTTCACCGACGCCGAAGTTGCGCAGCGCAGTTCCGATCGACAGGTCCAGTGAGAGGAACAGGTTCGCGGAGTTGCCCTCGATGATCTTCTCGGTGCCGTCGGCGAACGGCAGCGTGGGGATGACCGCGAGCGAGGTGACCACGTCGTCCGCCGAATCGGCCAGGGCCTGCAGCGTCGGGCGCAGTGCCCGCAGGTCTGCGATCAGATCGTCCTTGGAACGGTCGATCACGTCGGTGCCCACGGCTCCGAGTCGGTCGAGCGCGCCGAGCATCTCGGTCAGCTGCGGACGCTGCTGCTCGAGAACTTCGGTGGCGATCGGCAAGTCCTTCAGCACTGCGTCGATCTTGTCGGTCTGCGTGTTGACGCGGCCGCTGAGAGTGTCGAGACCATCGATGGCACGGGTGATGTCGTCCCGCTGCTGGTTGAGGCCGTCGATCAGCGTGTTCGCCTGCTGCAGAAGCTCTTTGGTCCTGCCTTCGCGACCGTCGAAAGCCGTGCTCAGTTCCTTGATGATCGGCGAGAGCTGCCCGACGCCGCCACCGTTGAGCAGCAGCGACAGCGCGCCGAGTACCTGCTCGATGTCGGTGGCGTGACGGGTGCGATCGAGTGGAATGGTGTCGCCGTCCTGCAGCCGCGCTGCCGACTCGTCACCGGGAGGTGCCGAGAGCTGCACGAACTTCTCACCGAGCAGGTTGGTCTGCTGCACCGATGCGATCGCATTGGCGGGCAGATCCACGTCGGAGTTGAGGATGACCTCGACATCGGCCGTCCACCCCTCGTTCGGCACGGAGATGGAGTCGACCCGGCCGACGGCCACACCGTCGACCTTGACGGTCGACTGCGGGACGAGGTCGAGCACGTCGTCGAACTGCACCGTCAGGTTGAACGGGTTGTCACCGACATCGGCACCGCCGGGAAGCGGGATGGCATAGATGCCTGCCGACGAGCAGGCTCCGGCCGACAGAGCGACCACACAGACGCCCGCTCCGACGACCAAGGAACGCTTCACACGAGCTCGATTCCGTTTCACAGAGGTTCTCACTGTCCCCCACCTCCGATGTACGACTGCTCCAGTCCGGGCATCGTGCTGTTTCCGAGCCTCGGCGAGACGACGCCGGGAACGGTGCCGGGAACGGACACGTTCTGCTCGATGTCGTTGGTGAGAACACCGAACGGCAGCACGATCCGGTTCTGGTCGGCGATCGGGGCCTGGATCATCGTGGTGATGTTGGCGCACTGATCGATGATCGGCTGGATCTGCGCACCGAGGGCCTCGAAGCGCGGATCGCCGGGAACGAGCTTGCCGAGATCGATGAGCCGGCACACGGTGCCGAGCGGATCCTGCGTCTCGTTCTGGAGGTTGGCGCGCGAGGCGAGCGTGCCTGACTCCGCGTCGTAGGCGTTCACCAGGTTGCTGATGGCCAGCGGCAGCAATGTGAGCGTCTGCACCAGCTGCTCACGTTTGTCGGCGAGCGTCTGAGTCGGAACCACGAGACCGTTTGCGGCATCGGTCAGTTCGGTCCGGTTGTCCGCGACGAACGTCGCCACGTCGCCGAGCGAGACCGACAGCTGTTGAAGTGCAGCTCCCAGGTCCTCGCGCTGGCCCGACAGGAAACCGGTCAGGTCGGCCAACTGGGTGTTGAAGTTGCGTACCTGCTGGTCGTTGACGGCCAGGGCACTGACGAACGTCTGCAGGTTCTTGATCGTGTCGAAGACGTCGGTGCGCGAGTCGCTCAGCGTGCGGCCGGCAGCCGAGAGCTGAGTGATGCTGTCGCCCAACGCTTCACCGTTGCCGTCGAGGTTCGCCGCGCCGGTGTTGACCAGGTCGGTGAGCGCGCCGTCCTTGTTGGCACCGTCGGGACCGAGGGCGGTCGAGAGGTCGTTGATGGACTTGTACAACTCGTCGACCTCGACGGGGGTGGCGGTGCGATCGCGACCGATCGTCGTGCCGTCGGCCATGGTGTCGCCGCCGGTGTAGACGGGCGAGAGCTGGACGTAGCGATCGGCGACGAGCGACGGGCTGACCTGTACGGCCTTGGCGTCGGCCGGAATGTCGATCCCGCGGTCGACACGAAGCACGACCTCGACGTCGTCACCGAGCGGCGTGACGGAGTCGACCGTGCCGACCTTGACGCCCAGCACCCGCACCTCGGAGCCGGAGTAGATGCCGACCGATTTGTCGAAGTACGCGGTGATCTTGGTCGTACCGGCCCTGGTGAACAGCCACCAGCCGGCGACGGCCAACACCAGCGCCACGATCACGACGACGGCGATGAGCGCGAGCTTGTTCTTGTTTCTCGGTGCTGCCTGCGTGTCTGTCATCATTCCCCCGGCAACTTGTCGAGCGAGGGCTGGCGGTAGCCAGGTATCAACGGAACTCCGGGAGGTGTGAGGTTGGCCAGCGTGATGTCGAGCCATCGACCGTTGCCGGTGACGTTCGTGTAGAGCCGAATGAACGGTTCGTACAGCTCGAGCGCGCGGTCGAGGTTGTCGTTGTTGCGCTGCAGGATCTCGATGACGCCGTTGAGCTGCTGCAGCATCGGGTTGATGGTCGCCTCGTTGTCGCGAACGAGACCGGTCAGCTCCTGCGACACGCGCTGCGTGCCGGTGAGCAGCTGCGAGATCGCCTGCTGGCGGTTGTTGAGCTCTTCGAGAAGCGGACCGGCATCGGTGATCAGCTTGTTGAACTGCTCGTTGCGGTCGGCCAACACCTTCGACGTCTCGCCGGTGGCCTCGAACAGCTTCTTGAGCTCCTCGTCGCGGCTGGCCACGGTCTGCGACAACCGGGTGACGCCGTCGAGCGAGGCACGGATGTTCGGAGGCGTCTCGGAAAACGCCTCGGACAGAGTCCGCATACTCGTCGCGAGCTGATCGGTGTCGATGTCGTTGATGGTCGACGCCGCATCGGAGAACGCGTCGATGACGTCGTACGGGGACGTGGTGCGCTCGAGCGGGATCGGGTCCTTGGGGCTCAGTGTGTCCGGCCCGCTCGGGTCCAGCGCGAGGTACTTCTGTCCCAGCAGGGTCTTGATCGCAATGGCGGCCCGTGACTCGTTACCGACCCAGGCGTCCTGCACCGTGAAGTCCACGAGTACTCGGTCGCCTTCGAGACGCACGTCGGTCACCTTGCCGACCTTGACGCCCGCGATGCGAACTTCGTTCGACGGCTTGAGACCCGCTGCCTCGCTGAACTCGGCGGTGTACACCGAGCCGGCACCGATGATCGGGAGCCGGTCGAGAAAGAAGACCGACATCGTGGCGAGCAGGATGATGGCGATGCCCAGTGCACCGATGGTGGCCGGACTACGACGAGATGTCATTGTTTGATCCCCCCAGCTTTGCAACGCTCTGCCGAGTTCGTGTACAGCGGCTGGTTGACGGTCGGAAGCCCGGTCGGCAGATTCAGGTTCGGCGAGTTACCCGGTCCGGCGACGATGTCGATGCCGCAGAGGTAGAACGTGAACCAGGATCCCTGCTGGGCCGTGCGAATGAGCTTGTCGAGTTTGACGGGCAGATTTCCGAGGACAGCGTCGACGTCGTCGCTGCGGCGGTTGATCGTCTCGGACAGTGTGTTCAACGCAGTCACCGATCCCTGGATCGACGGCCTGGTCGGCTCGAGCAGGTCGGCGGTCGCGTTGGTCAGACCGGCGAGCGAGGTGACGGCCGAGCCGACCACATCACGATCGGCCGACAGACCCGAGACGAGCTGCTGGGTGTTGACGATCAGGCTGTCGAGCTGGCCGTCGTTCTGGTTGACCGTCGCCAGCACGTTGTTGAGATTGGTGATGACCTGGCCGATGACCTGATCCTTGTCGGCGACGGTGTTCGTCAGGGTCGCCGTGTTGGTCACCAACTCGTTGATGGTGCCCGACTCCCCCTGGAACACCTGGATGATCTGGTACGACAGCTTGTTGACGTCGTCGGAGCTGAGCGTGGTGAACAGCGGCCGGAAACCGTCGAACAGCGTGGTCAGATTCACCGCAGGCTTGGTCCGCTCCAACGGAATGGTCGCACCTTCGGTGATCTTCTGCCCCTGGTCCCCCGAGCCCTGCTCGATGGCGATGTAGCGCTGACCGACCAGGTTCCTGAACCGGATGGTCGCCGTCGAGCTGGCCGGCAGCCAATCACGACTGCTCAGGGTGAAGTCCACTTTGGCTTCGCGCTCGTTGGCGATCTCGATCGAGTCGACCTGGCCGACGCGAACGCCGGCGATACGAATCTCGTCGCCCTCGTTGAGCGAAGTGACGTCGGTGAAGATCGCCGAGAACTTGGTGCCGCCGCCACCGCTGGAATTGGCGATGGTGAAGGCGAGGGTGGCCGTGGCAAGGATCGTGATCACGGCGAACACGATCAACTTGATGATCGGCGCGAGAAGGCCTCTCATGGCACGGTCACCTCCACTCCCCTCAATGCCGGTGCGCCGATAGCGGCCGCCCACGACGGAATACTGTCCGGTGCAACACCACTCGCCTGTCCGTAGATCACGGCGAGAGTGTCACGCTCGAAGTCCGAGCCCTCGTAACTCGCCGGCTGCGCAGACGCGGAAACGGCGGGAACGATGGAGCTCTGAGCCGACTTCGGGGGTCCCTGTCCTTCGATCACCTGCGGGCCCGGGTTGCGGGTCGGCACCTGGTAGGAACCGTCGTTGATCGAACCTCCCGGATACTGCGGGAAGAACTCACCCGGTGCAGCAGGCTCGAAGCAGGTGGCTCCGCGATCGTCGAACAAGCGCGGCTCGTCCTGGTTCGGCAAGTAACGGCCCTTCGGGTTGACGAACGATGCGGACACGTTGATGCCGGGGTACTCGTCGCCCTCGCCGAGCACGACCTTGCCGCGCCTGGCACCTTCGGCGAACTGGGTGAACGTGCAGCCGAACGTCGGGGAGAACTCGGCCAGCAGCTCGAGGGCTTCCCGCGAGTTCGCGGCCAATCCGATCAGATTCTCGGAGTTGGTCTGCAGGAAGTCCGCGGTGGTGTAGGACGCAGAGGTCAGCGAACCGTACAGCGTTTCCAGGCTGGACTGCCGCTCCACCACGGTGTTGCCCGTCGTCCGCAGGTTGTCCAGTGCCGAGATCAACTCGGGCGCAGCGTCCGCGTACGTCTGGGAGAAGTCGGCGAGCCCGACGAGCGTCTGCTGGATGTTGGGCAGCTCGGTGTTCAGACCGGAGACGACGTTGGTCAGGTTGTCGATGGTCTGTCCGAGCTGCTCGCCGCGTCCGCTGAGGCCCTGCGCCAACGACCCGAGGGTGTTGGCCAGATCCTGCGGCGGAATCGCCTGCAGCAGCGGGAGCAGTCCGTCGAGCAACTGCCCGACCTCGATGGCGTTTCCGCTGGTGTCCTGACGCAGGACCGTACCGTCGGTGATCGGCGACGCCGAGTCGTTCTCGGGCACGATCAGCGAGACGTATCGCTCACCGAACAGCGTCTTGGGAAGCAACCGCGCCGTGGCGTTGGACGGAATCAGTGGAGCCTTGTCCGGGTCGATCGCGAGCTGCGAGGTGACCACGCCGTCGACGGTCGATGCCGAGCGCACCTCACCGACGATCATTCCGCGGACCTTGACGTCCGCGTTCATCGGCAGTGCATTGCCGACGGAGTCGGTTTCGAGACTGACGTTCACCACCGACTTGAACGTCTTGTTGTAGGACGTGATGCTCCATCCCAGGAACAGGATGAGCACCAGGAAGAACGCCAAACCGAGCAGTACTCGCTTCAGTCGCGACGGCGAGTCGATCATCCCGCAACCCTCACTGTGGTGGTCGTGCCCCAGATGGCGAGGCTCAAGAAGAAGTCCAGCACCGCGATCGTGACGATCGCGGTACGAACGGCACGGCCCACTGCGACGCCGACACCGGCAGGTCCGCCGGAGGCGTGGTAGCCGTAATAGCAGTGGATCATGATCAGGACGAAGGCGAAGATCAACACCTTCAGGAACGAATACAACACGTCTTCCGGAGGTAGGAAGAGGTTGAAGTAGTGGTCGTAGGACCCGGTGGACTGCCCGTTGAAGATGGTGCTGATCCCTCGGGACGCGACGTACGACGCCAGCAGTCCGACGATGTAGAGCGGGATGACGGCCACGAAGCCGGCGATCATGCGGGTGGTCACCAGGAACGGCACGCTGGGAACCGCCATCACCTCGAGGGCATCGATCTCCTCCGAGATCCGCATGGCACCGAGCTGGGCCGTGAAGCCACAGCCGACAGTGGCCGACAGCGCGAGTCCGGCGACGATAGGCGCGATCTCACGGGTGTTGACGTATGCGGACAGGAAGCCGGTGAGTACGGAGCTACCGAGCTGCTCGAGTGCGGCGTAACCCTGCAGACCGACGACGATGCCGGTGAAGCCGGACATCATCACGATCACGCCGATGGTTCCGCCGATGACCGCGAGCGCGCCACTGCCGAAGGTGACCTCGGCCAGAAGGCGGAGCACCTCCTTCTTGTAGTGCACAGCGGTCTTGGGAATCCACCCGATGGCCCGAAGGTAGAACGACATCTGCTCGCCGGCGCGGTCGAGCACGTTCAGTGGGGCATTGCCGACGCGCTTGACGCGCATCAGCGTGCGGTCACCGCGACCTCGTGCGATCGTCATCGCGGTTACGCTCCCTTTGCTGGGACGACCTGGAGATACACCAGGGTCAGGATCAGGTTGGCGAAGAAGAGCAGCAGGAACGTGATGACAACCGTCTGGTTCACTGCCTCGCCGACGCCCTTGGGTCCGGGATTGGGATTGAGCCCCTTGTAGGAGGCGATGATGCCCGCGATCAGTCCGAAGATCGCCGCTTTGGCTTCTGCGACATAGAGATCCGGGAGCTGCGCCAGCGCACCGAAGGACGCCAGATACGCACCGGGGGTACCACCCTGGAGGATCACGTTGAAGAAGTATCCGCCTGCGATACCGACGACCGAGACCAGCCCGTTGAGCAACAGTGCGACGAGGATCATCGCGAGCACTCGCGGAACGACGAGACGATGCACGGGGTCGATGCCCAACACCCGCATGGCGTCGATCTCCTCGCGAATGGTGCGCGAGCCGAGGTCGGCCGTGACTGCAGAGCCGGCGGCACCGGCCACCAGCAGCGCGGTCACGATCGGACTGCCCTGCTGAATGACCGCCAGCACACTGGCCGCACCGGTGAACGACTCGGCACCGAGTTGCTTGATCAGCGATCCGGTCTGCAGCGAGACGACCGCGCCGAACGGAATTGCGACGAGCGCCGTCGGCAAGATGGTGACGCTGGCGATGAACCAGGCCTGTTCGATGAACTCTCGAAACTGGAACGGCCTACGAAAGGTGTTTCGGACGACCTCGACGAACAGTTCGACGATATTGCCGGCTTGTGTCAGAGCGGCGTTCGCCGGAGCGAACGCGGACTTCTTCGATCCCGCCATGTCTGCTATTGACCCCGACCTTGAGTCGGAGCCTGGTAGCCCTGCTGGTCGTAGCCCTGCTGGTCGTAACCCTGCTGGTTGTACCCCTGCTGGTTGTAGCCCTGCTGGCCATATCCCTGCTGGTCGTACCCCTGCTGGTCGTAGCCCTGCTCGTCGTAGCCCTGCCGGCCTGCGTACACCGGCTGCTGACCCGGATCGGTGGTGTCGAGGCTCTCCTGGATGGCGACCTGCGCGTTGTGCGGCAGGGTGTGCATGATCTGGCGCACCCGTTCCTGCCTACGCCCGACGGCCTGACGCACCGGAGTACCGGGAGTGGCCTTCATCTGCGGCACGATGCCTTCGACGTCGTCGACACCACCGGCGTGGTGCCCGGCGTCGACCATGGCCTGCTCCTGCGCCATCTGCGCCTCGTCTTTCTCCTCCGACATACCGATCGGGCCGATCATGGTTCCGTTGAGGAACTGCTTGACCACCGGCTCATCGCTCGTCAGCAGCACCTCGCGCGGGCCGAACATGACCAGCTGGCGACGGAAGAGCATACCGATGTTGTCGGGCACCGTCCGGGCGAGGTTGATGTTGTGCGACACGATCAGGATCGTGGCATCGATCTCGGCGTTGATGTCGATCAGGGTCTGCGAAATGTAGGTGGTGCGAACGGGATCGAGGCCCGAGTCCGGCTCGTCGACCAGGATGATCTCGGGGTCGAGCACGAGGGCGCGGGCCAGTCCGGCGCGCTTGCGCATACCGCCGGAGATCTCACCGGGCAGCTTGTCCTCGGCACCGAGCAGACCGGTCAGTTCGAGCTTCTCCATCACGATCTTGCGGATGTCGGACTCGGACTTCTTGGTGTGCTCACGCAACGGGAACGCGACATTGTCGTAGAGGTTCATCGAGCCGAACAGTGCGCCGTCCTGGAACAGCACCCCGAACAGCTTGCGGATCTCGTAGAGCTCTCGCGAGGAGCACTGCAGGATGTCGGTTCCGTCGATGAAGATCTTGCCCTGCTCGGGACGCAGGAGACCGATCAGCGACTTCAGGAAGACCGACTTGCCGGTACCGGACGGACCGAGCAGAGCACTGACTTCACCCTTCGGCAGGGTCAACGTCACGTCCTGCCAGATCTTCTGTACCCCGAAAGACTTGGTCAATCCCTCGACCGAAACCTCGACTCCCACGCTGACCTCCACAATTCGTACACATCGACCCAGATGTGGGTTGCGTCACTGTAACCCATGCACGTGTCCGCTCCGACACAGGAGCTTACCGCCCAGTAAGAACTTCCCCGAGTCAGGCTGTAGAGCTTGCATCAGTGTGGCTCATCTCACGCGACACGGACGCCGACTCGCCAGAACTGTGACAAGTCCCTGCGTGAGGAAGCTGTGACACACCACAAAAAATGACGGCCGAAACCCTTCGGAACGCTTCGGACTTCGGCGAGGTCGAGTAAACAGCGGCGCGGAGCGGGTGTCACGCGATCCGGCGGAGTCCGTGACCGATCACAACGACGACTCGGTCGGAGCTGCCGGAAACACAGAAAAGGGACCGCCCCCACCTGAGTGGGAACGGCCCCTCGACTCGCTCTCGAATTCAGAGCGTGAAGTACGACTGCAACGAAGCGGTCTTACTTGACGGAGATCTTCGCGCCGGCAGCTTCCAGCTTCTCCTTGGCAGCATCGGCTGCGTCCTTGGCGACCTTCTCCAGGATTGCCTTCGGAGCGCTCTCGACGAGGTCCTTGGCTTCCTTCAGGCCGAGGCCGGAGACGACCTCACGGACGACCTTGATGACCTGGATCTTCTTGTCGCCGGCCGACTCGAGGACGACGTCGAACTCGTCCTGCTCCTCGGCAGCGTCAGCGCCACCGGCTGCCGGTGCACCGGCAGCGGCGACGGCGACGGGAGCGGCTGCGGTGACCTCGAAGGTCTCCTCGAATGCCTTCACGAACTCGCTGAGCTCGAGGAGGGTGAGCTCCTTGAACTGGTCGAGCAATTCTTCGGTGCTGAGCTTCGCCATGGTGGCGGGTCCTTCCTGTAAGTACCTGGTCGCTGATCCGCGACTGGTGTTCGGTGATGGTGTGGAGCTGAGCTGTTCGCCGATACCAGCGGATCAGCTTTCGGCGGGAGCTTCCGCCGGTGCTTCTGCTTCTGCAGGTGCCTCGGCCGCGGCGGGTGCGCCGGCAGCCTTCTTCTCCTGCAACGCGAACGCCAGACGCGCGAACTGCGATGCGGGAGCGTTGAACAGGCCTGCAGCCTTCGACAAGTTGCCCTTCATGGCGCCGGCGAGCTTGGCCAACAGGATTTCGCGCGACTCGAGGTCTGCGATCTTGTTGATCTCGTCCACGGACAGCGTTGCGCCGTCCATGTAGCCGCCCTTGACGATCAAGGCCTTGTTGTCCTTGGCGAAGGCCTTGATGGCCTTCGCTGCGTCGACCGGCTCGCCCTTGATGAATGCAATGGCGGTCGGTCCGACGAACAAGTCGTCGAGGCCGGTGATGCCGGCCTCGGCTGCTGCGCGCTTGACCAGGGTGTTCTTGGCGACGGAGTACGTGGCACCTTCGCCGAGCGCACGCCGGAGCTGAGTCAGACCGGACACCGAAAGACCACGGTATTCCGTGACGACGGCAGCCGTCGAACCCTTGAACTGTTCGGTGATCTCCGATACTGCTGAGACCTTTTCGGGCTTTGCCATACTTCGCCTCCTCTCGTGGGAAGTTGTGTCGATCGCGAGAGGGCCGGAAAACGACGAACGCCCCGGCGCAAGAAGCACACGGGGCGTGAACGAGC
The DNA here is from genome assembly GCF_002258285.1 of Rhodococcus sp. 06-418-5. Lineage (NCBI taxonomy): Bacteria > Bacillati > Actinomycetota > Actinomycetes > Mycobacteriales > Nocardiaceae > Rhodococcus > Rhodococcus sp. 06-418-5. Next base: position 298,799 of record NZ_NOYE01000037.1, read on the forward strand.
GGGCAGCCACGAGGGCTGCATACAGGTTCCCTACCTCGTTCTCCTGCGTGGGCCGTCCGAAGCGATCTCGGACCTTCAACCGCGCAACTCCCGGAAGTGAATCCTTCGAGAAGGCGGTGACCAACGGTCTTGGGTAGAACTTGATTGGGCGATCAGGGCACGAGTGCGAGCATTCGTGTTCCGGACCGTCGATAAGGCTACAACACGTTCGGTGCCAACTCCAAAACGTTCGGCGTTCGCACCGTCAGATGCGCACCCCGTAGAGAACAAGGTTGCGCTCGTAGCTGCCCACTGCTGCATCGAAGTCACCCGAACAGGTGATGAGCCGAATCTCGTCGGCAGGCACCGCTCCGAAGACCAGTGTGGTCGGGAACTCGGCTTTGCCGTAGTCACCGATCCGATCGATTCGGTAGGCGGCTCGGCCACCCGCCTCGTCCTCGACCTCGACGACATCTCCGGTTCCGAGTTCCGAGAGGCGATCGAACACCGCAGGACCGGTCGTCGAGTCGACGTGCCCGGCTATCACCGTCGGACTGCCGATCGCACCGGGTCGGCCACCTCCGGTGAACCACCCGACGTCGTCGTAGTCGGTGGGCACCTGCATCTCCCCCGACTCGGTGAGCCCCAGGCCGATCAACGGCTCGTCGAGACCGATGTCCACAGCGCTCACCCGCGTCGGGGCCGGTGTCACCGAGTCCACTGCGGGCGCAGTCGGGGCAGTGCCCGACGACGGCTGCGAGGACACGGGGACGGCCGGTGGTGACGGCTGCGACGGCGACGGTGACGGTGACGGTGAGGAGCAACCCACCACCACCGCCGCCGCCGCCGCCGCGATCAGAACCGAATATCTCAGCTCCGCACCTCACGTCGAGCCGCGAACGTCACGCCCGCGACGACCATCGCACCCAGAGCCACTGCACCGACGACGGGCAGCACCGAACTCGACGCCGAATCGGCCGCCGCGAGCGCCGATCCACCGCCTCCGGTCGCGACGGACCCGACCGGAATCTGCGTGAGCTGGCCGCGCACCGCTCCCGCCGAGAAATCGACGGTGTGAGTGTCGGCGGCGAAGGCCGCGGGATCGGCTTCGATCCGATCGAGCGTGAATCCGGTACCGCTGTCGGCGGTGGCACCGGCCGGAGTGAGCCCGGTGGTGAACGGTCCCTGCATGCAGCCGCTGCTGGTGCGTGGGCCGTCGCCGATGGGCGTCGGGTTCGGGAATGCCAGACGCGGAGGTCCTGCTGCGCCCGCCGCAGCCTGGTGAATGTGCGTGGCGGTCTTGGCCGGGCTCATGTAGTCGCCGGTGACACCTTCGAGCGCAATGTCGTAGCAGACGATGTCGAGGTCGGAGTTGATGCGCAGCGTGAAGGTACCCATCGCGCCGGGCTGCCCCGGAGTGGCGACGCCCTCACCGTTGAGCACCTGGTCGGGAGTGGCCATGGCCGTGAACGCGCTGGTGAACGAATCCGGTTCGGCGACAGGCGTATCGGCACCGGCCGGGGCAGCGGCGAACAGCATCAGGGCCGCGGTACCACCGACGAGCGCTGTGGCGGTGGATCGGATCGACGTGGCCGGGCGTGGAATCGAGCGTCTGGTCATCTCGTGTGCCTTCCGTGGGAGTATCGGGCAAGCGAGCCCGTGCAAGGTGTACGAGTGCCGATGCCAGAATGTTCAAAGCTCGGTAAAGAAATATTTTCCGCCCTCGTCGTGAACGTCCGAGGGTCCACCGACGTAACCACTGTCATGAGCATCGGGAGCGTGATCGAACTGGACTTCGACGTCGCTGCCGCGTACGACGAGCACGCGTCGGCCATGCTCGGGTTCGCCGTCAACGCTCTGCGCGACAGAACTCTGGCCGAGGATTGCGTTCAGGAGACCTTCTTTCGGGCATGGCGAGCGCGATCCCGATTCGAGCCGAGTCGCGGGTCGCTGCGAACGTGGTTGTTCGCCATCGAACGCAATGTGATCGTCGACGTTCAACGGTCGCTGACGAGGATGCCGACGCCGGCGTCGGACCGGATCGAGGACATCGATCGGGGGTCGGGCGGGGTCACGCGTGACACCAGTCCCGACGTCGACGAGCGGCTCCGAATCATCGCCGCACTCGCCCTGCTCTCCCCCGAGCATCGGCAGGTCGTCGTCGCAGTGCACCTCGGCGGCAGCACCTACGCCGAACTCTCGGAATCGACCGGAGTTGCCGTACGAACACTGCGCACCCGCACCTTCTATGCACTGCGGGCCCTACGAGACCACCTCGACGGACAGGAGGAATCATGAGCGCATCACCCGATCGCCGAGCCGAGTTGATCGCCGCTGCCGTCGGCGACGATCTCGACGACGCCGAAGCCGCCGAACTACGCGAACTCGCTGCGGCGGACCCCACGATCGACACCGAGATCGCCGAATTGCGCGAGATGACGGACATCCTGGGCCGCCGTGGACCGACCGAGCCCTGGCTCGAATCCGCGACGCCACCCGACCTGCGCGAGCGAATCCTCGTCGCGACGGGCCGCTCCCCGCGAGAGCGATCCGGATCGCCGCAATCCGGTATGCAGCGATTCGGTATGCAGCGATTCGGTGTGCAGCGCAGATCGGCAGGTCTGGCCGCTGCGGCCGCGATCGTGGGGGTGGTGGTCGGCGGTGGGGCCGTGCTCGGGGTGGACGCCTACCGCCAGCCCGCGGATCCACCCACCGCGATCACCGGTCCACCCGGAACCCTCGGCGCGTACGAGGAAGTCGCGTTCACGACGAGTGCGCCGAGCGTCGACGTAGAAGGAGGTCTGGTCGCCCACACCTGGGGCACCGAGACCGTTCTGGAGATGGAGGGCATCTCCGATCGTGGACCGTACGAGGTGGTTCTCGTCGACCGGTCGGGTGTCGAGCGCCCGTCCGGCACGTTTCTCGGTAGTGACATCACCATCGAGTGCCGCATGAACGCCGCGGTACTGCGCCAGGACGTGACCGACATCGAGATCCGCTCGGCCGGCGGCGAAATCCTGGCGAGCGCTCAGCTGCCGACGGCCTCGTAGCGCCCGGAGTCGACTCTCCTGCGGTTCGACCCGGGCCACCAGTTCCGCTCACCGAAGAGCTTCATCATCGCGGGCACCATCATCATCCGCACCAGCACCGCGTCGAACAGCACTGCAATGGCGAGAGCGAAGCCGAACTGTTTGAGCTCGAGAACGTCGGCGGTGAGGAAGCTGGCGAACACGGCGATCATGATCGCGGCGGCGGCCGTGATCGGCCTGGCGGTGTGCTCGATGCCGTCGACGACGGCCACGTCGTTGCTCGCTCCCCGCACGAACACCTCACGCATGCGGCCGATGAGGAACACCTCGTAGTCCATCGACAGGCCGAAGACCACCGCGAACACCGTCACCGGTAGATACACCTGGATGTAGCCCGGGCTCTCGAAGCCGAGAAGGCTCGACCCCCAACCCCATTGGAAGACGGCGACGGTCGCACCCAACGCTGCTCCGGTGACGAGCAGGTTCATGGCGACCGCCTTGAGCGGAATCACCACGCTGCGGAAGACGACTGCCAAGTACACGAGCGAGAAGGCGAGAACAGCGGCGACGACCCAGGCGAACTTGCCCGAGATCTCGTCGGAGGCGTCGACCACCAGTGCGGTGGTGCCACCCACGGAGACGCTCGTGCCGTCCGTCTCGCCCGCGGCGACCGCCTGCTCACGCAGGGATCCGACGAGATCGGAGGCCTGAGTCGAGTCGATCGGCACCGACGGAACCACGATCAGCAGCGACCGCCCGGCCTCCGGCTGCGCCAAAGCGTAGGCGACGCGATCGTCCCCGCGCACGGAGTCGGCGAAGGCGTTGACGGTGGCCATCTGCTGCGGTTCCAACGGACTGTCGTTCTCACCCGTGAACACGATGGTGATGGGTGAGATGGTCCCGGGCGCGAACTTCTCGGTCAGGACCGTGTTGGCCCGTCCCGACGGTTCGGCGCTCAGCGCTTCGGCACCGAGGTCGACACCGTACGAGATGGAACCGATGGGAATCAGGCAGACGAGGAGGACCGCGGCCGACGCGGCCGTGTAACGCCACGGGCGCTCGATGACGTGCTGCGCCCATCTCGACCACCACGTGGGCACCGCGGCGTCGTGCTCGTCGACCGACGGGGGTTGGAATCTGCGCGGCAGCGACCAGGCTCCGATGCGCGTGCCCAGTACCGCGAGAATCGCCGGCAGCAGGGTCCAGGCGACCACGACCACGGTGGCGATGGTGAGTGCGACGACCAACGAGATGCTGCGTACCGCGGGGACATCGACGATGGCCAGGGCTCCGAGTGCGATCAACACGACCAGTCCGGAGATGACGATGGTGTGCCCGGCGGTACCCATGGCCGCCCCGACGGCGCGCTCCGTCCGGTCCGGATCGTCCGAGGGTCCGGCTCGCCCGATCTCCTCCCGGAATCGACTGACGATGAACAGCGCGTAGTCGATTCCCAGACCCAGACCGAACATCGCCGCGACGGTGGTGACGAGAACGTCGAACGTCATCACGTTGGACAACAGCGCGAACATTCCGAATGCCGCCAGCACGCCGATGCCGGTGGAGACCAACGGCACGATGCCTGCGACCACCGACCCCACCGCCAGGATCAAAACCACGAAAGCGATGGGAAGACCGATGCTCTCGGCCCGTACGGCATCCGCGGATTCGACGCGGGTGAGATCGACCGTCATCGGGGAATACCCCGTCACCGCCACCTCGACGCCGTCGCCGGATGCCGCGTCGATCATCTCCTGCACGCGTTCTGCGACCGCGATCCGATCGCTCGCCTCTCCGCCGATACCGACGAACGCCAGCGCCGACGTGCCGTCCTGCGAAATCGTTGGGACGAAGCCCGCGGTCTCGTAGGGGTCGACGACCCGCAGCACGTCCGGGGACTGCCGGAGCCGACCCACGACCTCCCCCACTCGCTCACGGAACGCCGGGTCGGATGTGTTCACCGATTCGGAGGTGAACGTGACGACGAGTTGTTCCGATCCGAACGACTCGAAGTGGCGCTCGATCAGATCGTCGGCCCGGCTCGATTCGGTGCCCGGCACCGAGAAGTTGGCTCCGACCAGCGAATTCTGCAGCGCCGGATACAGAACCGCCGATCCCACCGCCAGCAGCGTCCAGATCGCCAGCACCACCCAACGCCGACGCGCCACGAGCCGACCCCACCGGTCGCCGATGTTTCCCCTCGTCACCTGCGGGTCGAATCGCGAGATCGTGTCGGTCATCTACGTCAACTCCCGGCTGAAGATGCGGTAGGTGCGATGCGGAGCGAGCTTCGTTCGGGTCAGGACCGAGCCCCTCATCCACGGACTGTCATCGAGCACGGGAGCCGCTTCGACGCGAGTGAACCCGAGGTCGCGCATGCGCACCGACATCTCCATGATCAGCAGGGAGGACACGGCTCGATCGGGGCAATCGGGATCGACGAACAGCATGTCCACCCGCACGCCGTCGATGACCTCGGTTCGACCCGGACGCTTGACGTGCCACAGCGTCACCAGGTCTCGCGCCCAGCGAGACTTCAGGTGCGCCGCCTTCGCGGCGGCCTGATTGACGTCCGGGATTCCCATCAGGAAGCCGACGGGCTTGCCGTCGAGTTCGGCCAGCAGGGTCAGCCTGCGGTCGATGACCGGAAGCATCATCTTGAGCAACTCGAACAGCTCGGTGTAGGACAGCGGCGAAAAGCCCCAGAAGTTCACGAACGTCTTGTTGTAGAGGTCCCGCACGATGCGCGCGTCGCGCCGCAGCGTCCGGTACTTCATCGACCGGAACGTCACGTCGGATCGCGCCTTGATCTTCTCGAAGATCTGCATGTGCCGCGCGTATTTGGGGTCGTTGTAGATGATGCACGGGTCGTCGAAGAGGTAGCTGTAGAAGTCCTTGACCGCCATCAGACCCCACTTCTCGAAGTGGGCGGCGTAGTAGTGCGGATTGTGCGGCATGCCCACCAGCGGCAGTGCCGGTGTTTCGTCGACGACGATGCCTGCGCTGTAGAACATCGACGGCCCGAACGGTCCGGAGATGGTCGCGAGCCCGCGAGCCGAAAGCCATTGCGCCGCAGCGTCGAGCAATGCTCTCGCAACGTCGTGATCGTCGACGGCCTCGTAGAAGCCGAAGAAGCCGATCGACTCCCCCGTGTACTCGGTGAACGACAGGTCGTGGATGGCCACGATGCGGCCGACGGCGATTCCGTTCTCGCGCGCCAGGAATGCTTTCGTGATGCGAGTGGCGGCGACCGAGGACGGCGGTGCGATGAGCACTCGACGCAGGTCTATCGACTCGTCGGGAAGGCGGTGCGGATCGCCTTGGTAGACCAGGTCGGAGACGGCCTCGAACTCGCGCCAGCCTGCTTTGCCGTCGACCTCTTCGATCGTGATCATCGTTCCTCTTCGTTCTGTTGACTGCCGTCGACGAGGATCGGTGAACGGGCCACCGTCGTCTCCCCGGCGAACACGTAATTGCCTGGCCGGACGGTGATCTCGTCGACGAGTGCGTCCGGCACGAACACATCGCACTGAGAACCGAAGCGGATCATCCCGTACTGCTCGCCGCGTTCGACGGTGTCACCGACGGCGACGTGCGCGACGATGCGGTCGACCCAGAGATCGGCAATCTGCGTCACCGTCACCACGGCACCGGACTCGTGCTCGATCGAGATGGTGAGCCGCTCGTTGGTGAGCAGGTAGTCGCAGCCCTCGTCGTACGGAGTGCGTCGGGTCAACAGGTTCGCGCCGACCCTGGCCATCGACTTGTTGAACGGTGCAGCCGACCGATGGCGACGCATGCCGACGGTGCCCGCAACCGGAATTCGATTGCGGTGCACCGAGTATTCGGACATGTAGATCCCGATCAGGTAACCGCTGTCGGTCGAGCTGACTCCGGCGATCTCGTCGAGAACGATCGTCCGCCCCTTCTTGACGGCGAACGCGGTACTGCCCGCCTCCACGCGTTTGACGTACGTGACGAACCCGTCGGCCGGCGCGACCACCGACCGCGGATCGGCGGGCGGTTCGCGGTGCGGATCACGGAAGAAGAACCGCGTTCGCCAGTACACGAACAGCCCGAACGGAGCTGCCGGCACCACGGCGAGGCCGAGTGTCCACCGAATCCACGACATCAGCTGTGCCGCTGTTCGTCGACGCTCTCCGACCAGGTCACGAAGGCATCGGCCGCCCGGATCCGCACAGAGGCGGGCAGCAGCCCGATCAGGCCGCACACCACGTAGAACCCGAGCGAGAGAACGCCGTTGGTCACCTCACGGCCGATGGGTACGTCCCGTAGGCGCACCGAGGTGGGTTCGAATCCCTCCGACACGTCAGTTGACGGCGGCGGGCGTGAGCGTCTTGAGCTGTGCTTTGTCGAAGTAGAGCTCGAAGAGGCGACGGTGATCGCACCACGAGATGTCGTGGTCGACCGGCAGGATGGCCTCGGGCTTGTGCACCAGGCGCATGAGCTTGTCGATGTTGTCGGCCAGCATCGTCTCGGCGAACCGAGGTGAGATGCGTACGCTGACGCGCTCCTTGAACTCGTCCCAACTCACCAGATCGAGCCCCAACAGTTCGGCATAGAGATCGTGACCGTAGCCGGTGGGATTGCTCGGCAACAGCCTCGTCAGAGGATGACCGCGCAGCGAGTTGCTCGCCATCACGTCACACATCACGTCGACGGGAACGTAGTTCATGCCAGGGCCGTCCCAGATGGCACCGGCAGCGATCGCCAGTTCGATGATCCGCCAGAAACTGTAGACCCGGCCAGGATCACGCCCGAGTTCGGTACTGCCGAGGATGTAGGGGGCTTCGCACAGGGTGACGGAGTAGGTGTCCGACATCGACAGCCAGCCCAGCAGCGTTGCGTTGACCCACTTCATCTGCGCGTATCCGGAGTACCACCACGAATCGGGACGACGGAAGTCCTCGGGCTTCTGGTACAGGTGGGCACCGATGCTTCCCACGTACGTCAGGTGCTTACGGGTGGAGGTGATGCTGAATTCGAGGATGCGCAGCACGCTGACGAACCAGTCGTCGCGCAGCTCGGCGTAGCTCTCGGTGTAGTCGGTCGAACTGGCGCAGTTGAAGATCTGCCCCACTCCGGCAGCCAGGTCGTAGTAGGCGGCCTTGTCCAGACCGAACCGGAACTTCGTCGGCGTGCCCTCGACGATGCGGATCTTGCCGGCGTCCACCACGATCTCGTACTGATCGAACGTGCGCTGCAGACGCTCGAGAGCCGTCTCTTCCTCGGTGGAACGAACCATCGCGTAGACGACCTCGACGGCGGAATCACGAGTAAGGCGGCCGATCAGGTGAGCACCGAGAAAGCCGTTGGCTCCGAACACGAGTGCGGTATCGGTGCGCGGCGCTGCCATGTCTGCCACCCGTCTGCGAGTGTCCTCGTCGACGAACGGTCGCAGCGCCGTCGGATCGCCGTTGCTCAGAGCAACGACGTCGGCGTACTTCCCGGCGAACCGTAGCCCCGGGCATTCGTTGGTGATCAAAGCGTCTGCGTGCGGCCAGATCGGACGCAACGATCCGTCTCCGAACAATGCTTCTACGTGCATTCGTGCTCCCCTGCAACGGTCGGTGTCCCACATCACTCGGACGGGCAGACGTTAGCAATGACGGAGCCGGACAACCGGATGACCGAGAAAGTCTGGTATAGCCCACAGTGACGCTCAACTGCCGTTGAGAGGATTCCCAACAAGACACAGAAAGTCGGCGTTCTGATTGGTACGCGTTACGACCGAAACGCGTTATGCAGGACAAGATGGGTCGTTCGAAGGTCTAATCGGTCTTCATGACTGCCGTAGAGCCACACCCCCTCCTGCAACCCGTACGCGATCCGAGCGGCGGGGACGCTGCGGCTGCATGGGCGGCGATCGTGCGCGAGGAGCCGCGCTACCCGAGAGTGTCGGTCGCGGCGAACGTCCGCATTCCGATGAGCGACGGAACTGTGCTGCGCGCATACGTCTTTCGCCCCGCGGACGCGTCGGGACGGGCGGTGGAGGGCGCGTTTCCCACCGTCCTGAACCTCACGCCCTACAACAAGCTGCTGATCAAGGGCATCGACACCATCCTCGAGACCCCCGTTCTGGGTCGTGCGATCCGAGCTTTCTCGTCCGCGTTCGACCTGACCGGAACCAGGTTCGACGGCATCACCGAGCTCACCCGGGTGGTAGCGGGCGGGGCGGCCGACCTGCTCTCGGTCAACCGTCATCTCGTGCGCAGCGGGTACGTGCAGATGATCGTCGACGTCCGCGGCACCGGAAGTTCCTCGGGCACCTGGGACGTGCTCGGCCGCCGGGAACAGCTCGACTCGCTCGAGGTGATCGAATGGGCCCGACGCACGAAATGGTGCAACGGCAGAATCGGGATGGCCGGAATCTCGTACTCCGCCATCAACGCCCTGCAGGCCGCAGCCAAGCAGCCTGCAGGCCTCGACGCGGTGTTCGCGGTCGAGGGGTCGGTGGACATCGTGCGCGAGATCTTCGCCACCGGAGGTGCCACCTCGGCGTTCATTCCGCTGTGGCTCGCGGCCGTCAACGGGCTCAAATGGGCACCTGCGATCGGCGGAATCGACCCGCTCGCCTGGCTCCGCGATCGTGCTCGATCCCCGGCCACGAATCTGCTCGACCTGGCCAAAGGCTTTGTCTCGGGCGGAGATCCGCGAATCTACGACAACGAGTACTACGACACCATCGATGCCGTCATCGAAGACATCGCGGCACCGACATTTCTGTACGGCTGCTGGCACGACATCTTCGGCGGGTCCGCACCCGACATCTACAACCGCCTCCCTCTCGAACGCGGATACAAGCAGCTGCTCGTCGGCGACGGATACCACGGCAACCCGGGAATCGGGTTCGGCGAGCCGGGCTTTCCACCTCGCCTGGACGTACTCGAACGCGCTTGGTTCGACAAGTGGCTGCGCGACGTCGACAACGGAATCGAGAACTACGGCCCCGTCACCCTGCGTCAGCAGGGCGGCAATTGGACTGCGCACGGGCGCTTTCCGGCTCCCCAGGCGCAACCGCGCCGGCTCTACCTGTCGGCAGCGGCATCGGGCACCGCGCCCCACGCCGTCGCCGACGGCAGCCTTACCGGCCTGCCGACCGCCGAGTCCGATGTCCTGACGGTGCGCCCCTCGCTGCGAGCCGTCGTATCTCGGGACACCACACAGGTTCTCGCCGGTGTGACGGCAGTCCTGGGCGGCGGCTTCACCTACGACAATCGATTCGCCGAGGGCGGCGCAGTCACCTTCACCACCGCGCCTGCCGAGTCGGACACCGTACTGTCCGGCCCCATGAATCTGCATGTGCGCGTCGTCTGCCATGCGCCGGAAGCGATGTGGGCCGTCATGGTCTGCGACGTCTCCCCGAGCGGCCGGTCGATCGTGCTGAGCAACGGTGCCCTGCTCGCGTCACGCCGTGCCGTCGATGACGAACGCTCACTGTTCGCCCCGAACGGCGATTACACCCGCCCGTACCATCCGCTCACCGAGGCAGCGCTGCTCCCGGTGCCCGTCGGCCGACCCATCGATCTCGACATCGACATCCTCACCACCGAAGCCGTCATCGCATCCGGCCACCGCCTCCGCGTGAGCGTATTCGCCACCGACACACCGCGGTTCATCCCGATTCTGCCGGATCTGGTGCGTACGCGACTGCGCCGACAGGACATCGACATCGACCCGGACAATCCGAGCTACCTGGTGGTGCCGGTACTCGGTGAGCCAGGCTGGTAGGAACGAGACCATGAGAATCGAACAAGGTGTCGCACCGACGAACTCCGTCGAGATCGCGTACGAGGACATGGGGTCGACCGACGATCCAGCAGTGTTGCTCATCATGGGCCTGTCCGCGCAATTGACGTTGTGGCCCATGGACTTCTGCACCCGTCTCGTCGACGCCGGCTACCGGGTGATCCGCATCGACAACCGCGACATCGGGTTGTCCACCAAGATGACCGGGCAGAAGGTACGAGGTTCCCAGATCGTTCGGCTGATCCGGCACGAGTTCGGGATGTCCTCGGACGTGCCGTACACGATCACGGACATGGCGGCCGACGCCGTCGGCGTGCTGGACCATCTCGACATCGACTCGGCGCACGTCGTCGGTGCCTCCATGGGCGGAATGATCACCCAGGTGTTCGCCGGAAGTTATCCCGACCGAACGAAGTCTGTCGGCATCCTCTTCTCGAGCACCAACGAGCCGTTCCTGCCGCCCCCAGACCCACGCGCTCTGCTGCCGCTCATCGGCGGCGTCGGGAAGGACGCCACCAAGGACGAGATCATCGCGCACTCGGCCAAGACGCTCGCCGCGATCGGCTCCCCTGGCTACCGCACTCCGCCCGAAGAGCAGCTCGAGATCGCACAGGTGATGTACGAGCGGAACTACAACCCGTCCGGTGTCGTCCGGCAGATGGCCGCCATCACCGGCACCGGCAGTCTGCGGCCGTACGCGAAGAAGATCACCGCACCCACCACGGTCATCCACGGCACCGCGGACAAACTGGTGCGACCGTCGGGCGGCAAGGCCATCGCCCGTGCCGTCCCCGGGGCCGAGTTGACGCTGATCGACGGCATGGCCCACGACCTGCCCGCAGCACTGCTGGACCGCATCGCCGGGATCATCCTGGCCAATTTCGCGCGAGCTGCGTAGCACCACGGACCTCATCACGCAACGAAGGCCGGCACCCGATGAATCGGTGCCGGCCTTCGTGATGATGCTGAACTGATTTACGCGTTCGCGTCGTCCTCGAGGAGGTTGCGCGTGCGGTTCGGATCGACCTGGACGCCGGGTCCGGTGGTGGTCGAGACGGTGACCTTCTTGACGTAACGACCCTTGGCCGACGACGGCTTCGCACGCAGGATCTCGTCCAGCGCTGCGCCGTAGTTCTCCACCAGCTTGGTCTCGTCGAACGAGGCCTTGCCGATGACGAAGTGCAGGTTGGCCTGCTTGTCGACGCGGAAGTTGATCTTGCCGCCCTTGATGTCGTTGACGGCCTTGGTCACATCGTTGGTGACCGTGCCCGTCTTCGGGTTCGGCATCAGGCCACGCGGTCCGAGGACACGGGCGATACGGCCGACCTTGGCCATCTGATCCGGGGTGGCGATCGCGGCGTCGAAGTCCAGGAATCCGCCCTGGATGCGCTCGATCAGATCTTCTGCGCCGACGACGTCGGCTCCTGCTGCCTCGGCCTCTGCAGCCTTCTCACCAGCGGCGAAAACAATAACCCGAGCGGTCTTGCCGGTGCCGTGGGGAAGGTTGACGGTGCCGCGCACCATCTGGTCGGCCTTGCGAGGGTCGACGCCGAGACGCACTGCGACCTCGACGGTGGGGTCGAACTTGCTCGACGCGGTCTCCTTGGCCAGCTTCGCGGCTTCGAGAGGCGAGTAGAGGTTGTCCTGGTCGATCTTTGCGGCCTGCTCGAGGTAGGCCTTGCTGCGCTTTGCCATGTCTTACTGTCCTTCGTTCGAGTTCAGTGTGGTTGACGAGCCTGGCCGGCTCTCCCACGTGTCTTGCTTGACGGCTGAGAATCAGCCTTCGACGGTGATGCCCATCGAGCGAGCAGTGCCGGCGATGATCTTCGCGGCCTGATCGATGTCGTTGGCGTTGAGGTCTTCCTGCTTGGTCTTGGCGATCTCGCGCACCTGGTCCATGGTCACCTTGGCGACCTTGGTCTTGTGCGGCTCGCCGGAGCCCTTCGCCACGCCTGCGGCCTTGAGCAGCAGCTTGGCAGCGGGGGGAGTCTTCAGCTTGAAGTCGAACGTGCGGTCTTCGTAGACCGAGATCTCGACCGGCACGACGTTGCCGCGCTGCGACTCGGTCGCGGCGTTGTACGCCTTGCAGAACTCCATGATGTTGACGCCGTGCTGGCCCAGCGCGGGGCCGACGGGCGGTGCCGGGTTGGCGGCACCGGCCTGGATCTGAAGCTTGATGATCCCGGCTAGCTTCTTCTTCTTCGGGGGCATTTCTTTTTCCTTGTATTCGCTCGGGTTTCTTGCGGTTGCTACTGCAAGTCTGTGTGCTCGGCTACTAGATCTTGGAGACCTGCGTGAAGCCGAGCTCGACCGGTGTCTCACGGCCGAAGATCGATACCAGCACCTTGAGCTTCTGCTGCTCGGCGTTGACCTCGCTGATGCTGGCGGGGAGGGTGGCGAACGGGCCGTCCATGACGGTCACCGACTCGCCGACCTCGAAGTCGACCTCGATGGCCGGCTTCGACGTGGTGTCGCCGCCCTGATCGGCTGCGCCTGCGGTCGCTTTCGCGTCCTTCTTGGCACCTTCCTGCGGCATGAGGAACTTGACGACCTCGTTGATGGTCAACGGTGACGGCCGCGAAGTGGCACCGACGAAGCCGGTGACGCCCGGGGTGTTGCGGACCGCTCCCCAGGACTCGTCGTTGAGCTCCATGCGAACGAGGATGTAGCCGGGCAGAACCTTGCGGTTGACCTGCTTGCGCTGACCGTTCTTGATCTCGGTGACCTCTTCGGTGGGAACTTCCACCTGGAAGATGTAGTCACCGACGTCGAGGTTCTGCACGCGGGTCTCGAGGTTCGCCTTGACCTTGTTCTCGTATCCGGCATACGAGTGGATGACGTACCAGTCACCGGGAGCGCGGCGCAGAGCCGCCTTCATCTCGGCAACGGGATCCTCGGGCTCGGCTGTCACATCTGCGTCGGCAGTCTCGCCGTCTTCGGCGGGGACGTCCTCACCGGCGGCAGCGGCGACATCGGCCTTGATTGCTTCGTCGGTCTCGCGGTCCTGAGCGGCCTGCTCCGCTTCGAGGCCCTGCTTGGTCGCCTCGACATCGGCGTCGAATGCGGCCACTTCGGTGGCGTCGTTGTGCGGCGTGCTCACGTCAGCACCCTTTCTCTAGTTTCCTGCTCGGTTCGATCGTCGATAGGTCACGCAGCTGCGATCGGTCAGCCGAACAGCCAGCCGACGCCCTGAATGAAGAGCACGTCGAGGCCACTGATGTACGCGACCATGAACGTCAGGAAGACGAGCACGACGGTGGTGTAGGTGACCATCTGCTTCTTGTTCGGCCAGATGACCTTGCGAAGCTCGGCGACGACCTCACGGAAGAACTGCAACAGACGCAGAAACACGTTCGGCCGCTTGTCGGCTTTGACCTTGCCCGATCGAGTCCTACCGGTCTTGACCTTCGCCGGCGTGGTGGACGCGGCCGGAGCCTTGGACATCGACACGCCCGCAGCGCTGCCGCGGGACCTGCTGGTCGATCGCTTGCCGGTGGGCATCACAGCGTCTGCAGCGGATTCACCGGCAGTGGTATCAGCATCGGAAGGACGGCCCTCGGAGCCAGGTGCGACGTCGTCTGAAGCCGAAGAGTTCTCGAACTCCTCCGATCGACCGTCGCGCTTACCGCGCTCCTCGCTCACGTCGTTCCTCTCAGTTGCTGACACCTTGGGCAGGGGCGACAGGACTTGAACCTGCAACCTACGGTTTTGGAGACCGTTGCTCTACCAATTGAGCTACGCCCCTTCGGCCGAAACTTCTCGGCCGCTCTGGTGTCCATTCGGCCGGTCACCGTCCGCACTACCTCTGGAAGAGGACGCGGGCAGCGCAGAGCGCCGAATTACCCCAGAAATCTCAGTGTACTGCACACCCTTCGGAACAGATAAATCCCGTCGTCCCGGCCGTGAACGAGCTCGACCGGACCGACCCGTGCTCAGGCCAAGCGCACCGTTGCGGTGGCTCGCCCGAAGATCTTCTTGCCGGCGGACTTCGCGACGATGGCCACGGTCGCGGTTCGCGTCTCGGCGTCGGTTGCCTTGATCTTGCCGGTGAACTCCACCGACGCAGGCGAATCGACCGGGACGAGCACCGCACTGGTGAAGCGCACGTTGTACTCGGTGACCGCACCCGGGTCGCCGAGCCACGAGGTGACGAAACCGGCACCGAGACCCATCGTCAACATCCCGTGAGCGATGACGTCGTCCAATCCGGCCAACTCGACGACTTCGTCGCTCCAGTGGATCGGGTTGGGATCGCCGGACACGCCCGCATAGTTCACCAGGTCACCACGGGTGAGCGAGACGACGCGCTCGGGAAGCTCGTCGCCGACCGACACGTCGTCGAAGTTACGAAGCGCCATGCCTGATCACTTCCTTCACCGCATGGGCGATGTTCTCGTCGATCTCACCGCCGGTACGCGCCACGATGGTCGTCCAGGTCGTCTGAACGAGATCGCCGTTCTGATCGGTGATGATGTTCTTGGTGGTCATGATGTCGCTGCCGCTCATCTGCCGGAACGACTCGAGATACACGTCGCAGAAGATTCGATCGCCCACCTGGAGCGGGCGATGGAATTCCAGCCTCTGATCGGTCTGCAGAATCTGACTCGGGTCGTATCCCGTGATGACCTCTTGCAACATCCGAGTCTGCGACATGATTCCGAGCAGCGAAACGAAGGTCAAGGGCGCGATGAGACCGTCGTAGCCGAGGCCCTTCGCTGCGTCCTCGTCGTGATGCGCGGGATGAAAATCCTGGACGGCACGCGCATACTCACGAACCTTCTCGCGGCCGACCTCGTAGAAGTCGTCGACGCGGAAATGAGAACCGACCATGGACGCCGCGTGAGCGGACGCATCCATGGCCGGGACGTCGTGCTGAGCTTGTGACACGGAAAGACAACCTTTTCTACCCTGGACGCAAGAGCCGTTAGGGGGAGAAGTGTGTCCTAACGCCGGGCGCCGACTGGTGAACGGATCTGCGAACCAGCGAGCCGAGCGGAACTAGCGAGATTCGCGGTGAGCCCGATGCGTGCCGCAGTTGGAGCAGAACTTCTTCAGCTCGATGCGGTCGGGATCGTTCCGACGGTTCTTCTTCGTGATGTAGTTGCGGTGCTTGCAAACCTCGCAGGCCAAGGTGATCTTGGGCCGCACATCGGTGGAGGAGGCCACTGGACGCCTACTTTCGGGTAAATCTGATCAGGGTCAATCAGGACTGTTCATGAGTGCTACGGGTCGTGCTTGCCTACTGTGTAGCGGTGACCGGACTTGAACCGGCGACGCAACGATTATGAGTCGTTTGCTCTACCAACTGAGCTACACCGCCTCAGGTGCTCACCGTCCACCATCCCACGCGGGGAACGCGACGTCGAGCCATCCAATCCAGCGAGCCCCCTAACGGAATCGAACCGTTGACCTTTTCCTTACCATGGAAACGCTCTACCGACTGAGCTAAGGGGGCGAGCAACTACGCATGTTGCCGTGCGCTGAAGCCTTCAAGAGGTTACACATTCGGAGCGCCCAGTACCAAATTGCGTGGTCAGCGAGCCCAACATGTCCCTCTTCACATGGAAACCCCAGCGAGGAAAATCCTCGCCGGGGTTCCAGGTGTGGCAGATGTAGGATTCGAACCTACGTAGGCATAAGCCGACGGATTTACAGTCCGCTCCCATTGGCCGCTCGGGCAATCTGCCGTGATGCGATCGAAGCCCGTACTGCTCTTCGGCGCGGTGAGAAGAATACAACGAACGTCCCCCCGGAACGCAAACCGGGTGGATACGGTCGGTAGCGGGCCGATAAAGTCCCTGCGGGATGTGGACCGACACCACCGCCAAACAACATTTCGATTCGACTGGAGAGTGTGAGAAGTGGCTGATTCGTCCTTCGACGTAGTGAGCAAGGTCGACCGACAGGAAGTGGACAACGCTCTCGGACAGGCCGCGAAGGAGCTGGCGACCCGCTTCGACTTCCGAGGATCGGACACCAGCATCGAATGGTCCGGCAGCGGCGAGTCCGAGACCATCGTGATCACCTCCGAATCCGAGGAGAAGGTCAAGGCCGCCCTCGACGTGTTCAAGGAGAAGCTCATCCGACGCGATGTCTCCCTCAAGGCGTTCGAAACCAACGATCCGGCCGCGTCCGGCAAGGTCTACAAGGTCACCGGCAAGCTCGTGCAGGGCATCACCACCGAGAACGCGAAGAAGATCACCAAGAAGATCCGCGACGACGGCCCCAAGGGCGTCAAGGCCCAGATCCAGGGCGACGAACTGCGCGTGAGCAGCAAGAAGCGCGACGACCTGCAAGCCATCCAGCAGCTGCTCAAGAACGAGGATTTCGGAATCGCACTGCAGTTCGTCAACTACCGCTAGAGCGGCTTCGCCGCATGTGAGCAGAAATTCGTAGCGTGCTACGAATTTCTGCTCACATGGGTCGTTCCCGCAGGCCCCGTCAGTACGGCCGGTGGCCGGCCATCCGCTCGAGTCGCTCGATGCGGTCGGCCATCGGCGGGTGGGTGGCGAACAGTCGACCCGCCTTGTCGCCGATGCGGAACGGATTGGCGATCATCAGATGCGACTCGGCTGCCAATCGTGGCTCGGGCGGCAACGGTGCCAACTGCACTCCCCGCTCGAGTTTGCGGAGCGCCGAGGCCAGCGCCAGCGGATCTCCGGTCAGCTCGGCTCCCGACTGATCTGCCTGATACTCACGCGAGCGAGAGACCGCGAGCCGTACCAGGGTGGCCGCAATGGGCCCCAGCATCGACACCAGCAGCAGCGCGATCGGGTTCGCGCCTCCGTTGCCGCGTCCGCCGAAGACGTTGGCGAAGAAGGCCAGGTTGGCCAGGCCCGAAATGACGGCAGCCATCGCCCCGGCCACCGACGAGATCAGAATGTCGCGGTTGTAGACGTGCGAGAGCTCGTGACCGAGCACCGCTCGTAGTTCACGCTCGTCGAGGATGCGCAGAATGCCCTCGGTGCAGCACACCGCGGCGTTGCGCGGATTGCGTCCGGTGGCGAACGCGTTGGGGTTGTTGGTGGGGCTGACGTACAGCGCAGGCATCGGCTGATGAGCCGTCGTCGCCAACTCCCGCACGATTCGATACATCGCCGGTTGCTCGAGTTCGCTCACCGGCACCGCGTGCATCGATCGCAGGGCCATCTTCGCACTGTTGAAGTACGCGTAACCGTTGACGCCAACCGCCAGGACGATCGAGCCGATCAGAATGGTCGCGTTACCGAACAGCGAGCCGATGAAGACGATGAGCGCCGACATCCCGACCAGCAGGCCGAATGTCTTTGCGCCGTTCGCGTAACCGTTCATGTCCGAAGTGCCTCCTCGTACCGGGTGCTACTACCCGATCAACGAAAACACCCCGACCGGCAGTTCCCCGGTCGTCAGCCCACGCGTTCGACGGTGTAGTCCACCAACCGGCCGAGCGCATCGTTGGCCGGTCCCTGCGGCAGCAGTGCGAGTTCTGCGTGTGCCCGAGCGGCGTATTCGCCGAGTGTCCTCTTGGCCGAGATCATTCCCGGTGACCGCTGCAGCAGCTCGAGAGCCTCGGTGACCAGAGCGTCCTCGGTGACCGGACCGGCGAGGATCTCGCGCAGTCGATCGCCGTCGGCACCGTCCTCGCGCAGCGCGAAGAGCACCGGCAGAGTGTGTACGCCCTCCCGCAGGTCGGTGCCGGGAGTCTTGCCGGACTGCTCGGTGGCCGAGGAGATGTCGATGATGTCGTCGGAGATCTGGAAGGCGGTACCTACCGCGTCGCCCAGGCGCTCGAGTCGTCCCACGTGCTCGGCATCGCCGCCGCTGAAGGTTCCGCCGAAGCGTCCACACGATGCGATGAGCGAACCGGTCTTCTCCCACACGACCTTCAGATAGTGCGCGACGGGATCGTCGGTGCTCTTGGCTCCGATGGTCTCGCGCATCTGACCGGTGACGAGTTCTGCGAAGGTCTCGGCGATGATGCGCACGGCGTCGGGTCCAAGGGTGGACACCAGACGAGACGCGTGCGCGAACAGGTAGTCGCCCGCGAGGATCGCCACACTGTTACCCCAGCGTGAGTTCGCACTCTCGGCACCTCGACGCATCGACGCCTCGTCCATGACGTCGTCGTGATAGAGCGTCGCCAGGTGGACCAGTTCGACGACCGTGGCCGCGGTGACGATCGCCGGATCGGTCGGCGACGGTCCCAGCTGGCCGGTGAGCACGGTGAACAGGGGCCGGAATCGTTTTCCGCCGGCCTTGGCCAGGTGCAACGCAGCCTCGGTGAGAAACTCCTCACCGTCGGAGAGCTCGCTGATCATCAGCTCTTCGACGCGTGCGAGGCCGTCGGCGACGGATCGCGCGAGCTCCGGGTCACCCAGGTCGACTCCGGCAACGACCGTTGCTACGGCAGCGTCGTCTGTACTCACGATGTTGGTCCCTGTCCTGTCGTCGACATGCCGGCAGCAGCG
This sequence comes from Rhodococcus sp. 06-418-5, assembly GCF_002258285.1. NCBI lineage: Bacteria > Bacillati > Actinomycetota > Actinomycetes > Mycobacteriales > Nocardiaceae > Rhodococcus > Rhodococcus sp. 06-418-5. The sequence continues at coordinate 318,024 of NZ_NOYE01000037.1, forward strand.
ACTTCAGCGCCGCTGCTCGCCTTCTACCGTAGTGAACCTAGCGTGCACACCGGTGCGACGGTGTCACCGACCACAGGTGACGCTTCACTCACCGAGGTTGCCGGAGATGACTTCCAGCGTCGCGGCCATCGCTGCCGACGCTCTGTCACCCAAGGCGTCGGTCAGAGCGGCCATCAGACCTTCGAGCAGGATCACGTGCGGAATTCTGCTGGTCACGGCGAGTTCGCGCTGGAAGCTGAGGTCACGCATGCCCACCACCAGTGCGATGTCCGACGCGGCCGCCAGGGTCGAGCGAGCGAACGACGTCACCGAGACCACGGTGGCCCCGCGTTCCCGTGCGGCCTGAGCGGCCTTGGTCGACGCGCTCGTGGCACCCGATCCGCTGATGATCAGGGCCACATCGCGATCGGTGAGGAGCCGGACGGCGACCTGCTGCGCGATCGAGTCGGTCGGTGCGTGCGAGCGCAGGCCGACCGAACGCATCCTGGCATCGGTATCGGCGGCCAACGCGGCCGAGAGTCCGTTGCCGATGACCACGACGGACTCGGCACCGGCGAGCGCAGCCACCGCGCGAGTGACATCCTCGGTGGTCAACAGTGCCGTCATCGCCGCGATGGAATCTCCGACGTGGGCGAAGGTCTCCGTCACGATCGCGAACGGACCGTCCGCCGACCGCTCCTGCGCGGGCAACGCCCGGGCCGCATCGCGCGCGAGCAAGACTCGCAGCTGCTGATAACCGCCGAAGCCGAGACTCTGACAGGTACGCACCACCGACGCCCGTGACGCCCCGGCCGCGTCGGCGACCTGCTGCGAGGACATCTCGACGATGTCGGCGGGACGTCGGAGAAACACCTCGGCGACGGCCCGCTCGGCGGGCAGCAACGACGGAATGATCGATCGGATGTGCGGCACGACTCCACCGGGCGCGAGATCCATGCTCATATCTTGCTCATACTTTTCTCTGCCATCCCCAGCTCCCGTCGATGATGCGTCGACGCACCTGACCGGAGACCTGGTCGATGAGCACGGTGATGACCACGACGACGATCAGCAGCATGCCGACCGCACCCCACTGGCGGTACTGCACGTTGTCCACCAACATGCTGCCGATGCCGCCTGCACCGATCAGACCGAGGATGGCCGACGCACGGACGTTGATCTCGAAGCGATAGAGCCAGAAGGCGAACACCTCGGGTGCGACGTCGGTCCACAGTCCCCACCGCACGATCTGGGCCGTCGAGCCGCCTGCCGCTCGGGCCGCTTCGACCGGACCTTTCTCCGCGCCTTCGATGGCCTCGTAGCCCCACTTGCCGAGGGTGCCGACCGAGCCGATGGCGATCGCGAGTGCGCCGGTGAACGCGGTCAGCCCGGTGACGGACAGAATGAGGATGGCAATGACGACCTCGGGGACTGCACGAATGACGGCGAACACGATGCGCAGCGGCCATCGCAGCCAGAGAGGCCCGATGTTCGCGGCTGCGAGGAAGCTCAGCGGAAACGACACGACGATGCCGAGCACCGTTCCGAACCAGGCCATCTGCACCGATTCGATGGTGGCCGAGACGGCCTTGCCGAGTGCGGACACGTCCGGTGGTGCGAACATCAGGCCGGCGTAGCGCACCAGGTTCTGTGGCAGGTCGAGCAATCTGTCCCAGCGAATCTCGATGCCGTACAACGACAGTGCGCACACGGCGAGGATGCCCACCCACACGGCGGTGCGCAGGGGGTTGCGTGGTTTGCGCGGCCGGGCCGGAGTGGCACGGGTGGTGCGGTCGACGACGGTCATCCGACCAACTTTCGACGGGCCCAGGACGAGAGCAGTTCCAATGCCAGGACGATGACGAGAATCTCCAGGATGATGAGGCTGAGCTGGTGATACTTGTAGAAGGTCCGAACATTGTCGATGAGCATGCCGAGTCCGCCTGCACCGACGAGTCCGATCACCGCCGAGGCGCGCACGTTCAGTTCCAACGTGTAGAGGCTCTGCGATACGAAGGCCGGAAAGACTTGCGGCGCAACGGCACTGCGGTCCGCGGCGATCCAGGAGCCACCCGCCGCGAGAGCGGCTTCCTGCGGTCCGCGATCGACCGAGTCCAGCGCCTCGGAGACGAGCTTGACGATGATGCCCACGTTGAACACGATCAGCGCCAGAATTCCCGACAGCGCCCCGGTGCCGACCACCGCGACCAGCACCGCCGCGTACAGCAGATCCGGCACTGCGCGAACGACATTCATGATTCCGCGCACGACCGTCAGGAGCGGCCGATTCGGGTTGGTCACGCGTGAGGCCGCGAAGCTCACCGGGAACGAGATCGCGGCACCGATGGCGGTCGCGATGACGGCCATCTGCAGGGTCTCGAGGATCGCGTCGACGGTCTCGGGGAAGAACCAGTAGTCCGGCTGCATCAACTGGATCAGCTTGCCGGTGGCGTTGCCCCAGTTGTCGATGATGTCACCCAGGTCGGCACCGACACCGACGCCCGCCCAGACGGTGATCAGTCCGATGACGGCAAGTGTCACAACGGTTTTCCATGCCGAACGCGGCTTCACCGGCCGGGTGGAAACGGAAGCGCTCACAGCTCTGCCTTGGCTTCCAGCACGTCCTCGGCGGTCAGCGAGCGGCCGTAGATGCTCTCGAACACCGATTCGTCGGCGTCGCGGCCATGGCCGTCGAACACCACCTTGCCGTCGCGCAACCCGATCAGCCGGTCGCCGTAGCGGCGGGCGAGATCGAGGAAGTGCAGGTTGACCACCACGGTGATGCCGAGTTCTGCGTTGATGCGCTGCAGGTCTCGCATGACGACGTGCGACGTCGGCGGATCGAGCGAGGCCACCGGTTCGTCCGCGAGGATCACTCGCGGTTGCTGTGCCAGTGCCCGGGCGATGGCGACCCGTTGCTGCTGACCGCCGGAGAGGGACGACGCCTTCGCGTAGGCCTTGCCGACTATCTCGACTCGCTCGAGCGCCTGCATGCCCAGTTCGGTGTCTTCCGCGGACCAGGCACCGAGCAGCGTTCGCCACATCGGCGAGCTGTGCAGCCGGCCCATCATCACGTTGTTCAGCACGCTGGTGCGCTTGGCGAGGTTGAAGCCCTGGAAGATCATTCCGACGTCTCCGCGCAGATCGCGTAACCCTCTGCTGCTCAGATTGTTCACGGCGCGATCACCGACGGTCACGGTGCCGGAGGTGACCGGCACGAGGCCGTTGATGGTGCGGATCAACGTGGACTTCCCTGCCCCGGACAAGCCGACGACGGCAACCATCTGACCCGCCGGAATGCCCAGAGTCACTCCGTCGAGCGCGGTGTGGCCGCCCGCGTAGGTGACCGAGACGTTGTCGAATGCGATGCCGTCGCCGCTCATCCGATCAGTTCCCCAGGCCGATGGAGTCCGCCTCGGTCTGCGCCTGCTGCAGCGCTGCGGGGTCCGCCTTGTCGAGACCGGTGATCTGGTAGATCGCCGTCAGGGCCTCGACGCCCTCGGGGGTGGACGCGTAGTCCTCCATCGCGTCCGAGATGCGCTGCTGCAGATCAGGGCTCAGCGAACTGCTGATCGAGACGCCGTCGTTGGGGATCTCGTTGGTCAGTGCGAACACCACCAGGTTCTTCGCCACATCGGGGGTGTCGGCGACGACGGTCTCGCGGGCGTCCCAGAACGACACGCCCACTTCGTCGTCGCCGTTGTTCACCGACAGCACTGCGGCCGGGTGCGAGGTGACCTGGGTCAGGTCCAGATCGGTGGTGGAGTCGATGCCGGCCTCTTTCAATGCGGCGGAGGGGAACACGAATCCGGCCGATGATGCGGACTGCAGCATGACGGTCTTGGCACCGTTCATCTTGCTCAGCGAGTCCAGTCCGGCCGGACCCGTGCCGCTTTCGGTTCCGTTGCAGTACAGCAGGCCGTTGGCTCCGGTGACGGGAGCGTCGTCGCAGTACTTGTCGGGGTTATTGGTGTAGAACTGCGCGGCGTAGGTGGTCTTGCCCTTGCGCACGGTCTGCAGAGCCGGCTCGGCCCCGTACTTGTTGCAGGCCTGCACCATCTGCAGCGGCGGCAGCATGCCGATCTGGGCTTGGTTGGCACCGATGGCCTCCACCGCCGCCTGGTAGTCCTGTGTGATGACGCCTCGGACCGGGATGCCGAGGCGCTCGGTGAGCGCGTCCTGCAGCGGCTTGACGGTTTCGACGAGCTTGTTGGCGTCGCCCGAGGGGACGAGTGCCAGCGTCAGCTCCGACGGGTCGGCTGCATCTGCCGAGCTGGACCCGGTACAGGGCGACGCAGCAGAGGATTCGGTGGTGGACTCGTCGCGGGCTCCGCATCCGGCGAGCGAGGCGGTGAGCAGTCCGGTGGCAACCACCGCGAGCAAGGGAGTGCGGATTCTCATGACTGTCCTTCGTGGGTGAGTGCGAATGCTGCTGGATCGGTCGACCATTCGAGAAGTTCGTCGTACAACGCCGGAAACGACGAGGCGGAGAACGTCGCTTCCGGGCGGGGGTGACCGTGGCGGTCGATGTAAGCGGTGACGGCACCGCGCCGATGCGGTGCGTCGAGGTCGTTGCGCCAGATGTCGCCGACACTGGCCAACAGATGGGGTGCTCGCGTGCCCAGTAGTGAGTCCACCAGCGCGGGCATCTTCTCGGGCTTGCCTGCGTCGGTGACGACACGATCGACAGCCGCGGTCAGACCGAGCCGGTCGAGGGTTTCGATCACGCCGCGCCGCGGGGCATTGGTGGCCACAACCACGTCGGCGCCGACGCGATCGACGAAATCCGCGAGCCCGGCCGGTGCCCACACCTCGAGCTCACCTGCGGCGAGGCGCTCGCGGGACTGCGCGTAGGCGGCGGCGAGAACGGCAGCGTCCACTCCCACCGACAGTTGCTGGACGGCGGAGTAGCCGTCGAGGTACTCCCCCGCGCCGCGGTCCAAGAAAGCCGTCAACCCGGCACGAAGAGTTGCGGCGGAGATGCGGTCGAGAGATTCGGCCACCGCGTCGGCGTAGGCCCAGACCGGGTCGTCACCGAGGCAGACGGTGCCGTCGAAGTCGAGGAGGAGGATCGGTTGGTGCACGTGGGAGACGCTAGACCCGCCATGAACGATCCGTCCATAGATTCTGAATCTATGAAACAAGCGTTCACACGGCGTTAACCGGAGCCCCTTCACGGCACCGAGTCGCTCCGGTCGGGATACTGGAACTCGTGAGCACCCCCCACCCCGTCCCACCCACCGCGACCGACGTTCTGGTCGTGGGCGCGGGCCCCGCAGGATCGTCCGCTGCGGCATGGGCCGCGCGATCCGGCCGCGACGTCGTCCTGGCCGACGCGGCAGTCTTTCCCCGCGACAAGACGTGCGGTGACGGGTTGACGCCACGTGCCGTCGCCGAGCTAGATCAGTTGGGTCTGGGCGAGTGGGTGCGCGGCAAGGCGCGCAACCGGGGACTGCGACTGAGCGGATTCGGCCAGGAACTACAACTCGAGTGGCCGAGCAGATCGCTGCCGACCATCGGAAGTGCCGTCCCCAGAACCGAATTGGACGACAGGATTCGCGTCGCTGCGGTCGAATCCGGGGCCGTCATGGCCGAGGGAGCCAAGGCTGTCGCCGTCAACCGCGACGGCAATTCGGTCCGTTCTGTGACCCTGCAGACAGCCACCGGAGCCCACGAGATCTCCTGTCGCACACTGATCGTCGCCGACGGTGTTCGTTCCACTCTGGGCAAGCAACTCGGGCGACAGTGGCATCGCGACACCGCGTTCGGCGTCGCGGCTCGCGCCTACATCGACTCGGGCCGCAGCGACGACGAATGGATCAGCTCACACCTCGAATTACGTGACGCCGCAGGCACTCTGCAGCCCGGTTACGGCTGGGTCTTCCCGCTGAACGACGGGACCATCAACATCGGCGTCGGCACCTTGGCCACCGCCAAGCGGCCTGCACCCGGAGCGCTGCGCCCGCTTCTCGACCTCTACACCCACCAGCGTCGCGGCGAATGGGACCTCGGCGGGGAACTGCGCTCGGTGGCGTCGGCGCTGCTGCCGATGGGCGGAGCGGTCTCGGGCATCGCAGGCACCAACTGGGCCATCATCGGTGACGCCGCAGCCTGCGTGAACCCACTCAACGGCGAGGGCATCGACTACGGACTCGAAGGCGGCCGCATGGTCGTCGACCTGCTCGATCACCCCGACCTCACCGACGCGTGGCCGAGCCTGCTGCGCGAGCACTACGGGCAGGCCTTCTCCATCGCCCGACGCCTCGCCGGACTGTTGACCGTGCCGAGATTCCTACCGGCTGCAGGACCGGTGGGCATGCGCTCGCGGGCGCTGATGAAAGTTGCCGTCCGCTGCATGGGCAACCTCATCACCGAGGCCGACAGCGACCTCGTAGCGCGCACGTGGCGGGCATCGGGAAGCGGATCGTTGAAAGTGGATTCCCGGCCGCCGTTCTCGTGAACCGCGCTACGGTCGAGTTGCCTTGTGCAGCGCGACGATTCCGCCGGTGAGGTTGCGCCACTGCACGTCGGTCCAGCCGGCGTCGGCGATGCGCTGCGCCAACTGTTCCTGCGTCGGCCAAGCGCGGATGGACTCGGCGAGGTAGACGTACGCGTCGGGGTTACTGCTCACCGCGCGTGCGACTTTCGGCAACGCCTTCATCAGGTACTCCATGTACACGGTGCGGAACGGACCGAACACCGGCGTGGAGAATTCCGAGACGACGAGCCTGCCGCCGGGCTTGGTGACGCGGGCGATCTCGCGCAGTCCGGCATCGAAGTCCGAGACGTTGCGGAGGCCGAACGAGATGGTGGCGGCATCGAAGCTGGCGTCGGCGTAGGGCAGTGCCATCGCGTCGCCTGCGACCATCGGAACACCTCGCTGCAATCCGGCCTGCAACATGCCCTTGGAGAAATCGGTGGCCACGCACCAGGCTCCGCTGCGACCGAGTTCGACGGTGGAGACACCGGTGCCTGCAGCAAGATCGAGAACACGCTCGCCGGGTTTCAGATCCAACGCTCGCCGAGTGAGCTTGCGCCAACTGCGGTCCTGCCCGAACGAGAGAACGGTGTTAGTGATGTCGTATCGACGGGCGACGCCGTCGAACATCGACGCCACCTCGTGGGGCTCTTTTGCCAGGGTTGCGCGTGATGTCTGGGCCACGCAGTCCAGACTACTCAGGAGCGAAGCCTGCGGAGCGACCAGAAGACGCTACGCAATCTTCTGCACCTGCGGAGCTGTGATGCCTTGCACGTCGTAGTAGTGCGAGATCAGTTCGTCGCAGATGGCCGGCCAGGTTCGGTGCAGAACGGATTTGCGGGCTGCGTCGCCGAATCGTGCCCGGGTGGTGGGTTCGGCGAGGGCACCTACGGCACTGGGCAGCAGCTCGGTGAACTTGTCGACCGGCAGCAGGTATCCGTTGCGGCAGTGCGAGACCAGATCGCGCGGGCCCCCGGCGTCGGGTCCGATGACGGGGACGCCACTGGCGAGGGCCTCTTGCACTGCTTGGCAGAAGGTTTCGTGTTCGCCGGGGTGGACGAAGATGTCGAAGCTGGCGTACGCCCGCGCGAGTTCGTCGCCGCCGAGTTGACCGGTGAAGATCGCGCCGGGCATCAGGGTCTGCAACGCCGCTGTGTCGGGTCCGCCGCCGACGATCACCAGCTGGATCGACGGGTCGGTGGCCAGCACGGCGAGGCGATCGACGTGCTTCTCGGGGGCGAGCCTTCCCACGAAGCCGACGATCAGTTTGTCGCCGGCTCCCCACTGGTCGCGAAGGGTGGCCGACGCGGCCGAAGGCGCGAATCGAACGGCGTCCACTCCCCTGGCCCATCGGTGCACGCGCGGAATTCCGTGCAGCTCCAGTGCGTCGACGGCGGAGGTGGACGGTGCCAGGGTGCGGGCGGCGCCGCGGTGCAGTCTCCTCGTCCAGCGCCACGCGGCCTTGGACGTCAGGCCGAGGCCGTAACTGGCGGCGAAACCGGCGACATCGGTCTGGTAGACGGCAACAGCAGGCACATCCAGTCGGTTGGCGGCGGCGAGACCGCCTGCTCCGAGCAGGAACGGTGACGCGAGATGGACGACGTCGGGGGCGAAGGCGCGCATCGCCGAGACCATGCCGCGGCCCGGCACTCCGACGGGCAGCGAACTGACCTTGGGAACCATGATCGACGGCACCCGGTGCACCGGAACGTCGTCGTGCCACGTCGCGGCTCTGGGGCCGGACGGATTGTCCGGGGCGATGACGATGGCGTCGTGCCCCGTCTTGTCGAGGTGTTCGAGGACACGGATCACCGAGTGGGTGACGCCGTTCATGTTGGGCAAGAACGATTCCGCAACGATGGCTACTCGCACGGTCCTCAGTGTGGGCGGCCCCGCAGTCGGCCAGGTATGGACAACGTTACGTGTGGGCCAACGTCACACGAATTGCGCGAGCACCCACGACGGATCGGGGTTGGTGCGGTGTTCGGAGCCCACGAACACGGTCGGGACCGTCTCGTTGCCGTCGTTGACCGACCGAACCCGCGCGGCCGCAGCGTTGAATGGTCGTTCCGCAGGCTCCACTCCTGCCGGATCCTTGCGGATGTTCACCCACACGGCTTTCTTTCCGCGCAGCAGCAGCGCTACCCGCAACCGCAGGCAGAAGATGCATCCAGGACGCCAGTAGACCAACGGCACCGAATTCCGAGTCGCCAGAGTGCGCGAGGCGTCGTCGGACAGGGACCGGGGGTACAGCACCGGCGTCGTCAGGGCGAGAACGAACCCAACGGCGAGCACCAAGACCACGATCGAGGACGCGATGTTGCCGAAATTCACCAGCGTGAACCCGGCCACCGCGGCGAGGGCAGCGATGATCCACTGCTTGGCATTACGCATTCCGGGCCTCCTTGCGTCGTAACCAGAACACCACCGGCCCGGCGATCAGCCAGGTGACGACGATGACCGACCCGGCCGGAACGATAGCGACGGTAGCGTCGCGGCCGGCGACGCGCACCAGTTCGACGTCCGGGTCTGCCTTGTAGTACTCGACCTCGATGCGTTGACCGGCGATGAGGTTGGTGGGGTACAGCACGCCGAGCGCCGGGTTGTGTGTCACGCCGTCGGGTGTGATGAAGCTGACGGCCGAGCGCAACTTGCCCGCGGACAGCACTTCGGCGGTGGCGGTGCCCTTGTCGGAATCGATGGTGACGTCGTTGCGCCAGGCTCCGACCACCAGAAGCACGGCGAGGACCGAAATCGCGCCGGCGACCACGAGCACGACCAGCCGGGTCCGGTACAGCGTTCGGCTGGCTCTGTCGGTAGCGGTCACAGCGATCAGGTTACTTCGCAGCCGACACGACGCCGCTCGGGTAGCGTCTGCACTCATGTCGCGCAGCTTCGAGTTCACCGTCGAATCGTCCAATCCCCCCGCCGACGTGCACGCAGCACTCACCAGCGAGGCCCAGTGGGCAGCCCGTTTCGCCAAGGCGAAGAAGACGGACGGGTACGAAATGACCAAGCACGACGACGGCGGTCTGACGGTCGACATCACCGAAGAGGTCGGCACCTCCGAACTCCCCGGCTTCGTCACGAAGGTGATCAAAGGCAAGCTGATCGTCTCCCGGACCGATCACTGGGGTCCGCTCGAGGGCGACCATGCCGAGGGAACCCTCATCGGCGGCACCACCGGTCTACCGGCCAAGGTGAACGGCACGCTGTCCCTTCGACCCGACGGAACCGGTGCGAAGTTGATCGTCAAGGGCGAATCGACGGTGAAGATTCCACTCGTCGGCGGCAAGATCGAGGACCTGATCAACAAGATGATCAAGGACATGATCGATCAGGAAACCGGCGAAACCCTCGAATGGGTTGCGGCGCAGAAGGGCTGACGACCTACCCTCGTGCCTCAGGATGAGAGAATCTGTTCACGAAGGATGTCGGCATGGCCGCAGTGGTGGGCCAATTCTCTCAGCACCTGGAGATATACCCAGTGCACCGTACGAGGCCCGCTGCGATGACCCGTTACGACGGCATCGAGTGGCACGTCGGCTGCCACCGCTCGAGCAGTTGCGCAGGCCTGTCTGTGCGCCGCGACGACACCGACGATGGTGTCGTGGTCGTCGACAACGAAGGACTCCGCAGGACTGCGAACCAGGCCGAGCTCAACCCTGGACCTACCCCCGATGCATTCCTCGAACCACACCCGTTGCATCCATGTCACATGTTTGAGCAGTCCGAGAAGCGTTGTGGCCGATGGGACCAACCGTTCACGCGCCTGCTCCTCGGTGAGACCGTCGACTATCGCGTCCAGGGCGTTCCGGTACTCCTCGACGAACGCCTCGAGCTGAGCGCGGTCATCGTCCAGCAGAACCTCGAAAGCACCCGCCACTGGTTCTCCTCGATCCGATTGTCGGCCTTGACACGTGCTCGCGTTTCGGATGCGGGCACGCAGCGATCGTAAACCCGGCCGAGAAGCTACCGGTCCGCTGCAGAGTGCGCGTAGAAGATCATCTCTCGCCCCGGCCGGTCCGGCGCGTCGCGCACCTCGCCGACTGTGAACCCATGATCGACGAGGGCACTTTCCACCTCCTCACGCTCGCGGAACCGGAGCGTCGAATCCGACGTCAGAACCTCACCGTCACCGGCGAAGACGTACGTCCACCGAAAGCTGACCAAGGGCCCATCGACCTCGGTGGTCTCCAGCCAACTTTCCACCCGGCCCACCCCCGGAATATCGCGCACTGCACAGGAGTCTCGCTTGTTTCACTCGGTCCAGGCCGTGCGTGCGGGAATGCGAGTCTCGAACACCAGACATCCGTCCGGACGCAGTACATCGCCGATTCGTGTCAGCGTGAGCGACCAATCCTCGTCATCGACGATGGCCTGCGCGACATTGCCCGTCATCGTCACCAGATCGACTTGGAGTGCCGGTAGGTCCCCGGAGTGCCCCTGAACCCACCTGACCTGCTCGGCACCGGGTTTGCGTCGGGCCACTGCCAATGATCCGGCGGCCGGATCGAGCGCGGTGACCGCGATCCCGCGAGCCGCCAGGCGCAAGGCCAAAGTCCCTGTCCCGCAGCCGACGTCGAGCACTCGGCGCGCATTCGATTCCTCGGCTGCCGCCACGTACACGTCCAGATCGGAGCGATCACCCTCGAGCACGTCGTAGATCGCCGTCAATCGAGGATTCTCGAAGATACGATCGGGCATCGACTCGATCCCCTTTACAGCCGCGCCCTGATCGCTGCGTGCAGATCCCGCAGTCCCGATCGCTCGGTGGTCACTTCCAGCACTCTGATTCCCGTGGCACGGCCGGTGAGTTCGGTTGCCAGATCGGCCAAATCGACCAGTCGATGCTCCACACGGTAGGCACCGCACAGCGCGCCGAGATCCATGCCGTGGGGTGTGCCGAACACTCTCTCGAACACCCCCGCGTACTGCGGGTCGCCCTGTTCGAGGAGCTCGAAGATGCCGCCGCCGTCGTCGTTGGCGACCACGATCGTCAGGTCGTCGGGACGTGGTTCACCGGTGCCGATGAGCAGGCCCGCTGCGTCGTGCAGAAATGTCAGATCGCCGAGAAGCGCTATGGTGCGGCGCTTTCCGGCCATCGCGGCACCGATGGCCGTGGAGACGGTGCCGTCGATGCCGGCCACGCCGCGGTTGGAGAGAACCTTCACGTCCGGGGTCGGGGTCGCCACCAGGGCCGCGTCGCGCACGGGGTTGGAGGCTCCGAGCACCAGCTGGTCTCCGGGCTGCAGCGCGGACATCACCACGTCGGCCACGTGCAGCCCAGTCGGCTTGGGATGCTCTCGAAGTTGTTCGTGCACAGCCAGTTCGGCCTTCTCGGACAGAGCGGCGCAGCGCGCGATCCAGGCAGGGTCGGGCGCGCCGGTGGCGACTGCGCGAGTGCCGGTGGCCAGGACGTTGCCGGAGACGTCGGGCCAGCGCGGTCCGGTGGTCAGCGCGATGACGTCGACCGCAGGGTCGGCCAACAGAGCCGAGACCTGGCGATGCAGCGTAGGCCGCCCGGTGATGACTGCCTGGCGCGGCCTCAACTGCGCGAGAGCCAAGGGATGCAACGGGATTCCGTGCAGGGGCGCCGTCGGCTCGGCGACGGTCGGCAGCCCGGCGAGCTCCGGACGCACGGCACCGCCGTGACCGGAGACGACCACGGTGTCGATCGTCAGATCCAGTTCGACGGGAACGTCCAGTGTCGCCTGGGTGGTCGAGGTCCACGGCATTCCGTCGGGCCGACCCTCCGGACGGGCACCCGGGTCTCCGATCGCAGGCACCAACGGCTCACGCAGCGGGATGTCGAAGTGCACCGGGCCCGCGTTGCCGGAGCGTGCGCCGCGCGCTGCGGCGATGACCCGTGAGACCGCACTGCGCCACTGACTGTTCTGCTTGGGCCCTTCCTCGGCGAGCCCGAGGCTGATCGTGGCGCGGACCTGAGATCCGAACAGGCCGAGCTGCTCGATGGTCTGGTTCGCGCCGGTCCCGAGCATCTCGTACGGGCGGTTGGCGCTGATGACGATCAGCGGAATGCGCGCGTAGTTCGCTTCGAGGACAGCAGGCCCCAGATTGGCGACCGCGGTTCCCGACGTCATCACCACAGGGACGGGCTGACCGCTGCCCAGGCTCAGCCCGATGGCCAGAAAGCCGGCGGTTCGCTCGTCGATCCGCATGTGCAACCGCAGACGACCGGCGACGTCCGCCTCCTGCAACGCGAACGCCAACGGAGCGTTCCGCGAGCCGGGACAGAGCACGACGTCTCGGATCCCGCTGCGCGCCAATTCGTCGACGACTGCGGTGGCCTGTGCGGTGGACGGATTCACAGTTTCCAGAGTGTCAGATGCGTCGGTCAGCCGCCGCAACCGGGCTTTGACAGTATTGAGGTGTGCGTACAGTCTTTCGGCCCGACGAGGTCGCTCCCGGTCGCTTCTACCAGCTCCTGACCGCTTCGGTGGTACCCAGGCCCATCGCGTGGATCTCCACCGTCTCCGCCGACGGTGTGGCGAACCTCGCCCCCTACAGCTTCTTCACGGTGTCCTCGGTGGTACCGCCCGTCGTGCAGTTCACCTCGGTGACCCGCAAGGACAGTCTTCGCAACATCGAGGCCACGGGCGAGTTCGTCGTGAACCTGGCGACGGCACCGTTGGTGGATCAGGTCAACAGCAGTTCGGCGAGCTTCGACCACGGCGTCAGCGAATTCGAAGCCGTCGGGATCGAGAGCGAGCCCAGCACCGTCGTGACACCACCGCGCGTGGCCGCCGCTCCGATCGCCATCGAGGCGACGCTGCATCGCGTCGTCGAAGTGGGTAACTGCTTCGTCGTCATGGGCACCGTCGTCGCTCTGTCGGTCCGTCCCGAATATCTGGCCGAGGACGGCCTCCCCGAGTTCGACGCCATCGCCCCGCTGAGCCGCCTCGGCCGTACCGAGTGGGGCTTGCCGCCCGAGGTTCGCGAAATCGAGCGCCCTTCTTGATTCGCTGGTCGCTGCTGGTTCTCGTCACCGTCGGACTGACGGTCGGTGCGGACGCCCTCGGGGTTCCATCGGCAGCCCTGTTCGTCGCGTTGCTGGTGGGGGTGGTCTTCGCTCTCGCAGGTTGGGCACCGACCACGGGCACCGAGCGCGCTCCGCTGCCGCGACGGCTCGGCATGGCGGCTCAGGCGGTGCTGGGCGTCGAGATCGGGACGCTGGTGCAACGAGACACACTCGGCTCACTGGGCGATGCGTGGTTGCCGGTGCTGCTGGCATGCGTCGGAACGCTCCTGTTGTCCATCGCCGCGGGCGCGCTGCTGGGACTGCGCAAGGACATCGATTCACTGACCGGTGCGCTGGCACTGGTCGCGGGCGGCGCGTCGGGCCTGGTGGCCATCGCCCAGGAACTCGGCGGCGACGAACGCGTCGTTGCGGTGGTGCAGTACCTGCGGGTCGTTCTCGTCACCACCACCCTGCCGCTGGTGGCGACGCTGGTGTTCCGGGCGCAGCCAGGGCACTCGACCGCGATCGCCGATTCCGGAGCTCCGCTGTACGTGGACCTGGTTTTCGTGCTGGTCTGCGGCGCGATCGGCGTACTGCTCGCGCGTGCGCTGCGCTTTCCTGCCCCGGCATTGCTGGGCCCACTGATCATCGCCACGTGCGCCGATGTCCTCGGGTTCTCGTTCGACGCATCGGTTCCCACGTTGCTGCTGTGGGCGGCGTACATCGTGATCGGGTGGCAAGCGGGTCTGCGATTCACCGTCGCGAGCCTGAAGTCCATCTCGCGGGTGCTGCCGTCCGCGTTGCTGCTCATCATCGCCGTCACCGTCGGGTGCGCGTTGCTGGGGCTGTGGTTGGCCTCGTCGACGGGCACCAGCGGATACGAGGGCTACCTCGCCACCACCCCGGGTGGGGTGTACGCGGTACTGGCGATCGCGGCATCTACCGGAGCGAACGTCACGTTCGTCGTGGCAGCGCAGGTGATCCGAGTGTTCATGATGCTGTTCGCGGTGCCGATGGGAGCAAAGGTCGTCCAGCACTACCGACGAGATCGACCCGAGTGAATCGACGCGACCCCATTCGGAGTTAGGGTCCACTAATCTCACCGGCATGGCCAAGTACGTCAAACCCGATCATCCGGCGTTCTACCGTCTGCACGTCCTCGCCGCCGAGAAGATCAGTTCCGGTTTCGTCAGAATCACCCTCGGGGGCGAGCCGCTCGCGGACTACCGGTACATGGGCTACGACCAGTGGTTTCGACTGTTCCTGCCGCAACCGGGGCAGGGCGAACCCCGCATACCCAGCACGACCTCCAAACTCTGGTACGCCCAGTATCTGACCTTCTCCAAGGACACCAGACCGGTGGTTCGCAACTACACCGTCCGCCACTTCCGGCCCGCAGGCCAGGGCCGATTCAGCGAGGGTGCGGAGCTCGACGTCGACTTCGTCGCACACGGCGGCGAACACGGCGAGGCAGGTCCGGCGTCGTCGTGGGCTGCGCAGGCCGTACCCGGAGACCGCGTCGCGATTCTCGACGAGGGCCGCATCTACAACCCGGACACCGAACCCTCGTGGCAGTTGCTCGTCGGCGACGAAAGTGCTGCTCCGGCAATTCTCGGCATACTGCGATCCTCGCCTGCGGACCTGCGGGCCGTGGTGTTCGTCGAAGTCCCCACCGAGGCAGACATCCAGCATCAGGACGTGCCGCCGGGCGTCGAGCTGAACTGGATCGTCCGACCCGACCGGCATGCCAAACCCGGCGAGGCCGCACTGACCGCCGTGCAGCAGGCCGAACTTCCCGGCGGCACCCCGTACGTCTACGTGGCAGGTGAGCAGGGCCTGGCGACGGGCCTGCGCAGATACCTGGTGAACGACCGCGCAGTACCGAAATCCAGCATCTGCTTCACCGGATACTGGAAGTTCGGTAAAGCCGCCGGATAGCACTGGATTAGTGTCATCTCACATGTCCGGCTTGGGAAAAGGTCACACGGTCGTCACCGACTCGGTCGAGGTGGACGGCGCGTCGTTCGCCTCGCTGCGAGCCCGTCCTCTCCCCCGCGCCGAGCGCTACGAACTGGGTCGACGCCTACGCGAGAAGGTTCCGATCGCCTCCCTGGGTGACTGGGCGGCACCACCGGATCGACCCGACCCGGTCAAGCAGATCGACTACTCGCACCAGGGCCGCATCGAGTGGCTGATACCGACGCGCCTCGAGCGGATGATCGAGTCCCCCTACGGCTTTCTGCGCGGCACGGCCATCGTCATGGCCCGAGACGTGGCGATGCTGCCGTCGACCGGCATCAACCCGGTCATCAGCGGCGACGCCCACCTCGGCAACTTCGGTTTCTACGCCTCACCGGAACGTGACCTCGTCATCGACCTCAACGACTTCGACGAGGCCCACCCGGGAGCCTGGGAGTGGGATCTACGACGCCTCGCCGCGAGCATCTGGGTAGCCGGGCGGCAGAACGGCCGCACCGAGGATCAGTGCCGTGACGCCGTCACCGCCTGTGTGTCCGCGTACCGCATAGAGGTGGCCAGACTTGCCGACGAGCCGCTGATGTCGCGTTCGTTCCAGCGTCTGACCGCCGAGAAGCTGCAGCGTGACGCCACCGAAGGGTCGCTGCGCAAGGAGATCAAACGCGCCACCAAGAAGGCGCGTCGACGCACCAGTGACCGCGTTCTGCCGCGTTTCACCGAGAAGCACGAGGGCAAGCGCAGAATCGTCGAGGAGCCGCCGATCACCACGCGCATCTCGGCGAAGGACGAGGAACTTCTCGCCGTCGGACTGGACGAGTATCTGCTCACCCTGACCCCGCACTGGCGTCGAGTGCTCGGTGGGTACACGTTGATCGACGTGGCGCACCGCGTGGTGGGCGTCGGCAGCGTCGGCCTGCGGGCGTATGTGGCTCTGCTCGAGGGCACCAGCGAGGACGACGTGGTGTTTCTTCAGCTCAAGCAGGCCAGACGCTCGGTGCTTGCGCCGTACGTGCACGGCGAATCGGCCTGGCACGACCATCAGGGGCAACGCGTCGTCGAGTATCAGCAGGATCTGCAGACCGTCAGCGATCCGCTACTGGGCTGGACGACCATCGCCGGACGTCAGTACTACGTACGGCAGTTCCGCAACATGAAGGGAACGATCGACCTGTCGTCGATCGATGCACCCGCGCTGGTCGACTACGCACGGGTGGTGGGCCGTCTGCTGGCCAAGGGTCACGCACGCACCAGCGGCGCGTCGATGATCTCGGGATACGCGGGTGATTCCGATGCCCTCGAGGTGGCGCTGTGCCGCTTCGCGCAGCTGTACGCGGATCAGACCGAAGCCGACTGGGAGCGATTGAGCGCTACGCGCATGTGAGTGTGGAGCCCTCGGGTCGTTCCGCGGGCTCCACTCCCACCTCGTAGCAGGCTACGAATTTCCACTCACATGCGGCGAAGCCGCTCAAGCGTGCTTGGCGACCAGGTCACCCACGCGAGGCAGTGCCTCGATGACGTTCTTCTTCGCCGAGCCACGCAGGCTGCCGTAGAACTTCTTGACGACGGACTTGTCGGTCTCCTCGATGCGTGCATCGGTGACCGAGAGCAACGCGTCGGATGCGGCGTCGCCGTTGGCGACGAGATAGTCACCGAACGTGCCCTGCGGGGCAGCGTTGTACGACTGCCAGAACGGGTCGAGCTTGTCGACGAAATCGGGCCACAGAGCCGAGACCGCGCTGTCGATGTACGACGGCCCGACCTTCTTCACTGCGCCGTATCCCCCCTTGACCGCGAGGCCACTCGCGCCCTTCTTGTCCGCGACCTCGGCATCGATCAGAGCCAGAACGTCGACGCGCAGAGCGTCGGCCTTCGACTCGTCGAGCAGCGAATCCTTGAGTGCAGCAACCACTTCGAACTTCCTCCCAGATGTGTCAGCGGCCCCGTCGCGGACCGGGCGCAACACTACCGCAGAAGGGCGTGGCAACGCCGAACTCGCTCGATCCACCACTGCGTGCGATCGGCATCGGCATCGAGCTCGATCAGCGCCTGGGCGTCGGGTTCGAGACTGCCGACGGGGTACGTTCCGTCGACCACCTCCGGCGCAGGTGCGACGTCTCGAACGAACAGTGCGCCCGTTCCCAGACCGCAGGCGAATTCGAGGTGCGGCAACGCCGCGGCAGCGGCCAGACCGGCCGAGATTCCCACCGCCGAATCCAGAGCACTCGACACCACCACCGGAACGCCGTACTCCCCCAGCTCGCCGGCCAGCTCGAGCACCGCGCGCATCCCACCGAGCGGGGCGACCTTGAGCACCGCGATGTCGGCTCCGCCTGCCCGGACGACCTTCATCGGATCCTCGGCTCGGCGAATGCTCTCGTCCGCTGCCACGCGAACTCCCGGAGCCCGGCGACGAAGTTCGACGAGTTCGGCAACGGTGGCGCACGGCTGCTCGGCGTACTCGAGCGGACCGTCGGCGGTCAGGGCCGTCAGCGCCGCTACCGCCTCGTCGACGGTCCAGCCTCCGTTGGCGTCGACCCGAACCCGCGGGACCAGCTCGCGCACCGCGCGCACCCGGGCGACGTCGTCGGCGAGCGTCTGCCCCTTCTCGGCCACCTTCACCTTGGCGGTCTCGGCCCCGGGAGATCGGCTCAGCACCGATGCCACCTCCGAGGCCGCCACGGCGGGGACCGTCGCATTCACCGGGATGCGTCGACGCAGTGGGCTCGGCGGGCCGTCCCACGCGGCCTCGATCGCCGACGCCAACCAGGGTGCCGACTCGACGTCGTCGTATTCGGGGAACGGTGAGAATTCACCCCACCCGGCCGGCCCACGAACGAGCATCACCTCGCGGGTGGTGATGCCGCGGAACTTGGTCCGCATGGGCATCGAGAGCACATGCGCGCCGTCCAGAACGTCGTCGATCGGGGGGATCATTGCTGCCCCGGGAGCAACTGCACCATCAACGCCTCGCAGTCGGCCAACAGGGTGCCGTCGAGATCGGTGAGCCGAGCGTTGATGAACGTCTTGCGCCCCTCGACCCGATCCACCGCGCCCTCGACGACCAGCTCGGTGTTCAGCGGCGTCACCTTGCGGTAGTTGATGTGCAGGTACGCCGTCCGGCTGATGGGCCTGCCGTAGGCGTGCTGGATCAGGCCGAAGAGGTCGTCGAACAGCAGCGGCAAAGTGCCGCCGTGCGCGGCGGAGTTACCACCGAGGTGGAAACGACGGAACATGCCTCGGCTGCGCACGCCCTCGGCGTCGATCTTCTCGATGATCCACGGCAGCAACAGCAGCGAACCGCGACCGGGCAGCCGAGGAACTCGTCCGGCGGTCTGACGCCCCTCGGCCACCACGTGCGGGCTCAACAGCTCGATCAGTTCCCTGGCCTTGTCCGCTGCCGCCGCGGTCACGTCGGCAGGCAACGAGGTGGACACCGCGAGGTCCTGCACCGTGCGCAGCGCCTCGAGCAGCTGCCCGTACTCCGGGCCCACCTTCGCCGGCACGAAACGCGGGAAGCCCCCGTGGTGGTCGTATTCGGGGTCGGAATCTCGGTCGAGCTCGATCGGGTCGGTCATGACTGCACGCTAGCTGCACCGACCGTTCGGCACGGAGTCAACCCCGGCCACCGTTAAGCTGGCGCCCGTGACCTTCACTCCCGCACTGTGGCGTCCCGTTCCCGGCTTCGAAAACCTGACCGACATCACGTATCACCGCCACGTGTCCGACGCGACCGTGCGAGTTGCGTTCGATCGGCCCGACATTCGCAACGCATTCCGGCCGCACACCGTCGACGAGCTCTACCGCGCCCTCGAGCATGCACGGGTGAGCTCCGACGTGGGAACGGTGCTGCTCACCGGCAACGGTCCGAGCAGCAAGGACGGCGGCTGGGCGTTCTGCTCCGGTGGCGATCAGCGCATTCGCGGTCGCAGTGGTTACCAGTACGCCGACGGGGAGACGGCCGACACCGTCGACAAGGCCCGCGCCGGACGCCTGCACATCCTCGAGGTGCAGCGCCTCATTCGCTTCATGCCCAAGGTGGTCATCTGCTTGGTCAACGGCTGGGCGGCAGGAGGCGGGCACAGCCTGCACGTGGTGTGCGATCTGACTCTCGCGAGCCGCGAGCATGCCCGGTTCAAGCAGACCGATGCCGATGTCGGCAGCTTCGACGGTGGTTACGGTAGTGCGTATCTGGCGAAGATGGTCGGTCAGAAGTTCGCCCGCGAGATATTCTTTCTCGGCGAGACGTACTCGGCCGAGGAGATGCACCGGATGGGCGCAGTGAACAAGGTGGTCGATCACGACGAGCTCGAGAACACCGCGATCGAGTGGGCTGCCAAGATCAACGCGAAATCACCTCAGGCACAACGAATGCTGAAGTACGCCTTCAACCTGCAGGACGACGGCCTGGTAGGTCAGCAACTGTTCGCCGGTGAAGCCACCCGCCTGGCCTACATGACCGACGAGGCCGTGGAGGGTCGCGACGCGTTCCTCGACAAGCGCGAGCCCGACTGGTCGCCGTTCCCCCGATACTTCTGACCTACCGGTGATTTCGACGTCGAACCGCCGAAACCACCACAGTGCTGCGGGCGCTCTGCGAGCCTGGTTCACCCAGCCCTACGACTATCGCTGGATGGCGGACTTCCAGAACTCCCGGCCCGCCGGAAGAATCATCCGGTGGGTGTTGGCATGCCTGACGCTCAATTTCGGTGTGCTGGCGGTGGTGTCGTTGTTCTCCGAGGACACCACACGCAGCCCGCTCGCCATCGCCTGGAAATCGGCTCTGATCGTCATGGTCGTGGCCGTCAGCGCGGCCTGGATCATCAGACCGTTTCCCGGCCGGCTCGGGGTGGTGGCCTTTGCGGTCTTCGCCGATCTGGGGACGGCGTCGACGCTGTGGATCAACCCGCTCACGGACGCCCTGCTGACGTGCACGCTGTTCGCCGTGATCGGAACGTTCTGCACGTTCTGCCTCAGCCCCCGCTGGCTGCTGGCGCACCTGGTGTTCGCGGTGACATGCACTCTCGTTGGCGCCGCAGCGACGTACTCCCGCGGGGAGGTGGACATCGCATCACTGATCTTCCGGACGAACGTCGTGCTGCTCACGATCGCCGCAGTTCCGCTCGTCTCGCACCTGTTGATCACCATCCTGACCGACGATGCGCGTCGTTCGTTGCTCGATCCGTTGACCGGCCTGGCCAATCGTCGCGGTCTCGACGCTGCCATCGACGGTGTGTGGCCACGCGGCCGAGAGAAGGATCAGTGCTCGGCGGCAGTGATGATCGACATCGACCGGTTCAAATCGGTGAACGATCTGTACGGGCACGAGGAAGGCGACGCGGTCATCCTGCGCGTCGCCCAGCGTCTACGCGCACATCTGGGCGAATACGGTGTGGTCGCACGCACCGGCGGGGAGGAGTACCTCGCCGTCGTCTCGACGTCCCGCCTCCACATCGACGCGCTGGTCCACGGGGTGCGCCGAGCACTGCGCGATCCCGAGGATCCGATTGCGGTGACGGTCAGCGTGGGGGCTGCGATCGTGCACGCGGGTTCACCGGTGTGGGATCAGAACATCGACGTCGTGACGCGGGCAACGCGGATGGCGGATTCGATGATGTACGAGGCGAAGGCTGCCGGCGGTAACCGAATCGCGACGACCCAACTGTGAGAGTGGAGCCTGCGGAACCACCTCGGGTGACCGTGGTATCCATGCGGGGTGGACATCCTCGCTTCTCGGACAATTCTGCGACCCGTCGACTACGAGAGGACTCTCGCGTTCTACCGTGACGGTCTGTCGTTGGCAGTGTGTCGCGAATACCCCGGCGGGACGGTGTTCTTCGCGGGTCAGGGTCTGCTCGAGATCGCTGCGCATCATCGCGGCGACGAATCGGGTTCGTTCTCCGGCGCGCTGTGGTTGCAGGTACGCGATATCGCCTCTGCTACAGAGGAATTGACGGCCGCCGGGATCGAGATCGTGCGTGAGGCACGCACCGAGCCGTGGGGCCTGATCGAGATGTGGATCGAGGATCCGGACGCGATTCCCATCGTGCTGGTGCAGATCCCGCAGGATCATCCGCTGCGAAAGGACAACCGCTAGCCCGTCGACGCGTCGTCGGCGATCGCGCGCAGCACCGCCGTTGCCGACTGCGGCCTCGACCACAGATACCCCTGAGCCAGAGTGCACCCGAGTTCGAGCGCAGCGTCGGCCTGTTCGCGACTCTCGATGCCCTCGACGATCATCGTCAGATCGAGATCCTTCGCCACTCCGGCCAACGACCTGATCATCGCCCGTCCGGCCACGGTGTCGACGAATCGCGTCAGGTGCCCGTCGATCTTGATACCGTCGGGCTGAAGGGTCACCAGCCGTTCGAGTGAGGACCAGCCCGAACCGAAATCGTCCAGCAGCACCCTGAAGCCGAGCCGATGCACGTCGTCGATGTGCCTGCGCAGCAACGGCCCCGGCGTCACGGCGGTGGTCTCGGTGAGCTCGAGCGAGATCGACGACGGCGACACCCCGGAGGACGCGATGGCGCGCTGCAACTGACTGACACCGTCGGGATGGGCCAGGTGGCGTCCCGAGATGTTGACGGTCAGCCGCAGGTCCGGACGATGGACGTGCCACTTCTTCATTTCGACCGCGGCCTGCGCGAGCACACTGAGGTCGACGTCGATGATCAGTTCACTGGCTTCGGCGAACGGCACGAAGTCCGCAGGCACCACCATCCCGCGAGTGGGGTGATGCCAACGCGCCAAGGCCTCGAAGCCGACGATCTTCTCGGTCCGCAGATCCACGATCGATTGGAACCAGGGGACGATGTGGCCGTCGGCGATGGAGTCGGCGATGTCGTTGTCGCTCCCGAGCCGGCTGACGCCCGATCCGACGCGGCGATGCAGGTCGAGTTGTTCCTCCAGCACCGACGCGAACTGTTCGAGTTCGCGCATCTGCTCACCCGAGAGCGAGCGCGTCGTGCGATCGAGCAGGCAGAGGGTGCCGATCACCAGGCCCTCGCGCCCGCGCAGCGGAACCGACGCGTAGGACGCGATGCCGTTGTCGTCGAGGATGGCGCGCTGCCGGGTGGTGGCATGGACGCGACCGTGCGCCACGACGGCGGGTTCGCCGGAGCGCACCACGTCGTCGCAGAGGGTGTCGGCTCGTACGACCGTCGACACCGGCGGTCCGCCGACGTTGACCAGCGTGTACTGAGTGTCTTCGTCGAGCACGTTGAGCTGCGCGATGGCGAATCCGACGCTGCGTGCGGCGAATTCGACCGTCGACCGCAGAGCGGGCGTCGTCGCCTCGACATCGAGGTATCGACGAGCCGAGTCGCTCTGCCGGCGAGACCGAGAGCGCGCGGTGTCCGCGACCTCACCGTCCACCGGCATCACCTCGCAACGAACCGCCGGGCCCGTTCTGGAACCGGATCCAGGTGAGCTTAACCGGGCCACATCTGCAGTTTCGACCGATAGGCCATCCGAGAGCGGTCACAACGACGGATAGCGCGTATGGAGCAGCCGATGCCGCAGCACCGCCGCGGCGAGTCGCTTGCCTTCGTCCGTCGCGACCGAGCCGGACGGCTGCGGCCCCGACGCGTGAGCCGGTTCCGGCAACTCGAACGCCCCCAGGGCGCTCAACTCGGCGACCAGGGTCCGAGCGAGCGGCTCGGCATGCTCGGCAGCAGGCTCCTCGCCGGAATGCGTCCACCCCTCGGCCCGCAGCAGACGCGCCAGGTCGTCTGCCGTCGCTTCCACGTCGGCGACATCGTGACCGACGATCATGCGAGCCAGAACGACCTCCGCGGCAATCGTGTCCGGGTGATATTCGGTGCCGACGATGCCTGCGGTGAGCACGCGCCACAGCCCGTCGGAGCTGAGCTGCCGAGTTCGGGCCGTCGGTACCAACCGCCCGGCGGACCGACGCAGCAGACGCACCCTCATCAGGAGGCGTCGGACGATCAGTACCTTCTCCGTGTCGAGTTCGCGGCCGACATACAACGGACGTTCGGCCGGAGGAAACACCGTGTTCGCGATGCCGGCCACCACCTCGTCCGGCAGGTACCCGGCGTCGGTCAACGCGACGCCGTCCCCGACGCATCCGATGAAACTCTCGAGCCTGCGCACACACCCGTACACCGGCTCGGCGGCCTCGTGCAGCGCCTCGCGCAGCCCCAGATACAGCTCGGCCCGCGGAGCGCTGTAGTTGCTCCACAACTCGATGCGGTGGTCGAGCAGCTGTTCGAGCAGAACTGCCTCGGAGTCGTCCTTGCCTCGATCGGAGGTCAGCACGGCATCGGTGACGCCGCGTCGACGCATGGCCAGAGCGTTGGTGCCGAGCGGTCGCCCACCGGGCTTCGACGGCTCGAACTCGCCGGCGATGGTCGCCACTTCCAGCGTCTCGCCGATCTTTTCCACGATGACCCGCTCGACACCGGTCGGGGCGTCCTGCCAGGTGACGAGCTCGGTATCGACGGCACCGATGCCCGACTGTTCGGTGGCGGCGCGATAGTGCTGCAACCACGCGGCGTCGTCGGGTGCTCGCACCAGCTCCTCGGTGACGGCGCTTCGGGCGATCTCCGCGTATCCGACGCGTCCGAGCCGGTCGAGCAGGTCACCGAGGGCATGTGCGATGTCGACCGCGCGATCGGGCCCCTCGGCCGCGTGACGCAGATACACCCACAGGTAGGTCTGTACGGAATGTTGCGTCGGGCCCGCGGGCGGAGACACATCCACCAGACCGTCCCAGCCCAGACGCGCGTCGGCGGCGAGCGCGGGATCGACGGAATCGAAGTACGACAGAGCTGCCCACACCGCGTCGTCCATGCCCGATCCCTTCACGATGTTCCACTGTTCCACAGCGACTCGATCTCGGGTGACAACCGCGGACCCGTAGGTGCTCCCGTCCGCGATCGAGCCGTGCGACTAGCCTCGAGTCCGTGCTCGAGAGCGTATCCATTCCGTCGGGGCCTGCGGCGGCGGAGATCATGCCGCGGCTGAGCCGCATGCTCGCAGGCGACGGCCCGGCCCTGCTTCCCGTGCCCACCGACGATCCGCGTGAGACCGAGCGCCTGCACGACGCGCTGGCACCGGGAACCCCCATCGACGACGGCGTCGCCCTGGTCGTCGCGACCTCGGGAACGACGGGTGTCCCCAAGGGAGCCATGTTGTCCGCTTCTGCACTGGTGGCCTCGGCGACGGCCACCGAGGAACGACTCGGCGGACCGGGGTCGTGGCTGTTGGCGTTGCCCGCACACCACATCGCCGGAATGCAGGTACTGCTTCGCAGTGTGCTCGCCGGAACCTCGCCCGTCGTGATGGACGTGTCGACAGGTTTCGATCCCTCCGCTCTGATCGACGCGGTTGGCCTGATGTCGGGACCCCTGCGCTACACCTCACTGGTCCCCGGACAATTGGTGAAGGCATTCGAGATCCCCGAAGCGATCGCGGCCCTCGCCTCACTGGACGCAGTCCTCCTCGGCGGGGCCGCGACACCGGCACCGCTGCGAGAGAAGGCACAGGACGCGGGCATCCGATTGGTGCGGACCTACGGAATGAGCGAAACGGCAGGCGGCTGTGTGTACGACGGAGTTCCACTGCACAGCACCGTCGTACGCATCGACGACGGCAGGGTCGTGCTGGGTGGAAAGACCGTGGCCTCGGGCTACCGCGGGCTACCCGATCATCCGGCGTTCGCCGAACCCGGATGGTTCCGCACCGACGACGCCGGAACCATCGTCGACGGGGTCCTGAGCATCTCCGGACGACTCGACGAAGCGATCTCGACCGGCGGACTGACCGTCGTGCCGCAGGTCGTCGAGGCTGCACTGGCAACACACCCCGCAATACGAGAATGCGCCGTCGTGGGATTGCCCGACGAGCGACTCGGCCAGAAAGTGGTGGTCGCAGTCGTCGCCTCTGCTCCGGTGACATTGGCGGACCTACGCACCCACGTTGCTGCCTCGCTCGACATCACCGCCGCACCACGCGAGTTGTATCTACTCGACTCACTACCCACACGAGGTCCGGGAAAACTGAACAGGGCCGAACTGCGCACCGTGCTGCAGAAACTCTAGGTTGCGGCGCACTCTCGTCGAGCACAGTGGTTGTGCGCGGTGGTCTTCGATCGGCCGCTGGGGCGCCCGGTCGACCGCACACGCGCGCGCAGTTGTCAGGTGCGCGCGCAATAGTGAGCGAACAGGTGACGAACCTGCGCGCGTTCGGCAAACGCGCGCGCGTTTGCGCCGGAGTGATCATTCGAGCGGCGTGCCTTGATGGTGCACCAGTTCCCATCCGGTGTTCGTGCGCCGCCACAGCGAGGTTCTACGGGCGCGCATCCTCGACGTTCGGGAAATCCACTGCAGCAGAACATAATCTGGACCGATCACCCGTCCGACGGGTTCGATCATCTCGATCTCGACGGAGCCTTCGGTACCGAGCATGTCGAGTATCGACGACTTGTCCCACACCGTGCCCGACGCTCCGACCTCGGTGAAGTCGTCGGCGAGCAGACGGGCAAGCCTCTTGCGGTCGCGTCGACATTCGGCAGTCTGCAGCTCTCGTTCGAGGTCGAGAACCGTCGACACGTCGTTGTCGGCGCTGGGTCGACCGGCGGAGGCAGGCGGCACGGAATGCACTGTTTCACGCACGAATGCGCGCGCAATTGCCAGGTGCGCGCGAAACAGTGACCGAACAGGTGGCGAACCTGCGCGCGTTCGGCGAACGCGCGCGCGTTTGCGGCAGAGGTGGGCGGTAAACCGAACACCCGATCACGCGACGCCTCAGCCCGCCATTTTCTCGTACAACCGCGTCACATCGGCGTCGGACCAGCCGGGCGGCTCGAGGATGTCGGCCCACATGTTCACGGCGTCGGCTCCGTAACTGTGGCCGTGTCCGTCGTCGACGTCGGTGGAGAAGACCTGATCGAACGTCAACTGCCAGAAGGTCACGAACGGGAACCACTGCACTCCTGGGTCGACGTCGGTGCCGCGGGGTTCGCGTAACCAGTCGGGCCGGTTCAGGATCAGGTCCGGTGACCACCACACGATCGGGTCGGATGCATGCTGCCAGTACACGATTCGCGGCGCTTCCCACGGTCCGTCGATGTCGAGATCACCGGACGAACTCGCGAAGCGCACGTGTTCGCCGCCGTCGACGACGGGCAGTATCTCGCGAGAACCGGCGTCGCGTCCGGCCGTGATGCGTGCCCATTGGGGGGTGAAGTTCGGGTTGCCGACCCACAGGGCACCGTCGATGCGCGCGATCATGTCCTGCGCGCCGCTGAACGCGTCCTGTCCGCCGTAGGCACCGAGGCTTTCACCGAACAACACCAGCTTGGGTCGCGCATCCTCGGGGAGTTCGCTCCACACCGCGTACACCGCCTCGAAGAGGGCTCGTCCGGCGTCCTGCGGAGTCTGCCGATCGGCCAGAAATGCCATCGGGCTCTTCAGAAACGAGTACTGCATCGACGCGATCGCCGAGTTGCCGTCGTACAGGTATTCCACAGGGCGAGCGACGTTTTCGTTCACCCAGCCGCGTCCGGTCGTCGTCGCGACGCCCAGTACAGCGCGGGAGAATGCGCCGGTGCGTTCGAGCTCGGCCACCACCCGATCGGCGACGCCTTCGACGGTGTCCGCGGACTCCACGCCCGCGTAGGCACGGATCGGTTGCACCGCAGGCCTTCCGGTGAACTCACTGATCTCGTCCGGTGATACCCCGGACACGACGAAGCGTCGCCCCTCCTGCCTCAGGGATTCCCACTCCTCGTTCGAGGCGTCCGAACCAGACAGTTCGGCCGCTGTGGGCTTCTCGACGCCCTCGTGGTTCCCGCGGTCCGCAGTCGAGGCCGACTGCTCCGCGACCGCAACGATGCCGCGAACGAGTGCGCCGTTGACGGCGAACACCACCAACAGGGCCACGACGATCACGCTGGCGATCCGTGCGACCGGCTTCGGCACGTATTGCTTGCCCCACCGCGTCAAGGCCTGAGAAGCCCGCCGCAGCAGACGACCCAACGCCAAGACAGCAACGGCCACCACCAGGGAGACGACCAGTACCGCGACGTACAGCGGCCTGCCGGGGTCCTCCACACCGACGAGCTTGCGAACGATCTGCTGCCACCACGATCCCAGGATCAGAAACAACGGAATGGCCACCGCCGCAGCAACAGCCAACGCCCACCACCCGCGTCGACGCCACTGCTCGGACCAGTCCGGCGACACCCCGCAGGTTCGAACCACCCACGCGATCAGGCAGCCGACGCCGTATCCGATCGCGACGCTGATACCGGTGGCCACCGCCTGCAGGTACCAGACGCGGGGCAACAGGGACGGCGTCATCGACAGCGCGAAGAACACCACGGCGAACAACAGGCCGAGGGGACGGAGCGCGCGGCAGTACCGATCCGCTCGCGAGTCCTGCCAGAAGGAGCCGATCCGGGCCAACCGCCGTGTGGTCACGTCCTGATCGTATTTCTCGGCCGACTGGGCTGCACCTGCTTCGACGTGCAAGCATTCAGGACATGAGTGTCCTGGTTTGCTTCCATGCACATCCCGACGACGAGGTATTCGGGACCGGCGGGGTGATGCGCCTCGCCGCCGACGCCGGCCATCGCGTCGTCCTGGTCACCGCCACCGACGGTGCCCTCGGCGAATACCCCGACGGCATCCTCGCCGAGGGCGAGACGTTGGCCGAGCGCAGGCGCATCGAGCTGGATCGTTCGGCGGCCGCTCTCGGTGTCGCCCGCATCGTGCGGCTGCACTATGCCGATTCCGGTATGGCCGGCACTGCAGAGAACGCGAACCCCGACGCGTTCTGCAACGTCGATGTCGACACGGCGGCCCAGCGATTGGCCGAGGTGCTGCTCGAAGAGAAGGCCGACGTCGTCACCATCTACGACCCGAACGGTGGCTACGGTCACCCGGACCACATCCAGGTTCACGTCGTCGGCAAGCGCGCCACCGAGATCGCCGAGACTCGCTTCGTGTACGAGACCACCACCAACCGCGATCACATGCGCAGACTGATGGAGGCCAATCCGCACTGGGGCGAGGAAGCCTCACCGCCGGACATGGAAACCTTCGGTCTGCCGGAAACCGAGATCACGACGGTGGTCGACGTGTCCGGCGCGATGGACGCCAAACGGGCAGCGATGGAAGCCCACGAAACACAGATCGGCGACTTCGGACCGTTTCTGCAGATGTCTCCGGAAGACCTCGCCACCACGTTCGGCACCGAATGGTTCAGAAAACTCCGCGGCACCGGCGGCGTCGGGCTCACGGAGACCTCGCTCCCACTCTGACCTGGCCGGACAGCGGACGCAAGCGCGACGTACGCGTCGTGCAAGCGCCCGGGGCGATGGTTGGCCCCATGACCACACCAGCAATCGAGGCCCAGAACCTCGTCAAGACATTCGGTAAGCAACGCGCCGTCGACGGCGTCGGCCTGACCGTTCCCACCGGGGCGGTCTACGGCGTCCTCGGCCCCAACGGCGCGGGCAAGACCACGACGGTCCGCATGCTCGCCACCCTCCTGCGACCCGACGGCGGCTCGGCCCGCATCTTCGGCCACGATGTCGTCGCCGACGCCACCGCCGTCCGGTCTCTCGTCGGTGTCACCGGCCAGTACGCCTCGGTCGACGAGGATCTCACCGCAACCGAGAATCTCGTCGTCTTCTCCCGGCTGCTCGGGCTCGGTCGCCGCGAGAGCAAGGCCAAAGCCGTTGAACTCCTCGAGGAATTCGGGCTGGCCGAGGCGGCACACCGACCGTTGAAGATGTTCTCCGGTGGGATGCGTCGACGCCTCGATCTGGCCGCGAGCCTGATCTCGGCTCCGCCGTTGCTGTTCCTCGACGAGCCCACGACCGGCCTCGATCCCCGCACCCGAGCGCAGATGTGGGACACCATCCGTCGACTCGTCGCCGAGGGCTCGACCGTCCTGCTCACCACCCAGTACCTCGACGAGGCCGACCAACTGTGCGATCGAATCGCGGTGATCGACCACGGTCGTGTCATCGCCGAGAACACCGCCGACGGGCTCAAGTCGTCGGTAGGCACCTCCGCACTGTCTCTGACTCTCACGGACCGACACCGGATCGACGACGCTCGAGCTCTCGTCGCGACGCAACTGGGCACAGATGTGTCGGTCAGCCCCGAGTCCGCTCGACTGACCGCACCGATGACGGACACGTCGATGACCCCGGACATCTTGATTCGCCTGCGCGACTTCGGCATCGAGGTCGGCGAGATCACCGTCACCAAACCCAGCCTGGACGAGGTCTTCCTGACTCTCACCGGCAAGAGCGCAGACGAGGACGCAGCATGACAACAACACTCACCCGACGGTCTTCGACGTACATCGACCCCGCCGACCGACCGGTCCTGCGCCACATCGGTCTGGCCCGCACCGTCACCCAGTCGATCACCATGGGATACCGCGGGCTGCTCAAACTCCGCCACAATCCGGAACAGCTCACCGACGTGGTGTTGCTGCCGGTCATCTTCACCCTGATGTTCAGCTACATCTTCGGCGGTGCGGTTGCGGGCGACGTCACCTCGTACCTGCCGATGATCGTGCCGGGAATCCTGGTCCAGACGGTCATCACCGGGTCCGTCGTCACCGGCACCCAGCTGCGAGAAGACATGGACAAGGGCGTCTTCGACCGATTCCGATCACTCCCGATCGCTCGAATCTCCCCGCTCGCAGGAGCATTGATGGCCGATGTCATCCGCTACCTGATCGCCGCCGTGGTCTGCTTCGCCACCGGCTTCGCGATGGGCTACCACCCGGCGGGCGGAGCCCTCGGTCTACTCGGAGCCGTGCTGCTGGTGATGTTCTGTGCATGGGCGATCAGTTGGATCTTCGCACTGCTGGGCACCTTGATGAGCAAAGCCTCATCGGTTCAGGGCATCTCGATGCTGGTGTTGTTCCCACTGACGTTCCTGTCCAACGCCTTCGTCGACACCAGCACCATGCCGAGTTGGTTGCGCGCCTTCGCCGACGTCAACCCCGTCTCGCACCTGGTGACGGCCGTTCGTGAGCTGGCGAACAACGGGCACTTCGGAATTCACGTCGTGTACTCCCTCGTCGGCGGTGCCGTCATCGTCGCGATCTTCGCCCCACTGACCGTCCGCATGTACATGCGCAAGGCCTAGACGAGTGGAAGCAACCGCAGAATCTCGCGCAGCGCACCGTTTCTGGTGAATACAGCGGCCCGAGCGAGCCCGGCATCGACCGCACGGTCACCGGCAACCGCTCGGGCCGCACGCACATGTCGATCGATCCGCATCGACGGAAAGTCCTGCCGACCCACCGCCCTGCTCGACACCGCCAGCAACTCCACCCCCACGGCCCGGTTTCCGCGGTGAATCTCGAACGAACCCACCGCACACGCCACTGCGCCGAGCATCGGAACGTCGTAGAAACCGCCCGGTACCAACATATTCCACGGCTTGCGTGTCAATGCAGCCACCGCGTCGTCCATGTCCTCGGCGCGCCCGTGCAGAACGTGCGCACCGACAGCCGCACACACCAGAATCGTCATGAACGGATCGCTCGGATCCTCGGACGGCCACCCGCCCAACGCCAACGCCGCACGAAGACCCCCGAGACCCTGCTCGACGGCACCGTCCTCGAGATCCGCCGCCGCCCGCACCGCCGTCAGCGACGCGGAATTCGACCGCTGCTGAGCGTGATCCCAGCGGGCACCGACGTCGTCGCTCAAGGGTGGATCGAGGGTGAACTCCTGTCCCTGCGCCGCGGCCTCCAACTCGTCGATCAGTTCGCGTCCCTCGTCCACGCGACCGGCTCCGATCAACGCCATCGCCAGAAAAGCGCGCGTCTGCATACTCTCCTCGAACGCGTGCAGCTCCCACATGACGTCGGCCGAGGTTCGGTAGTACTCCACAGCCCGGGAGTAGTCACCCGAGAGCCCGTACGAGCTCGCCAGCGTCTGCGACGTCGAGCCGACGGCCCACAGATCGCCTCGACGGCGCGCGATGGCGAGCGCCTGCTCCGCGTCTCGGATCGACTCGTACAGGCGACCCGAGTTCTGCGCCATCATCGAGCGAACGACGTACGCGTTGCAGCGAACGTCGTCGTGCTCGGATCGAACGGCACGGGCCAGTTTTCGGGCCAAACCTCGACCCCCGGCGTGGTGGACCACAACCTCCGAGTCGAAGCGCAACCCCGGCGACACCGCTGACCGACTGTTCAGCAGGTGCCGGAGATCTGTGCGAATGCGCGCTACCCGACGTAGATTCCCGCCGTAGGCGAAGTGGGCTGCCAGCACCAGCAGAGCCATCACGGCATTGTCGTCGGGCGTGCCGCCCATCCCGCCACGCATGCTGCTCATCACTCTGTCTGCCCAGTTGAGCACCTCCGAATGCGCCCCACGCATGGCCCAGAAGTAGCCCAGTACCGAGAACAAGGTACACACGTGGTCCGAAAACTGTTGCGCAAAAGAATGTCTCATCACCGACAGCAGGTTGTCGTGTTCGGCCTCCATCAGGGCGACCATCTCGGCCGGACGCCCACCCGAGTAGCCCGCGGACACCCGAACGGCGACGGACGCAGACCACTCCCGCAGTCGAGCTGCGACGGTTTCGGCCTCGCCACTGGCGTCGAGCTGCTCCTCGCCGTACTCGCGGACGGTCTCGAGCATGTGGTACCGAATTCCGGTCGGCGATTCGACCACGCTGAGCATGGACTGATCGACCAGACCGTCGAGCGCAGCCGAAATATCCTCCACCGCAGCCCATTGCGCCACCTGCCTCGCCGCGTCGAGATCGAATCCCGCCGGGAACCGGCACAATCGACGCAAGGCCGCCTGTTCGGAGGCGTCGAGCAGATTCCAACTCCAGTCGATGACGGCGTGCAACGTCCGATGCCGTTCCGGCCTGGTTCGATCCGCCGATTTCAGAAGCGTGAAGCGACGATCGAGCCTCGCGTCGATCTCCTCGACGCTCATCGACTTGACCCGCGCCGCAGCCAGTTCGATCGCCAACGGCAGTCCGTCCAAGGTGCGGCACAATCGGTTCACCGCGTCGGGTTCGAGGCGCGCCGACGGCCGGACCGCCCGGGCCCTGACGCAGAACAGTTCCGTCGCAGGCGAATTCGAGCCGACGACACCCAACGACGGTAGCGGGAAGACCGACTCGGCCGTGATCCCCATCGGGGAACGTGACGTCGCCAGCACCGTCACCGCGTCGGACGACGCCACCAGGGCGTCGACCACCACCGCGACCTCGTCGATCACGTGCTCGCAATTGTCGAGAATCAGCAATCCCCGCCGCGACGAGAAGACGTCGACCAGTCGTTCCCGAATCGAATGGACCCGGGTGACCGGGAGGCCACCGACCTTGATGTCGGCCTCGGTGAGCCCCAGGGTCGCTCCGATCGCCGACGCGACGTCCTCTTCGCTGCGCAGCGATGCCAGTTCGACGAAAGCCACCGACATGTGGGCACCGGCGCGGCGACCGAGTTCGTGTGCGATCCGCGTCTTACCCGCGCCGCCGGGTCCGAGGACAGTGGTGACGCGAGAACTGCCGAGCAGTACCTCGATCGCGTCGAGGTCCTCGCCTCGTCCGATCAGTGCGTTCGGTGCGGCGCGCAGACCGATGGTCTGCAGCATCTTCGGCGCGGTGTGCCCCAGAATCTCGGTGTTCAACGCGGTCACGGCCGGCGAGGGGTCCGTTCCCAGACGGTCGGCGAGTTCGGATCGCAGTGCCGCGAACACCGAGAGGGCATCGTTGGATCTGCCCGCGCCGTGCAGTGCACGCATCAGGTCGGCGGTGGCGAGCTCGTCGGTCGGGTCCGCGGCGACTCGCGCCCGCGCGAGCGGAATGGCGTCGTCGAAACGGCGCAACCCGAGCAACGCCGAGATCTGGACGGACCTCAGCGTGACCTCGAGCAGTTCGGCCTGCGCCCGGACCGGTTCCGCCGGCTCCCCTCGCCACAGGCCAGAGGCGTCGAGCACACCGTCGAGGGCGTCCTGCCACTGCGAAGCTGCGAGTCGACCCTCCGCGGCCCGCGTGAGGACGCGGGCGCGTCCGAGGTCGGTGTCGTCGCTGCCCAGCGCCAACCGATAGCCACCGCGGTAGCTCTCGAGAACACCTGCGGGCAACACCGACCGCAGCCGAGAGATCTGCGTCTGCAGAGCGTTCTTCGGCGAACGGGGAGGCTCGCCCGGCCACACCTCGTCGATGAGGGCCTGTGCCGACCGTATCCGCCCCGGTGACAGCGCCAAGGCCACCAACAGGGCCTGCGCCCGCACACCCGGTACCGGAACCAGTTCGCTGTCGATTCGGGTCGCGACGACGCCGAGGATCCCCACCACCGGGAGGTCGGTCGTGAGGTCCTTCGTCCGAGGATGCGCGATATCGATGGGCACTGCCACCAGATCGTAGGCCGATGACGCGACCCCTTCGACCTGACGTTCGGATTGTTTCGAGCCTCTAACCAAACCGTGAGACGGTACAGTGTCCACGTCGCCTGTCACGAGGGCGAGTACGTCAGACCTGGACACCGTCACCGAAATGGAGAGGCCGGAGAAGCGATGCGTTCGTCAGTGGGTGTGTCCCTCGGCACGTGCGGCATTCGCACGGCTCGGACCACCGAAGACGGCGCATGGACCGACGGCACCCCGTTCGACGACTGGCAGCTCTCCCCCACGGCCGCGGACGTCGCCCGCGTCGTGCGCGGCATCGTCGACAGCCCGGACGCGCCCCAATCCCTCGGCGTCGCCTATCGCACCCCCGCGGAACGTACCGGGATCGCCGACGCGCTGGCCGAGGAGTACGTCTCCGACGTCCATCTCATCGACAGAACCGGCGCGGCAATGGAGTACCTGCGCCCAGGGCTTCCCTCCCACCATAGAACGATCGCGCTGTTCGACGCGGGCGAGACCGGAGTCGACGTCGACATCGTGGACGTCGAAACCGGCCGCTCCTACGGTTCGGCGCGGACCACCGCCATGAGTGGTGCCTCCTTCGACTCAGTGGTCCGTGAACACATACTCGGACTCGGCATAGTGCGTCCGCCCCACTCTCCCGACGAGGACAGCGCGCTGACGGCCTTCTGCCGCGGAATCAAGGAAGCTCTGTCCTCGCACCTGACCACCAGCACACCCGATGGCGAGCACATTCTCCTCGAACGGCACATCTTCGAGTTGTCCATCGCACGCTCCACCGAACAGGCCGCCGAGACGGTGCGCAGGCTCGGCCTGGAGGCCGAGTTCTATCCCGACGCCGTCATCGCCATCGGCGGCACGTCCAACGTCCCGTTGGTCCGGGCCACCCTCGAACGATTCCTGCAACTGCCGGTCGTCGTCCCGGACCGGCCCGAACTGGTCATCGCCGGTGGTGCCGCGGTACACGCCACCCACGTCGACGCGACCCACGTGCCGCCCGTCGTCTCGCACCGTCCCGCCCTGACTCGACTGGGCATGATCGCGCTGCCGATCGCGGGCGTCATCGCCGCAATCGGACTGTTCACCGCACTCGGATCCAGCGACGAGAATCAACAACTGAGCACCCCCGCCAGCGTCGGCGAATCGGTTCCACAGACCACTACACCCGCTGCCACCAGGACCACGACGCCCACATCGTCGCCGCCGCCCGACATCCCACCTCCCCCGCCGACCACCACCGCACCTGCGCCTGCTGCCGCGAATTCCGCGCCCTACGTGCAGTACCAGCAGCCGCACTACTACCCGCCGGCACCTCCGCCCGCCCCCACGGTGCCCCTGCCCCAGATTCCTGGTGTCCAGATGCCCGTGATCCCGCTGCCGGTATTGCCGCGCCTACCGTTCTGACCGGCCGCGTTCTCACCCGTCGGACAGATACGGAAAGATCGTCGCTCATGGCCACCACTGCGCAATGGATCGAAGGTGCGCGACCGCGCACACTCCCGAATGCGATCGCCCCCGTCCTCGTCGGCACCGGTGCGGCCGTGTCGCTGGACGGAGGAGTGTGGTGGAAGGCGCTGCTGGCGTTGGTCGTCTCGTTGGCTCTGATCGTGGGCGTCAACTTCGCCAACGATTATTCCGACGGAATCCGCGGCACCGACGACGATCGAGTCGGGCCCCTGAGACTGGTCGGCTCGAAGGCCGCGTCCGCCGGGGCCGTCAAGAAGGCCGCGATCGGTTGCTTCGCCGTCGGCGCTGTGGCCGGACTGGTCCTGGCTGCGACCAGCGCGTGGTGGCTGATCGTCGTCGGACTGGTCTGCATCGCCGGAGCCTGGTACTACACCGGCGGCTCGAAGCCGTACGGCTACAGCGGTTTCGGCGAGATAGCCGTGTTCGTGTTCTTCGGTCTCGTCGCGGTCCTCGGCACCCAGTTCGTACAGGCCGAGCAGATCGACTGGGCCGGAGTACTGGCAGCAGTGGCAGTCGGCTCGTTCTCGAGCGCGGTCCTCGTCGCGAACAACCTTCGCGATATCCCCACCGACACCGAGTCGGGAAAGCTCACCCTCGCAGTGCGATTGGGCGACGCCCGCACCCGCTACCTGCATCTCGCGCTACTGGTGGTGCCGTTCGCGATGACCGTCGTTCTGATCGCTCGCACCCCGTGGGCACTCGTCGGCCTGCTCGCACTGCCCTTCGCCGCTCGCGCGAACTCCCCGGTACGCAAGGGAGCTCACGGATTCGAGCTGATTCCGGCACTGCGTGATTCGGGCCTGGCGATGCTCGTCTGGGGCGCGAGCACCGGCGTGGCGTTGGCCTTCGCCTAACGCTTGTCCGGCACCAACGCACCCAGCAGAAAGTTCACGATCGAGATGATGATCGCACCCCAGAACGCGGCGGCGAACCCGACGATCTCGAGACCGTAGCCGGTCTGCGACGACAGCCAGCCCGTCAACAACAGCATCAACGCGTTGATCACGAGGGTGAACAGCCCGAGCGTCAGAATCAGCAACGGCAAGGACAGCAGCTGCACCAGCGGCTTGATGAACGCATTGACGATCGTCAACACCGCCGCGATACCGAGCAGCACCACGATGTCCCACCCGTCGCCGCGCCCCGAACTGGTGACAGTGATGCCATCCACGAATTCTTTGGCAACCCAGATGGCAACGGCGTTGATCACGAGCCGAATCAAGAAGTTCATGGCGCCATCGTAGGGTCGTGGACGCCCAAGAGCTACGACGTCCGAACGAGCGAGACGATCGATCGCAACTGCTGGAGCGAACCTTGCTGCTGCACCAGTTCGCTGAACGAAGGATCGGCACCGCGAACCAAACCGAGAAGAATATGTTCGACGCCGATCTCGCGGTCCCGTCGTTCGACGGCTTCCTTCAGCGACAGCTTCAACACGTCCTTCGCCGATGGGGCGAAAGGGAGATGATGCGGTGACGCCTGTGCGCCCTCCAGCGCACCCGAACCGAGAGCGGAGTCGATCGTCGAGACGAC
This sequence comes from Rhodococcus sp. 06-418-5, assembly GCF_002258285.1. Taxonomy (NCBI): domain Bacteria; kingdom Bacillati; phylum Actinomycetota; class Actinomycetes; order Mycobacteriales; family Nocardiaceae; genus Rhodococcus; species Rhodococcus sp. 06-418-5. The sequence goes on from NZ_NOYE01000037.1 coordinate 354,834, forward strand.
AGCGTCCAGGTCGATTCCCAGGGACCTCAACGCACACGCATCCTGAGACTGCACGTTCGCGAGCACTCCGTCGACGGTGAACCCGGCCTCGCCCAGCGCCGTCTTCAATTCCTCGCCGGCGACGGACAGCACGCCGAGAAACAGATGGACAGGCTCCACTCGGGGCGAGCGCAGAGTCCCTGCGTGACCCTGAGCGCTGATGACGACAGATCTGGCCGACTTGGTGAATCGCTCGAACATTGTTGCCTACCTTCCCTTTCCGCCGTGCTTCTTGTGGACTGCCTGCCTGCTGACTCCGAGCGAGTCGGCGATTGCCTGCCAGGCCCAACCGTTGCGTCGAGCGTTCTGGACCTGAACGGCCTCCAGGCGCTCGAGCAACCGCCGAAGAGCGGCTACCGCACGCAGCCCCTCCCCCGGATCGGAACTGGCGGCTGCGGCGGCAAGTGCAGTGGCTTCGGTCATGATGTCAATCTAAGTTGACAGAAGGCTGGTGTCAACCCCAGTTGACGCGTTGGCATACGGTGCAGTCAGCGATCCAAAGCGATGTCGACAGTCACCCGCCCGCGATCGTCGCGGGTCGCCGTCGCCAGGCCGGAGTAGTGAACGCCGCCGAGGTCGACGTCGACGCGACCGCCGTCGTTCGTGAAGTTTCGCCACCAGTTCTTCTTGTCCGGCATGGCCACGCTGACTTTCAGGTGATCACCTTTCCGGCCGATAGCCAGCGGTAGCGAGATCTTCTTGCCGGACCTTCGGCCGGTGTACGTCAGGATCCCCATCGAACGTCCGAGAACCCTGTCGAGTACGGGCGCTTTCATCACGACCATGAAAACCCTGTTGAACGCTGCTGCCGATTTCTGGAAGGTGTTCACTTCGCCTCCTCCGGAGTCCCCTGCACGTGAGGAAAAGCGTAGCGGCGTTGCTGCTCTATGGCATCGTCACTGCGAGGACACACCGCCCTCCATCGACTCGGCCACTACGTCCAGGGCGTCGAGGACTCGCGTGATTGCGGTAGTCGACCTCGTCGGATGCTCGAACAGGACGGCAGAACTTGTCGGTGGCCGGTTCTACACTTCTCGGCATCGGGTCGAATACGTGTTCGGCCCTTCGTCGCTGGGGGGGTGACATGGGGCTACGCGAGTCGACGTGGATGGCTGACGATCACTCTGCTCTCGCCGACGTCCTCGGTGCGCGCCGAAGGATAAACGCTGCTGCCGCATCGGAACTGTCCCTCATGGACGATTACGTTCGCGGCCGAACGGCATGCGCATCCCCGTGGGACACGGGAGTAACCGAAAAGGATCTCTACAGTTCGGCGATCTGCGAGCTGGCAGCGGCTCTGTCGTCCACCTTCGCATCGGTCAACAACAGGGTGCAGATGTGGCGCCGATTGCAGCCGTCGGTGAAGCGTCGATTCGTCGACGGTTCGCTCGACATGGAGCGGGTCAGGACGATTCACGATCACTTGCTCCACGCTCGTCCGAGCACGGTGGTCGATATCGAAGCCGAGGTTCTCAAGGCCGCCGGAGAGATGGCACCCGGTGCCCTGGGGCGCGAGATCGATCGGCTGCTCACCGAGGCCGATCCGGAGTGGGACCGCGACGTGCGCAAGCGTGCCGCGCGCACGGAGAAGAGAATCCGGTTGCGGAGAAGAGCACGGGGCCTGTCCAGCCTGACCGCGGTGATGACCGACGGTCAAGCCGACGAACAGATTTCACGAATCGACGCCGTGATCGCGCGACTGCACCCGGAGGACCCTCGATCCCCCGATCAACGACGAGGCGAAGCACACACTGCCTTGATGCGTGGCGAAACACTGGTCTGCCAGTGCGCGACGTGCCTGATCGCTCGTGGTGACACCGCCACTCCCGAGTCCGAGGACCCGCAGCCAACTGGCGCGACCGACGCTTCGGCCGGCGACACATCCAGCGCGAGTACTGATTCCGCGCCGCAGGGGCCTGTTGGACCGATCGGGCAACCGCCACCGGCCACAGCACCACCCGAGGACACAGCACCACCCGAGAACACAGCACGACCCGACCAGGCGTCGCCGCCCGGTGATAGACCGCGCCCGCGACCGGGAGGAGGGACGCTGATCGAACGTTGGCGGGCCGTCGTCGAGCGCAATCCTCTCGGCGAGCACGCGCTCTACCCCGACGGACACGGAGGCATGACGGTTCCGCCGCCGGGGGCACTGTCCTACAAACCGAGTAGGGCACTCGCAGCGCGGGTACGAGCCGACCATCCGTACTGCCTGCATCCTGGCTGCGACGTGCCTTCGGACCGATGCGATCTGGACCACATCGTCGAGTTCGACCGGCAGAATCCGAAGCGAGGCGGCTGGACGATCCCGACGAACATCGGCCCGCGCTGTCGGCTCCACCACAACCTGAAAACACGCAAACTCTGGCACACCGAATTGCTGCCGGAGGGGGTGTTGCACATCGTCGATCCACTCGGACGCCACTACTTCACTGCGCCGACTCTGTGATGATTCCATCGCATAGGGTTGGTTCGGTGAGCACCGCGAATCTGACCCGGACCGAAACTCGCAGGCGATCGCGCCACATCAGCGGGGTGAATTATCGCGTTCACCTGGACCTTCTGCGCGCGGAAGACATGGACCTCGACACCTTCGAGACCGTGACGACCATCGAATTCGACGCGACGACCGCTGCGACATGGGTGGATTTCATCGGTGCGACAGTCGACGAAGTCACCGTCAACGGCATCGACGCGGCGGTCGATTACGACGGCTCCCGCATTCAACTGGTCGGGCTCATCGAGCACAACATCGTCCGGATTCGCGCGCACGGACGGTACAGCAGGACTGGCGAGGGACTGCACCGATTCGTCGATCCCGTCGACGACAACGTCTATCTCTACACGCAGTACGAACCGGCCGATGCACGCCGGGTGTTCGCGAACTTCGAGCAACCGGATCTCAAAGCCCCCTTCACCCTGACGGTCACGGCTCCGCCGACGTGGATCGTGCTGTCGAACCGCGAGGGAATCACTGCCGACTCGGTCACCACTTTCGTACCGACCCTGCCGATATCGACGTACATCACCGCAGTTGCGGCAGGCCCGTATCACTGCGTCCAATCGTCCTGGACGCGAGGCGAACTCACCGTCCCTCTCGGTGCGTACTGCCGGGCGTCTCTCTCCGAATACTTCGATGCCGAGGACATCTTCGACATCACGAAGCGGGGGCTGGACTTCTTTCACGACAAGTTCGACTACCCGTACCCGTTCGGAAAGTACGACCAGATCTTCGTCCCCGAATACAACCTCGGCGCGATGGAGAATCCCGGCCTGGTCACGTTCACCGAATCGTATGTATTCCGTTCTGCGGCAACCGAAGCCCAGTACGAGGCCCGCGCAAACACGATTCTGCACGAGATGGCGCACATGTGGTTCGGCGACCTCGTCACGATGCAGTGGTGGGACGACCTGTGGCTCAAGGAATCCTTCGCGGACTTCATGGGTGCGTACGCGTCGGCCGAGGCGACCCGATTCACCGATGCCTGGGTCAGTTTCGCCAACCGACGAAAAGCGTGGGCATATCTGCAGGACCAACTGCCGACCACCCACCCTATCGTCGCCGACATCACCGACCTCGAGGCTGCGAAGCTCAACTTCGACGGCATCACCTACGCCAAGGGGGCGAGCGTCCTCAAACAACTCGGAGCGTTCGTGGGTGCAGATGCCTTCTTCGCCGCTTCCCGCAACTACTTTCGCACCCACGCTTTCGGAAACACCACGCTGACGGATCTACTGAGCGAGATGTCCGCGGCGAGCGGGCGCGACCTCGATACCTGGGCTGCAGCATGGCTGCAGACCACCGGCGTCTCGACGCTCAGCTACACCGGCGATGCCGTCGAGCAGACAGACCCGCGGCCTCACCGAATCGCCGTCGGGCTTTACGATCTCGACGAAGCGGGGAATTTGACGAGAACCCACCGCCGAGAACTCGACATCTCCGATGCACGAACGCCGGTCGACTTTCCCCACGCCGCACTGGTGCTGCTCAACGACGATGACCTGACGTACGCCAAGATCCGATTCGACGAGCGCTCGATCACCACCGTGCGGAACCACCTCGATCGCATCGTCGATCCCCTCGCCCGAGGCCTGGTGTGGTCGGCACTGTGGAACTCCACCCGCGACGCCGAGATGTCCGCACTCGAATACATCGACATCGCAACCAGATTCGCGCCCAACGAGCCCAAGATCGGCCTTCTGTCGGCGGTCACCGCGAACGTGGCGCACGCCCTCGAGCACTACCTCCCGGAGGACCGACGGGACGAACCGACCCGGCAGTGGCTCGAGGCGTCGTGGACGCAACTGCACGCGAGCGAGCCGGGGAGCGACGCCCAGTTGGTGTGGGGGCGAGCCACCGCGGCCGCCGCCCAACTCGACGGTTCCCGCGCAGCCGAACTGCGCGCACTTCTCGACGGCACAGCGACGGTGCCAGGTCTACGTCTCGATCCCGATCAGCGCTGGTCGTTCTGGTTTGCCCTGGCCGCAACCGGGAACGCGACCGCAGCCGAGCTCGACGCCGAGCTGGCCACCGACAACACCTTGTCGGGACGCACCGCACACACCGCGGCATCGACGGCGATACCCGATGCCGAGGTCAAGGCGAGGGCGTGGACTGCCATCACCGAGCGCGACGATGCGTCCAACGACGTTCTCGACGCCTTCATCACCGGTTTCGGGGCCGGGCACCGACCGGATCTGACCCAGCCCTACGGCAATCGTTACTTCGAGACCATCTCCTCGTTGTGGACCTCGCGCAGCATCGAGATCGCCAGGCGAATCGTGGTCCGTCTGTTCCCGCAGCAGTCGTCGACGGAGGCCGCGGACAGCTGGCTCGCCGAGCACGAGTGGGCACCGGCTGCCCTGCGGCGCTTGGTGATCGAGCAACGAGACCACCTGGCGAGAAGCCTCCGAGTGCAGGCGCGGCTAGGGTGATGGCCATGTCCACCAACGACACTCGAAGCTCGCTTGCCACTTCTGCGCTCGCTGCCGGCGGTCTGCTCGGCGGCTTCGCCGTTGCCCGGCAGTCTCACAATCGTCAGCTCGGCGGAGCGGTGCTCGCAGCCGTCGGGGTGGTATGCACGACCCGTTGGCAGAGATCCTCGGGTTCGGTCCGTGCCGGTGCCTTGCTCGGGACCTACCTCGTCGCGTTCGGTGCCTCGCACCCGCTGGCCAAGAAGATCGGTGCCTGGCCGGCGGTCGCCGCGGTGTCTGCCGCAACTGCAGCGGCATCGATGGCGGTGAGCAAGTAGGTCCGCTCAGAGCACCCCGGTACGAACGAACTGTTCGAGCGCTGCCGTTGGTTCGTCGAGATCCATGCCCTGGTTCGAGACCCATGTGTCGTCGAAGTAGGTCTGCGAATACCGATCTCCGCCGTCGCACAGCAATGTCACCACGCTCCCACTGCGGCCGGCGGCGATCATTTCCGCGATCAATCCGAACGCACCCCAGATGTTGGTTCCCGTCGATCCGCCCACTCGTTTGCCGAGTGCGTCCGAGGTGAATCGTGCGGCGGCCACGGAGGCGGCGTCGGGTACTGCGATCATTCGATCGATCACCTGGCCGATGAACGAGGGTTCGACGCGCGGTCGACCGATGCCCTCGATGCGTGAGGACCGCCCTGTTTCGTAGCCCGCATCTCCCGACTCGTAGCCGCCGATGAACGCCGAATTCTCGGGGTCGACCACGGCCAGTTGCGTTGCATGCCTTCGATATCGGATGTAGCGGCCGATGGTGGCACTGGTCCCTCCGGTCCCTGCACCGACGACCACCCAGTCGGGAATGGGGCACTCTTCGAGCCGAAGTTGGTCGAAAATGGACTCGGCGATGTTGTTGTTTCCGCGCCAGTCGGTGGCTCGTTCGGCGTGCGTGAACTGGTCCATGTAGTGACTGTCGGGCTCGGCCGCGAGTCGATGTGCCTCGGTGTACATCTCACCGGGCTTGTCGACGAAGTGACATCTTCCGCCGTGAGACTCGATGAGTGCGATCTTGGCGGGACTGGTACTGCGTGGCATCACGGCGACGAACTTCAGTCCGAGCAGTCCGGCGAAATACGCTTCACTGACGGCAGTGGAGCCCGACGAGGCCTCGATCACCGTGGTGCGTTCGGTGACCCAGCCGTTGCAGATCGCGTACAGGAAGAGCGACCGAGCCAGCCGATGCTTCAGGCTGCCGGTGATGTGCGTCGACTCGTCTTTCAGATACAGCGAGATACCCCAGGCCGCGGGGAGGGGGTATCGCAGCAGGTGCGTGTCGGCGCTGCGCTGGGAATCGGCCTCGATCAACCGGACCGCGTTGTCGACCCACGCCCGGGATCCCGAATGATCGACCGACCTGGTCACTTCTTGCCGTCTTCACCGCGCAGCTTCGACTGCAGGTCCGCGCGCGCGGCGCGCCTGTCCTCGTCGACGGCTGCGATGGACTCGTTGACGCGGATGCGCATGTTCTTGAACAGGAGCAGCGAGAGCGGTAGTGAGATCAGCACCGAGAAAATCGCGGCCACGAGTACCGGGACCTCGACGCCGAAGAGTAAACCGACGCCGACGATGACGGCCGCGATCACGACGACGAGCGCCAGTCGCGCGAAGGTGTAGACACCGAGGTTGACGGCGAGTGACTTCTTCGCCGACCTTCCTGGCGCGGCATTTCCGCTGGTGGGATCGTTGCTCTCGGCATTCGTCGCGTCGCTCACGGGTCCCAATCTACCGGGCTCGGCAGCCACTCCGACCCACCCCCGGCATGACCGATTTGTCCATTACCTCCCCTTTACCAACCTTGTATCAGTCGAGTACCTAGGGGTTCGAGTGCAACCATGGGGATCGAACGCAGCAGACCGATATCTCCGGTTCGACGCATATGCACCGAACCGCATCGTAGGAGGACACGACAAGATGAGCGCACCCACATTTCACAAGGCTCAGGACTCACTGCTCACTCCGGGTCAGGTAGCCGCGCTTTTCCACGTCGACCCCAAGACAGTGACGCGCTGGGCACATGCCGGCCGCCTCGGATCCCTCCGCACTCCGGGCGGGCACCGTCGATTCCGCGAGACCGAGGTCATGCAGTTGCTGACCTCACTGACGACGGAAGCCGGCACACACCACTGATCGGCTGGCTCTGGGGCCGATCCACCCGCAGTATCCGCACCCGTACGAACTCATCGAACATTCTCAGGAATCTTCGACGCTCCACGGGTGCGGAGGTGGTTGCATCACAGCTACTCTCGTAGTAGGAGGTGCGTCGTGATCTATCTTTTGGCGTTGATCGGCTTGGTGGCAGTAATCGTGCTGTTCTGGAAGGCATTCGGACCCAGTACGCAGGCTCCACCCACCCGCACTGTGGGACCCGATGACGATCCCGATTTTCTGTGGCGGATCAACCGTGAGGCTCGCCGCGGAGGGAAAGACGGAACCGAGGCCGGCACCGAACCCAGCGAATAGGTCCGGTGGTTCTCAGTTGCGTAGGGCAGCGGTGGGCGCGTCGGGGAATCCCGCCGCTACCGCCGCCGCGACTTCCAGTAGTGCTTTTCGCGTGCGCCCACGAAGACGATCGAGTTCGATTTCCGCCCCCTCCTCGAGATGCGGGTCGAACGGGATCGTGCGAACCCGAGCGCAACGCTGCTCGAAGTGTTCGACAACTTTCTGCAGGTCGACCTTTCCGGCCCTCTGCCGAACGCCGTTGACGACCGCAACCGATGTGGCGACCAGTTCCCGGTAGCCGTGCGCATCGAGCCAATCCAGCGTTGCCGACGCGCTGCGCACACCGTCCACCGACCCCGAGCTGACCACCACCAGAGTGTCGGCTCCCTCGAGAATTCTTTCCATCGCCGAGTGCATCAGACCGGTGCCGCAATCGGTGATGACGATGCTGTAGAACTTCTCCAACAGCGACACCGCGCGATCGTAATCCTCACCGCTGAATGCCTCCGAGGCTGCCGGATCCGAATCGGATGCCAACACCTCCAGTCGATGCACGTTTTGCGACGTGTATGCCCTCACATCGCTGTAGCGGTCCAGAGACTGTATGTCGCGCAACAGATTACGGACGGTGGAGGTCGTCTCGAGCGGCACCTTCTGACCCAGCGTTCCACGATCGGGGTTGGCGTCGATCGCGATCACCCGATCACCTCGAATCTCGGCGAACGTCGAGCCGAGGGTGGCCGTCGTCGTGGTCTTGCCGACACCGCCCTTCAGCGACAGCACCGCGACGCGATGGCATCCGACAAGAGGCCGATCCACCTGCGCGGTCAAGGCCGAGCGTCGCTGCTGGGCGGCACTGTTTCCGACATCCACACGACCACCCGTCATCAGATACAACGCACGACGCCACCCTCCCAGCGGCGGCGCATTTCCCGATCGGACGAGCAACGAACTACCGAGATCGAGTGAGGAGACCTGCTGCTCCGCCGACCGACTCGGGTCGAAGGCCGCCGGTGCCGGTGCCGGTGCCGGTGCGACCACCATCGCGTCACCCGGGGCTTGCCTGAGCTGCTGCGGCTGACCAGGATGCGGCTGACCGGGCCACTGGCCGGGCTGAGGTCCCCATTGTGTCTGAGGGTTCCACTGATTCTGGGTATGCCACTGAGCCTCCGCCACCGAGTGCTGCTGCGGATCGCCGTGGTTCTGCGGTGCCCAATTGTGTTGCGGCCCAGCCTGATTCTGCGGAGCCAACTGATTGTGCGAAGCCCACTGGTTCTGGGGCCCCGCGTTCTGAGGGGCCCAGTTCTGAGGCACCGAGTTCTGCGGAACCGAGTTCTGAGGGGCCCAGTTCTGCGGAACCGAGTTCTGAGGAGCCGAGTTCTGAGGCAACGGGCCCGAAGGCACCGGGCCCGAAGGCACCGGACCGTGCGGCGGGGGTGGTGCCGACGCGACGGGCGGGCTCGCTTCGGGGGCCGTGTGTGGAGGAGTCGGTTTCACTATCGGTGCCACGGGAGCCTTCGGCGCTTGCACCCGTGTCGTCGGTGTTGCCGTCGCGGCCTGGCCTTCCTCGGCCGGGGTCGCGGCGACCCCGGCATTCTTGCCGTCACCTTCTACCGGCCCAGACGGGTCTTTCGGTCGGGAAGCGCGCGGTGCAGGATTCGGCGGCGGTGTCGGCGCGGTCTCGGACTGCGGCGCGGGCGGGTTCGAGATGCTTTCGGGCGGCATGGTGATGGGGGTCGATCGAAAGGGCTCGCGCGGCGGTGTGGGGGTGGCCTCCGTCGTCGCTGCGACGGCGATCGGTTCGGATCCCGTGGGCGGAGCTGCGTGATCTTCCGGTACATCGTCGTCCAGTGGCCGGACGGGTTGCCAGTTGTCCTCGTGCCGATCGGCCATGACCGATTCCCCCCAGTTCGCGTCCCACATCGAAGATCCGAGCTCGGATGTGTCCCCCATCGAGCCGGATCGGACGCTACCAGCTGGAGGTCCAGCGTGGAGGCTGTGGAACGAGCGAAGGTCAGTTCAGTCCCGCGTAGCTGTGCAGTCCCGAGACCACCATGTTGATGATGAAGAGGTTGAAGAGCATGGCGGTGAATCCGGCGATGTTGATCCACGCTGCGCGGGTGTTGCGCCATCCGGAGGTGGCGCGGGCGTGCAGGTAGGCGGCGTAGATGATCCAGGTGATGAACGACATGGTCTCTTTGGGGTCCCAGCCCCAGAAACGTCCCCATGCGGCTTCGGCCCAGATTGCGCCGAGGATGACGCCTGCTCCGAAGAGCGGGAAGGCGACGATGGTCGTCTTGTAGGCGAGTCGGTCGAGAGCTTGGGCGTCGGGCAGCTTGGAGGCGAATTTGCCCCAGAACCCGACGCTTTCCTCTCCCAGGGGCTGCTTGATGCGGAGCAGGAACAGCAGGCTCGCGACGCCGGAGACCAGCAGGATGCCGCTTCCGACGCTGACGATGGTGACGTGGATGGGCAGCCAGTACGAGCGCAGAGCGGGGACGACCGGTGCGGCGTCGGCGTAGAGCTTGGTGGCGGCGAAGAACATCAGCACGATGATGGGCGCGAGGACGAACACGAGCATCGGGCGCATCGTCTTCTTGCGCAGCACGATCACCGAGGTCAGGGCGGCGGCTGCCGTGGCCATGGTGACGAACTCGTACATGTTGCCGAGCGGGAAGCGGTGGGTGGCGAAGCCGCGGAGTACCACCGAGGCGACGTGCAGGGCGAGGGCTGGGGCGAGCAACGCGAAGCCCATGCCTGCGAGTCGTTCGGACAGCGGTCGCTTCGGTGTTTCGACGACGCGTCCGGGTCGGCTGTCGGCGATGGGGGCACCGGCACCGACGAGCTCCTTGGCTTGTACTGCCGTCGCCTTGGCGGAGGCGTACTGGGCGATGAGCAGGACGAATGCGAGCACGTAGATGGTGAACGCTGATTCGAAGGACCAGTCGCTGTACTGCGAGAGGGTCTCGTTGATCGGCATCGGTCAGTTCTCCTGTTTCGAGGTATCGCCGAGCAGGCGGGTGCACAGGCGGTCGAACTCTTCGCCCCACCCCGCCTGATCGGTGCGTGCAAGTCCGCCGAGGTCTACTACAGTACGTCGTGCCTGGGCGTCGGCGGTGAGTCGGACCCAGATTCTGCGACGTTTGATCACCAGTGAGACGAGCAGTCCGCCCATCATCGTGAGCGCGAAGACGAGTACCCAGGTCTGAGCCGGGTCGTGCGAGACCTGAAGGTTGACGAATTCCTTCGCTCCGTCGAACGTGACGATCGTTCCGTCGCTCAGGGTCGCGGATTCTCCCGGCATCAGGTTGACGCGGTCCTGCTTCACGAGTCTGCCCTGGGCGATCATTTCCTGATCGAGCGAGAAGATGGACTGCGGCAGTCCGGTGTCGAGTCCGGTGTCGCCCTTGTAGATGTCGATGGCGACGGCGGGGTCGTTCGTGGCGGGGAAGCTCGACGAGAGCAGGCTGCCGTGGAACGACGCCGTCGGCGCGAACAGACCCTCGATGGCGATCTGATTCTTGCGGCGGTCCAGAGGGTCGGGATACAGGCCGCCGGGCGGGTCGACGCGCAGCACTCCGCTGGAGAGGAAGGTCGTGGCGTCCGTCGGCTGCCATTGGATGGTGTCGGTGCGGGTTTCGCCGTTGGGGAACGTCACGGTGAAGGTGGGTGCGTACCCGTGCCCTTGCAGGTAGACGCGGTCTCCAGCGACGCGCAGCGGGTGGTTGACCTGAAGTTGGTCGTCGCGCCAGACGTTGTTCGTGAGGTCCTGGCCCGCCTGGTACTCGATGTTGGAGGTGAACATCTCGGCCTGGCCGGTGTCGAGGTAGTCGGCGGTGAAGTCCTTGACGCGCACGCACAGCGGCTCGAGGTCGGTGCCGTCGACGAGGTTGCCTGCGCGGAACGAGTCGTAGTTCGCCGGGGTCGAGGTGCAGAAGCCCGGGCCGTCGTCGGCGATGACGATGCGGTTGCCCTCGTAGCCGAGCAGCTTGCCCATGGCGATGGCAGCGAGCAGTCCGACGAGGGAGAGGTGGAAGACGAGGTTGCCGAGTTCGCGGACGTAGCCCTTCTCCGCCGACAGCGTCACTGCTCCGCTGTCCTCGGTTCTCTGGGCGACGCGCCAACCGCGCAACTGAGCGCGCACCTGTGCGGCGATCTCCTCCGGCGTTCCGTCGACGTCGTAGCGGGTGTGGTGCGGCAGGCGGGAGAGGTTACGGGGCGCGCGAACCGGCTTGGTGCGCAGTTGCTTCGCGTGCTCGATGCAGCGCGGCAGGATGCAGCCGATCAGCGAGATGAACAACAGTGCGTAGATCGCGGTGAACCAGAAGCTGCCGAAGACGTCGAACAGTTCCAGCTTGTCCATGATCGGGCCCAGGGTCGGGCGGTTGGCGATGTACTCGTCGACCTTGCCCGCGTTGAGGCTGCGCTGCGGCACCAGGGCACCGGGCACCGCGGCGAAGGCCAGCAGGAACAGCAGAACCAGCGCGGTGCGCATGCTGGTCAGGCCGCGCCAGGTGTTGCGAACCAGGGCCACTCCCCTGCCCAGCACCGATTGCTTGTGCGGCGGCGACGCTTCGGTGCGCTCTTCGGTGTCGGCGGTCATATCGGCAACACCACATCGGAGACGAAGGCGTCGCGCACCCAGCCGACGAACTGATCCCAGGCACCGGTGACCAGTGCAATTCCTACTGCTATCAACATGATTCCGCCGAACACCTGTATCTGTCGTGCATGTGTACGTAGCCAGCCGACGCCTCGCAGCGCGCTGACCGAACCGAACGCGAGGATCACGAACGGTAAGCCGAGACCGAGGCAGTACGCCACGATCAGGACGACGCCGCGCGCTGCCGTCGTACCGTCGGTACCTGCGGCCAACGAGATGACGCCCGCGAGCGTCGGCCCGAGGCACGGGGTCCATCCGAGTGCGAAGACGCCGCCGAGCAGCGGTGCTCCGGCCAGTGAGCCGATCTGTTTCGGCTCGAAGCGCACATCGCGCTGCAGGGCCGGGATCAGTCCGACGAACACCAGGCCCATGGCGATGGTGACGACGCCGCCGATTCGCGTGAGCAGTTCGCGGTTGATCGCCAGAACGGAGATCGCCCCGAACACCGACGCGGTGGCGAGAACGAAGACGACGGTGAATCCGAGAACGAACAGTCCCGCCGCCCCGGCGACGCGCAATCGACCGCTGCGCACCTTCGTCTGCACAGCTGCCTCGTCGGCGCTGACGGCCGGAGCGTCGGCTCCGACGACTCCGGCGAGGTACGAGAGGTAGCCGGGCACCAGGGGCACCACGCACGGCGACGCGAAGGAGACGAGCCCGGCCAGCACGCAGGCTCCGAGGGCCAGGATCAGTGGCCCGGAGGCCGCAGCTTCCTGGAAACTCGCGCCGATCCCGGCCAGGTGAGTCACGTTCACTGCTGCACTGGCTCCTCGGCTGCCACGCGTTCGACGACGGGTTGCAGGTCCTCGGCGAGCAGCTCACGCAGGAACACTGCTGCGACTCGGTGCTGTCGGTCGAGCACGACGGTCGTCGGAATGACGGAGGTGGGGACGCCGCCGAGCGCGGTCAGAGTGCGCATGGGCGGGTCGTAGATCGAGGCGTAGCTCACGTTGTTGCTGACCACGAAGTCCTGTGCGGCGGTCTGCGACTCGTCGCGCACGTTGATGCCGAGGAACTCGACGCCGAGGGACTTGGTGGCCTCGTAGACGTCCTCGAGGTCGTCGGCCTCACCGCGGCACGGACCGCACCATTGGCCCCAGACGTTGAGAACCACGACGTCACCGTCGTAGTCCGACAACGAGGTCGTCTTGCCCTCGGTCATCAGATCCGGCCCGGACAGTTCGCCGATTGTGCCGCGTTCGTCGGGCTCGTAGAAGATGTCGGTCTGCCCGCCGGGTGAGACGAACTGGAAAGTGCCGCCCTGCGCCACCGCGTCGGTGCCGGTCGAGCATCCTGCGACAAGAGCGATGGCAGACGCTGCACAGACGGCGAGGAAAAATCTACGCACCGGTGATCCTCGGATCGGATGCTCCCGCGGGCTCGGAGTAGACGAGGTCCACGAGCTGATCGCCCTCGTAGACGAGCGAGGTCAGCGACGCGAGCCCGCACTGACGATTGCGCGGGTCGTGCCAGAGCCGGTCGCCCTGCAGGAACCGGCGCAGCGTCCACACCGGGAGCTGGTGGCTCACGCACACGGCCTCGTGCCCGACGGCTTCGACGCGGGCCGCGTTGACGGCGGCGAGCATGCGGTGCGCGATCTGCAGGTACGGCTCGCCCCAGGAGGGGGTGAACGGGTCGCGCAGCTTCCACCAGTGCCGTGGTCGGCGCAGGGCACCGTCACCGACGGCCACGCGCAGGCCCTCGAATTCGTTGCCTGCTTCGATGAGGTTCTCGTCCTCGGCGATCGACAGACCGTGGGCCGCTGCGATCGGCGCGGCGGTCTGCTGCGCGCGCAGCAGAGGTGATGCCACGACGTGGGTGATGTCGTGGCCTGCGAGCGCATCGGCCACTGCCTTGGCCTGCGACTGGCCGGTCACCGACAGCTTGAAGCCCGGCAACCGCCCGTACAGGATGCCCTTGGGGTTGTGCACCTCGCCGTGCCGGAGGACGTGCACGATGGTGCGCGTCGTCGAGTGCGGATGTGTTGCGGGGGCCTCGGTCACGTCGGGGTCCTGTTTCTCGCTAGTCGGGTGGTGAATCAGTTCGTTGCGGTGGCGGCAGCTGCGGCTTTCGCGGCGGCCGGGGCCGCGTCGGCGATGATCTCGAAGGCTCGGTCGTCGAGGGCAGCGGAGACGAACCAGGCCTCGAATGCACTCGGCGGCGGGTACACCCCGCGGGAGAGGAAGGCGTGGAAGAACGCCGGATATCGCCACGTCTGCGCGGCCTTGGCCTGCGCGTAGTCGGTGACGGGTCCATCGGCGAAGAACACACTCACCATAGTGCCCGCGAACTGCACGTGATGGGTGACGCCTTCGGCGGTGAGGGCGTCGCCGAGCAGTGTTCCGAGTCGCTGCGAGTTGGTCTGCAGCTTCTCGTAGACGGCTGCGTCGGCCAGTTGCAGACTGGTCAGTCCGGCCGCGACGGCGACGGGGTTACCGCTGAGCGTGCCTGCCTGGTACACCGGTCCGGCGGGCGCGAGATAGGCCATCACGTCCGCTCGACCGCCGAATGCCGCGGCCGGCAATCCGCCGGACATGACCTTGCCGAAGGTGTAGAGGTCGCCTGCGATTCCGTCGATGCCGTACCAGCCGGACGCGCTGACGCGGAAGCCGGTCATCACTTCGTCCATGATCAGCAGTGCGCCGTGCTCGGTCGCGAGGCGGCGCAGTCCCTCGTTGAAGCCGGTGACCGGCGGGATGGCGCCCATGTTGCCTGCGGCTGCCTCGGTGATGATGCACGCGATCTGGCCCGGGTTGGCCTCGAAGGCCGCGGTGACGGCGGCGAGGTCGTTGTAGGGAACGACGATGGTGTCCGACGCCTGTGCGCCGGTGACGCCGGGCGAGGTCGGCAGTCCGAGCGTGGCGAGCCCCGAGCCTGCGTCGGCCAGGAGGGCATCGACGTGGCCGTGGTAGCAGCCGGAGAACTTGACGATCTTGGTGCGGCCGGTGAAGCCGCGAGCCAGACGCACCGCGCTCATGGTGGCCTCTGTGCCCGAATTCACAAGACGAACCTGGTCGACGGGGCCGACGCGACGCACGATTTCCTCGGCGAGTTCGATTTCGCGGAGCGTGGGTGCACCGAACGACAGGCCGGTCGCGGCTGCCTTCTGGACGGCTTCGACGATGGCCGGGTGGGCGTGTCCGTGGATCATCGGACCCCAGGACGAGATGAGGTCGACGTACGAGTTTCCGTCGGCGTCGGTCATGGTGTATCCGCTGGCCTGCGTGATGAAGCGGGGCGTTCCGCCGACCGACGCGAAGGCACGTACCGGCGAGTTGACGCCGCCGGGAATGACCGCGCTCGCGCGGGCGAAGAGTTGGGCCGATACGGGGGCGTCGTTGCCGGGGGAAACAGTCACGACTTCCAGTGTCCCAGGTTCGGTGAAATCACCAACTACAGGGCGTAATAATCCGGAAAGCGGGGGATCGGCCTGTTTCGGTGGTTGAACGGCGAGTGCGCCGGGTAATCGGTGCCGATGACCAACACCGATGGCGTCAGCAAAGTCGCCGAATTGATGTCCGAAGCCGGGCTCTGCATGTTCACCACCGTCGGCCGAGACGGTCACCTCATCTCGCGCCCGATGGCGCTGCAGGAAGCCGAGTTCGACGGCGACCTGTGGTTCTTCGCCGCTCACGATTCGCGGAAGGTGAGCGACATCGCGGCGAACCCGACCGTCAACGTCTCGTTCCAGTCCGGCGAGGGCTGGGTGTCGCTGTCCGGTACGGCCGCGGTGGTCGACAACACCACCAAGGCCGAGGAACTGTGGAACACCCGAGCGGCCGCGTGGTTCGAGAAGAACCCCGATTCGCGCGAGGTCGACCTGATCCACGTGGCCGCTGAGGGAGCCGAGTACTGGTCCACCCCTGGGTCGAAGGTCTCGAACCTGTTGGCCTACGCCAAGGCCAAGATCACCAACGAGCGACCGGACCTCGGCGAGCACGACGTCGTCGAACTCGAACTACCGCACAATTCGACCGGTTAGTACCGATCGTGCCGGGCTCGCCCCGGACGGCAGCAGCTTCTCGCTGTCAGTTCGTGCGGTGGTGTCCGTTGTCCGTGCGTGGGTCGACGGTGTCGCGAACCTTCTCCCCGGTGCTACGCGGGTCGGCGCTGGTGTGCGTGGCGGCATCACGATCAGCGGCGTTTCGTGTCCCGGAGTCGTGCCGGCCGGGGAAGGTCTCGCCGATGTCTGCCCCGCGGTGATGCGCTCGATCGTGATCATCCGACCGGCCGTCGTTGTCCGTGTGTGCGGCCTTGGCACCCGATCGGTGATCGACGTCCGGATCGAGTTCGTTCGCGCGAGCGAATTCGGCGTCCAGCTCATCGCGCGACTTCGCCGCAACACCCTGATGTGACTGAGCCTGCTGCGCGAGCTTGTCGGCCTCGGCTGCTTTGACATCCGCTTCTGCCTGGGCCCGGCGTGCCTTGGCCTCGCTTTCCCTGGCCAGCAGTTCACGCTCTTCGACGATTGCTGCGTCGTTGGCTGCCTTTTCGCGAATCTCGTTCGCTTCCAACCTCTTACGTTCCTTGCCCTTGCGTGCGACGACGACGGCGAGGGCAACGACGACGAGTACGACTACTACTGCGACGATGATCCATACTGTGGTGCTCATTGGCGGACTCCCATGTTCTCGACTGCCGGACCGGCAGTCGATCTATGCCGGGTACCCGAGTAAAGACTCGACAAACTCACCGAAGGCACCGAGCGCCACGGCTTCGAAAGCGCGCAACGGGAGCAGACCCGCCTCCTCCGGGATACACGCGATGAGCCCGACACCCGTCACGAGCGGCAGCTCGTCGAGGTTGACCCGCGCGGCCAGGCTCGGTGCGGCGGGCCACGACCCGATCACCAGACCTGCGCAGTCGACGCCGGCCGCCCGCGCTGCCGCAACGGTCAGAGCACTGTGGTTGAGCGTTCCCAGCTCCGCACCGGCCACGATCACGATCGGCGCAGACATGGCCCAGGCGACGTCGAGCACGGTGAACCCTCCTGCGCCCAGACGCACCGCCACTCCCCCTGCGCCTTCGACCAGCACGAGGTCGTTGGCTGCGTCGAGCTCGCGCACGGCGTCGACCACAGCGTCGAGTTCGAGCATCGGCCGACCCGATCGGCGGGCAGCGACGTCCGGGGCCAGCGGCTCGGGATACCGCGCCAGCTCCACTCCCCGAACGCCCGAAAGGCGTTGCACCACATCGATATCGGCTTCGTCAGGGTAACCGTCTCCGACGCCGGTCTGCGCCGGCTTGCACACCGCGACGGATCGCCCGCCTGCCCGCGCTGCCGCCGCGAGTGCCGCGGTGATCACGGTCTTGCCGACGCCGGTCGACGTTCCGGTCACCAGCAGAACCGTCACCACACAACCGCCGCATTCGACACCGCCGCGAGGACCGACGCGGCACGATCGATGTCGGTGTCGGTGAGATCGGCGCGCGCGGTCAGTCGCAGTCGAGAACCGCCGGCCGGAACCGACGGCGGCCGGAAGCATCCGACGCGGACGCCGAGCTCGAGGCAGTCCGCCGCCGCGCGCACTGCCCGCTGTGCGTCGCCCAGGATCACCGGAACGACCGCCGATGTCGTCGGTTCGACGCCGGCTGCGGCGGCGAGTTGTGTTGCACGTATACCGATCGAGTGCACCCGGTCGGGTTCGCCCCGCAGGACGGTCAGCGCGGCCGACGCCGCTCCGACGGAGGCGGGTGCGAGTCCGGTGTCGAATACGAACGTGCGTGCACCGTGCATCACCTGCGTGCGCACCGCTGCCGGCCCGAGCACCACTCCACCCTGCGATCCGAGGGCCTTGGACAGCGTTGCGGTGATCACCAGGTCCGGCGCTCCGGCGAGGCCTGCTTCGTGGACGGCTCCCCTGCCACCGTCCCCGCGTACACCCAATCCGTGCGCCTCGTCGACGACGAGTACCGCGTTCCGTCTCCGGCACACCGCGTACAGCTCGGCCAGAGGCGCGAGATCTCCGTCGGCGCTGAACACCGAATCGGTCACCACGAGGGCCCGCTGTTCGCGACGCTCGCGCAACAGCTGGTCGACGTAGCCGGTATCGCAATGCCGAGCGACGGCCACCCGGGCCCGCGACAGGCGGCAGGCATCGATGAGCGAGGCGTGCGACGCGGCATCGGAGATCACCAGCGCGTCTCGGCCCGCCAGTGCCGTCACGATCCCGAGATTGGCGGTGTAACCGGAGGAGAACACCAGTCCGGCCTCGGCTCCGACGAACTCCGCGAGATCCTCCTCGAGGCGCTCGTGTGCGGTCGTCGTCCCGGTGACCAGCCGCGATCCGGTGGATCCGCCGCCCCATCGGCGCACAGCGGCGCAGGCTCCGTCGATGACGGCCGGATGCCTGGACAGTCCGAGGTAGTCGTTCGACGCCAGATCGAGGATGTCGTCCTCGGCGGTGCGGGCGATGACGATGCGCTCGAGACCGGTCTCGCGTCGGGCGTGCGCGGTGGCGTCGAGCCAGTCCAGAGCGGTCATGGCAGCACCATACTTGAACGCCGTTCAAGTATGGTCGCGCGCCACCGCCACCAGGGCTTCGACGATGGTAGCCACCTCCGCATCGGTACAGATGAACGGCGGCATCGCGTACACCAGGCGCCCGAACGGACGCAGCCACACTCCCGCGTCGACGGCCGCTGCCGTGGCCCGTGCCATGTCCACCGGACTGTGCATCTCGACGACGCCGATGCCGCCGAGAACGCGAACATCGGCGACTCCCGACAGCGACCGGGCCGGCGCGAGGCCGGCGGCCAGTCCCGACGCCAGAGCGGCGACCTCGGCGCGCCAGTCACGCGAGAGCAACAGTTCCACCGAGGCCACCGCGATCGCGCACGCGAGCGGATTGCCCATGAACGTCGGCCCGTGCATCAGGCCGCCGGCCTCGCCGCCCGAGACCGTCTCGGCCACCTCGGTGGTGCACAGCGTGGCCGCCAGGGTCAGATATCCGCCGGTCAACGCCTTGCCGATGCACATGATGTCGGGCGCGACGCCGGCGTGGTCGGCTGCGAACAACTCGCCGGTTCGGCCGAAGCCGGTGGCGATCTCGTCGAAGATCAGCAGGAGGCCGTACTCGTCGGCCAGGCGGCGTAGTTCCACGAGGTAGCGCGGGTCGTGGAACCGCATCCCACCGGCGCCCTGCACTATCGGCTCGACGATGATCGCCGCCAGTTCGCTCGCGTGTTCACCGAGTATCTTCTCGAATTCGGCGACGTAGTCGGCGTCGAACTCCACGGGCGGGGCCGGAGCGAACACCTGCTTCGCCAATACATCGGTCCACAGCGTGTGCATCCCGCCGTCCGGGTCGCACACGCTCATCGGAGCGAAGGTGTCTCCGTGGTACCCGCCGCGCCAGGTCAACAGCCGCGTGCGGCCGTTCTCGCCGCGCCCACGCCAGTACTGCAGCGCCATCTTCACCGCGACCTCGACCGAGACCGAGCCGGAATCGGCGAGGAATACCTTGTCGAGCCCGGCGGGGGTGATGTCGACCAGCAACTCGGCCAACCTGGCGGCCGGAGCGTGTGTCAGTCCGCCGAACATGACGTGGCTCATCCGGCCCAGCTGATCGTGCGCGGCGGCGTCGAGCACCGGATGGCGGTAGCCGTGCACTGCCGCCCACCACGAACTCATGCCGTCGATGAGCTGCCGACCGTCGGCCAACGTCAGCCGCACGCCCGACGCACTGTCGACCACCAGCGGCGTCGCACTCGCCGGAAACCGGCTGTAGGGGTGCCAGAGATGGTCGGAGTCGAGTCGACGGACGTCTTCGGAAGTCAGCACGCCAGAGCACACTGCCACAGCACCCGACCGGCCGTCCCGAGACTGGCGAGGTGGCGAAATGTCCGAATCCATTAGCATCGCAGCATGACGACGCGGACCGTGACGAGACTCGTGGGGGTGGTCGTGGCCGCGACGCTGACGCTTGCCGCCTGCGGGGGCACGTCCGCAGCGCCCGTGCCCACCACGACCGTTCCGGACTTCGCCGTCGACACCTCCACCCCCGTCGGTGCCCTCAACGAACGCATCCTGCGATGGATCAACGCCGAGGAGGCACCCGACCCCGCCGAGGTCGACGCCGTCACCGGACCCGAGCTGGCCGAGGCCGTCGCTCCGCTGGGTGGTCTCGCCGGGCCACTGGAACAGCTGCGCGCAGGCGCCCCGAACGTGGCCATGGGGTTCGAGGCCGGTCCCGATTCCGGCGTTCTGCGTTTCACCACCGCAGGCATCCCGGCCACGATCACGACGTCGATCGGTGCGGACGGCAAGCTCGACGGCTTCCTGGCCCGGCCGGACACGCCCAGGATCTCGTCGTTCGACGATCTCGACGCGGCACTGTCGAAAGTGGCTCCGAACTACTCCTACAGCGCGTCACGGCTCAACGGCGGCGACTGCGAGTCGATCTACTCCACCGATGCGGACTCGGTGCTGCCCCTCGGGTCGGTGTTCAAGTTGTACGTCCTCGGCGCTCTCACCGACGAGATCGAGGCAGGCACGGTCCGATGGGACGAGCAGCTCACCGTTCGCGACGCCACCAAGAGCGCGCCGTCCGGCGAACTGCAGAATCTGCCCGACGGCACGAAGGTGTCGGTCCGCGACGCGGCCGAGAAGATGATCTCGTTGTCCGACAACACCGCAACGGATCTGTTGATGGATCGCCTCGGCCGCGACCGGGTCGAGCGTCAGCTCTCGGTCATGGGTCATCACGATCCGTCGGTGATGACGCCGATGATGGACACTCGGCAGTTCTTCGTCATCGGGTTCGGCAACCCGAACATGCGGGCCGAGTGGTCCGAGGCCGACCCCGACGCCCGGGCCGAGCTGCTCGAGCAGGCGGACGCGAGGCCGCTCGAGATCGACTTCGAGAACTTCGTCGACAACCCGGCGTCGGCCGACGGGGTCGAGTGGTTCGCCAACGCGCAGGACGTCTGTGCCGCGATGGGTTACCTGGCGACGAGCGATTCGGCCGAGGAGAACCGTCGCATCCTGGCGATCACTCCGGGGGTGCAGCTCGATGCGGCGCTGTGGCCGTATTCGGGGTTCAAGGGCGGCAGCGCTCCCGGCGATCTGGCGGGCGCATTCCTGGCCACCGATGCCGCCGGTCAGGACTGGATCGTCACCGAGCAGTTCCGGGCCGACGGCGCGATCGATCCGATCCCGTCCAGCTACGCGTTCCTCGTCGCCCAGCAGGCTTTCGCACTGCTGAAGTGAGTGGGATTTGTAACATCGGTGTTACTGCTGCATTACACTCGCGGTCGTGGAGGCACAACACGAACCAGCCCAGTACGCGTGGCCGGAGGGCTTCAAGGAGTTCCTGGTCGGTGAGTTCACCGACTTCAGCCCCCTGGTGAACAGGGCTCTGGAGGACAACTGCGCGTCCCTGTTCCACGACGGTCCGTACGCGAAATCGGGCTTCTGGCGCACCGTCCGCGCGGTGTGGAAAGAATTCGTCTGGCCGGTCTGAGTTTCCGGCCTTCACAGGCGGCTGCAAAAGGTTACCGTCGAGTATGGCAACCACAACGGATCACCTTCGGAACACTCTGGACGGCCGCTGGCGAGATGTGAAGAACGAGGCGCGCAGGCAGCTTGCCCGCGACGAGTTCCGTCCGCACTACACGCCGAACACCGTCATCGCCCGCACCAAGGCGATGGAACAGCTCAAGCTTCTCGCCGCTGCAGGCGCTGCCGACAACGGCTTCAAGAAGGAGCACGGCGGCACCGGTGATGTCGGTGCAGCGGTGACGATGATCGAGATGCTCGCGATGAGCGATCTGTCGCTGATGGTCAAGGCCGGCGTCCAGTGGGGGTTGTTCGGCGGTGCCATCGAGAATCTCGGCACCGAACGCCACCACGAGGCCTACGTCCCCAAGATCATCAGTCTCGACCTGCTCGGCTGTTTCGCCATGACCGAGACCGGACACGGCAGTGACGTGCAGTCGCTCGAGACCACGGCGACGTACGACCCGAAGACCGACGAGTTCGTCATCAACTCCCCCACGCCGTCCTCGCGCAAGGACTACATCGGTGGTGCCGCCGAAACGGCGACGGTCGCCGCAGTGTTCGCCCAACTCATCACCGCAGGCCCGGGCGAGGAGCCCGAGAGCCACGGCGTGCACTGCTTCTTCGTTCCACTGCGCGACGAGAACGGTGACGACCTGCCCGGTGTCACCACCTCGGACTGCCAGTACAAGGGCGGTCTTCCCGGAGTCGACAACGGCCGCCTGATGTTCGATCACGTCCGCATCCCGCGAGACAATCTGCTCAACAAGTACGCCGACGTGTCCGACGACGGTACGTACTCCTCCCCGATCGAGAACAAGTCTCGACGGTTCTTCACGATGCTCGGCACGTTGATCCGCGGACGTGTCACGGTCGGCGGCAGTGCCGCGGCGGCTGCCCGTGTCGCCCTCGACATCGCGACGCGATACGCGTTGCAGCGCAGGCAGTTCTCCGCGCCCGATTCCGATCAGGAGGTCCTGATCATGGACTACCTGGTGCATCAGCGTCGACTGTTCCCACTCATCGCCAAGTCCTACGCCCTGCAGTTCGCGCAGAACGAGCTCGTTTCGAAGATGCACGAGCTGCAGACCTCGGACAATCCCGACGCCGAGGAGCAGCGCGAGCTCGAATCGAGGGCTGCCGGCCTCAAGGCGGCGAACACCTGGCACGCCACCGCCGCGATTCAGGAGGCACGCGAAGCGTGCGGCGGCGCAGGCTATCTGGCCGAGAACCGGCTGATCTCGCTCAAGGCCGACACGGACGTGTTCACCACGTTCGAGGGCGACAATCATGTGTTGACGCAGCTGGTCGCGAAGGAGCTGCTCACCGCGTACGCCGACGACGTCAAGTCCATGAGCCCGGTCGAATGGGTCAAGTTCGCCGCCGACATGGTGGGCGACCGCGTCGTCAAACGCACTGCGGCCCAAGCGATCATGCAGACCATCCTCGATCGGCGTCAGGACAACGAGGAAGAGGGCTCGCTGTTCAACCGCGGCACCCAGGTCAAGATGTTCGAGGATCGCGAGGAGTACCTGCTCTCCACCGTCGCCCGCCGGCTGCAGTCCAAGTCCAAGGAGACCAGCCCGTTCGAGGCGTTCAACGCGGTGCAGGATCACGTTCTGCATGCCGCGAGCGCGCACATCGATCGGATCATCTTCGAGGCATTCATCGCCGGCATCGAATCGTGCGAGGACTCCACCACCAAGGATCTACTCGACGAGGTCTGCGACCTCTACGCGCTGTCGGTGATCGAGGCGGACAAGGCCTGGTTCATCGAACACCGCTACCTGTCCACCGAGCGATCCAAGGCCGTCACCCGCGCCATCAACGAGCGGTGCCGCACCCTGCGTCCGCACGCCGAACTGCTCGTCGACGGTTTCGGAGTGCCCGAGGCGTTGGTCGGTGCTGCAATGCTCGGTGAGCCCGGGGCCGGAACCGAGGAAGAGCCGGCCGCGAACCCCAGTCACGCGCACTGACGCGTAGCCGGGTTCAGCCGGGAGTCACTGCGAAGACCCGGCAGGGACCGCCGGTCGCGCCTGCGTGCTTCGGTGCGCCGACGACGACCGTCGCCCCTGCCGGGGGCACCGCGTCCAGATTTGCCAGTGCCTCGACTCCGTATCGGCCTGCCCCGAGAACCGCTGTGTGAGCCGGGTATTCGCGGTCGTTCATCCGGTCGAGGCTCAGGGTGTCCACTCCGATTCCGACGATGCCCCGCTCGCGTGCCAGCAACTGCGCCGCGTCCGCGCCGAAGCCGGGGGCCGCACGTTCGGCCAGCCTGTTCTGCCAGCCACTGTGCATCACCACCAACGCGCGGTCCGGAATCCGGCCGTGCTCGCGCTCCCACTGCGCGATGTCCTCGCTCGTCACCACGGCCTCGGGGTCGGACGCGGCCCGGGCGGAGATGTCCACCACCACCAGCGGTGCGATCAGATCCTCCAGGGGCAGGATGTCGGCCGTCGCGCCGCCCCGAATGCGGTGCGCCGGGGCATCGATGTGCGTTCCCGTGTGCTCCCAGTACGAGAGTTCGTTCACCAGGAACCCGCCCAGTTCGTAGGCGGCGACCGGCCGCATCGTGAACGGTTCGCTGCCCGGCCACACCGGGAACGTCGGGCTCAGGGTGTGGGTCAGATCGACCAGGCGGCCCGCCGGAATCGCCGAACCGACTACGGGTTCGGCGCGCACCGCCCCGGCCGTCGCGACGGTCAACGCGGCGGCTCCCAACGATCCGAACAGCGCCCTACGGCCGATTCTGCGGTGAACGGTCTCGATGACCTCGGGGCCGCACATCAGTCGGCAGCGGGGGTGACCAGCAGGACCTTGTCGTCCGATCCGTTGTCGGTGGTCAGGAGGAATGCGCCGTCGTCGCCGAAGCTGGTGAGCGAGCGCAGTCGACCGTACGTACCCACCAGGGCGTCGGCCTCGTCTATGTATTCCGTGCCGTCCTCGGACAGCTTCAGAAACGTCAGCTTCTCGCCCTGCTGACTCGAGATCACCGCGGCCCCGTTCCAGGAACTCCATCCCGCGCCGTTCGCGAAGGTCAGACCGGGCGTGGCGATGGTGGGACTACCCGAGCTCCACACGGCGGCGAGTGCACCGGGCACGCGGGTCGGATCGGTCATCGGTACCGACTCGTCGTAGATGAACGGGAGTCGATCGGGGCGGTAGCCGTAGTTGCCGCCGGGCACCAGCAGGTTCATCTCGTCGTCTCGGGTCGTGCCCTGCTCCACCTCGTAGATCTGACCGGTGCCGGGTCGAATCGCCAGGCCCTGCACGTTCCGATGTCCCAGAGTGAAGACGCGATCCGGGGCGTCGGCTGCGGCGGTGCCGTCTGCATTGATATGTAACACCTTGCCGCCCAACGAATTCCGATCCTGCGGAACAGTCGGCGTCGCCGTGTCTCCGGTCCCGACGTACAGGGTGCCGTCGGGATGGGCCAGGATGCGGCAGCCACCGTGACGCCCGCCGTCGGCAACGGGAATGTCGTCGACGAGGGTGCCGGTGCGGGTCAGAGCGGTCCACTCCGGATCCACGGTCCACGAGAGCACGGCGATGTGGTTCTCGCTCGCGCCGCCCGCACTTCCGGTTCCGGCGCTACCGGTATCGCCACTACCGCCGCCCTGCACACCCTGGCACGTGTAGATGGTTCTGGATGCGGCGAAATCCGTCGCGAGAGCTATGCCCATCAGGCCCGTCTCGCCGGACGCGTACAGGTCGTCGAGGTCCGCGGCCAGTTCGCGGGTGGCACCGCCGACGTCGCGGATCACGAACCGTCCCGAGCGTTCTCCCGTCAGCACCGTTCCGTCCGGCGCGACCACCGCATCCCAGGGCTTGGCGAGTCCGTCGAGCACGGTGGTGACCGTCAGATCGGGGAGCGGGTCGGCCTGCGCCGTCGCGGTGGTCGTACCGGCGAGCGTCAGGAAGACGCTGGCAGCTATCACTCCGGAACTGGACACCAGCTTGTTCATCCACACTCCTGACGACGATCCGCGACCGGCCCGATATGACCGGTATCACATGATCTTAAACACACTCTTCGGGCAAACCGCCGACTCATGACGCGATTCGGTTCCCGGCAGCAGAGCGAATCCACGGCAATCCCCGGTCCCAGGTAGTGGCGGCAACCCCTGGTCAGCCGACCTCGGGGGTGACGAGCAGCACCTGGTCGTCGGAGCCGTTGTCGGTGGTGAGCAGGAAGCCGCCGTCGCTGCCGAAGGGGGTCAGCGACCGCAGCCTGCCGTACGTGCCCTCCAGTGCGTCCGCCTCGGCGACGTACTCGGTTCCGTCGTCCGACAGTGCCAGGAAGACGAGCTTCTCGCCCTGCTGACTCGAGATCACCGCCGCACCGTTCCAGGAACCCCATTGCTCACCGTCGGTGAACGTGACGTCGGGGGTGGCGATGGTGGGATCACCCGAACTCCACACTGCGGGCAGGGCACCGGGAACCCGGTCGGGGTCGGTCATGGGGACCGATTCGTCGTAGACCGACGACCGTCGATCGGGGCGGTAACCGTAGTTGCCGCCCGGCACCAACAGGTTCAGCTCGTCGTCTCGGCTCGTCCCCTGCTCGACCTCGAAGATCTGGTCGGTTCCGGGACGGATCGCCAGTCCCTGCACATTGCGATGACCGAGAGTGAAGATCCGATCCGGGGCATCGGCTGCGGCGGTGCCGTCTGTGTTGACGTGTAACACCTTGCCGCCCAGTGAGTTTCGATCCTGAGGAACAGTGGGGCTCGCCGTGTCCCCGGTGCCGATGTAGAGCGTGCCATCGGGATGGGCCAGGATGCGGCAGCCACCGTGACGCCCGCCGTCGGCAACGGGAATGTCGTCGACGAGGGTGCCGGTGCGCGTGAGGGCCGTCCACTGCGGGTCCACGGTCCACGACATCACGCCGATGTGGTTACCGTCGTCGCCGCGCACACCCTGACAGGTGTAGATCGTTCGCGACGCAGCGAAATCGGTAGCCAATGCGATCCCCATCAGTCCGGTCTCACCGGCGGCGTAGAGATCGCCGAGGTCCGCATTCAGTTCACGCTGGACTCCGGCCGAGTCGCGGATGACGAACCGGCCGGAGCGCTCCCCCGTCAGCACCGTTCCATCGGGAGCGACCACCACGTCCCACGGTTTGTCGAGGCCATCGAGCACGGTGGTGACCGACAGGTTCGGCAGCGGCCCGGCAGGCGCGGCCGGGGAGGGAGCAGCGTCGGAAGAGCTCTGCGACGCGGTCGCGGACGACTCGCTCGGCTCTGCGCTACTGCCCTGGTCGGTGGTGTCCGCCGAACAGGCCGCCACCAGGGCGACGCTCATGGCGAGGACGGCTGCGCCGGTGGCAGGTTTCTTCACGAGCGCTCCTGGCGATGTTCGATGAGTCCCATTTTTCCGGTATCACCGTTTTCGCGACTTCCGAACCACCGACCGAGTGTGTCAGGACACCAGTCGATACCCGGCTTCGGCGACTGCGGCGTCCACCGCCGCCGTGTCGAGCGTCGAATCGCTGCTCACCACGACCGCACCGGAATCCACATCGACGTCGACGCCGGTGACTCCCGAGATCTCCGATACCTCTTCCGTCACCGATGCGGCGCAGTGCCCGCACGTCATGCCCTCGACCGAATATGTCGTCTGCATCTTCACTCTTCCCTCTCGAGTCAGGAACGAACCAGGCGCGCGATGGCCTCGGAGGCCTCTTTCACTTTCGCGTCCGCCTCGGGTCCGCCGTGTTTCGCGGCTTCCACCACGCATCCAGCGAGGTGGGCGTCGAGCAGCTTCAACGACACCGACTGCAGAGCTTTGGTCACTGCGGACACCTGGGTGAGAACGTCGATGCAGTAGCGATCGTCTGCGACCATTCTCGATATCCCGGCCACTTGGCCCTCGATACGACGCAATCGCTTCAGCAGGTCGTCCTGCTCGGCGCTGTAGCTGCTCATGTCCGCAATGATACCCCTACCCGGTAGGGGGTGCGCCTCCGGACACGAGTCGACGGACGCCGTCGACCGTCAACAGTCCGGCCACGATGGCGGCAAGAGCGGCCAGCGCGATCCAGGACCCCGAGTAGAACGTCCCCGAATACGCCGGGGACACCTCCGGAACCGCAGGAAACTCCGTGGTGCGCACCCCGGCGTTCCAGCACGCGACCGCTCCGATCACCGCGAGCAGAGCCAGCACCAACTCCGCCCACCCGAGGGACTTCCTCACAGGTACTCCCGCTTCGCCGTTTCGAGAGCCGCGCGCAGACCGTCGTCGTCCTTCGCCCAGGCCTGCACCAGTCCGCCGCCCACCAGACGCAGCCCGATGCCGTGCCGCTTGCGCGGGACGCCCGACAGCTCGCCGAGTACCCGCGCGGTCTCCCACTTCTTCGGCTCGTATTCGCCGTCGGCGTACTCGGCAGGGGGCAGAATGTCGTCGATCTCGTCGAGGTCGACGGTCTCGGTTCCCTGGCGCAGCCGACGGGTGGTGAGTTCCACGCTGACGTGCATCCGCGCGGCGCGGAGCTGGACGTACGTGAAACCGACGAGAATCAGCGAGAAGAGAGCGAGAGCGAACCAGTGGACCACCGGTCCTGATGCGAGCTCGACCGCGAGTACCACGAGGCAGAACACCGGCCCCCAGGCCAGCATCCGCCACCGGCCACCGGGCTCGTGGAAGAGCACGGTCTCGTCGATGGGGGTATCACTGCTCACGGATGAACCACTCCCGTGCCGACGGCCGATAGACCAGGACCGCTGCGACCACCAACGCGACCGTGATTACCAGCAGCACGAACGGAAACACCAGCGCGGCGAAGGTCAGCAGCAGCGCGGTGGCTCCGGACAGAGCGACCAGGGCGCGTCGGAAACGGCGGTCTCCGCCCCGGACCGGGCCCGACATCAGGCCAACGGCCAGCCCGACCACACCGAAGATCACGCCGAGTCCACGAAAGACAGTCAGGAAGGAATCGACCTGTTCGTCCGTCGCGCCGCCGGTGGTGAACGAGGCTCTTATCTGGTCGGCGGGGAGCGTCAGGGCGATCATGCACACGACGATCAGCAGCACCGCGGAGGTCAGCCACAGCCAGTAGGCGGCGGAAACCACTCGGGGCCGGGCGATCGGTGTGTCGGTGTCTGCGCTCACGCCAGACATCCTGCCACCGGGGGCGAGCTGTGCGTTCGGCCGGCAGAGATTTCCGCGCCGACGCGACGTGCTCAGCCTGCAGAAATTCCCAGTGCCATGATTGCGATGGCGGCCGAGACGGCGAGCAGCAGCCCGAGCAGGGCCCAGCCGGGGCGACCGCTCTCGGCGGGACAGGGCTCGCGATCGACGGCCGGTGCTGCGGTCGGCTGCGTGATGCTCGCTGCTGCAGGGGTGTGCTCTGCCATGTCGGTTCCGATCACTCGAGACGATATCGACAGTGATGCTAGTCACACAGCCGGTACGGCAGCCTCGAACGCGCCCAAAACTATCGAGTTCTGAAACTACCGCTGCCCCGAAGCGACGAAGTATTCGTTGGATTCCCGACGGTGCATCAGATAGATCGCCCCGGCGGCCAGCACTCCCTGGCCGATGCCGAGCACACTCATCACGATGTTCATCGCTCCTGCGCTCGACGCAATGGCGAACAGTTCGAGGACCATGGTGAACACCGTGAACGATCCGATGATGGTGAGCAGCATGCGCGCCCACATCTTGCCTACGCGCATTCGCTCGACCCAGAGCAGGAACAACGCCCCGAAACCGATGACCACGAACACCGTGACGACGAGCATCACCGTCACCATCGACTGCGTGGACTCCACCGTCATGTCGGCGGCTGCGTCCTGCGCTGCGAGGTCGTCGAGCAGGGACTGCGCGAATTCCTCGCGCGCCCCGAACAGCGTCCACACCGAGAACAGCGCCGAGAGCGCCCCGATCAGCGCCACTCCCCACCACAGGTGGCGTGCGGTCTCTACGTCGACGGGCGCCGGACGCGGGGTCGGCTCGAGCTCCGGTCCTGTCTGAGGGAACCCGTGCTCGAGCTCCCAGCGCTGCCAATCCGGCTGCGGCGGTGGGTTGCCCGGCCTGTTGCTGTCTGGGTTGGTGCCGTCCGGGTTGTTGTTCGGAGGAAATTCGTTCACAACCAGCCCGCCACTTCGGTAGCCCAATAGGTCAGTACGACATCGGCACCGGCGCGTCGAATGCCGACGAGCGATTCCAGCACCGCTGCGTCGCGGTCGATCCACCCGTTCTGAGCGGCGGCGGTGATCATGGCATATTCCCCGGAGATCTGATACGCCGCAACCGGAACCGGTGACATCTCGGCGACGTCGCGAAGAATATCGAGGTACGACATCGCCGGCTTGACCATCACCATGTCGGCACCCTCGGCGAGATCGAGTTCCACCTCGTGGGTGGCCTCGCGGCGGTTCGCCGCGTCCTGCTGGTACGTCCGGCGATCGCCCTGCAACGAGGACCCCACTGCTTCGCGGAACGGGCCGTAGAAGGCCGAGGCGTACTTGGCCGAATACGCCAGCTGACCGACCTCGACGTGGCCTGCAGCGTCGAGTCCGGCGCGGATGGCCCCGACCTGCCCGTCCATCATTCCGCTCGGTCCGAGCAGGTGCGCACCGGAATCCGCCTGTGCGACGGCCATGTCGACGTAGCGCAGCAGGGTGGCGTCGTTGTCGATGGAACCGTTCTCCCCCAGGACTCCGCAGTGCCCGTGGGAGGTGAACTCGTCCAGGCAGGTATCGGCCATGATGACCGTCGAATCCCCGAGGTCGGCCTTCAGCCGCGCCAGGCCGCGATTGAGGATTCCGTCCGGGTCGGTTGCCCCCGAGCCGGTTTCGTCCTTGTCCTCGGCCCTCGGTACTCCGAACAGCATCACGCCGCCGACGCCGGCCGCGACGGCCTCCTCGGCCGCAGCGCTCAGCGAATCCAGCGTGTGCTGGTACACCCCGGGCATCGAGCTGATCGCCCTAGGCTCGGTGATGCCGTCGGCCACGAACATCGGCAGCACCAGATGCCGTGCCTCGAGCGAGGTCTCGGCCACGAGTCGACGCAGTGCCGGGGTGCGGCGCAGGCGTCGGGGACGGTCGGTGGGGAACAAGCGAACTCCTTACGGACCGGGTGTGCTGAGCGTGAGATCGGCGGCCGGGTTACCGGCGGCGCGACTTCTTGCGCGGCGGGGGCAGTGCGCCCTCGGCCCGCAGGCGAGCCGCGTGCTCGGCGAGAGCCTCGACCAGCGGTCCGACCTGTGCCGACTCGGGCTGCACATCCACGCGCAGACCGAATTCGACGGCCGTCTCGGCGGTCTTGGGGCCGATGCACGCCACCAGGGTGCGAGCGTGCGGCTTTCCGGCGATGCCGACCAGGTTCCGGACGGTGGAGCTCGACGTGAAGCACACTGCGTCGAAGCCGCCGGTCTTGATCATCTCGCGGGTCTCGGCGGGGGGCGGTGCCGCCCGAACGGTGCGGTAGGCCGTGACGTCGTCGATCTCCCAGCCGCGTTCGCGCAGCCCCTCGGCGAGCGTTTCGGTGGCGATGTCGGCGCGCGGCAGAAGGACTCGGTTGACCGGGTCGAAGACCTCGTCGTACGGCGGGAAGTCCTCGAGCAGTCCGAGCGAGCTCTGCTCACCCGAGGGCACGAGTTCGGGGTTGATGCCGAACGAGCGCACCTTCGCCGCGGTTGCCTCACCGACACAGGCGATCTTGACGCCGGAGAACGCGCGAGCGTCCAGACCGAACTCCTCGAACTTCTCCCACACCGCGCGAACGGCGTTGGTCGAGGTGAAGACGACCCACTGGTAGCGACCGTCGACCAGGCCCTTGACGGAGCGTTCCATCTGGGCCGGGCTGCGCGGGGGCTCGACGGCGATGGTCGGAACCTCGATAGGGATGGCACCGTGGGTGACGAGGCGATCGCTCATCTCCCCTGCCTGATCCTTGGTGCGAGGTACCAGCACGGTCCAGCCGTACAGTGCGCGAGATTCCCACCAGGACATCTTGTTTCGACCCGAGACGACCTTGCCGACGGTGACGACGAGGGATCCGACGAGCTCGGATCCGGCGTCGTTGAGGGTGGCGAGGGTGGCCTCGACGGTGCGTTGCTGACGGGTGGTGCCGCGGACGGTGATGGCCGCGGGTGTCTGCGGTGCCAGGCCGTGTTCGACGAGGGCACTGGCGGTTTCGGCCAGGTGACCCGATGTTGCGTGCAGTACCAGCGGGCCGGGGGCGGCAGCAAGAGCTGCCCAGTCGACCTCGCCTCGGACGTCGGCCTCGGTGTGACCCGAGCCGAGTGCCATTCCGGCGTAGCTGGGCACGGCCGATCCTGCGGGCAGGCCGGGGAGCACCTCGAACGGCACGTGCGTGCGTGCGACGGCGCCGACCTCGGCGATCACCGAGTCGGTCGTGAGCGGATCACCGGAGACCAGGCGAACCACGTCGTGGCCGTTCTTGGCTTCGGCGAGAAGGGTTTTGGCGACCTCGGCCGGTTCGCCGAGTGCCGGACGAACCTCGACACCGTTCTCGCCCGTCTCCGGGTCACGCGGAACGTCGGCACCGACCAGGGCGGTGACGCCCTTGTCGACGTCGGGATCGGTGAATGCGAGCTCGGCCGCTCCGAGCACTTCCCGTGCCCGGACCGTGAGCAGAGCCGGGTCACCCGGCCCGGATCCCACGAACAGGATCCGTCCGTTGGTGTTCTTGCGGACTGGGCTCATCGGTTGTTCTCCAGTGCTGTCTTGTGTGGGTACTGCAGTTCTATCGGGGTTGCGGTGCCCCGTTTCGGAATCAGTCGAGCGGTGGCGATCGACTCTCTTCGCACCACGGGACGGGTCGCCTTGCGTTTGGCGCGTCCGCGGACGGGTGCCGTTATGGCCCTAGACATGAGATCCACCCCGTAGACGAGAATCGGCCTGTGCCGGTTCGGTGACCGAAACGAGTTCGCGCGCACCGAGATCGAGCAGTTCGCGGGCCAATTCCCGGCCCAGCTCCTCGGCTCGCTCGGGTGATCCGACGATCGACGCGCGGATGGTGTCGCTGCCGTCGATGGCGGCGACGCAGCCTCGCAGGGACAGTTCGTCGAAGATTCGGCCGTCCTCGTCGATGGATTCGACGACCTCGGCGATCGCGCCGACCGGGGCGGTGCAGCCGGCTTCGAGTTCGGCGAGCAGTCCGCGTTCGGCTGCCACCGCGGCACGTGAGTGCGCGTCGTCGAGGGTGGCGATGGCCGCCGCGAGATCGGTGTCCTCGACGCGGCATTCGACGGCGAGCGCACCCTGGGCGGGTGCCGGAAGCAACTGAACCGGGTCGAGTGCTTCGGTGACCACGTCCAGTCGGCCGATGCGGGCCAGTCCGGCGCGGGCGACGATGACGGCGTCGAGCTCACCCGACGCCACCTTCCCGATCCGCGTGTCGAGGTTGCCGCGCAACGGCTGAACGTCCAATCCCTGTCCGAGAGCGCGCAATTGAGCGATACGACGCGGGGCGGACGTGCCGACCTTCGCGTCGGCGGGCAATTCACCGAGTACCAGTCCGTCACGGGCCACCAGGGCGTCGCGCGGGTCCTCGCGAGCCGGGATGGCGGCGATGGTGAACCGGTCGTCGGCCGCGGTCGGCAGATCCTTGTACGAGTGCACCGCGATGTCGACGGTGCCGTCGGCCAATGCCTCACGCAGCGCCGCGGTGAAGACGCCGACGCCGATCGTCTGCACGGGAGCAGCAGACAGGTCGCCTGCGGTCTTGACGATCACCAGTTCCGCTTCGACTCCGGCTGCCGCGAGGGCCACCCGAACCGTGTCGGCCTGGGTGGTCGCGAGAAGGCTTCCGCGAGTACCGATCTTGACGACGGCGGTCATTCGGCACGCTCCTGACCGGTGGTTCCGCCGGGGTAGGAGTCCGAGCGTAGATCGGTGCGGCTGGCGGTGAAATCGTCCACCAGTTCCAGCGAGCCGATCTCCATGGGTGTGGCGACGGCATCGACCGAGCCGGGGCTCAGCTCGAACAACTCCCGCAGCGCAGCGGCATAGGAATCTCCACCCGGTGTGCTGGCGAGCTGCTTGACCCGCACGGTGGGCGAATGCAGGAGCTTGTCCACGACGCGGCGCACGGTGCGCGCCACCTCGTCGCGCTGCGGCGAGTCGAGCCCTGGCAGTCGCGATTCGAGACGGAGCAGCTCTCCCTCGACCACCTCGGCAGCGCGCTGGCGCAGCGCCGTGACGGTGGGGGTGACCTCGGCAAGTCGTTGTCCGGCAAGGTAACCCGAGAGTTCACTGGATACGATCTCGCGGGCGGCCGAGGCGTCGTTGGCTGCGGCACCGGCAGCAGGATCGCGCTGCAGGGACTCCATGTCGAAGACGGTGACGCCCGGCAGACCCGACACCGCGGCGTCGACGTCGCGCGGCAGACCGAGGTCGCAGATCACCAACGGTCGATCCGAGCCGCGGCGGGCGAGCGCGAGGTGGGCGTCGGCGATGGAGACCACGGCCCCCACCGCTCCGGTACAGGTGAGGAGGATGTCGGCCTCGGCGACTGCGTCGGCCAGGTCCTCGATGGCGACCGAGGTTGCTGCGATCCCGTTGGAGACGGCGTTCTCGGCCAGGTGGTCGGCTCGCTCGCGGGTGCGGTTGACGACGGTCAGCGCGCCGATGCCTGCGCGGCCGAGGTGGGCGACGGCGAGGCCGCCCATCGCTCCGGCTCCGAGGACGACGGCCTTGCGGCCGGCGAGGGAACCGTCGAACTTGTCGGCGGCGCGGTCGAGGGCTACCGAGACCACCGAGGCTCCGGCGGCGTCGATTCCGGTTTCGCTGTGCACGCGCTTGCCCACGCGCAGGGCCTGCTGAGCCAGTTCGTGCATCACGCGGCCCGAGGCCTGCTGGCCGTCCGAGGCGGCGTAGGCCGAACGGATCTGGCCGAGGATCTGCTGCTCGCCGATGACCATCGAGTCGAGGCCACTGGCCACGGCGAAGAGGTGCTCGACGGCGGCCTCGCTGTAGCGGACGTACGCGTGCTTGGTCAGGTCCGCGATCTCGAGCCCTGAGTGTTCGCCGAGAACTTCGCCGACGGCGGTCAGCGCGCCGTGGAAGGCGTCGACGACGGCGTAGATCTCGACCCGGTTGCAGGTGGACACCACCATGACCTCGGAGATGCTTCCGCTGGCCATCAGCTTGTCGGTCAGTTTCGGGCGATCGGTGTCCGTGATGGCGACACGCTCGAGAACTGCGACGGGAGCGCTACGGTGCGAAATCCCGACGAGAAGGACACTCACGGTGCAATCACCGATCCGTTTCTTGTCGAACTGTTGACTGGGCTTGGATTGCCGGCGATGCGCGGGCCGTGACTGCGGCCGAGGCGTGCCGTTGACGTGAGCGGGGGCGGCGATACCGGCTGCGGCCGGGGGGCGGTGACGATGGCCGGACCGTCGATGTCGGTCGGTCCCGAGACGTTGCGGGAGCTGTTGAAGGAGAGCACCTGCATCTCCACTGCCAGGTCCACGCGCCGCACCTCGACATGCTCGGGGACGTCGAGAACCATCGGCGAGAAGCTCAGGATGGATTCGACGCCACCGGAGACGAGTTGCTCGGCGACGCTGTGCACGGATTCCTCGGGGGTGGCGATGACGCCGATGGTGGCTTCGAGTTCACGGCAGGCGACCACGAGTTCGTCGACGTGCCGGACGGTCAGTCCGTCGATGTCGATGCCGACGCGCGCCGGGTCGTTGTCGAACAGTCCGACCATCGTGAAGCCGCGTCGGGCGAATCCGCCGTAGCCGGCCAGCGCCTGTCCGAGGTTGCCGACTCCGGCCAGGACGACGCGATGGCCGCGATCGAGTCCGAGTGCGCTGTCGATCTTGGCGCGCAGGCGCGCCACGTCGTAGCCGACTCCGCGAACGCCGTTGGGGCCGAGAAAGGACAGATCCTTGCGGAGTTTGGCCGATCCGACGCCTGCTGCGGTGGCCAGTTCTTCACTGGAGACGATGAGAACGCCCTCGTCTGCGAGGATGGAGAGGACCCGCAGGTACGTCGCCAGACGGGTGACCGTAGCCTGAGGGATGACCCGCTCTACGCCGCTGGGCGACGGGCGCTCTTCGGTCACGTCTGGGGCTCCTCGTCCGAACGGCGTCGATGCCGGTCTTCACGCTGATCCTGCGTTCGTGTCTATTTCACGGACGCTGTTCACACCACGGTAACTGCTTGTGAACGAATGAACAAAGTTGCGCACACCGGCCCTCACCTGCACACGCGAGAGCAATCACACGTTCTTAGGGTGTCCTGCCCGGGTGAGATCGGCTCGCAACCGCGGCACGTCTACCTCCCAGTAACTGTGTTCGATGCCGTCGAGGAGTACCACGGGCACTCGATCCCCGTACTCCGCACGCAGGTCAGGCGATTCCGCTGCCGCCTCGTCGACGTCGACGACGGTGACCGGCACGTCGAATTCGCGGCACACCTCGCTCAAGACCTCGAACGCGTGCGTGCAGGAATGGCAGCCTGCGCGGGTGAGAAGAGCCACGCCGGTGGGAGTCGTCTGCATGAATCCACTGTGACACGAGCTCGGTGGAGACGAAGGTCACAGTCCCCGGTCCGATCGGGGGCCGAACGACGGGCGCGCAGTACTGCCCTTCGCCTGTCGTCCGGACGACCCCGACTAGGCTTGCGGCGAGCGACTCGACTGGGAGGTGGACATGGTGAGCGACGGGGGAACAGACCTGCCGATCGAGAACACGCCCGATATCGACATGGTCGATACCAACGATCCGAGCGAGGACAAGCAGTTCAAACGCCGCATCCGCAGGATTCGCAATCCATTCGGTCCGACCGACGCCGAGGTCCGCGCCAACGTGGCAGGCCAGGCCAGTGCCGATGCCGCCCTGGCGTTGCAGATCGAGTCCGAGGCGGCCGTTCCGCGGGATCTGACTGCTGCCGCCTTCTTCGACGTGGACAACACGATGGTGCAGGGCGCGTCGATTATTCACTTCGCTCGCGGGTTGGCCGCGCGAAAGTACTTCACCAGCGGCGATCTGGCCCAATTCGCTTGGCAGCAGGTCAAATTCAGGGTCAGCGGCAAGGAGAACAGCGAGGACGTGGCCAGTGGCCGCGAGAAGGCGCTCTCGTTCATCACCGGCCGTCCCACCTCGGAGCTGACCCGGCTCGGTGAGGAGATCTACGACGAGTTGATCGCGGACAAGATCTGGGCCGGTACCCGGGCTCTCGCGCAGATGCACCTCGACGCCGGTCAGCAGGTCTGGCTGGTGACGGCCACTCCTCTCGAACTGGCCCAGATCATCGCCAAGCGCCTCGGCTTGACCGGGGCTCTGGGAACGGTCGCCGAGAGCAAGGACGGGGTGTTCACCGGCCGTCTGGTCGGCGACATCCTGCACGGCATCGGTAAGGCGCACGCGGTGCGTTCGCTGGCGGTGCGCGAAGGTCTCAACCTCAAGCGCTGCACCGCGTACTCGGACAGCCACAACGATGTGCCGATGCTCTCCCTGGTCGGCACCGCCGTGGCGATCAACCCCGATACCGACCTGCGTGAGCTGGCCAAGAACCGGGGTTGGGAGATCCGCGACTACCGCACCGGACGCAAGGCAGCCAAGATCGGAGTGCCCACGGCGTTGGCCCTGGGAGCGGTGGGCGGTGGGCTCGCCGCGGTGATCGGCCGTCGCAAGGCCTGATCCATCCCGGTGACGACGGTCAGAGCGTGAGCTGCATCAGCGTCAGGTCCAGCCAGCGACCGAACTTCACGCCCACCTGCGGCATCTGCCCGACGGTGACGAACCCGAGTTTCTCGTGCAGTGCGATCGACGTGGTGTTCTCGGATTCGATGAACCCGACCAGCACGTGCACCTCGCTCGCCTCGGCCCGCTCGATCAGTTCGCTCAGGAGCGCACTGGCCAGTCCGCGACGGTAGAAGTCTCGGTGGATGTACACCGAGTGTTCCACCGAATGCCGATAGCCGCTCTTGACCCGCCACTGCCCGTACGACGCGTATCCGGCCACCCGTCCGTCGACCTCTGCGGTGAGGACCGGGTATCCCGCGGCGATCCGGCCCTCGAACCAGGCCGTGCGATCGGCGAGATCGACCTGTTCCTCGTCCCAGATGGCGGTGGTGTTGGCGACCGCATCGTTGTGGATGTCGAGAATCTCGGGTAGATCGGCAGCGGTGGTGTCGCGGATATGCACTGCCACAGGGTAACCCGAGCGTCTAACCCAGGAAGACGTTGCGCCTCTTGGCAAGCAGTCGATACAGCGTGTGCTGGATGGTCTCGCGGACGTGGTCGGTCAACTCGAACAGCACCATCGGATCCTCGAACGCGGTGGAGTCGTACCCGTCGGTGGGGATCGGTTTGCCGAATTCGATGTACCACTTGGACGGCATCGGAATCAGACCGAGCGGACCGAGGTGCGGGAAGAAGGGCGTGACCGGAAAGTAGGGCATGCCCATCAGTCGGGCCAGCGGTGCGATGTCGCCGATCTTGGGGTAGATCTCCTCCGAGCCGACGATGGAGCACGGGATGATCGGCACACCCGTCCGCAGCGCAGCCGAGACGAATCCGCCGCGGCCGAATCGCTGCAACTTGTAGCGCTCACTGAACGGTTTGCCGATGCCCTTGAACCCCTCGGGGAACACCGCGGCGACCTCGCCGGTACGCAGCAGACGCTCGGCGTCGGGGTTGCAGGCCAGCGTGTGCCCGGCCTTGCGGGCGATCGTGCCGACGCCGGGCATCTCGAATGCCATGTCGGCGGCCAACATTCGCAGAGGCCGGTGCGCCGGGTGGTGATCGCGCACGGCGACCGACGCCATCAACGCATCGACGGGCACCACGCCTGCATGGTTGGCAACGACCAGTGCGCCGCCGTCGGACGGAATGTTCTCGATGCCTTTGACCTCGACGCGGAACCACTTGTCGAACAGCGGCCGCAGCAACGGAAGCCAGATCGCGTCGGCGAAGTGCGGGTCGTAGCCGAACTCGTCGACGCTGTAGTCACCGGCCAGCCGCCTGCGTACGAACTCGGCGACCGAGGAGATCTGGTCGACGATCGTGGACTTGGTGTCGTCGATCATCGACAGCAGCGGAGCCGGTATCGACGGCGTCACAGCCGACGCGGCGGCAGGCGCCGGGTCCAGCAACGGCGTCGGCTCTCGGGGATCGGTGTAGGCGGAGGGGTGCCGCTCACGCGAGCCCGCAGCCGCTCGGGCCGAGCGTCCCGAGGGGCCGCCGTGCAATGGAATCACTTTGGCCACTTCGCTCACCCGTCCCCTCCCGAACTACGCACCGCTCCGGAACGCGGCAGTGCTGCCAGTGCACGCGCCGTGGACGCGCCCGTCTCGACGGCCGAGACCAGTCGATCCTCGACGCTGTCCACCCATTCGGTTCTGATGACCGGCCGCAGCGCTGCGCCTCGGACGAAGTCGTCGAACGCCTGAACCGTGGTCCACCGCGGCTCGAATCCCAGGACGGACCGCATGCGGGTGGTGTCGAGTCCGCAGCCGAAGTGGAAGTAGTCGAGTTGCTCGGTGGTGAACTCGCGCATCATGCCGCCCATCAGCGCGCGGCCGACGCTCTTGAAGAGCGGGAACGGTACCGGCACCTGAACGCGGCCGGCTCGGCGAATCGCCTGGGAGAGCATGATCGTGCCGTCGGCTCCGATGTTGAACGTGCCCGCCGACCCGCCGAGAGTGGCGCGCTCGAGCGCAGCCAGGGCGTCCTCTTCGTGCAGCAACTGCATGCGGGCGTCGCGACCGACGATGCTGGGGATCAGCGGCGAGGTCATGTAGCGCGAGATGGTGCCGTTCAGTCGCGGACCGATCAGCGGTGCCATGCGCAGGATCGACACCGCGATGTCCGGTCGTCGACGGCCGAGGCCACGGAGGTATCCCTCGATGTCGATCGTGTCGCGCGCGTACGCACCGCTCGGGGGGCGTCGGGCACTCATCTCCTCGGTGAATTGCACCGGGTCCTTCGCGCTGCAGCCGTACACCGAGGACGACGAACGCAGTACGACCCTCTCGACGGTCGGTGACTTCTGGCAGACCGCGAACAGCTGCATCGCGCCGATGACGTTGAGGTCCTTCATCGTCGCGCGGCCACCGGATTTGGGAGGCTTGGCGACGGTCGCTGCGTGCACGACGGTATCGACGCCTGCATTGCGAATCACTTTGCCGATCAGCGGATTACGGATGTCGGCGCGGACGAATTCCGCGCGACCCATCCGGCGCAGCAGATCCTTGCTCGGAGACACGGCGTCGACGGCGATGACGCGCTCGATGTTCGGATTCTGGGCCAGCCTGGTGACGAGGTAACCGCCGAGGAATCGACTCGCTCCGGTCACGAGGACCACTCGGGGCGCGGTCGATCCACGATCGCTCGGACTCACTGCGCACCCCCAACGTCGGTTCCGCTGCAAAGCCTACTGGATCAGTAGGTGTCCGGGTGGGTGAGAAGCAAAGCCCGTTCTTCGAACGGAAGAAGCCCGCCACCGACGGTGACGGGCTTCTTCGTGAAGCAGATGACGGCAGGCTTATTTGCCGAGTTTCCTGCGCTGCACGCGGGTACGACGAAGCAGCTTGCGGTGCTTCTTCTTCGACATGCGCTTGCGACGCTTCTTGATCACTGAACCCATGCGGGAGTCCTCACGTTCTTCTCTAGCGTTTTCGCGCACGCCGTTTGCGTACGCCTACCTGACAACCAAGCCCTGGGGCTGCGGTCACCGAGCTGGCGCTGGGGCCACGTACTCGCCCACGGCTACACACCGGCTGGCTGGCACGACGAGCGCCAATCCTACCGGTGTGAACCAGGACTTACGAAACCGGCCCCACGTGCACTACTAGCCTGCGTCGAAGTACGAGGTCTCGAGATAGTCGTGGACCGCCTTGGCGTGCACACGAAAAGATCGACCCACCCGTACAGCGGGCAATTCTCCGCCGTGCACCAGCCGGTACACGGTCATTTTCGAAACCCTCATCAGCGTCGCCACTTCGGCGACCGTGAGGAACTGCGTTCCGGCCAGAGCCGGTTGACCGTCCGGGGACGAACCCTTGGACG
Source organism: Rhodococcus sp. 06-418-5 (assembly GCF_002258285.1). Lineage (NCBI taxonomy): Bacteria > Bacillati > Actinomycetota > Actinomycetes > Mycobacteriales > Nocardiaceae > Rhodococcus > Rhodococcus sp. 06-418-5. Next base: position 395,450 of record NZ_NOYE01000037.1, read on the forward strand.
GCTTGTTTATAGACGCCATCAATCCACATACCTCCGGCACGTCTCATGCGGCAGGCTTCCCCTCCTGCCGAACAGACACGCACGTGCTGCCCCCGAGCCTATAGGGACAGATGGGGTTACTGCGACGGGAGTGGGGAAAAGATTTTTTATTCTGCTGTGATGCCCATCTCAACGGATCGGGCATTCGCGGCACCGAGGGCATCGAAAAACGCTGCTCGGAGGCCGTTTCTCTCCAGTTCGCGCACCGCAGCGGCGGTGGTTCCGCCCGGAGAAGTCACGGCGTATCGGAGTTCGCTCGCGCTCTCGTCGGAGCGATCGAGCATCGCCCCCGACCCCACCATCGTCTGAACCACGAGCGCCGATGCCACGTCGCGGCTCAATCCCAGGCCTACTCCCGCGTCGATCATGGCCTCGGCCACCAGGAAGAAATAGGCCGGGCCGGAGCCGGACACGGCCGTCACGGCGTCGAGCTGATTCTCCTTGACCACGACCACCTTGCCGACGGCCGAGAGGATCGAGCGCACCAGTTCGAGGTGCTCGGCGCGGGCGTACTTGCCCGGTGCCAACACGCTGACGCCCTCCCCCACCAACATCGGGGTGTTGGGCATGACCCGAACGACCGGGAAACCGGCGGGGAGCTTGGGCTCGAACTTGGCGGTCGGGACGCCTGCGGCCAGCGAGACGATGAGTTGTTCGCGATCGCCGTCGAGTTCGATCTTCGTGATCTCGTTCAGTGCCGCTTCGACGTCGGCCGGCTTGACCGCCAGCACGATCACGTCGGCACCCTCGGATGCGTCACCGACGGTGGTGGTCAGTACTCCGAATTCCTCGGCGATCTCCTTGGCGCGGGCCTCGGACTTCTCGGCGACCACCAGATCGCGCACAGCGTGGCCGGACTCGAGGAGTCCCGCAATCAACGCCTCGCCGATCCGTCCGCCGCCGATCACTGCAATTCTCGTCATGGACGCCAAGCCTGCCATGTCAGTTCGAGCGCGGCACCATCGCCAACTGTCTGCTCTGCACCACGACGGCACCGGTCGAATCCAGCACCACGTGGTCCTCCTCGAACCAGGTGCTGCCGATGACGGTGCTGGTCGCCGCCACGCGCAGCCACCCCGGTGCCGGACGGCGTCGCAGGTAGGTCGTCAGCTGCACGGTCGGAGCCCAACCGAACATTCCGCGGTTCATGGTCACCGGGGCCGAGATGTCTCCGGTCATCAGCGCGAACAGCACGGCGGTGTCGACGTCGGCCTCGTCGCCCGCGAAGGGGCGCACCCACAATCGAATCTCCGCCTCGCCCTGCTGACCGGTCAGGAACGAGGCCGACGATGCGTCGATACGCATCTCGCAGCCCTTGGCGACGTGCACGATGGACGCCATCGGATGATCGCCTGCCACCGCGAGTGTCTCGGCGGGAGGTTCGACGGCCATCGACGACAACGACGTCGGTGTCTCGTGGTGGGGTTCGTCGGAGTCCGGACGACCGAGGGTCACCACCGCCCGCACGGCAACGCGTCCGGCCTGGGTGAGCTCGACGTCGACGTGGGAGACCTGGCGACCGCGCTTGCGCACGATGGTCGTCAGCGCTACCTCGCCGGGATCGGGTGCGGCCAGGTAGCTGACGCTCACTGCGAGCGGCTGGACCTCGGCCTGCTCCGGGTCGGTACCGACGATCTGCTGACGCGCTGCTGCGGCGCAGACCGCGAGCATCGCGCCGCCGTGCACCTTGGGACCGATGGTCCAGGTGGAGTCGATCGCGCCCGCGAACGATGCGGTGTCGGCGTCGACCTCGAGCGCGGTCAGGGTGGTGGCGGCCTTGAAGGGGCTGGCGGAACTCATTGACGACAACTTACCGGCGGCCTCAGGACAGGTGTGCGCGGGAGAACTGCAGTGCTTGTCCGAGCATCGACGATCGTTCGGGGACCGTGCGCGCGTTCTGCGTGTTGATCTCGATCACTGCCTGACCCTCGAAGCCGCGGCGCACCAGTTCGGTGCATACCTCGACACACGGCTGGCTGCCGTGACCGGGGATCAGATGCTCGTCGACCGATGCGCCCCGGCCGTCGGCCAGATGCAGGTGCGCGATGCCCTCGCCCATCCGGTCGAGCATCTCGAGCGCGTCCGAGCCTGCGGTGGCGGTGTGCGAGAGGTCGAGCGTGTAGTGATCGTGGCCGACGTCGGTCGGGTCGTACGACGGCGAGAACGCCGACAGGGCTGCGCCCGGACCACCGCGTCGTTCGAGTCGCTGTGCGGATTTCTCCTTGCGCCCGAAGAAGCGGTCGGCCCGCATCGGGAACATGTTCTCGACGGCGACCACCACGTGGGAGTTCGCTTCGAGTTCGGCGACCTGATCGGCGAAGCCGTCGCTGTACTTGCGCTGCCACCGGAACGGTGGGTGCACCACGACCGTCGCCGAGTCCAGCTTCTCGGCCGCCTCGACCGACCGGGCGAGTTTGGCGACCGGATCCGATCCCCACACTCGCTGCGAGATCAGCAGGCACGGCGCGTGGATGGCCTGCACCGGCATCGAGTACTCCCGCGAGAGCGCGGCCACCGCGTCGACGTCCTGGCTGACCGACTCGGCCCACACCATCAGCTCGATGCCGTCGTACCCGAGCTCCGCTGCGTACCGGAACGCCGCCTCGGTGTTCTGCGGGTAGACCGAGGCCGTGGACAGTCCCACCCGAATTCGCTGCGCACCCATCGGCGTGCCGGCTCAGCCGGTACTGAGCTGGAAGGCGAGCGGACCGAGCGTGACGAAGACGCCGACGGCGATCGCGATGACGATCGACATCAGATCGTCGGTGCGCCGCAGAATTCTCACCACTGCGACGAGCCCGACGATGACCAGCACCGACAGCACCAGCGCGACCCACGGCAGCACGTCCCACAGTTGCTCGAAGCCCTTGAACAGCAGCGCACCGACGGCGATCGACACCACGGCCTGACCGATCAGCACCAGCCATTGCCGGACGGCACCGCCCTTGCCCTTGACCGCCGCTGCCCGTCGATCGGTGCGCGAGGCCGCAGTCGCGCTGTCGGCCTCCGCGTCCGGTGCGTCGTCGGTTGCCGTGTCGGTTTCGACGTCGGTCGCGGTCTTCGGCTCGTCGTCGATCCCCGGCTTCACGAGATCGACGACCTCGGTGGCGGCGGACGTCTCGACCCCCGCCGACTCAGCTGTGGTGTCCTCGACGCGCGCGAGGCGCGGAGACACCACGGTCTTGGTCAGGTCGTCGACGTCGACGACCGCTGCTCGCGGAGCGACATCGGTGTTCGGCTCGGCCACCTCGACCTGCCGCGGTGCGCGGAAGCCAACCGGCTTGCGGGTCCGACTCTGCTCGGCCGGGGTGGATCCGTACGGAAGCCGATCCGACGTCGGCGTCGCAGCCGCCGTCGGTGCCACCGGGTGCCTGGCGCGTTCGGTGTCGTCGTGCGAGCGGTTCAGCAGGTCACCGGCAACCGTGGTGGAACCGGACAACAGTTCCGGCTCCGGCTGCTGTTTCTCGCGCTTGCCTGCCGGTTGGAACGGGGTGGGGCGAGTGCTCTGCGGCCGAGCCGGCTGTGGCCGCGAGGAGACGGCGGCGGGTGCAGCGTCCTCGGCCGCATCGTTGCTCTGCGGCGCTGCCGGAGCGACGTCGGACGTCTCGGGCTCGGGCTCGTCGGGGGCCGGGGTCTCGACAACCGGGGCGCTGCGGTTGCCGGGCTCGTCACGAACGACGGGGATCTCACCGGTCAGCTCGGCGACGGAGATGCCGCCCTTGACGCCACGGCGACGGCGACCGCCCGCGCTCAGGTTCGTCTTCTGACCGTTTCGGGCCAAGAGCTCGGCAACCGAGATCTGTCCGGTGTCCTCCGGGTTGGTGTCGCTCATCTCGAACTCCCCACCAGATCGCCGTCGGTTTCGGGGTCCAGCTTCCTCAACATCAAACCTTCCTTCAGCGCCCACGGGCATATCTCGAGTGACTCCGTTGTCGATGCCCGCATGCTCGCCTCCGCGACCAGAGCCCCGGCCGCCAGTTGTGGCGACCCGTCGGCGCTGACACCTACCGATTCTGCACGGTCGGCCGCCATGATCCGCGATACGAACGCTACGAGTTGCCTCGAGGAGTTGACTCGAGCCGCGTCTGCACCGACGTCGAGCACCCCTATTCGCACATGCCCACGGTACTGGGTCTACCGTCGTCGTTTGTGACAGCAGGTCGTGAGCAGCAGCCGTTCGCTGCAGAGGTCGAGATGGATTTCCCTCGAGAATGGGTCGAGTTCCCCGACCCCGACAATTCGGAACACCTCATCGTCGCGGATCTGACGTGGTTGTTGTCCAACTGGACCTGCGTGTTCGGGACTCCGGCGTGTCAGGGAACCGTCGAGGGCAGGCCCGACGACGGGTGCTGCTCTCACGGCGCGTTCCTGTCCGACGACGACGACAAGCGCAAGCTCGACGAGTCGGTGAAGTTGCTCACCCCCCAGGACTGGCAGCTCATGGACAAGGGTCTCGGCAAGAAGGGGTACGTCGAATACGACGATCTCGACGACGAGCAGTCACTGCGTACGCGGCGCTACAAGGGTGCCTGCATCTTCCAGAATCGACCCGGGTTCGAGGGCGGAATCGGGTGCGCGCTGCACTCGATGGCACTGCGCAAGGGCATCGAACCGCTCGAGGTCAAACCCGACGTGTGCTGGCAGCTGCCGATCCGGCGTACTCAGGACTGGGTGACGCGGCCGGACGGCTCCGAGATTCTCAAGACCACGATCGGTGAGTACGACCGACGCGGCTGGGGCGAGGGTGGTCTCGATCTGCACTGGTACTGCTCGGGCTCGCCCGACGCGCACGTCGGATCGAAGCAGGTGTTCGAGTCCTACAAGCCGGAGTTGACCGAGCTGCTCGGCAAGGCTGCGTACGACGAACTGGCGTCGCTGTGCAAGCGTCGCCGCGGTCTGGGTCTGATCGCGGTGCATCCGGCCACTCGTGAGGCGGAGCGGCTGCGCCGCACGTGAGCGAAACTTCGTAGCCCACTACGAAGACCGGAGTGGAGCCCGCGGAACGACCGCGGGCTCATCGCTCACATGCCGCGGGCTCTACCCCTCGAGCTTGTAGCCCAGTCCGCGCACGGTCACCAGGTGTTCCGGCTTGGCCGGATCGGATTCGATCTTCGAGCGCAGTCGCTTGACGTGCACGTCGAGTGTCTTGGTGTCGCCCACGTAGTCGGCTCCCCACACGCGGTCGATCAACTGCCCGCGGGTCAGCACTCGACCGGAGTTGCGCAGCAGATACTCGAGTAGGTCGAATTCCTTGAGCGGCAACGTGATCTGCTCGGATCCGACCATCACCACGTGGCGTTCGACGTCCATGCGCACCGGTCCGGCTTCGAGCACGCCGGTGTCGACTCCACCGTCGACCTCGGCGTCGGAGCCGCGCCGAAGAACTGCGCGGATGCGGGCGATGAGTTCGCGTGCCGAGTACGGCTTGGTGACATAGTCGTCGGCACCGAGTTCGAGCCCCACGACCTTGTCGATCTCACTGTCGCGTGCGGTCACCATGATGACGGGAACCCCTGAGCGCGAACGCAATTGCTTGCACACGTCGGTTCCGCTCATGCCGGGGAGCATGAGGTCGAGCAACACGATGTCGGCTCCTGCGCGATCGAATTCCGCCAGTGCCGACGGTCCGTCTCCGACGACGGTGGCCTCGAAGCCTTCCTTGCGGAGCAGGAAGGCCAGTGGATCGGCCAACGACTCTTCGTCTTCCACGATCAGAACGTTGGTCACTGATTCTCTCTTTCTGTAACCGAAGCGTCGTCTTCTTCTTCGAAGTACGCAGGGATCTGGAGGGTGAAGGTGGATCCGGTGCCCAGCTTGCTCCACAGCGAGATGCTGCCGTTGTGGTTGGCTGCGACGTGTTTGGCGATAGCCAGGCCGAGGCCTGTGCCGCCGGTGGCCCGCGACCGAGCTTTGTCGACGCGGAAGAATCTCTCGAAGACGCGTTCCTGGTCTGCTTTGGCGATGCCGATGCCGCGGTCGGTGACGGCGAACGCCACGTTGTCTCCGCGCAGAGCTCGGCTCACCGAGACGGGCGAGCCGTCCGAGGAGTAGGCGATGGCGTTCTGGATGAGGTTGGCCAGGGCCGTCACCAACAGAGCTTGGTCTCCGAGGACCTCGAGGCCGCTCGGGTGGTCGGTGGTGACGGAGATTCCGGCGTTCTCGGCGGCGAGCTTGGATCGATCCATCGCCTCGTTGACGACGGTGTCGACGTCGACCACCTCGAGGTCGGGTAGCTTCTCGGCTCCCTGGAGTCGCGAGAGCGCGATCAGTTCGGTCACCATGTTGCCGAGCCGTTTGGATTCGGCGACGACCTTGCCGCCGAAGTGCCGGACGGAGTCCGGATCGTCGGCCGATTCGAGCAGCGCCTCGGCCAGCAGGCTCATCGCGCCGACGGGGGTCTTCAGTTCGTGGCTGACGTTGGCGACGAAGTCCCGACGCGTCGCCTCCATCCGGACCTGCTCCGAGTCGTCGTCGGCGAACAGAACCACGAAGCGCTTGTCTTCCTTGCTCAGCAGGCGCGCGACGCAGCGGACGGCGATCTTGTCGCGGCCGGTTCTCGGGTTCTTCGAGCTGAGGTCGACCTCGACGGGGTTTCCGTCGGCCAGGACCTTGAGAACGGTCTCCCAGGCACGATCGTCGATCAGACGGTTACGCACCAGTCCCAGCTCCTCGGCGCGCGGGTTGAACAGCACCACGTCGTGAAACTGGTCGACGACGGCGATGCCGCTCTCCGATGCGAGGACGATCAGGTCCAGTACCTGCGACATCGTCAGGCCGGAGCTGGCTCGGCGACGCTCCGAGTGTCGAGTGTTGAGGTACGGGATCAGAACACCGCCGACGAGGTATCCCACGAAGGCCGCGGCGATAGCCAGTAGTACGGCCGATGCGACACTCACACCGGAATCGTACGTTCGATGGACAGCTCACATACGCAGGGTGCAGGCATTTCCCTGGTCGTCATAGTCCCCGTCGGCAGTGTTCTTCGATCGTTCACCTGCAGTTACGACAAAACGTCGGTTTGCGGGAGGTGGCGCTACTTGCCGCCCTGGTTTGCCACGGCAGCTGCGCCTGCGGCCGCTGCTTCCGGATCGAGGTAGGTGCCGCCCGGGTTGGTGGGCTTGAGCTTTCCGTCGACCTCCTCGAGGTCGTACTGCAGCGGAATGCCGGTGGGGATGTTCAGTTCGGCGATGTCCGCGTCGGAGATCTCGTCGAGGTACTTCACGAGAGCGCGCAGCGAGTTGCCGTGCGCGGCGACGAGGACGTTCTTGCCTGCCTTGAGGTCGGCGACGATCGTCTCCTCGAAGTACGGGATCAGGCGCTCGACGACGTCGGCGAGGCATTCGGTCAGCGGAACGCTGTCCAGATGGGCGTAGCGCGGATCGGCGTCCTGGCTGTGCTCGCTGCCGATCTCGATGGGCGGCGGCGGGGTGTCGTAGCTACGACGCCACAGCATGAACTGCTCGTTGCCGTACTTGTCCTTGGTCTCGGCCTTGTTCAGTCCCTGTAGTGCGCCGTAGTGCCGTTCGTTCAGACGCCAGTCGCGGACGACGGGTATCCAGTGCCGGTCGGCCGCGTCGAGTGCGAGGTTGGCGGTGCTGATCGCGCGACGCAGCAGCGAGGTGTACAGCAGGTCGGGCAGGGTGCCCGCCTCGGCGAGGAGCTGGCCTGCGCGCTTGCCCTCGGCCTCACCCTTCTCGGTCAGTCGCACGTCCACCCAACCGGTGAACTGGTTGGACGCGTTCCATTCGCTCTCGCCGTGACGAAGCAGAATCAAGGTTCCGATACTCATGTGGTCAGTTTCTCATGCTCCGGCTGCGCCGGCCCGCGTACGACGAGCACGCCGACGACGACGATCATCACGACGGCGGTCAGGGTGATCGGGATGGGAATGACGGGGTCGAACAGCACGAGCACAGCACCGGTGGGGACGACGACGTTGACCACTCGATCGGCGTGGGCACGAATAGCGATGAGCCAGACCCCGAACACGAACACCGCGATCGGGATCGTGACCGTGAACGACGCGGCGGTGTCGCCGAGCTTGCTCTGCTCGGTCAGTACGTCGATCTCGACCTCGATGCCGGCCGAGAACGCGCCTGCTGCCGCGAAGATGAAGTAGTGGGCGTAGCCGTAGATCACCGAGTTGCCGAATTTTCCGATCGCTCGGTGATGCGGGGGCCAGAAGTAGATCCACCACAGGCTCGCGGTGACGACGAGAGTGAGGACGGAGATCGAGATCAATGGTGCGAGGGCGGTCTCGTCGTGAATTGCCTCGATGATCGCGTTGGCCGACGCGAGTAGGGATTCGCCGAGCAGAATCAGTGTGAACAGTCCGTAGCGTTCGGTGATGTGGTGCGGATGCCACGGTGTCGTGCCCTGCCGCTCGGCGATCAGCGGTACCGACATCTCGACGCCCGCGAGTACGACGAACACGACGATCGCGGCGGTGCCGTCGAGCAGCAGTACCCAGAGAATCCACAGAACCTGCACTCCCGCAATGCCTATCGCATAGGTCAGCGCGGTCTGTCGATGTTCGGGGCTTCGCGATGCCCGCAGCCACTGAGTCACCATCGCCACGCGCATCACCACGTACCCGATCACCACGATGGTGAAATCCTGGTCCACGAACGCCGATTCGATTCCTGCGGAGAGCACCAACACCCCGGCCATCTGTACGACGGTCAGCGTCCGATACAGCCAGTCGTCGGTGTCGAAGGACGTCGCGAACCACGTGAAGTTCATCCACGCCCACCAGATCGCGAAGAACACGAGCGCATAGCCGAGCAAACCGTCGGCGATGTGGTTCTCGGTGAGGTCGTGATGGAGTTGAACCGACGCAATGCTGACGGCCACCACGAACACCAGGTCGAAGAACAATTCGAGTGGGCTCGCGGAGCGATGCGGCTCGTACGGATCACGAGGTCGCATCGGCACCAAACGGGCAGCGGAAGGGTTCACGATCGCAGACTAGGTCATCCCATTCGTGAGCGTTGTCTCGATTGTGTTGCGAGGGTTGATATTGCGGACATTTCGGACATTGTTCGACGCTTCGGCGTGGGTAGTGTCGGCACCTCACACCCCTTTTCCCGACTGCGCGCTGGGGTTCGAGTCCTGGCTGGTGTGTGAGGTCGACAGAAAGGGTGTGAGGTTACCGGCTCACTCACCCAGGTCCGCCCCGATCGCGCCGATTCGAGCTCCCACACTCTCATCGAGCTCCTCGGTCTCGACGAAATAGCGACGAAACACCGAGCGCATCAATTCGATGACTTCGATATGTTGCCTGATCGCAACAGCCGCCGACCGCTCTTCCCCATCGGCAAGTCGCTTGAACTTGCGCCCCAGCTGCTGAGCCGAAGGAAGCGTGCCGAATGCGTCGAAGTCGACGAGGAACTTGGTCTTCACCAGCATTTCGGCAAGATGGTCGATGTAGTCGGCGCAGACCCGGTCGCACTGGGCAGCAACGCCCTCCGGGATTTCCATCAACCCCGCCTCGGCACGTTCCGAAAGGTTCTGCCAATACTGCATCGACTCGAACAGGTCTCCGTTTCCAGATGTCATCGAACCTCTATCTTTCGATCTACCGTGCCCGCGCCGGTAGGTTTGCCAGCAAGGATTCCGTGACTCGACCGATTTCCGAACAAGGTTCGCCCTTCGCCTCGCGCCCGGCCCTACCGTCGAGAATGAAGTACACGATTCCTCCGACCACTTCGTACGCGACACCGCAGCTGACCTCGTCGTAACTCGCAGTTCGCCGAAACTGCACAGCACCAGCACTATCGGGTGCCGTGAAGTCACCGAACTGCTCGTTCGACTGCAGATAAGCCAGATCGTGGTAAGAGGAGAACACTCCCAGGAAATACCACGACCCCGGATCGGGGTCTGTCCAGATACATGTCTTCCAGTCGGTGGACAACGGCGCGTCTCCGAACAGGTTCGTGCTCTTGCTGTCCACATCCAATCCCGCTGCCTCGATGGCGTCGTTCGGGATGGTGCAGGGATCCCATGGCTCGTCTTCCACCGGTGTCGCGACCGCCGAGCTCGTCGGCTCTGCAACCGGCGCGCTCTTCGTCGCCCCGCCGCATCCGGAGACCGACACCATCACGCCGACCAGACCCGCCACCCACCACCGCGTTGCCCTCACCTCTTGTTGGACGCGGCGAATGTCGGTTCGGTTCCGCGACGACCTCACACACCTACTGACGAGTGCGCGCCACCGCTCACTTCAGAGTGGGGGCGCGCAGTCGTCAGAAAAGGTGTGAGGTCACCATCGAGCAGAGGTCAGCCGCAATTCGACGGAGCCGGCTCCCCTCGGAATCGCGCGTCCACGTAGGCGTAGGCCTCGGGCAGTCCGACGAGCGATCCGCTGAAGTGTTCGGCGAGTGGGTACGCCCGGAACTGCACCGTTGCGCCCGCTGCGCAGTAGCGGTCGACCGTCTCTTTCACCGGCGCGAAGGGAGTGATGAAGTCGTTGATCCCATGCCAGATGTACACCGGGGCGGTGGGAACGCCCTCGTACTCCACGAGACTGTTCTTCTTCAGAACCGCCTGCGCAGAAGGCAGCGAGGCAATGTCGACATTCGACAGGTCCCGGGCGCTCTTGAACGCTCCGCCGATGATGATGGGACGCCTGCATTCGTTGCTCACACGATCTCGCAGGGCCAGACCCGCCGCATTCAGGTTCTCCGAGACGGGGAACTCCGTCGGGTATTCACGTTCGAGTCCGAGGGATGCCGCCAGCGCCATTCCGAAGGCCGGATGCGGAATGGCACTGTAGCCCAGGTTCTTTGCGATCAATCCCAGGTCGGCGGGCGTTCCGCCATGCACGCTGGCCACGATGTTCAGCTCGGGGGCGTAAGTCGGTGCCATCGCACCGGCCCACGATGTCGCCAGTGCGCCTCCGGAGTAACCCAGTAACGCGACGGGGCTGTCCTTCAGCGGCAACTGCTCGAAGTTCTGCACGGCTCGAACCCCGTCGAGCGTCAACCGACCTTCGTACTCGGCAGCGCCGTAGGCACCGGTCGGTCCGAGGTAGTCCGGCACCGCAACCGCCCAACCGCGGGCGACCATACCGAGGTACAGGCTCGGCGCTTCACCGATCTCGTAGGTGAACAGTCCGTGCGACGGGGCACATTTGACGCCCAGAGCATTGATGACGGCCTGGTAGGACACCAGTGGGGTTCCTGCGCCTCTACCTCGGGGCATCAGCACCGTGGTCACTGCGGCAACCGGTGCACCTGCGGAGTTGGTGGACCGGTACTTCAGTTGCCAGATGTCGGTGTTGGGGTACATCCAGGCGTCCGCTCGACGGCTGGCCAGGATGTCACCCGGCGCGTGATCGGCGATGTCGGCCGGTGCCGCATAGAAGACGTCCGGATCGGGGGCCGTCGGCGCGGGAGCCGCCGACGCTGTTGTGCCCGTTGCGAACAGGTACACGCAGAGTGCCACCAGGATGGACCCCAGGGTCGAAAGCTTTCGGATCACGGTGCGCCTTTCGGAGTGAGCAAGATCGAAGATCACGGAACGACGGGAAGAGAGAACTGGTTGATCGGATCCGTCGAGGACACGACGACGTCCGCTGGGCCCGGCCCACCCGCGAAGGACGGATCCGACGCGGTGATCTCGACGGCGATGCGGTGTCCGAGGTCGAATCGATGGACGATGCTCGGTAGCGAGATGGTCACCGGCTCGCCGGATCCGCTGAGTACGGCAGGTGCAACCAGTCCATGGATCGGACTGCGCGCACCGTCGGGTGCTACGTCGAGCACGGTGACGAAGACGGTCGCGGGACCGGACACCGTGGGACTGATGGACAACGTCGGTGCGCCGACGACATCGATGGGTTCGGTCAGTGGCGGGGTCGTCCAATTCGCGGCAGAACCGGGTAACGAGACCCGTGGCACGGGCAACTCGCCCGCGAGATTCGGCAGTCCGAACGTGGTGGGCATCGACGCACCTGCACCCCGAATCGTCTGTTTCCAAACACCATTCGTCGAATCACCCTCGGACAGCGATCCATTCGACAACTGGAACGTGCGTCGGGCACCTACCGGAAATGTCTCGGATTCGACGTACGCGGGCGACGCGACGCCGCTGTAGGGCACCCAATCTCTGAAATAGGTGAATGCCGGCCCCGGGTCGACGTCGCGATCTTTGAGGTGTCGGTCGAGCCAGTTGCCCACCAGTGCCGCTTCGTGCTGAGTGAACGGGTCGGGTGCCTTGATGTCGAACTCTCCCGGATAACCCTTCCGATCGTTGTGTCCCCACGAGTGCCAGATCATGGACGTCTCGACGCCACGCGAACGCATGGTCTCGTAGGTGGCGGCCGCCTCGTCGAGGCTGAACAGTGAATCCTTCTGGCCCTGCGTGAGCAACACCGGGACATCGACGCGATCGAGGTAGTCCACCGGCGATACGTGACGCATCGCCGCCAGAGTTTCCGGGCCGGGTTCGCGATTGGCAGCGAAGGCGGACGCGGCGTCGCACACCCACTGGGCGTAGTTCGGGCACCCCTGCGCCCGTGCCGGATCGACTGCGTATCCGCCCGGGCCGGTCAGAATTGCGCCCGCGGCCAGAAACGCCGACCCGAACACGCTCTTGACCGGTCCGACGGATCTGCGGCCCGCCCCGTCCGGTGCCATCGACCGCGCCAGATCGTTCCAGGTGATCATCGACGCCACGGTGTCCAATCGTGGATCGACCGATGCCGTGGCCAATCCTGTTGCGCCGGCGTAGGAACCGCCGAGGTAGCCGACGCGCGGGTCACCGGGTCCGTCGAGTCGAACCACGTCGAGTGCCGGAGCGGCCACCGTCCGTGCGGGGTCGGTGAACACTCCGCCGCTCTCGCCGGCGAGGTAGCCGACGAGAGCCGACGCGGCCATCCCGTCGTAATCAGGATCGGCGAAGTAGATCTTGCACGTCGAGCCGCCGAAACCCAGGGCCGAGTAGGACAGCACCACGTAGCCGTGGGTGGCGAATCTGGCAGCGGCACCTGCCTGGTCGTCCTTGGACCCACCGAAACCGTTGCTGGTCAGAATGGCCGGGGCTCGGTGGTCCGGTCCGAGCCCGGCAGGAACATAGATATCTCCGACGACGGTGCAGTGCTGATCGCGTTCGGGTCCCACTGCGATGTCGAAGTACCGAGTCTGCACCGAGAAGCCGCCGAGCGTCTGCGGTGCCAGGACCGGAAGATCCGCTGCGTATCCGGGCACCGACGCCGTAACCAGAGCTGTCGTCACGGCAGCGACGACAGTTGCCCACCGTCTCATCGGAGGCAGTTGGTCGGCGGCGCGACGCCCCGAAACCTGTTGTCCAGGAATGTCAGTGCGGCGGGAAGCCCCTCGAATGCCGCCTGGATGTGCTGCGGTGCATGGACGACGTCGAACTGCAACGTGGCCCCACTCGCGCAGTACCGCGCAGCAGTGTCACGCAGCGCACCGATCGGAATCAGCGGATCGTTGTCGCTTCCCCACAGAAGTGTGGGTGCCGTCGGCACACCTGCGTACTTGACCAGACTGTTCTCGTCGATGATCTGCTGTGCCTCGGGGCTGTCCACCAAAGAGGTGGTGGTCGAGACGGCCAGCGCACTCTTGAACGCTCCGGTCGCCAGGATCACCGGCGTGCACGCATTCAACACCTGATCCTTCAACGCCAGACCGGTGGAATTGAGTTGTGCGGTGATCGGCAAGCGATCCGGGTACTCGCGTTCGAGTCCGAGGGCGGCGGCGAACGCGAGACCGAATGCCTGGTGGGGCTGAAAACCCAATGCGCGGGCGATGTTGTCCAGATCTGCGGGCACACCTCCGGCTGCGGCACCGACGATGTTCAGCTCGGGTGCGTAGCTGGGAGCGAGCGCCGCGGCCCACGCCGTCGCCATTCCGCCACCGGAGTAGCCGGCCATACCTACCGGGCTCGCTGCCAAACCGAGTTCCGGCACGCGCTGTGCGGCGCGGACGCCGTCGAGCGTGATCTGTCCGCCCAACTTGGCTGCGCCGTACGCACTTTTCGGCCCGAGATGGTCCGGTACCGCCACGGTCCATCCACGCATCAGCGCGAGATTGAGAAATTCACGTTCCTGGACGCCGGTCGTCGGGTCGGCACCGAACAGAGACTCCGACGGAGCGCACTGCAGCCCGAGCGCGTTGACGAAGGGTTGATAGGACAGCAATGGTCCGCCCGAGGCGCGGTTCATCGGTGCCAGAACGGTTGTCACTGCGGCGATGGCGTCGCCTCGGGAATCGGACGACCGGTACTGGAGCTGCCAGATGTCGGCGCCGGGATACAGGGGGCTCGAAAACCGCCGACTGGCAACGACATCACCGTTGTTCTTTCCGTTCAGGTCGGCAGCCGCCGCGTACAACGTGCCTGGTACCGGGGCCGGATCACCGGGCGCTGCCGACGCGTGGGGAGCCGAAGCGAACAACAGCGACATCAGCCCGACGACGAGTGTGAGGGTCACGAGGGTGCGAAGCATGGCGAAATTCTTCTCGATTTCGATCGGCCCGAACGCAAGGTTCGGGTGAGAGATATTCGGATACCGTTGACGGACAATCGACTTCGAGACAGTCACGGCGCACCCTGGGAGACCATCGGCGAGTTGCGGTCGACCGACTCGCGATCGCCGCGGGGCAGCGCGGCCGCGACTGCGGTGGCCAACCCCATGGTCGCGGCCAGCCCGAACAGCACCGCCCGCTGCGACGTCAGGTAGTCCGCGGCGACCGGCTCCGCGGGAAGCAGGTTGAAGTACACGGCACCGGTGACCGCAGTACCCACAGCAGATCCAACTTGCTGGACGGTCGGCATGATCCCCGACGCCGAGCCGATGGCGTGCGGGGCCACCCCGGCGACGATGGTGCTCTGCAACGGCGCGATCACCGACCCGAGACCCGCGCCGAGCACACCGAGCGGGACGACCGCCCACCAGGGAAAGCCTGCACTGTCGAGATACTCGGTGGTGACGCCGAGAACGAGCAGAGCCAGTCCCATAGCCCCCGCACCGGCCACAACGACTCGACAATCCCAGTGGCGGAACGAGATCGGCGCAGCCGCGGAGGCGAGCACGGCTCCGAGCGCGAAGGGAACGGTGATCGCTGCCACCGTCGACGCGCTCTCACTCAGTCCGGATTGCAGTGTCACCGACATCGTCAGAACGAATCCGGTGAAAGTGCCGTACACGAGGGCCGACACCGCACATCCCACGGAGAATCCGCGTGCACCGAAGACACCGATGTTCACCATGACGTGCGCTCCCGCTGCACGTCGACGACGCTCCCACACCACGAACCCGGCCAGGGTCGTCAGACCGAGCGCAACCGCGGGCATGGCAGCGAGGGCACTCGAGCTGATCATGACGGGGCAGACGATCAGCAGAGCCCCGATCGACCACAGGGCGGCACCGACCGCGTCGAACCGTCCTCCGTGTCCTGCCGGGACCTGCTCGGAACCCGGTGCGACGAACCTGCGACCGAGAACGACTGCCGCCGCAGAGATCGGGACGTTGATCAGAAACATTGCGCGCCAACCGGTTCCGAGGATGTCGAGGTGCAGCAGCGCTGCGCCGATCGACGGCCCGGCGAGTCCGGTCAGCCCCGCGGTGCCACCGTACAGCGCGAACGCGGTGGTGCGCCGGGTGCCGGAGTAGGCCGCTGTCACGATCGCCACCGTCTGGGCCGACATCGCCGCTCCCGCGAGCCCTTGCAACACGCGAGCGAGGACGAGCAGTTCGACTGTCGGCGCGTACGCACAGAGCACCGATGTCACGGCGAACAGCACAGTGCCGGCGACGAATACCGTTCTGCGACCGAACACCTCACCGGCGCGTGCCATCGTGAGCAGCGCGCAGGCGAACGCGAGCAGGTACGCCGTCGGGATCCAGACCTGCCCGGTGCCCGACGCGTCGAGGTCACGCGCGATCGTCGGCAACGCCACGGTGACGGCGGTGACGTCGATCATCTGCATCGTGACGGCCAGCAGACAGGCACCCAGCGTCAGCCACGAGCCGCGGCGAGGGTGCGTCATACCCGGCTGACGTCCGGAAGCTCGTGGGCGAACACGTGAGCCTCGGGCGGCTGTGGAATGTAGTCACCCTTGTCGACCACGGCGGAGTAGATTTCGGAGATCTTGGAGAAGTACAGGTCGATCGAACGATCGGCCTCGTCCGTGCCCGGGTACAGGAACTCGACGCCGGTGTGGTCCTCGAAGCGGTTGATCCACATGAAGACTTCCTCGGAGCTGCCGCGGTTGCCGTAGAGACCGGCTCCCGCCGCGTCCAATTCGGCTTCGCCCGGTAGCTTGCGAACGTCGACGTAGGAGATCATCGGCGCGGTCCATCCCGGCTGCGTCGTGATTCCGTGTTCCGGTAAGGCCAGCTCCAGCACCCGGTGGTACGAGGTGTTCGCCAGCAGCTTTCCGGAGTCGAATGCCTCTTGCGCGAGCACCGCGAGAGTACGGAACGTCGGCTGCTCACCGAGGTCGAATTGCACCGGAATCAGGCTCGAGTACCACCCGATCGACGCGAATTCACCCGGCGTCGACCGAGTGCTCTTGGGTGTCAGCCCGAGGTAGCTGTCCCGGCCGGCGAGCTCGTACTCCGCCAGGGCTGCGGCGGCGAAGATTCCGCCGATGAACTTGACTCCCACGGCTGCACACGCCTCGTCCACTGCCCGCGCCGTGGCACCGTCGAACAACGGGAACGAGCTGTGCGAGGTCCGTGTGTAGTCGACACTGCTGCGTCCCAACGGAAGTGGGAACGTCGGAAGATCACCTCCGTTGTCGGTGACCAGATCGATCCAGGTCCGAACGGCAGGACTGTCCAGGGTTGTGGCGTCGCTCTCGAGACGTTCACGCTGGCAGTATTCGAGGTAGCTGCCCGGGGTGAACAGGCCGTCGGACTCCCCTGTCACCGCATTGCGGTAGAGCTGGCGCAGTTCGTAGTAGGTCAGAGCCTGCGAGATGCCGTCGGTGTCGAGGTGATCGACCGCCGCGTACACCACGAAGTGATCGTCGTGTTCGATCGTTCCGAACGAGAAGCAATCCCAGCTCTCGGGACCGGGCGTGCTGTCCTGCACGTGACGCCGGATGGCCTCGGAGTCCGCCGGCACTCCGAAATCGGTCGGTTCGAGCGCGATGTCGGCGATGTCGACGAGGTGGCGCGTGGAACCTTCTGCTGTGGTGGAAAACCAGCTGCGGAACGAATCGTGCCGGGTGACGAACGTGTTGAATGCGCGCCCCATCGCGGCGCGGTCCAGTGCGCCTTCGATCTCGAACGTCACCAGGCACAGCCGGGAGAATCGGAACGACGATCCCCGGTTGCGGTACGCGGCTTCGAGATACGCCTGCTGGATGTGCGAGGGCGGTGCCGGGTGAACGGGTGCGGCCGCGGCAGCAGCTCGTGAAGCGACGGTGGGTGACCACGTGGTGAGCGGTCCTGGAGCGGGTTTCCACTCGTCGATGAGTCCGAATGCGACCACGACACAACCTTTCGAAGGAGACAGAGCGATTCGACGCGGAGAAGTGCGTCGGAGGAGCCAGTGCATCATCCGGGCCGAGGCCGAGAAACCCGCCGACGAGCATTTTGGAAAATTGACAACGATCCGCGGGATATCTGTGTCAAAACTGAACAATCGTCAGCATTGTTGTCGATGACAGTGTTCCGATCTACCGTCTGAGGTCGTACCGCGTCGGACACAGGCCTGTCGCGCATTGCTCCCACGATGTCAGGAACCATTGATGCCCAGTCGATTTCGCCTCGGTCAGGCGACCTCGTCGGCTCTGAGCGCGCTCGCTACCGCCGTCGTTCTCCTGTCGAGCACGGCGGCACCGGCTACCGCCGAAACCACCTCGTCGGTGGTCGGCGTCGAGGGCATTGCCGACCGACGAGACATCGTGTGGGTGCATTCGGCAGCCATGGACCGCGATATCCAGGTCGACGTATTTCGGTCGGCACAGCCCGGTTCTCCGACGCTCTACCTACTCAACGGAGCGGCGGGCGGCGACGGGGGAAGCAGCTGGTTCGATCAGACCGACATCGCCGGCTTCTTCGGAAACAAGAACGTCAACGTGGTGGTCCCGCGCGGCGGCGCAGCGAGCTACTACACCGACTGGCTGCACGACGATCCGGTTCTGGGCCGAAACATGTGGTCCACCTTCCTCGGTCGGGAACTTCCTCCGTTGATGGATGCTCTGCTCGACGGCAACGGGGCAAATTCGGTCGCCGGTATCTCGATGGCAGGCACGTCCGTCCTGCAGTTGGCGATCGCCCACCCGTCGGTGTATCGATCCGTCGCGGCGTTCAGCGGATGCGCGCGTACCAGCGACCCGGTGGGTGCCATGTACGTCAGGTCGGTGGTCGAAGCCCGCGGCGGTGGGTCGACCGCCAACATGTGGGGACCCCAGGGAAGCGCCGACTGGATTGCCAACGACCCCTACGTCAATGCCGAGGGGTTGCGCGGCATCGACGTGTACATCTCGTCCGGAACGGGAGCGCCCGGTGCATTCGACGTACCGGGTGGTCCCGGTATCGGCAGCGATTACGGCAAGCTCGCCCAGCAACTCGCCGTCGGTGCCGTGATCGAGGCGACGACCGATGTGTGCTCGCAACAGATGCAGAAACGCTTGCAGGAGCTCGACATCGAGGCCACATACAACTTCCGACCCAACGGGACCCACTCCTGGGCCTATTGGCAACAGGATCTGCACGACTCGTGGTCGGTGATCGCACCGTCGTTGGGGCTGCCGACCGGCACGTCCTGACCCGTGACTCCTCGAGCGATGACGAAGGAAAAGCGATGAACCGAACCGACGCTGCGGGCACTCCGGCTCTGGCTGCCACCTGGGCCCGCTCACCGTGGCCACTCGCCGACATCATTCGGGCCAAACGTGGCCGGACCGTCTCGGTCGTGCTACCCGCTCTCGACGAGGAGGAGACGGTTGCCGGCGTCATCGCCTCGATGACTCCTCATATGGGCAGCCTGATCGACGAACTGGTGGTGCTGGATTCGGGATCGACCGACGCCACCGCCGCTCGGGCCCGCTGCGCCGGTGCCACCGTCGTCTCCAGGGAGGACGCACTACCCGGCACACCCGTGGTCCGCGGCAAGGGTGAAGCGCTGTGGCGCGGCGTGGCTGCGACCTCGGGGGACATCGTGGTGTTCGTCGACTCCGATCTGGTCGATCCCGGTTCGCACTTCGTTCCCTCCCTCGTCGGACCGCTGGTCATGGACGACGACGTCGAGTTGGTCAAAGGCTTCTTTCGTCGACCCCTGACGATCGGTGACACCACCGACGAGGACGGCGGCGGCCGCGTCACGCAGCTGACGGTACCGCCGCTGCTGACGGCACTTCGGCCCGAGCTCGCCGGTGTCTTCCAACCCTTGGGCGGAGAATACGCCGCGACTCGTCGCCTCTTGGAGGCACTTCCGTTCGCGCCCGGCTACGGCGTCGAGATCGGTGTCCTGCTCGATACGTGCGACCGGTTGGGTATCGGCGCGATCGGTCAGGTCGGACTGGGAACCCGACGGCATCGAAATCGACCGACCTCGGAGCTGGCGGTCATGAGTCGGCAGATCATCGCCACGATGTTCTCGCGCCTCGGCCTGAACGATTCCGGAGCCGAGTTCACCACATTCTCGACCACCGGCTCTCAGGTCTCGATGAGCGTGGCACCCTTGTCTCTTGTCGACCGTCCCCCGCTGATCACCGTCGACCACTACCTCCGTGCCACTCGCCGGAACTCGGTGAGCGCCCCGGTGTGAGACGAAGCCAGCCGCGCCCTCCACCGTCGAGCACGGTGGAGGGCGCGGCTGGGGCTTTCGAGAAACGAGCTACTTGCCTGTCTCCGCGGCACGGAGGTCCTTGCGCAGAATCTTGCCCGCCGCAGACTTGGGGACGATGTCGATGAACTCGACGCGTCGCACCTTCTTGTGCGGCGACACGCGCTCGGCGACGAAGGCGATGACGCCCTCTTCGTCGATCGTGGCACCCTGCTGGCGGACGACGAACGCCTTGGGAATTTCCTCGCCCTCGTCGTCGAGCACTCCGATGACGGCGGCGTCGGCGATCTCCTCGTGCGTGAGCAGCAATGCCTCGAGCTCGGCCGGGGGCACCTGGTAGCCCTTGTACTTGATCAGTTCCTTGAGGCGGTCGACGATGTAGACGACACCCTCGGGATCGACGACGGCGATGTCGCCGGTGTGCAGGTAACCGTCGGAATCGAGGGTTTCTGCGGTGGCGGTGGGGTTGTTGAGGTATCCGACCATCACGTTCGGTCCCTTGACCCACAGCTCACCGGGCTTGCTCAATCCCTCAGTGGGCAGCTCGATCTCCTCGAGGGTGCCCGGGTCGACGAGCTTGTTCTCGGTGTTCGCCAGCGGCTGGCCCACCGAGCTGAGCGGCATGTCGTCGCGATCGAACGGAATGGCGTGGCTGACGGGGCTGAGCTCGCTCATGCCGTAGCCCTGACGCACCCGCGTGTTCAGACGCTTCGCGACGGCCTTGCCGAGTTCCTCGTCCAGCGGTGCCGCGCCCGAGAAGATGGTGTGCACGCTGGAGAGGTCGTACTGATCGATCATCGGGTGCTTGGCGAGCGCGACGGCCACCGGCGGTGCGATGAACAGATACGTGAGCTTCTGATCCTGGATGATCCTCAGGAATTCGACGAGGTCGAACTTCGGCATCGTCACCAGGTGGGCGCGCAGCTTGAGGGCGATGTTGAGCAGCACCGTCAGGCCGTAGATGTGGAAGAACGGCAGCAGCGCCAGGATCGCGTCGTCGCTGTCGATCCCGACGCGCGGTTCCATCTGAGCCACGTTCGCGACGAGGTTGCGGTGGGTGAGGATGACGCCCTTCGGCACACCCGTCGTGCCGGAGGAGTACGGCAGCACCGCGACGTGGGTGGCCGGATCGAACGAGACCTCGGGGGCGGGTGCGCCCTGGGTGAGCAGGTCGCGCAGGTTCGGGTGGCCCTCTGCGCCGTCGAGCACGATGACGTGGTCTGCGTCGAGGCCGACCTTCTCCGCGGCGGCCTTGGCCTGCGGGTACAGCGGGGAGACGGTGAACAGGAACTTCGCGCCCGAGCCGGTGAGTTGCTTGGCGATGTCCTCGGCCGTGTACAGCGCGTTGATCGTCGTCGCAGTTCCACCCGCGCGCAGGATGCCGTGCAGCACCGACGCGAACGCGGGCACGTTCGGCGAGTGGAGTCCGACGACGTCGCCGACCTCGAGTCCGCGTGCGGCCAGAGCGCCTGCGATGGCGTCGATCTGGCCGATCAGCGTCTTGTAGGTGGTGACCGCACCCGACGTTCCGTCGATCAGTGCAGGCTTGTCGAGGTCGGACTCGGCGATCGATCCGAACAGGAAGTCGTAGACGCTGAGTTCGGGAATCTCGACATCGGGAAAGGGACTGCGGAAGCTCATGGCTCTCCTTCGAAAAACTGCGGCAACAATGATCGAACCCTACAGTGAAAGCGGTCACAACGGACGTACGACCCTACCGCCGAGTCAGGTAGTGGAGGGCTAACTTCGCGACGCGTACGGTTTGCCCGCTGCGGCCGGTCCCCGGACGTGGCCCACGAGGCCCGCGACGGCGAAAATGGTCACCACGTAGGGCAGCATCAGCATGAACTCACTGGGTACCGGCGAGCCGATGATGCCCAGTACGTTCTGCAGGTTCGACGCGAATCCGAACAGCAGTGCAGCCAGCGTCGCGCGTACCGGATCCCAGCGCCCGAAGATCACGGCGGCGAGAGCGATGTAGCCGGCACCGGCCGTCATCTCCTTGCCGAACGCTCCGACCGAACCCAGGGTGAAGTACGCACCACCGAGGCCGGCGATGGCACCGGCGAGGCAGACGTTCCAGAATCGGGTGCGGGCGACATTGATTCCGACGGTGTCGGCAGCTTGCGGGTGTTCACCCACGGCGCGCAGTCGCAGGCCCCACTTGGTGTGGAACAACCCGAGGAAAACCAGAGCTACCGCGACGTACATCAGGTACACGATGAGCGTCTGCCGGAACAGCACCGGGCCGAGGATCGGAATCTGCGAGAGCACCGGAATGTCGATGCGCGCGAAGCGCGGTGGTGAGTTGAGTGTCTCGGCGTTCTTGGTGAGCACCACCGAGTACAGGAAGCTGGTCAGTCCGACCACCAGCACGTTGAGCACCACACCCACGATGACCTGGTTCACGAAGTAGCGAATGGAGAACACGGCCAACAGGGACGCGGTCAACGCTCCGGCGATCAGTGCCGCGAGTAGCGCGACGTACGTGGAGCCGGTGATCGACGCGACGACGGCGCTGACGAACGCACCTGCCAGCAACTGTCCTTCGATGGCGATGTTGATGACGCCGACGCGTTCGGAGATCACGCCGCCCATGGCACCGAAGATCAGCGGGGTACTCAGAGCGACCGCGCCGATGAGCAATCCGGGAACGGGAATGGTCTCACCGTCCGCGGCCCAGGCCAGGAACCCGAAGACGAACAGCACGGCGAACACTGCGAGCAGCCACAGCGGTGCCGAGCGGTACTGCGAGGCCAGGAACGCCGCGTATGCGGTGATGACGGCCAGCGCGACGACCACCGCGAGACCGGTGCCGAACGACGGCACGCCCACGGCGGGCAACGCGAAGAAGTCACCCTCCGAGGCCAACGCGAATGTGCTTGTGCCCGAACCCTTCTTGACGACGAACAGCACCAGAGCGAGCAGGGTCACCACCCCGAGGATCGTGGGCACCTTCCAGCTGCGACCCAGCACCGCCTCGGCGGGGGCACCGACGGCGTCGGTAGAGGTGGTCACAGTGCACTCACCTTCGCGGTCTCGGCTTTCGCGAGTTTCTCTTCACCTGGTTTGGGCAATCGGAACACCGCTCGCACCAGTGGCGGCGCGGCGATGAACAACACGATCACCGACTGCACGACCAGCACGATGTCGATCGGTACGCCCTCGGCTGCCTGCATGGCGAACCCGCCGGCCTTGAACGCGCCGAACAGGATTCCCGCGAAGAACACGCCCCAGGGTTTCGATCGGCCGAGCAGTGCGACGGTGATGGCGTCGAACCCGATTCCGGCGTCGATGTCGGCGCTGAAGCCGGTGGTGACGGTGCCGAGCACCTGCGCCACTCCGGCCAAGCCGACCAGGGCGCCCGACAGGATCATCGCGTACAGGTAGATCCGATTGACGTTCATGCCTGCGACGCGCGACGCGTGCGGATTCTCGCCGACGGCGCGGAAGCGGAATCCGAGACTGGACCGTTCGAGCAGCCACCACACCGCGACGGTCACGACGATCACCAGCACGAATCCGAGGTGCAGACTGTAGCGGTCGCCGAAGAGCTTGGGGAACACCGCAGTCGACGCGATGGGCGGGGTCTTGGGGTTGTTCGATCCCGGTGCCTGCAGAGCACCGGGGGTACGCAGCAGATACGCGACGAGGTAGAACGCGATGTAGTTGAGCATGATGGTGACGATCACTTCGTGAGCGCCGGTGCGTGCCTTGAGGAATCCGGCGATACCGCCCCACACTGCGCCGCCCAGGACTCCGGCGACGACGGCCACCAGGAGGTGGATCCCGGCCGGCAGGTTCACTCCGAAGCCGACCCAGCCTGCGCACGCCGATGCGATGAGCATCTGGCCGCGGCCACCGATGTTGAACATTCCGACGCGGAAGGCCAGTGCCACACCGAGTCCCGCGACGATCAGCGGAGTGGCGAAGGTCAGCGTCTCGGTCAGCGGACGGATGCCGTTCTCGAATCCTGGACGCCGGAAGTTGTACACCGAGCCCTGGAACAACGACGAGTACGCTCCGGCAACGGAATCCCAGACCGCCTCGAGCATGTCCGAGGGACGGGAGAAGAAGTACCCGGCCGATTCCTGCACGGCCGAGTTGGTGGCGGCGATGAGCACGGCCCCGACGATCAACGCGAGCAACACCGCGAGAACCGAGATGATCGCGCTGCCGGTGAAGATCTGCCGCAACACGACATGCGACTTCGACGGCTCCTGAGATACCGACGGCCGCTCGGCCTCACTCACCGCGTTCACCACCCATCATCAATCCGAGTGTTTCGCGGGACGTATCCCCGGGGACGATTCCCACGATTGCTCCTCGATACATGACGGCGATGCGGTCGGCCAGTGCGGCAACCTCGTCCAGTTCGCTCGACACCACGATGACCGGGATCCCCGAATCCCGGGTGGCGACGATGCGTTTGTGCACGAATTCGATGGATCCGACGTCGATTCCGCGAGTCGGCTGCGCAGCGACGAACAGTCGCAGATCGCGGCTCAGTTCTCGCGCGAGCACCACCTTCTGCTGATTGCCACCGGAGAGGCGTCCGACGGCGGTGCCGATTCCCGGTGCGCGAACGTCGAATTCGCTGAGCTTGTCCGATGCGAACTTCTCCAGATACTCGCGTTGCACCGCGCCGCGTCGCACGAACGGCATGCTGTTGGAGCGATCGAGCATCAGGTTCTCGGCGATGGAGAATTCGCCCACCAGTCCGTCGACGGTGCGGTCCTCGGGGACGAAGCCGACGCCTGCGTCGAGCACGTCCTGCACCGTCGACCCGACGAGCGAGTTGCCGTCGAGGCTGATCTTGCCGGATACGTTGTCCTGCAACCCGAGTAGGGCTTCGACGAATTCGGTCTGACCGTTGCCCTGCACGCCGGCGATCGCGAGGATCTCTCCCGCCGCGACTTCGAGGCTGACGTCGTCGACGGTCTTGTTGCCCTGGGCGTCGAACACGGACAGGTTCTCGATCACCAGTGCCGCGTCCCCGGGCGTGGCCGGGTCCTTCGAGACGGTCAGCTGCACATCGCGTCCCACCATCAGTGCCGCGAGCTCGGTGTTGCTGGCGGTCGGCTTCGCTTCGCCGACGACCTTGCCGAGCCGGATGACGGTGATCTTGTCGGCCACTTCGCGTACTTCGCGCAGCTTGTGGGTGATGAAGACGATCGTGGTGCCCGACGCCGCGAGTTCGCGCATGATCCGCATCAGATCGTCGGTCTCCTGCGGCGTCAGGACGGCTGTCGGCTCGTCGAACACGAGTACCTTCGCCTCACGAGAGAGTGCTTTGACGATCTCGACCCGCTGCTGCACGCCGACGGGAAGGTCGTCGACGAGAGCATCGGGATCGAGGTCGAAGCCGAACCTCGCGGATATCTCCCGCACCAGCTTCCGAGCTGCCACGAGGTCGAGTCGTCCACCGAGCGAGGTGGTTTCGTTGCCGAGCACGATGTTCTCGGCGACGGTGAACACCGGAATCAACATGAAGTGCTGATGCACCATGCCGATTCCGGCGGTCATCGCCTCGCCCGGTCCGGCGAAGTTCTGCTCGACGTCGTCGAGCAGAATCTGGCCCTCCTCGGCGCGATACAGGCCACTGAGCACGTTCATCAACGTGGACTTGCCTGCACCGTTCTCGCCGAGGAGACAGTGGATCTCGCCGGATTCGACGCTCAGATCGATGTGGTCGTTGGCGATCAACGAGCCGAATCGTTTGGTGATACCGCGAAGTTCGAGCTTCATATCCCTTTACGACCGTTTGGTGCTACTTGGGTGCCGACGGCGACTCGACGGTGATGGACCCGTCGATGATGCCGGCCTTGATCGTGTCCAGCTCGCCCTGCAGCGCGGGGTCGACCTTGGACTCGAAGTCGTGGAACGGTGCGATACCGACTCCGTCGTTCTCGAGAGTGCCCACGTACGGGGTGTTGTCGAACGCATCGGCACCGGAGTTGGCGACGACCTCGTCGACGCTGGTCTTGAGTCCCTTGGTCACCGAGGTGAGCAGCAGGTCACCGACCGAGGGGTCGGACTCGAACACGTCGGCGTCGGCACCGATGAGGGCGACCGGGCGCGAGGAGTCGCGAATGGCCTGTGCCGCACTCTGATAGATGGGACCGCCGACCGGGAAGATGACGTCCGCGTTCTGGTCGATCAGACCCTGGGCGGTGTTCTTCGCGACCTCGTTGGCGGTGAATCCGCCGGTGAACGAGCCGTTCTGCGAGGGTACGTCCCAGCCGATGACGCGGACCGCTTCGCCCTTCTGCTCGTTGAAGTAGTTCACGCCGTCTGCGAAGCCGTCCATGAAGATGGTGACGGTCGGCAGCTGGGAGCCACCGAACGTACCGACCACGCCGGTGGTGCTGTAGCTCGCGGCCGCGTAGCCGGCGAGGAATGCGGACTGCGACGCGTCGTAGGTCAGCGGCTTGACGTTCGGCAGATCGATCGTGGAGTCGTCGATGATCGCGAAGTCGATGTCGGAGTTGGCCTCGGCGGCCACCTTGGTGGCGTCGGCCAGATCGAATCCGACGGTGACGATGAGGTTGCAGCCCTGATCGACGAGGTTGTTGATGTTGGGGCCGTAGTCGGTGGGCGATGCGGACTCGACGGTGCGTGGCTCGACGCCGAGTTCTTCGGAGGCTTCGGTCAAGCCCTCGAACCCGAGCTGGTTGAACGACTTGTCGTCGAATCCGCCACTGTCGGAGACCATGCAGGGCAGGAAGTCACTCGATCCGCCTCCGCCCGATCCTTCGTCTTCGGGGGCGGATCCACAGCCTGCGATCAGGGCGATGGCACCGAGCGACGCGACGCCGCCGAGTGCTGCCTTCCGCGTACTCGTGCGGGTAACGAATGACAAGATGTCCTCCAATTTAGGTGTACTTCGTCTGGGTCGGGACGCTACTCGCGCGGGCGAGGGTGCGCAGGATTTCGGTCAGGCATCCCTGTCGGGCTCGGCCTTGTGCGGCTCGGCCTTCGCGGTGGAGACATCGTCGGGCAAGCTGCCGCCTTCACGGAGTATTCGTGCTTCGTCCTCACGCACCATCACTGCCGGCCCCGCTGCCACCACCGAGGGGTTCGGCGGAGTTCCGGGCTTGAACACGTTGAAGAATACGTTGAGTACCACCGCGACGATGCTGGCGGCACTGATTCCGGAGTGGAAGATCGTGACGAACCAGTCCGGGAACTCGTCCCAGAAGTCGCTCGCGACAACAGGTATGAGGCCGAACGCCAAGGTCACCGCCACGATGACGACGTTGGAGTTGTTGTCGTAGTTCACCTTGCCGAGGGTGCGGATACCGCTCGCGGCGACGGTTCCGAACAGCGCGATGCCTGCGCCGCCGAGAACCGGAAGCGGGACGACCCCGACGACGGCTGCGAGAATCGGCGAAAGGCCCAGCAGTGCAAGCACGCCACCGCCCGTCGCCACGACGAAGCGGCTCTTGATGCCGGTCATCGCCACCAGGCCGACGTTCTGCGCGAAGGCCGTGGCCGGGAAGGTGTTGAAGATCGGGGCGACGGCTGAGGAGACCATGTCGGCGCGCAGGCCGTCGCCGACGCGCTTGGAGTCGACGTCGGTTCCGACCACTTCGCCGACGGCGAGGATGTCGGCGGTGGTCTCGACCATGATCACCAGGATCACGATGGTCATCGACACGATCGCGCCGATTGCGAAGATCGGTGAGCCGAAGGCGAAGGGTGTCGGGACGGCCACGACGGACGCGTCGGCGACGCCGTCGAAGTCGGTCTTGCCGACGATCAGTGCCGCGATGGTGCCGACGACGAGTCCGAGCAGGATCGACAGCCGCGACAGTCCGGGGATCTTGGTCATCACCAGCACGGCGAGGAGGGTGAACATCGCCAGCCCGATGTTGCCGGGGTCCAGGTAGTTCGGGTTCGGGGCACCGCCCACCAGTTCCTGGCCGGTGATCCAGCGGGCGGCCACCGGCATCAGCGACAATCCGATGACGGTGATGATGCTGCCGGTCACCAGCGGCGGGAAGAACCGAACGATCTTGGAGAAGAACGGGGCGATCGCCAATCCGATCAGCGCGGCCACGAGAACGGCTCCGAGCACGGTGCGCAGTCCGGTTCGCCCGTCGTCCGCGCCGGCGATGATCGTCAGAACCGTCGAGACCGATGCGAACGAAATGCCCTGTACCAGCGGCAGTTGCGAGCCGAAGAACGGGATGCCGATCGTTTGCAGCACGGTGGCCACGCCACTGACGAACAGCGCGCAGGAGATCAGCAGGGCCTGATCGGCTCCGGAGAGTCCGGCCGCTCCGCCGACGATGATCGGGACGGCGATGACGCCGCCGAACATCGAGAGGATGTGTTGCAGACCGTAACCGAACATCTGCAGCACCGGTGGGCGAGCGTCCTCGGGCCTGGTCATGAATGTCAGGCTAGGAACCGGACGTTACGGGCAGCGGCACCCACCCATTTCCGGCGAGTTACGCTTGCTCGGCCTTACCGGCCTCCACCAGATGCTCGAACGCCTTCAGGTTCGCCAACGATTCGCCGCGCGATACCCGCCACGCCCATTCCCGTTTGATGGATTCGGCGAAGCCCAGCTCGAGCAGCACGTTGAAGTCACCGTCGGCGGCCTCGAGGGTCTGGCCGAGAATGCGGTCGAGTTCGTCACCGTTGACGGCGTGCAACGACATTCGGCCGACGAGGTAGATGTCGCCGACCTTGTCGATCGTGTAGTGAACCCCGTACAGGCGACGGTTGCGTCGGAGCAGGTATTTGTAGACGCCCTCGAAGTTCTCGTCGGGTTTGCGGCAGACGAACGCCTCGATCCGCACCCCGTGATGCCCGACGGTCAGCATCGTCGTGGTCTTGAGTTTGCGTTCCCCTGGCAGTTCCACGGTGAACACCTCGCCCCGCCGGGTGTAGTCCAGCTCGCGGTCCTTCAGTGCCCGGTCGATCAGTTCGGCGGTCTCGCTCATGCAGTCACAGCTCCTGATCTGCGTAGTTTCGACAATCCTCGGACGCGTCGCGGAGAGAACTCGCTCGGTCCCTCGCCTCGGTCGAAGTGGAACTTGGCCTTGCGGTAGCTCTCGATGAGTCCGTCGGCGGTGTGCTCCCACGAGAAGTTGCGGGCGTGCTGCGGTGCCGCGGTCGCCATGTCTGCCAAGGCAACTGGATCCGCCAGCATCGACGAGAGCGCATCGGCCCAGTCCTCGGTGCGGTGGCCCTGAACCAGGCGTCCGGTCTCGCCCGATCGCACCGCCACGCCGAGTCCGCCGACGTCCGCGGCCAGGACCGGAGTGCCGCAGGCCTGGGCTTCGATCGCGACCAGGCCGAACGATTCGTTGTAGCTCGGAACGGCGACGATGTCCGCAGCGCGGTAGACCTGGGCCAGGCGCGCCGACGGTTGCGGCGGCATGAACGTCACTCGGGCAGTTATCCCCAGGTTCTCGGCCAGATCGATGAGAGCGTCCGGTCGATCCAGTCCGCTGCCGGACGGGCCGCCGACGATGAGGACGCGCAGCGGTGTCGTCGGATTGCGTTGCAGCACTTCGGCAGCCGCGGCGATCAGCACGTCGGGGGCCTTGAGCGGTTGGATGCGTCCGACGAATGCGACGATCGACTCGTCGGGATTCAATCCGAGCTCGGCGCGCGCCGCACGCTTGTCACCCGGATTGTATTGCGCCAGATCGGCTCCCGGCGCAACGACGTCGATCGAACCCTGCGACGCCCCGTATATCTCGACGAGAGACTTCGCTTCCTCGGTGGTGTTGGCGATCAGCCGGTCCGCCTCGGCCACCACCTGCTGCTCACCGATCTGACGCGCGGCGGGTTCGGGCGAGTCGCCCTGCGCCAGAGACGCGTTCTTGACGGCGGCGAGAGTGTGCGCGGTGTGCACCAGCGGCACTCCCCAGCGATCGCGCGCCAGCCAACCGACCTGACCCGAGAGCCAGTAGTGCGAGTGCACCAGATCGTAGTAACCGGGTTCGTGGCGAGCTTCTTCTCGCAGCACCCCGGCTGCGAATGCGCACAGCTGAGTGGGTAGATCGTGCTTGTCCAACCCCTCGAACGGACCGGCGACGATGTTGCGCACCAGCACTCCGGGAGCTGCCTCGACGACGGGCGCGTCGGTCGACGCCGTCGCACGGGTGAAGATCTCGACCTCCACGCCGCGCTTGGCCAGCTCTTTCGCGCTCTGCAGCACGTAGACGTTCATGCCGCCCGCATCGCCCGTTCCCGGCTGCGCCAGCGGGGAGGTATGCAAGGACAACACAGCGACCCTGTTCAGCTGGCGTCCAGTCACTTCTTCAGTGTGCACGCCTCCACATTACGTCTCGATAACTACCCCTTCCGACGACCGGGCAGACTCGGACCATCCACGAACTCGGTCACCTCGGTGAAGAAGCGCTGCGGATCGGCGACGAACGGCCCGTGGTCCACACCCTCCCAGTACGACGCGACCGCCGTGGGAATCAGCTCCGCAGCGTGCCGTCCGGCGGAGACGTCGACGACGGTGTCCTCGGTCCCGTGCAGCACCAACGCCGGGATGTCGAGGCTGCGCAGCAGGTCGTCGTGGCCGACCGCTCGATCGAACAGGGCTGCGCGAACCCGTGGCCTCGTCGACAGTGTCAACCCGAACAGCGCCTGCGCCTCCGTGCCCTTGCCTTCTGTCGGCCCGGTCAGCGCGTGCCCGAAACTCCCGAGCGCTTTGATCGCGACGCGGGGCTCCTCGGCCATCGCACCGGGGATCGCAGCGCGCATGGCCGTCCCGACGCGGCCGCCTGCCTCTCTCCTGCCGATGCTGGTGATCGCACCGACGAGCACGATGCCCGCCACCGCGCCCGTGCCGTGTTCGGCGAGGTAGTCACAGATCACCAGTCCGCCGTACGACCAACCCAGCAGCACCGCGTCGGATGTGATGCCCTCGGCGGCGAGTACCGCGTCGACATCGCCTGCCCATGTCCTGGGATCGTCGTAACCGGCAGGCGGGGCGTCGGAATAGCCGTGTCCGCGCAGATCGACGGCGACGACGCGGTAACGCTCCGCCAGGTCGGCCAGCAGTCCCTCGCCCCAGCAGGCCGAGCTCTGCGCCCACCCGTGCAGCAGGATCAGTGGCCGCGCCGCTGGGTCACCGCTGACGCGGTAGACGATGTTGGCTCCGTCGATGCCGGTGGCCTGGCGAATCGGTCCTGCTGCACGGGTGCTCGTATCGGGCTGGCTCATAGTGGGTCAACCTACGCGGCAGCCTTGCGCATCGAGGCGAGCGGATCGGAGTACAGGGCGCTCAGAGAGACCACGGTTGCGGCGTACTCCTGCACTTTGTCGCCGAAACCGCTCACCCGAATATCCCTGCGCTCCAACGTCGAATGCGTCGCGAAGGCCTCCCCCACGTGCGGAATTCCGGCCGGGTACGCGGTGAACGCCTGGCCTCCGAGTACCACGCGGTCCGGATTGAACATGTCGCGCAGCAGCGCCACCGTCCGCCCCAGAATCTGCGCTCGCTCGACGAGCAACTCCCGCGCGGCCTCGGAGCCTGCCTGCGCCGCCTGATACACCGCGCCGATACTCGGGTGAGGCTGCGGTCCGACTATTTTGCGATCGACGGCGGCGGCGACCACCGCTCGATCGCTGACGGAGGCCTCGAGGCATCCCCGATTGCCGCAGCTGCACAGCGCCGACGATCCGGTGGGCAGGTGTGCGATGGACCCCGGGCCGCTCGTGGGGGTGTGCACGCGGCCGTCGATGGTCAGCGCCATGCCTGCGGTCTCGCGTGCGTAGAAGTACAGAGAAGTTCCGCTGTTGCTCTGCGACGCAACACTGTCCGACAGGCGCGGTGCGAGAAGCAGCTCCGAGGCCGCCATGGCCTCGACGTGCCCGGAGACCGAGATCGGCAGTCCGAGTCCACCACCGATGATTCCGGCGACGCGGCCGTTCTCCCATCCCAGCCGCGGATGGTCGACGGTGCCGGTCGCGGTGTCGACACGTCCACCGATCGCCACCCCCACCCACAGTGGGGTGCGGCGGTGCCAGCGTCCGGCGAAGGCACCGGCACTGCGGGTGATCGACGCCAACGCTGTCTCCGAAGACCCGGCGGGCGTTGGTATCTCGATGGCACCGAGGATGCGTCCCCGCAGATCGCTGACGATGATGCCGGTGACGACGGCTCCGATGTGGATGCCGATGGTCGAGAACGGTTCGTGATTGACCTCGAACGGCACCCGCGGACGGCCGATCGCCCCCGGTGCCGTCAGGTCTGCGCGCTCACGAAGCAGCCCGACGGTGAGCAGGGCCGACACCTGGCGATTGACCGTGGCGATGCTCGATCCGGTTGCGCGAGCGGCACGCTCGCGCGAGATGGGCCCCTCGACGCAGGCCACCCGAAGCACCGACGCGGCGGGACTGTCGGCGATCCGCAGATCCGGTGCGACGAGTTGGACGCGCGATCGAGGCCTCGGGAGAGACCGCCGAGAGGTAGGGCCGGAGTGGTGGTGCAGGGTTGATACAGACATCCGTTGTGGTCCTCAGCAGTGGCAGATTTCCGTCGTGCATGGACAACGACGGAAGTGCGAAGTGATGCAGGTCAAGGAAGGGGCGCGGTGGTCGTACGGAACCACGACGCGCGAATCGACTGTCTGCAGCTCGAAACGGAGAGCTAGAGACGGATTCCTTGGCCGGGACAACACAGTTCCCGAGGAAGCGGCAAGCGAGAGCCGAGAGCCGCGGTCACATAGGTGACCCGCATCGCGGTGGTCTCACTGGCGGACATGGAATCAAAATTAGCACCCTTGCGTCCGATGTCCAATCGGGCGTCGGACAGCACGGGGCACGCCGGGCATAGAATTTCGCCATGACCTCGTCCGAACACATTTCCCCCGATGCCCGAATCGCCGTCGTCACCGGAGCGAGCTCCGGCATCGGCGCGGCCACCGCCCGCCAACTGGCCGCCGACGGCTTCCACGTCGTGATCGGTGCCCGCCGACTCGACCGGCTCGAGGAGTTGGCGTCGGAGATCGGTGGCACTGCCCTGGAACTCGATGTGACGGACGAGGATTCGGTCGCCGCCTTCACCGCGGTCGTTCCCCGTGTCGATGTGTTGATCAACAATGCCGGGGGCGCGAAGGGCTTGGCCCCGGTGATCGACGCCGACCTCGACGACTGGCGCTGGATGTGGGAGACCAACGTGCTCGGTACATTGCGGGTGACGAAGTCGTTGCTGCCCAAGCTGATCGACTCCGGGCACGGTCTGATCGTCACCATCACGTCCGTGGCTGCCTTCGAGGCCTACGACAACGGATCGGGCTACACCTCGGCCAAACACGCTCAGGCGGTGCTGCATCGGACGTTGCGCGGCGAGCTGCTGGGCAAGCCGGTGCGATTGACCGAGGTAGCTCCGGGTGCCGTGGAGACCGAGTTCTCGCTCGTCCGGTTCGACGGCGACGCCGCCAAGGCCGACGCGGTCTACCAGGGCATCACACCACTCGTGGCGAGCGATATCGCCGAGGTCATCGGCTTCGTCGCATCGCGCCCGTCGCACGTCAACCTGGACCAGATCATCATCAAGCCCCGGGATCAGGCCGGTCCGGGGCGCTTCTCCCGCAAGTAGCGGCTTCGCCGCAGGTGAGCGGAACTTCGTAGTGGGCTACGAAGTTTCGCTCACCTGCGCGTAGCGCTCACAGCGCCGACATCGACTCCCACGTCGGCCAGTCGATGGCCCAGTCGTACAGGTCGCCGTCTGCTGCCGAGAGGTCGATGCGCGTGCCGGTGACCTCGACGGGATCGCCGTACATCGCCGTCTGGAAGTACTGCTGAGCATCGGCGTCGGAGAGGTTGATGCACCCGTTGGTGACGTTCGACGCGCCCTGCACGCCGGTGGTCAGCGGATTGGCGTGGATGAATTCGCCATTGTTGGAGATGCGCACCGCCCAGCGTTCGCGGACGTTCTCGTAGAACGGCGGGTTGGACATCAGGAAGTCCTCGTGCTTCTCGGTGACGACGTGGATACCGCTGCGGGTGACGTTGCGGTCCTCGTTGCCCTCGCCGTAGCTGACCGGTATGTCCATGATCGTCGCGCCGTCGCGGACCACCTGCATGCGGTGGCTGGTGGCGTCGGCGACGACGACCTGACTGCGTCCGATGCTGAAGTTCAGGGTGACATCGTCGGCGCCGTATGCACCGTCGCCGTAGTTCACGCCGTACAGGTTGGCCACCACCGAGACGGTCGTGCCGGGAGCCCAGTAGTTGGTGGGACGCCAGTGGATGCGCGAGCCGTTGTCGTCCGGAAACCATGCCCACGCGCCGGGAGTCGGCGGGTTGGTGGTCACCGTCAACGCCTTCTCGACGGCGGCCTTGTCGGCGATCGCCGAGTCGAACTGCAGGATGATCGGGGCGGCGATGCCGACCTCCTGGCCGTCGCCGATGTTGGTGCTCACCGACGTGCGGCTGGCGGGTTCGACGGTGGTGAAGGCACCGGTGATCTCGACGGCCTTGTCGTCGCTGCCCACGGCCGAGCCGGACCACGTGTACTGCACGCCGTAGCCGAGAGGCTCGGTGATGGCGTACGAGGTCTTGTCGGGCGAGAGCGCGCCCTGGACGACCTTGCCGTCGGGGTTGGTCAACGCGACCTGGGCGAGCGTTCCGTCGGCAACGGAGACCGAGATCGGTGCGACGGGACTGACGTCGACGGCACCTGCGACCGGGTTCTCGGTCACCCGCGCGACGGGCGCTGCTTCCGTGGTCGGGGCTGCCGTGCCCGAGCCGGCATCGCCCGATCCGACGGTGCAGCCTGCCACGAGTGCCACCAAGGCGACCAGCACGGCGATCAACCACACCGTGCGAGTCCGTTTTGTCTGTTCTACCTGCTCATGCACGTTATCCAACGTACCTGCGTCGGCGAACTACCCCGATTTTTGGGGGCAGTCTCACAGCTGGCAGGAGTGGAGCCCGCGGAATGACTCAGAGTTTGCGCGTACGCAGTTCGTGCCCCTTGGACGTCAGACAGCGCCCGGAATCGAGACTCCAGTCCCACCCGTGCAGATTGCAGGTGAGCTTGTTGCCCTCGACGATGCCGAACTTCGTCAGGTCCGCTTTCAGGTGCGGGCAGCGGCGTTGGATCTCGTAACCGCCCATCGTGATCGTGGCGGTGTCGTCGTGCGCCTCGGCGAACCAGCCGTCGGCGTAGGCGATGCGCTCGTCGGTGAGGCACTTGAAGAACGTGTAGAGGAATTCGTTGTAGCCGCCGACGCGTCGGGCACGGAAGCGGGTGGACAGGAAGATCGAGTTGACCCAGTCCGGCTCCCGGTCGCGTATCGCGGTGCGCACCAGTTCCGGCGGGATGGTGAAGCTGTAGCGGAACTTCTCGTTCGAGATCGGTTCGCGCACAATCCTTTTCGGAAAGTCCAGCACGACGGTTTCGTCGCCCATGGTGATTCCGACGGGATAGCCGATACCGTCGCAGATCAGGTCCGTCTGCGCCATGATCGGCTCGAACAGGCCCCTCATCGGCTCGAGCAGTGGCTCACCCTCGGCCGGAGCCCACGCCGCCTTCTCCGCTGCGATGACCGATGCCTGACGCTGGGCATAGGCCTCGATGTACTCGGCCTTACCGGTGGTGAAGATGGCCTCGGCCTCGGCCGTCGGAATCGGGTGCTCGTGGGAGATCAGCTCGGAGCCGTCGAACGTGGCGGCGGTGCCCGGCATCATCAGCAGGCCCTTGTCGTGCCCGTGCAGTCGCATCTGCTCGAGAAACACCATCTGGTCCGGGAACACGTTCGCCGGGTCGCCGTAGACGTCGTTGAGCGAACGCAGTTCGTCGTCGAGGAAACACGGCGGGCCTGCCGACGGGACGACCCAGGTGGAGCCGACCTGCTCGATGTACTGGCGCGCCCGATCCATCTGCCGTTGACGCTTCTGGATGCCGAAGTTCTTCTTCGCGCGCGAGACCATGTCGTACACCATCGGGTACCAGATCGCGCCCGAGTACTGCAGCATGTGCACGTCCACGGGACCGAAATTCTCGGTCATCACGTCCAGGTCCACCGGCCTCGCGTCGTTCATGTTGAACGCGACGGTCTTGCCGTCCGAGACGACCAGACCCGAGTCGCCGATCGGCCCGTCGGCGGGCGCACGCAACGCGATGATCATGATGTCCAGATCGCCCTTGGGACCGGAGATCGTGTGCTTGACCGAGTCCGTCGTCTCGTAGAACTTGTGGAAGCCGAGCTTCTCCAGCTCGTGCTTGAGATCGAGCACCGGGTAGTCCGGCAGCAGGACCGTGGCGTCCTTGTTCACGTGCTCGGCCAGGTTCTTCGGGTCGAAATGGTCCTTGTGCAGGTGCGAGACGTAGAGGTAGTCGCAATCACCGAGGGCGTCCCAGTCCAGACCCGAGTTGTCGGGGAACGGGAACCACGACGCGTAGAACGACGGGTTGACCCACGGGTCGCACAGGATGCTTCCGGCGTCGGTCCGAATATGGAATCCCGCATGTCCCACGCTGGTGACCTGCACTGATTTACCTCCCTGGAGCCTTCACTTGCAAAGCTTCATCGTATGCGCCGTTTCGACCGGCCCTAACCCAGCGCGCAGTTGACGAGGTCACACTCGGGCGTGAGCGTGATGCCGAACTTCTCCTGAACCCCGTCGCGGACGTGCGCGGCCAGCGCCATGATGTCCGACGCGGCCGCCCCACCTCTGTTGGTGATCGCCAGCACGTGTTTCGAGGAGAGCGCCGCGGTGCCGCGCCCGAATTCGGTGCCGTATCCGCGTGGGAAGCCCGCGTTCTGGATCAGCCAGGCGGCCGGGATCTTGGTGCCCGCGGGGTCGGGAAAGTTGGGCGCGTGTGCGGCGGCCTCGGGCACCTCGGGCAGTACCGGGTTGAGGAAGAACGATCCGACGCTCCACGTGTCGTGGTCGTCGGCATCGAGCACCATGCCGCGTTCGCCGCGCAGAGCCAGCACGGCAGCGCGCACGTCCGGCACCGGTACGACGTCGCCGATCTGCACGTCGAGACGCTCCGACAATGCCGCGTAGCGCACCGGAAGCGACTCGGTCGTCTTGTTCAGTGCGAACGTCACGTCCAGAATCACGTAGCGCGAGGATCGCTTGAACACCGACGACCGATGCGTTCCGAAACCGCACTGCTCCGGCGTCCACACCGCCGTCCGATCGGTCTCGCGGTCGTAGACGGTGAGGCTGTGCAGCAGCTCCGACGTCGATGCGCCGTACGCGCCGACGTTCTGGATGGGCGTCGCGCCGGTGGTTCCGGGGATACCCGAGAGTGCTTCCATGCCCGACAGTCCCGCGTCGATCGTCGCCTGCACGACGGCATCCCACTCGACACCCGCATCGACCGTCACGATTTCGCCGTCGATGTCCAGCCGGGACCCGGTCACCCGAACCACCCGGCCGTCGAAGCCGTCGTCGCCGACGACCAGGTTGGATCCGCCGCCGATGACCAGCACATCCGTCCCCGAGCGGTCCGCGTCACGCACCAGCGAGACCAACTCGTCGGCGTTCGTCGCGACAGTGAATTCACGGGCCGGGCCGCCCACCCGGATGGTGGTGAGCTCCGAAATTGCAGTAGGCACGGACTCTCACGCTACCGGTCGCGCACCTGGTCTTCGGTCACCCGGTAACCTGCGGGGATGCCTCGCCCCATTGAGCACAGCTCGACTGTGCCCGCCTCCGCCGACAAGGTCCACGCCGCGCTGACGTCCGAGCAGTACTGGAAGGACCGCATCGAGCAGATCGGCGGACCGGGTGCCAGCCTGAAGAGCGTCACGGTCGGCAACGGAACCATCGACGTCGTCATGACCCAGTCCGTTCCCGAAGAGGAGTTGCCGTCCGCAGTGACCGCCTTCAAGAAGGGCGACCTCATCATCGAACGCACCGAGAGCTGGGGACCGTTCGACGGCACCCACGCCGACGGCACGTTCGGAGCCACCGTCGAAGGCGCACCCGCTCGCATCACCGGCACCACCACGCTCGACGCCGGCGGCGAGACGACCACCATCGCGTTGGCAGGCACCACCGAGGTCAAGGTCCCGATCTTCGGCGGCAAGATCGAAGCGATGATCAGCGAGCAGGTGCTCTCCCTCATCGACAACGAACAGGACTTCACCGGTAACTGGATCGCCGCGAACCCGAACGGCTAACCTGGCGCACTATGGCTCGCCGAATGAACTACTCCGCCCGGTTCACCCACTCGACGCAGCAGGTCTATGCAGCGCTCTCCAGTCGCGATCACTGGGATGCGCGCATCGAGGAGATGCGTAAGTACTCGGAGAACGAGCTGAAGAGCTTCGAGGTGTCCGACGCCGGAATCGACATCGTGATGTACCACGTCATCCCGCGCACCGAACTGCCCGACATCGCGCAGACGGTGATGAAGAAGGACATGATCATCACCCGCAACGTGCACTTCGATGCCTTCGAGGAAGTCACCGCGGGCCACTACGACGCGTCGATTCCGGCCGGACCGGGCTCGCTCAAGGGCACCACCTCGCTCTTCCCCACCAACGGCGGATCGACCCTGCGCACCTCCTCCGAGGCCAAGGTCTTCCTGCCGTTCATCGGCGGCAAGCTCGAGCAGCTGATGCTCGTCAACCTCATCGACCTGTGGCGCGGTGAAGGCGAAGTGACCGCCGACTGGCTCGAGAAGAACGCCTAGCCCTGAGCCCGGTCCATAGAGGTCGTTCCGCAGGCTCCACTCCCCATCTGGGTCGTTCCACAGGCTCCGCTCCCGGCCCCGAAGGTGTCATCACTCGCGGCACCACCGGCATCAATCGGTTGCGTCGTAGCGACCGGTGGCTGATGCACCACCCCGATGTTCGACGCGTTCTGCAGAGCTCGGCGAATCCCCTCGTCGTGGACCTCGGGTACGGGGCGATGCCGAACACGACGCTCGAGCTGGCCGGTCGATTGCGCACCGTCCGGCCCGACCTCCGAGTCACCGGTCTCGAGATCGACCCCGCTCGCGTCGTCCCCGGAAGTGACGGCGTGCAGTTCGCCCGCGGCGGTTTCGAGCTGGCGGGCCTGCGCCCCGACCTGGTGCGGGCGTTCAACGTACTGCGCCAGTATCCCGAGGATGCGGTACCCGCTGCCTGGCAACGCATTCTGTCGGGCCTGGCACCCGGTGGCCTGCTGATGGACGGCACCTGCGACGAGCTCGGCCGACGGTGCGCCTGGGTGTTGCTCGACGCCGAGGGCCCCCGTTCCCTGACGCTGGCATGGGATCCGTTCGACGTCGAGATGCCGTCGGATATCGCGGAGCGGCTTCCGAAGGTGTTGATACATCGCAACATCGAGGGCGAGCTGATCCACGATCTGCTTCGACGGGCCGACAGAGCGTGGTCGGTCTCGGCCCCGCTGGCCCCGTTCGGACCTCGAATCCGATGGCGCGCAGCCATGAAAGTGCTTGCCGAACAGGGTCTTCCGATCACACTCCCGCGCCGACGGATGCGAGACAACGTACTCACGGTCCCGTGGTCGACGGTCGCACCGGCAACGCGAATCGACTAGGTGCAGGCGGACAGTGCCAGTTCGACGCGTTCGGCCACTCGATCCGTGCTGTTTCCGGCCTCGGAGTACAGCGCCTGCGGGTCGACGCGACCGATCGCCACGGCGTCGCACACCACCTCGTCGAGGGTGATCTGGGAGATGCCGCCCGCGGCGAGGTCGAGCACCGTCCGCACCGGAGTGGTGAGGTTGAAGGTGCCTGCCGATTCGACGTCCCGGGGCTCGAGTCGTAGGCGATGAACCGCCAGTCTGGTGTCGGTCAGTCGTAGGTCGCCGAATGCGCAGACGTGCACGAATTGCGGGTGCAGGTGCCCGAATCCGTGTAGCTCCGCCGCGCTCTGGTGCGAGATCACGGCCTCGCCGCCGAACCAGGCACACCACATGGCGAACACTTCGAGTTCGCTGTGTGGCCACTGGCCGAGTCGGAACAGGTTGCGCTCGACGCGAGTCCACGTGTTGGTGGCCAGATTGACGCGCGCCATCGCAGAATCGAAGCCGAGCTCGCCGGCCTGCTCGGCCGTGAAGTAACCGTCCTGGCGAGTGGCCAGCGAGTGCAGTTCGTGCACGCTCGGTCCTGTCGTACTCATGACGCAAGCCTACGTCACAATGTGTTACAGGTCACAAAGTTTCGATCGAGACCGCAGGTTCGGCGAGTTTCACAGAGCTTGCTCAGAATCATCGGGAAGACTGCCAGGAATGTCATCCACAGCCAGGCGGAGCACCGCACCGCTGATCGCAGTCTCCGTCGTCGTCGTTCTCCTCGTCGCCGTCATCGGTGGCGAGTTGTTCGTCCGTCAGCAGATCAAATCCTGCCTCGCCGGCCAGCTCGAGTCCGAGCTCGGCAGCCAGGTCGAGGTCGGTCTCGGCCTGAAGCCGGTCCTGCTGTCACTGGTGGACAAGAAGGTCTCCTCGGTCACCGTCGACAGCGACGACGCGCGCTTCGGTCCCGCCGAGGGCATGGTCGTGCACGCCGAGGCACGTGACCTGAACCTGACGCAGACCGCCGACTCCGGCGGCACCATCGGCAGCTCCAGTGCCGACATCTCGTGGTCGACCGACGGCATCACCCGCACCCTGCAGAGCCAAGGCATCGGCGCGATCGTCTCGGGCGTCACCTCGGACGCGTCGGCGGGCACCCTCGACTTCGCCGTCGGAGCACTGGCGAATCTGACCGTCAAGCCGCAGGTTGCAGACGGCAGGGTCGACTTCCAGACCGTCGACGCATCGATTCTGGGTCTCGGCATCCCCACCGATCTGGTCGACTCCGTCGTCGGTGTGCTGACCGACAGTCTGCAGGCCTACCCGCTGGACATGGCTCCGACGTCGCTGACCGTCACCGACAGCGGCATCGAGCTCACCCTCGAAGGCGGGCAGTACACGATTCCGGTGACTCAGCAGGATCAGAATCAGCCGACACCCGAGGGTTGCTCGCTGGTCGCGTAACCCACGTGAGCGGTAATTCGTAGCTGGCTACGAATTACCGTGCACGTGCGACGCAGTCGCTCTAGTTCAGCCCGTCGAGCACCGCGCGCGTTCCCGAAAGCCCCAATCGTGTTGCGCCCGCGTCGATCATGGCCAGGGCGGCCTCCGTGGTGCGGATGCCGCCACTGGCCTTGACGCCCAGTCGTCCGCCGACGGTCTCCGCCATCAAGCGCACCGCTTCGACGCTCGCGCCGCCTGCGGGGTGGAATCCGGTGGATGTCTTGACGAAGTCGGCACCGGCTTTCTCGGCGGCGCGGCACACCTCGACGATCGCGTCGTCGGACAGTGCGGCCGATTCGATGATGACCTTCAGGACCGCGGTTCCGGCGATCCCCTCGCGGACGGTGACGATGTCGGCCAGTACCGCGTTGTAGTCCCCCGCGATGGCCGCGCCGACGTCGATCACCATGTCGACCTCGTCGGCACCTTGCTGCACCGCGAGCCTGGCCTCGGAACCCTTGATCAGCGAGTGATGCTTGCCCGACGGGAACCCGGCGACGACGGCAGTGAGCATTCCCTCGGCCTGAATCGGCAGCATCGACGGCGATACGCACACCGCGAGCACTCCGAGTTCGCGGCCTTCCTCGATGAGAGCGGCCACGTCGGCCGTCGTGGCTTCGGGCTTGAGCAGCGTGTGGTCGACCATTCCGGCGAGGGCGGAGCGGGTGAGTGTCATGCGGTCCAGCTTTTCACAGCACGCCCTTTCGTAGCCGTGTCGGTCTACGATTTTCGTTCATGACAGCAGCCTCGCTCGCCGCCACCTTCAACGCCACCAGCAGGGAGTTCGACGCGGTGACGCCACAGGTCTGGGGGCCGGCCGGGCAGTCGCTCGCCTTCGCGCTCGGGTTGGCGACCGGGGACACCGTTCTGGACGTGTGCTCCGGCACCGGGGCATCGGCGATCCCCGCGGCGGCCGCCGTCGGCCCGGACGGCCTCGTGCACGCCATCGATCTCGCCGACGACCTGCTCGAGGTCGGGCGGGTGAAAGCCACCGAACGGGCCCTGCGCAACATCGACTTCGTGCTCGCCGACGCCACCGAATGGGAGCCGCCATCGACGGTTCCCGATGCCGGATACGACGCGTTGGCCTGTTCGTACGGCATCTTCTTTCTGCCCGATCCCGAGGGGGACTTCGCTCGTCTGGTGTCGTTGGTTCGTCCGGGCGGTCGCGTCGGGGTGACGGTGTGGCGCAAGGGTGCGTTCGAGGCGTTCGCGGGCACGTTCTTCGAGGTGATCGGTGCGCATTCGCCGCCGAGCGAACACGACGCGCCACTCACGCAGGACGGTTACGACAAGCACCCGATCCGGCGGATGGAGACGGCGGATCTTCTGTCGGCATGGCTCGCCGCGGCCGGCACCACCGATGTCGAGGTCGTGGAGCTGTCCAATCACGTTCCCGCGACGGAGTCGTTCGTGTGGGATCTCGTGCTGGGCAGCGCCATGCGGGGAGCGCTGACACCGTTCGACGATGCGACCCGGACGCAGATCCGTGCCGAGTTCTCGGAGCTGCTCACCGAGCGCGGAATCGATTCGATCGATCTGGGGACACTGGTGGCAACCGGGGTGCGGACGCCCTGAGACAATCGGCGGTATGAGTTCTTCCGTATCCGAGGATCGCCGTTACGTTCTGTCGCTCGGTTGCCCCGACAAGACGGGCATCGTCGCCCGCATCTCGACCTTCCTCGCCGAGGTCGGTGGATGGATCGTCGAGGCCGCCTATCACGCCGATCCCGACACCGGTTGGTTCTTCACCCGGCAGGCGGTGCGCGCGTCGTCGGTGGACATGAGCATCGAGGAGCTGAGGACGCGCTTCGCGGTGGTGGCTGCCGAGCTCGGCCCGGAAACCGAATGGACACTTCACGATTCGGGTGAGCCCAAGCGCGTGGTCCTACTCGTCAGCAAGGAGGCGCACTGCTTGCACGACCTCCTCGGGCGCGCTGCGGGCGGCGAACTGCCCGCTCAGATCTCCGCGGTGATCGGCAACCACAAGTCGCTCGAGCCGATCGCCGCGGCGCACGGCACCCCGTTCCATCACGTCGAGTTCGCCAAGGATCCGGCCGAGCGCGGGCCCGCCTTCGAGGAGGTGCGGTCGCTGGTCGATTCCTACGACCCGCACGCGGTTGTGCTGGCACGCTTCATGCAGGTTCTGCCCGAGTCGCTGTGCGCACACTGGGCGGGCCGGGCGATCAACATCCACCACAGCTTCCTGCCGTCGTTCGTCGGCGCGCGGCCGTACCACCAGGCGTTCGCGCGGGGCGTGAAGCTGATCGGCGCGACGTGCCACTACGTGACGGCCGAGCTCGACGCGGGTCCGATCATCGAGCAGGACGTCATCCGCGTCGACCATTCCGACGAGGTGGCCGACATGGTGCGTCAGGGCCGCGACATCGAGAAGCTGGTGCTCTCCCGTGGCCTGCGGTGGCACCTGGAGGATCGTGTCCTGGTGCACGGCCGCAAGACCGTGGTGTTCAGCTAAATCACAAGTTCCGGAGCCGAACCACTTCGGTGTTGAATTCGTCGATTGCCTCGACGGAGCTCATGTGTCCGATGCCGGGGATCACGATCAGTCTGCTCAGGTGGTCGTGATCGTCGAGGGCGCGGGCGAGTTTGCGGGCGTGCACGGGTGGGGTCAGTCGGTCGGCCGATCCGACGAGCACGCTGGTGGGAACGGACATGTTCTCGAGCGCTTCGTGGATGTCGAGGTCGCTGAGCGCGGCACCCCAGATGCCGCGGGTGCGCGGGGCGCATTCGAGCACGATCTTCTCGCAGAACGCCACCTCGGCCGGTGTCGCTCCTGGTGCCATGGAGATGTACTTGATGGCCTGGCGGGTCACCGGCGACGGCCGCAGCGGAAGCGCCGAGCTGAGCACGGCTTTGCCCACGGGGGTCGGGAGGCGCGGGAAGCGCTGCGGCAGTGGGATGACGGTGGTTTCGCGGACGAGTGAGTCGGTCGCGGTGCTGGCGAGCAGGACGGCACTGACCAGGCGATCGACCTGTTCGGGATAGTTTCCGGCCCAGGCCATGATCGACATGCCGCCCATGCTGTGACCCACCAGCACAGCTTTGTTGTCCTCGTCGACGGTGGCGGTGAGGACCGCAGCGAGGTCGTCGGCCAGCACGTCGGGGCTCAGTGGTCGCGTTCCCACGTCGCTGCGGCCGTGGCCGCGCTGGTCGTACGCGATGACGCGGTAGCGGCCGGCGAGGGCGTTGATCTGCGGGTACCAGTAGTCGGCCGAGCAGGTCCAGCCGTGGCTGAAGACGATCGGCGCGGCATCGGAGTCACCGTAGCTACGGACGTGCAGGTGGGCACCGTCGTCGGTGACCACCTCGGTGATGTGCGGCTCGAAGGTGGGGTACTGCAGCAGCTCGTCGGGCTGGACGTCGGTCGTCTTGGTGAACGAGTGCAGGCGACGCCGCCGAACGACGAACGTACCGATGCCTGCCGCGACGGCCGCACTGCCGACTCCGAACAGCGCGCGTTCGATTACCTTGCGTGAAACCACTGATTCCCCTCCACCTGTATCCCCCGAGCGGGTGCGGTAGAGGCTACGCCCAGAACCGAACGGGCGTCGACGCGGCTGGTTACCAGCGAGGTCCGCGCTGGATGCTGTCGATCTTGGGCCGTACGTCGACGAGGTACACGCACACGGCGACGACGCCGATGATGCCCAGGAATCCGATCACTCCGGAGACGAGGATGAGGAGCAGGCCGACGAACAGGATGGCCAGCCACGCGTTCTTGGTGAGCTTGTCCACGGCAGGAAAGGCGTCGGCGCGCTGACGCAATGCGTGGAAGATCGCGAATCCTGCACCTACCACTCCGAGGATCTGCAGAAAGGTCAGGATGTAGTAGCTGAAGCTGCCGGCGATGCTCACGCGGTCAGTGTACGAGAAACGACCCCCGCGCCGCTCGGCGCAGGGGTCGTTTTCTTTACGAGTGCTTTAGCGAGTGGTCTTCTTCGCCGGAGCCTTCTTGGCCGGAGCCGGGGTGGACTTCTTGGCCGCCGGTGCCGGTGCGGTCTTCTTGGCCGGTGCCGGAGTCTTCTTGATCGGCGAGTTGGCGTTGCTGCGGGTCTTGGCCTCGACCGTGCCCGCCGCGCCGCTCACCTTGTCGGACGCCTTGATGGCCTTGTCCTTGGCCTCGTCGCCTGCTTCGTCGATGTTCTCGGCGAGCTCGTCGGCGGCGTCGGAGATCTCCTCGGCACCCTCACGAACCTTGTC
This sequence comes from Rhodococcus sp. 06-418-5, assembly GCF_002258285.1. Classification (NCBI taxonomy): domain Bacteria; kingdom Bacillati; phylum Actinomycetota; class Actinomycetes; order Mycobacteriales; family Nocardiaceae; genus Rhodococcus; species Rhodococcus sp. 06-418-5. Next base: position 440,446 of record NZ_NOYE01000037.1, read on the forward strand.
CGATGCGAGACCGGCCAGTGCAGCGGCACGCTCACCCACTGCGCGGGTCTGCGAGGCGACGGTTCCGAGGGCCTGCTCGGTGAGGTCGACGACGTCGTTGGCGGCGGCATTGGCGCGTTCGAGGCGTTCTTCGACGGCGGGCGTGCGGCGGATGCGCTCGACGGTCTCTTCGCCGCGCTCGGCGAGCGAGGTGTAGAGGTCGGATGCCACCTTCAGGTATGCCTCGGCAACCTTGCGCAGCTCTTCGGGGGTGAAGCGCTCGCGCAGCTCGGCGATCTCGTCGGGGAGCTCTGCGGGCAGGTTCGCCAGCCGCTCGCGCAGGCTCTCGACGCCCTCGGTGACATCTTCGGAGATGTCGGCGATGCGGGCGTTGACCTCGCTGGTGCGGCTCTCGGCGCGCGAGCGCACCTGAGCGACGACGTCGGCCACGGCCTGGACGACGGCGTCGCCTGCACCGACGGCTGCGAAGATCGGGGTCTTGACGTTCTCGAAGTTCTTGGAATCAGACATCGGGTGTCTCCTGTTCGTCGGGTTCGGGCTCCTGCGTCGACTCGTTCTCACGACAGAACGAGTCGTAGATCTCGATCAGCACTTGCTTCTGCCGTTCGGTGATGTGCTCATCGCCGAGCAGAGCTTCGCGCACCGGACCGTGGGGACGCGCTTCCAAGATCCCGGCCCGGACGTACAGCACCTCGGAGGAGACGCGCAGACCCTTGGCTATCTGCGCTAGCACTTCTGCGGACGGGTTGCGCAGTCCGCGTTCGATCTGGCTCAGGTAGGGGTTGCTCACTCCGGCCCGGCTGGCGAGTTGCCGCATGGATACCTGCGCGGCTTCCCGTTGGGACCGGATGTAGCTGCCGATGTCCTGGGCCGCAGTGGTGACCACTGCAGCGACCAGATCCCCCGCCTCGGCGACGACCTGCGTCGCCTCGGTCGCTTTGGCGACCAGATCCCCCTCGTTCTCGGCCATATCGGCCTCCTGTTTCGGTGTCCTACTGGACGGTACCGAAGGGTGCTAACTATTGCAAGCACTCTGCTAGCACTAGTGCCCGAAGATCAGATCCGAGATCGTGTAGATGGCGAGACCGGCGATGGAACCGACGACGGTTCCGTTGATGCGAATGAACTGGAGATCGCGTCCGACCTGCAGTTCGATCTTCTTGCTCGCCTCCTCGGCATCCCACCGCGCGACGGTGTCCCCGATGATCGTGGTGATCTCGTCCGCGTAGTTCGCGGCGATGTAACTCGCCCCACCGAGGAGCCAGCCGTCGACCTTGCCGCGCAATTCCTCGTCGTCGCGCAAGCGCACCCCGAGGTTGGCGGTGTTCTCCTTGATCTTGGTGCGCAGCGTGCTCGTCGGATCGTCCACCGACTCGGTGATCAGCCGCTTGGCCACCTTCCACGTCGCCGCGGCGAGGCCGGTGATCTCCTCACGCCCCATGATCTGCGCCTTGAGCTTCTCGGCCTTCTCGATGGTGACCGGGTCGTGCTGCAGGTCGTTGGCGTAATCGACGAGGAACTTGTTGGCGGCCAGGCGTACGTCGTGTTCGGGGTTGGAGCGAATCTTCCAGGTGAACTCGACGAGCTCCTTGTAGACCTTCTCGCCCAACAGGGTGTCGACGAACTTCGGCGACCAGTTCGGGGAGTCCCGCGCGACGACGCGATCGATCATCTCCTGGCTGCCGAGCGCCCACTGGTGAGCGCGCTCGGCGAGCATGTCGATCAACGGCAGCTGGCGATTCTCGCGGAGCAGTTCGTCGAGGATGCGGCCGATCGGCGGTCCCCACTGCGGGTCGGCGAGTCGACGCACGATGGTGCTGTCGATGACGGCGGTGATGTCCTCGTCGTTGAGGACGTCGACGACGCCGTGCAACACGGTCGCCGCCTCGGCCGCGACCCGTTCGGCGTTGTCCGGCTGAGCGAGCCAGGTCCCCAACCGCAGGGGAACCTGCGCGGACGCGACCTTCTCCGACACGACCTCGGGCGCGAGGAAGTTGCTGCCGACGAACGAACTCAGGCTCGCACCCAGCTGGTCCTTCTTCTTCTTGATCAAGGCCGTGTGCGGAATCGGGATGCCGAGCGGGTGCTTGAACAGGGCCGTCACCGCGAACCAGTCCGCGAGTGCGCCCACCATTCCCGCTTCCGATGCCGCGCGCACGTAGCCCACCCAGGCACCTGCGCCCGTCGACTCCTGCCAGCGGCAGAAGATGTAGACGATCGATGCGAAGACGAGAAAGCCCGTCGCGACCGTCTTCATCTTGCGGAGGTCGCGGCGTTTGGTGTCGTCGTCGAAGTTCATCAGCTGCACAACCGACATTGTGCCCAGAAATACCTCGGACCAACCGGACGCACCCTGCGACGGTGTCCGAGCAGGCGCATAGGGTGGTGGTCGTGGCAAGAAATACGACGGAGGCAAAGCTGGACGAGTCCGAGCCGAGCGAGGACAAGCCCAAGGCCGAGAAGCCGGACGGCCGCAAACGTCGGTGGCGTGAGCACAAGATCGCGCGACGCGAGGAGCTGGTCGACGGCACGCTGGCTGCGATCCGGCTGCGAGGCCGCGAGATCGGAATGGACGAGATCGCGTCGGAGATCGGTATCTCCAAGACGGTGCTCTACCGCTACTTCACCGACAAGAACGACCTGACGAGCGCGACCATGTCGCGGTACGTCGAGACGACCCTCGCCCCTCGCATCTACGCGGCGATCTCGCACGAGCTCGACGAGTACGAGCTCACCCGCGTCGTCGTGACCGCCTATGTCGAGACGGTGGCCACCGATCCCGAGGTGTACCTGTACGTCATGGCGAACAACGCCGGCAACAATCGCGACGTCGTCGCCGAGTCCGAGCGCATGATCGCCGAGTTGCTCTCCACCGTGTTGGGTGAGCGCCTACGGCAACGCGAGATGGACTCGGGCGGTTCGGTTCCGTGGGCCTTCGCGATCGTCGGCGCGGTTCAGTTGGCCACGCACTGGTGGATCTCCAACAAGTCCATGTCCGCGGACGATCTGATCGACTATCTCTGCATGATGATGTGGGGCGGTATCCACGGAGTCGCCATGGCCGACGGCTCCCCCGCGAAGTTCAAGTCGCAGCCGCACCCTCTCGTCGTCGAACCCGGCACGCCCTAGCGCTCGTCGTACCCGTCGTCGTCGAGCGGGACCTCGGCTCGTTGATCCAGCACGTCCCGGACGTCGGCCTCGACGGGCAGATCACTCGTACTCGGCTCGCCGGACTCGTCGACGATCGGCAGACTCTGCTCGACCCGATCCTCGGTGGGCGTTTCGATGGGTGATTCGCTCATGTCTCCATTCGTACCATCACTCGTCAGTTTGAGATCCGGTCCGGTCGGACATTCGAACAGGTATGACTACCGATACATTGACCGGACGCCGCATCGCCATTCTCGCTACAGACGGCGTCGAGCAGGTCGAACTGGTTCAGCCTCGTGAAGCCGTCGAAAATGCCGGAGCCACAGTCACATTGGTGGCACTCGACCATGGTGACATCCAAGCGATGGAGAGCGACGTCAATGCCGCCGACACCTTCACGGTCGACCGCGTCGTCGCCGATGTCTCCGCGGACGACTTCGATGCGCTGATCCTGCCCGGCGGCACCACCAACCCCGACCAACTTCGCGTCGACGCGGACGCGGTGGCGTTCGTGCGCGCATTCGTACAAGCCCGCAAACCGGTCGGCGTCATCTGCCACGGTGCCTGGACTCTCGTCGAGGCGGACGTCGTGAAGGGCCGGACGTTGACGTCCTACCCGAGTATCCGAACCGACATTCGCAACGCGGGAGGAACCGTCGTCGACGAGGAAGTGGTCGTCGACGGCAACCTGGTGTCGAGCCGCAATCCGGACGACCTGCCGGCCTTCTGCGCGAAGATCGTGGAGCATTTCAGCGCTTGATAGGTTAGCGTGCCCTATGCACATTTCTCGTTCGTTGGCTCTGCCTGCGGCAGCCCTCGCCCTCGCCCTCACTCTGACCGCATGCAGCTCCGACAACGGCGACACCACCGACCCCTCGGAGGCCGGTGGTGTCGTCGTCACCGACATGTTCGGCGACGTCGAGGTCCCGGCGAATCCGCAGCGAGTGGTTGCACTCGGCTGGTCGGACGCCGAGACCGCACTGGCGCTCGGCGTCCAACCCGTCGGAGCGAGTGACTGGCTCGGAGTCGGCGGAAACGGCCTCGGCCCGTGGGTCGACGAAACCTACGACACCGACCCCACGATCGTCGGCACCTTCGACGTCGACATGGAGTCGATCGCGGCGCTGGCACCGGATCTGATCCTGTGGACTCGCAGCACCAACGACAAAGCCGTCTACGACGACCTGTCCGAGATCGCCCCGACTGTCGCCGCGCCGCCGGGAACCGACGTCGCCTACGGCACCACGTGGGATGGCCAGACCGAGATCGTTGCCCAAGCGCTCGGAAAGGTCGACGAGGGCAAGAAGCTCGTCGACGACACCCAGGCACTGGTCGACGACACCATCGCCGCCAACCCCGAATTCGCCGGCAAGACCGTCGCCGTCGGCACGCTCTACAGCGGACAGGTCGGTGCCTACGTCCGCGGCGACACCCGCGTCGACTTCCTCGAGTCGTTGGGCATGGAGAACACCCCGGCCGTCCAGAACCTCGCGCAGCCGGGAGCATTCAGCATCGAACTGTCCGAGGAGAACATCTCCGCGCTCGATGCCGACCTCACCGTCATGTTCCCCATCGGCACCGGACCCGAGGTGATCACCGACAACCCGTCGATCCAGGGCCTGCCGTCGGCACGCGACGGACGCCTCGTGGTGCTCGGAGATCAGAACCTCTCCAACGCATTCTCGGCAGCCTCGGTCGCAGGCACCCGATACGCACTGGAGAACGCAGTGCCGCTCTTCGCGGCACCACTGAAGGGCTAGATCACACCCTCCCCGGGGGGCTTGTCACACCCTCCCTGGAGGGAAGCCACCCGCGGCGATCGGTCCCCAGGTGTCGATCACGATGCGTATCAACGACTTTCCCTGCTTCACCATCGCCGCGCGGTACTCGTCCCAGTCCGAGTGCTCGCCGGCGATGCTGCGGAAGTACTCCACCAGAGGCTCGACCGCGTCGGGAAGATCGATGATTTCGGCGGTACCGTCGACCTGGACGTAGTCGCCGTTCCAATCGTCACTGTGCACCAACACCGTGACGGCGGAGTTGCGGCGAATGTTGTGCACCTTCGCGCGCTCGGGGTACGTGGCGATGACGATGCGGCCTTCCGAGTCGACCCCGGCCGAAACCGGGGAGACCTGCAGGCCGTCGTCGCGCTTGCGGGTGATCAGGGTGTGGTGGTGCCGCGGAGAGACGAATTCGAGCAATTCCTCACGCGACACGGTCTCGGCTTTTGCGATGGTAGGGGCCATGATTCCCATGGTAGAGAAGTAGTGTCATCGGTCATGGCCGACAACTCGAAATTGTGGACGCTCTCTCCCGTCGAGGTGCTGCGCGCCGGCGCGTCTCCACGTGTGGAGGACATCGATTTCACCGCAACTCCGGGATTCGACGGCAAGAAAGCCCACGGCAACGACGTCCTCGAACAGCGGGGTGCAGTGCTGGCCGCGCTGCAGGAGAAGCTCTACGCCCATGGGCGCGCGGGTGGAACCAGGTCGGTTCTGCTGGTACTCCAGGGCATGGACACCGCAGGCAAGGGCGGAATGGTCAAGCACGTCATCGGCATGGTCGATCCGCAGGGCGTGGACCTGGCGTCGTTCGGGGTGCCGACTCAGGAAGAGAAACAACACCACTACCTGTGGCGAATCCGCAAAGCACTTCCGCGGGCCGGCCGCATCGGGGTGTTCGATCGCTCCCACTACGAGGACGTCCTCGTCGTCGCGGTCCACGACTTGGTGCCACGGCAAGTGTGGGAGAAGCGATTCGACGAGATCAACGCCTTCGAAAAGGAGTTGACCGAACAGGGAACCGTCGTGGTGAAGGTCGCGTTGTTCGTCTCGGCAGACGAGCAGAAGAAGCGGTTGCAGGAGCGGCTCGATCGGCCCGACAAGCATTGGAAGTACAACCCGGGCGACGTCACCGAGCGTGGCTTCCTACCGCAGTACCGGGCGGCGTATCAGCGGGTGCTGGATCGGACCGACGTCGATCATGCACCGTGGTACGTCGTCCCGGCCGATCGGAAGTGGTACAGCCGCCTGGCTGTCACGGAGATCCTGATCGACACGTTGGAGAAACTCGATCTCGATTGGCCCGCAGCCGATTTCGACGTCGAACACGAGAAGAAGCGTCTCGCCGAGAGCTGAACGAGAAGGGCCCGCGACACTGCGTCGCGGGCCCTTCTCTCATGCTGGGTACAGCTGGGTGAAGATTTACAGCGTGGCTGCGTCGATCACGAAGCGGTAGCGCACGTCGGACTTGACGACGCGGTCGTATGCCTCGTTGATCTTCTCGGCCGGGATGACCTCGATCTCGGCACCGATGTGGTGCTCGGCGCAGAAGTCGAGCATTTCCTGGGTCTCGGCGATGCCACCGACCATCGAACCGGCGAAGGAGCGACGGTTGGCCAGCAGGTTGAACGCGGGCACCTCGAGGGGCTTCTCGGGAACACCGAGCTCGACGAGGGTGCCGTTACGGGCGAGCAGTCCGAGGTACTTGCCCATCGGCAGGTTCGCGGAGACCGTGTTGAGGATCAGGTCGAACTTGCCCTGCAGATCCTTGAGGGCGGTGGTGTCCTTGGTGGCGTAGTACTCGTCGGCACCGTAGGCCTTGCCGTCGGCTTCCTTGGCGTCGGTCTGGCTCAGCACGGTGACGTGTGCTCCGAGTGCGTGCGCGATCTTGACGCCGATGTGGCCGAGGCCGCCCATGCCGATGATGGCGACCTTCTTGCCCGGTCCTGCGCCCCAGTGCTTGAGCGGCGAGTACAGGGTGATGCCTGCGCACAGCAGAGGTGCGGCGACGTCGAGCTCGACGCCCTCCGGGATTCCGAGAACGAACTTCTCCGTCACGACGATCTGGGTGGAGTAGCCGCCGTGGGTGAACTCGCCCTCGTAGGTCTTCGAGTTGTACGTCTGGACGACGCCCTTGGTGCAGTACTGCTCGTCGCCGTCCTTGCACGCCTCGCACTCGCCACAGGAGTCCACGAAGCAGCCGACGCCGACGCGGTCGCCCACCTTGCGGCTGGTCACCTCGGAGCCGACCTCGGCCACGATGCCTGCGATCTCGTGCCCGGGAACGACGGGGTACGTGGTGCCACCCCACTCGTTACGGGCGGTGTGGATATCGGAGTGACAGATGCCGGCGAACTTGACGTCGATGAGGATGTCATGGGGTCCGACAGCGCGTCGCTCGATCGTCGCCTTCTCGAGCGGGGCGTCAGGAGCGGTGGCCTGGTAAGCGGTAGCTGAAGTCATAAGTACATTGCTACCTACGCATCGGTGCAAGCGCAAGGCAGCTACCGCCTCGACCAGGCTATTCCTACTCTAAACGAGTCGTTCGCAACAGTAACGTCAGCTGTTCTTGGCGATGTTGCCGCCGAGCCACAGAACGTATGCGCCCAGACCGATCAGTCCGATCTTGCGAGTCTTGGGGTATGCGATCGCGGCACCGACCGCCAGTTCGGTGGCTCCGTTGCGACTGATCCAGGTCCGAGTGTCCTTGGGGAACGGAAGCTTGGTGATTCCCTCGAACGCCTCGGGCACCACGAAGTGGGCGGCGCCGGTGGCCGCCAACCCGATCCCGAATGCCTTGGGAACCACACTGTTCGACTTCGTGGACTTGCTCACTGACATGCTCCTGTGATCGAAGTGACTGCATTCGCAGACCGACAATAGCGGTCCGGTGACCGTCGCGGGGCAACCCGCCCGCGGCGGTGTCTACTTTGCGATTCGGCCGTTCTCGTAGCGGTAGAAACCGGCTCCGGCCTTCTTGCCCATGTGCCCCGATTCGACCATTCGCAGCAGCAGCGGCGGTGCCAGGAAGAGAGGTTCCTCGAACTCCGAGTACATGGAATCGGCAATGGCTTTGACCGTGTCGAGGCCGATCAGATCGGCGAGTGCGAGCGGCCCCATGGGGTGCGCCAGACCCAGCACTGTCGCCTTGTCGACGTCCTCCTTGGTGGCGAATCCGGATTCGACCATGCGAATCGCGGAGAGCAGATACGGCACGAGCAACGCGTTGACGACGAAGCCCGAGCGATCTGCCGAGCGCACGACCTGTTTGCCGAGAACATCGCCCGCGAAGCGCTCGGCGCGGTCTGCCACTGCCGGTGACGTCAGGTCGGTGGTGACGAGCTCGACGAGTGGCAGTACCGGGACCGGGTTGAAGAAGTGCAGACCCACGACTCGGCCGGGTGCCGTCGTGGCGGCTCCCAGGCTCACGATGGGAATGGAGGAGGTGTTGGAGGCGATGACAGCGTTTGGGTCGGTCACCACCGAGTCGAGTTCGGCGAAGATGTCGGTCTTGATCTTCTCGTCTTCGAGCACTGCTTCGACGACCAGTTGGCGATCACCGAAGTCGGCGAGGTCGGCGGTGAATCGCAGCCTGCATGCCGCTTGCTCACGCTCACGTTCGGTGATCTTGCCGCTGCTGACGCCGCGGTCCAGCGATTGCAGGATGCGGCTGCGACCGGCCGTCGCCAGTTCGCGGGTCTGTTCGTGGACCAACACGTCGACGTGCGCACGGGCGCAGACCTCCGCGATTCCTGCACCCATCTGCCCCGCTCCGACGATCCCCACCCTCTCGACCGTCACAGTGACACTCCTTCAACAAACGTTGCGCTACAACATCTCTCGTGAGATGGGGGTAACTCTTGCCGGGTACGCCCAAGACCATCGTGATACAGAACAGGCGGCCCGCAACGAAAGTTGCGGACCGCCTGACTAGTGCGCTGAAGATCCGGGGAGGCGGACTAGCTCCGGGGAGGCGGGCTAGCTCAGTGGAACTGGCCTTCTTCGGTGGAGCCCTTCAGTGCTGCCGTCGAGGTGTTGGGGTCGACGGTGGTGGCGATGCGGTCGAAGTAGCCTGCACCGACCTCACGCTGGTGCTTGATGGCGGTGAAGCCGCGCTCTTCGGCAGCCTTGAACTCGCGCTCCTGCAGGTCGACGAACGCGGTCATGCCTTCGCGGGCGTAGCCGTGTGCCAGGTCGAACATGCCGTAGTTGAGCGAGTGGAAGCCTGCCAGAGTGATGAACTGGAACTTGAAGCCCATGGCACCGAGTTCCTTCTGGAACTTCGCGATGGTCGCGTCGTCCAGGTGCGCCTTCCAGTTGAACGAAGGCGAGCAGTTGTAGGCGAGCAGCTGGTCCGGGAACTCGCTGCGAACCGACTCGGAGAACTTCTTGGCGACCTCGAGATCCGGCACGCCGGTCTCCATCCAGATGAGGTCGGCGTACGGGGCGTAGGCCTTCGCACGGGCGATGCAGGGCTCGATGCCGTTCTTGACGCCGAAGAAGCCTTCTGCGGTGCGGGTTCCGTCGAGGAATTCACGGTCACGCTCGTCGACGTCGGAGGTGATCAGCGTGGCTGCCTCGGCGTCGGTGCGGGCGATGATGACCGACGGGACGTCGGCGACGTCGGACGCGAGGCGTGCCGAGGTCAGGGTTCGGATGTGCTGCTGGGTGGGGATGAGCACCTTGCCGCCGAGGTGGCCGCACTTCTTCTCCGATGCGAGCTGGTCCTCCCAGTGCACGCCTGCGGCGCCGGCCACGATCATGGCCTTCTGCAGCTCGTAGGCGTTCAGTGCGCCACCGAAGCCGGCTTCGGCGTCGGCGACGATCGGTGCGACCCAGTTCTTGACGGAGGTATCGCCCTCGATCTTGGCGATCTCGTCGGCGCGCAGGAGTGCGTTGTTGATGCGACGGACGACGGACGGCACCGAGTTGGCCGGGTAGAGGCTCTGGTCCGGGTAGGTGTGACCCGAGAGGTTGGCGTCGCCTGCGACCTGCCAGCCGGAGAGGTAGATCGCCTGGAGGCCGGCGCGAATCTGCTGCACGGCCTGGTTGCCGGTGAGGGCACCGAGCGAGTTGATGTAGTCCTCGTTGTTGACGAGGTCCCACAGGATCTCGCTGCCGCGGCGAGCGAGGGTCGCTTCTTCGACGACGGTGCCCTGGAGGTCGGAGACCTGCTGTGCGGTGAAGTTACGGGTGACGCCCTTCCAGCGGGGGTTGGTGTCCCAATCCTGCTGGATCTCGGCGGTGGTCTTCGGGGTGCCGGTGGTCGACATCTTCAGCTCCAGTCTCTTCTGCTTCTCGGCCTGCCTCGAGACGAATCTTCACATCGTTGCCAGGCCCTTCTGGTGTACTCCAGAACAATGGCACACCCGAAAACATGCGTCTACCAGTTGTTAGTGCCAATCTTGGCTAGCTTTACGGGCGTCGTTGCTAATGTTGCAAATTTTTGGTCGACACAAACCTCTCCGATCGGACAGCGTGGTTACTCGCCAGTAGCGATGAATCCCCAGTTGATGAACGGAATGAACAAAATTCTTTACCGGACGCTTGTACGGTTTGACGAGGGCGTCTGAATCGAGTCAGAAACCGAGCACTATGTGATCGACATCACAGCTGCCTCATCCCACGATGTGAGCATGGCACGGGTTGCTCCCCTCGACACCACTTTCGCGGGGATCCCCCGACCGACGCCACCGAGTGGAGCAGAAGTTGCACTCATCCACAGGCTGGCACCTGTCCACAGGGCTTTCGATTTCCCCAGGTCGAGCATCGAAGACCACCCACGCCATCGCCGACGCTGCACCCATGACAGCCGACTCCACTCCCGCCCAACCCGGTCATTCCGCAGACTCCACTCCCGCCCAACCCGGTCATTCCGCAGGCTCCACTCCCGGCCCCGCCACATTCCGACAGCTCGTCTCCTCCGGACTCCATCCCAGCACCGTCTCGCGACGCTTCACCCGCGTTCTGCCGACGGTCCATATGCGCGGGGAGCCGTCGACGATGGATCGGTGTCGGGCCATCGCCCTGTGGCGACCCGATGCCGTACTCAGTCACCGTTCGGCCGCATACCTACGCGGCTGGACGACCGAGCCGTCCACTCTCGATGCAACCGTCCCCCGCTCGGCCCGGTTGCGACCACCGCCATGGCTCCGACTGCACCGTCGCGCACTCGATTCCCGGCTCGTCGACGAGGTCGAGTCACTGCCTTGCACCACTCCTGCGCAGACGATGCTCGATTGCCTGGCGGTACTCCCTCGCGAAGAGGCCGAGTTGCTGATCGACGAGCGTCTGAAGTTCGGACTCGACCCTGCGTCGCTCATCTGCCTACTCGAGCGATTCCCGGGTCGACGCGGCAACGCAGAGTTGGCCCGTCAGGTCCGGTTGGCAGTGACGAGGTTCGCCTCGGAACCGGAGCGGGCCCTCGGCCGGGCATTGCATCGGATCGGCCTGTATCTGGAGATGAATGCGACAGTCGGCTCGTTCGTCTGCGACCTCGTCGACCGTCGCAGCCGAACGATCATCGAGGTGGACGGACGCGAATTCCACAGTGCAGCAGAGGTGTTCAGCAAGGATCGACGTAGACAGAACGCCCTGGTACTGGGTGGCTGGTTGGTGCTGCGCTACTCGGCGTTCGATGTGCTTGCCGCGCCGGATGTGGTGGCTGCCGAAATCGCGTCGGTTGTCAGGCGGCGTCGGGAATCGCGGCGATGAGAGCACACAATGCTCCACTCGCCGGTCCGCACGAGGGATTTACCGGATCCACCGCGCCGAGTGGAGCACCCATTGCATCAGGCGCCGCGATGAACCCACAGAGCAGAAAATGCTCCACTCCCGGGGCCGCGTACGACATTTTTCGCACGCGGCCCCGGGAGTGGAGCACCGGTTGCCGAGATCAGATGCGAACGCCGGTTCGGTCGTCGCTGCGTGCAATCACCTGCGACGTGATCGGCGTCCGACGCGAGGCCAGCACGCCGAGGCCGCCCATCGCGGCGATGACGAGTCCTCCGACGATCGCGAACAGGTCGGCGGCGAGCAATCCGGACGGGAACACCATCAGCGCGGGCGAGACAGCAAGCAGCAACCCGAGGCCGACGTGGGTCCAATGACTCTGTCTCGACGAGGATCCGATGGCCCAGAGTGCAGACGACGCCGCAAGGATGCCGAGCACGAGGATGGCACCGGTGACTTCCTGGTCTCCCTGGACGGGAAGCCAGACGGTCGATGCGACGAGCACGGCTCCGGTGACGAAGACGACGACGTCCCTGACGATTTCCGATGTGCGTTGACGATTGGACATGACCGCTCCTCGTGGTGCGTGGTGAATAGCTCGTACACCGGTATACGCCCGTACTTCGGCTAATGTTCCCGTTGGCTGTCGAATTGTGACCCAGTAGCCGATTGCGAACGGTGTTAACCCGATTCTTCGCAGGCGTAGCCTGGCGATATGTCGAAAACCTTCGTCGGCGTGCGGCTTCGGCAGCTCCGCAGCGAACGCAGCATGAGCCAGGTGTCACTGGCGCAGAAGCTCGGGATCTCCGCCAGTTATCTCAACCAGATCGAGCACGACGTGCGTCCACTGACGGTGCCGGTGTTGCTGCGGATCTCCGAGGTGTTCGGCGTCGACACGTCGTTCTTCTCCTCCGAGGACGACACCAGGCTGGTTGCCGAACTCCGCGAAGTGGCGCTCGATCAGGATATGGGGATCGATGCCGATGCCCACGAGATCGCGCAGATGGTCAGCTCTCACCCGCAGTTGGCGCGGGCGATGGTCAACATGCACCGCCGATACCGCAATACGACGGCTCAGCTGTTGGCCGCTACCGAGGAGCGGTTCTCCGACGGCAGTGGCAGTGGTTCGATCAGCAAGCCGCACGAGGAAGTGCGTGACTACTTCTATCAGCGGCAGAATTATCTGCACGAATTGGACACTGCGGCAGAGGCTCTGACCTCGAGAATCCGGTTCCATCGCGCCGACGTCGGTGGCGAGATCGCCAAGCGGCTGCGGACGGTTCACGACGTGCAGATCGTCAATCGCATCGACCTCGGCGAGAACGTGCTGCATCGGTTCGATCCGCAGACGCGAGTGCTGGAGATCTCACCGCATCTGTCCGGCGGGCAGAAGGTGTTCAGGTACGCCGCCGAACTCGCCTATCTCGAATGCGGGGATCTGCTGAAGAAGATGGCCGACGAGGGCAACTTCACCAGTGAGTCGTCGAAGAAGTTGGCGGTGCTCGGTTTCGCGAACTACTTCGCGGCCGCGACGGTGTTGCCGTACCACCAGTTCCACGACGTCGCCGAGGATTTCCGGTACGACATCGAGCGGCTCTCGGCCTTCTTCTCGGTCAGCTACGAGACCATCTGCCATCGCCTGTCCACCTTGCAGAGACCCGAGCTGCGGGGTGTTCCGTTCTCGTTCGTGCGCGTCGATCGCGCCGGGAACATGTCGAAGCGCCAGTCCGCCACAGGCTTTCACTTCTCGTCCAGTGGTGGCACGTGCCCACTGTGGAATGTGTACGAGACCTTCGCCTATCCGGGCAAGATCATGACGCAGATCGCCGAGATGCCCGACGGCCGCAGTTACCTGTGGATCGCACGCACCGTGGAGCGACGTGCCGCGCGATACGGACAGCCCGGCAAGACCTTCGCCATCGGCCTCGGATGCGAACTGCGCCACGCCGGTCGGCTGGTGTACGCCGACGGTCTGGACGTACAGGGCTCGGCGGCGGCGACACCGATCGGAGCGGGCTGCCGGGTGTGCGAGCGTTCCAACTGCCCGCAACGCGCGTTTCCGCCACTGGGTAAGGACCTCGACATCGACGAGCACCGAAGTTCGGTGTCGCCGTATCTCGTTCGCTGAGAAGAAAGGAAGACTGGAATGACTCGTATCGGCGTTGTACTGCGACCCGAACTTGCGCCGGAGGATCTCGTCGACGCGGCATGTGCGGCCGACCGCGCAGGCGTCGACGAGGTGTGGTTGTGGGAGGACTGCTTCTACTCCGGTGGATTGTCGGCTGCTGCACTGGTTCTCGCGAACACCGAACACGTGAGCGTCGGCATCGGGGTGCTACCGACTCCGATGCGGAACGTGGCAGCCACAGCCATGGAGATCGCTACCGTGGCCCGTGTCCATCCGGGGCGGCTCCGCGTGGGGCTCGGACACGGAGTTCAATCGTGGATGGGGCAGATCGGGGCGCGAGTGCAGTCGCCTCTGACATTGCTGACCGAACAGATGACAGCGCTCACCGCACTGTTGGCGGGCGAGAGCGTCACCGTCCAGGGCCGGTACGTCTCGCTCGACAACGTGCAGCTGAATTGGCCTCCGCTGCAACCGCCGCCGCTGCTCGTCGGTGCGACGGGGCCGAAGACTCTGGCCCTGAGCGGACGCACCGGTGTGGGAACCATCCTCACGAGCGAGACGTCACCGGATCAGGTGCGAACGGCCATCGAGCACATCGATGGTGGGCCGGACCACGAGATCGTCGTCTACATTGCCGCCGTGACCGATTCCGATGTCGCGCTGAGCAACCTGCAACGCTGGATCGATGCCGGTGCCACCACCGTCGTACTCGAACCCCCTGCGGACCGAGCGGATCCGACCACGTTGTTCACCCACGCCGCGGCATTGACGGCACAGGTCAGCTCGCCGTGAATCCCCTGGCACGATCTTTGTCCTCGGTCGTCCACAGTGTGGTCGTCACCTCGGCCCGCACCAATGGAATCACCTCTTCGGCGAACTGTCGTAACGTGTCCTTCTGACGCTCGAAGTCCAATACGTGGTTGATCGAAACCGATTGCAGATCATGGCCGTACGCGTCGTGGTAGTCGAGTATCTTCGCCGCGACGCGTTCGGACGAGCCCACCAGTGCGGGCCCCCGCGCTACCGCGTCGTCGATGGTCCGAAAGCTCGTCACCTTGCCCTTGGCCGCCGGATCGTGTTTGCGCTTGTCCTGCTGCGCGACGATGCCCTCGTAGATCGGCCGATACTCGGCAACGGCAGCCTCGGTCGTCGTACCGAGGAACAACCCCCCGGAGCCAGAACCCACGTACGCCCTGTCCGGGTCATGACCGTGATTGCGATACTGCTCGCGGTAGCGGTCGATGAGTTCCTTGTAGTTCTCCCTCGGCTGCAGTGCGTTGGCTGTCACGATGGGGTCTCCCCACTCGGCCGCCAGATCGACCGCCTCGATCGACGTGGCCGAACCGTGCCAGATTCGAAACGGCCCGTCGAAGGGCCTGGGCAGTGTGGTGGCGTCGGACAACGGATGTCGGTGGCGCCCGGTCCAATCCACGTGCTCCTCACGGATCAGCCTGCGGAGCAGTTCGTAGTTCTCGGTGAGGTACTCGTACTGGCGCGCGATGTCGAGTCCGAACAGTGGGTACTGCAGTACTTCGTTGCCTTTGCCGATGACGACTTCGAGGCGGCCTCGACTCAGTTGATCGACGGTGCCGAGGTCTTCGGCGACGCGAATCGGGTCCAACACCGACAGGACGGTGACGCCGGTGGACAACAGAATGCGATGTGTCGCCTGCGCGAGCGCGCCGAGAAGCACCGTGGGAGCGGACGAGAGCACGTCTCCCGCGTGCCGTTCTCCGACAGAGAACGAATCGATGCCCAGTTCTTCTGCAAGAACGGCGAGTTCGATCAACCGGTCGAATCGGTCGGCCGGGTGCACGACTGCACCGGTGACCGGGTGCGGCGGGTTGAAGACGATGTCGAGAACCTGAAAGCGCATAGTTCTACCGGGACTTCCAGCCGAGGGACTCGAACGATTGCCTGAGCGTCACACGCGAACCGATCGCCTCACCGCTGCGCAGGCGCGACAGTACCGACGAGATCCACGATGACGTACGCCCCTGTGTCACATAGTATTCCGATAATCGTTGCTCGTAGACAGGCACCGCAGCGTCGGCCACCACGGCGTCGTAGTTTTCATGATGGAGCACCGAGGAGATGGGCAATCGCGGCTTCACCCCGGCCGTATCCTCGCCCGCTCGGCCCAGCGCCAAGCCCACCACCGGAACCGATTGTTCGGCCAATGCCAGCTCGGCAGCAATCTCGTCGGGTGCGTTGCGCACCGCCCCGACATACACCGTCCCCCATCCCAGCGACTCCGCAGCGACGACGGCGTTCTGCGCGGCCAGCGCTGCATCGATGGCACCGAGAATCGTACTGTCGAAGTAGTCGGCACCGCCGAGTTCGGCGTCGTGCGCTGCGGCGAGCCGTCGGGCCCGCCCGAGATCGGCCACGAACACCAGGAACACCGCAGCCTCGGCGATGAACGCCTGGTTGCCGGCCAGCGCCGCCAGGCGCTTCTTGCGCGCCGGGTCTCGTACCGCGATCACGCTCCAGGCCTGCAGGTTCGATGACGTCGGCGCGGATTGGGCTGCGGCGACGATGGTCTCGATCGTCTCGGTGTCGATCGGATCGTCTGTGAACGTCCGCACCGAGTGATGCGACAGCAGAACGTCGATCGTCTCGTTCGTGTACGCCAATGCCGTCAGAGCAGGATCGCGGTAGCGCTGCTGAACCCACGAGGCCGAAAGGGAGGTCACGTGTCCCACGCTCCTCCGAACGACGCCGACGCGCCACAGTTGCGCTCGCCGTGATTCGAAGGCTAGGGCTTTCGGTGCCGATGCTGCCGGAGGTAGCGTCCCGCGTCGGCGAACGCGCGTGCTCGACGCGTGAGTGTGGGTGGGGCGGGCTTCTCACCTCGCCACAGGCGGTACAGGGTGCTCATGCTCAGGATGAGTCGTTCCGGTGAGTCCCAGTGTGAGTACTGCCCGAATTCAGGAGATTTCAGCAGGTTGAGGGCGGCTTCGGTTGGACCGAGCCCGGCGTCGAAGCAGCTGCGTCCGGCCTCGGATACCCAGGTCCAATAGTTGTGGAGCGCCCGGATCTCGTCGGTGCCGCACAGGGGTCCGTGGCCGGGAACGTAGACGTCGGCATCGAGGTCGAGAAGGTGTTCGAGCGCGTCGATCCAGTTCTGCAGAGGTCCGTGCCAGAGCACCGGGGTGGCGTCGATGAAGAGCAGGTCGCCGGCGAACACGACTCCGACGTCGGGGAGATGGGCGATGAGGTCGCCTTCGGTGTGTGCCGGGCCCAGGTACCGCAGGTGGACCGGCCGCCCCGCCACGTCGATGGTCTCGGTGGTGTCGAAGGTGTGGTCGGGCAGTCTCGGCAGACTCGTGGGGAAGGTGGCGTCGCCGCGAACTCGGTCCATGTAGGAGCCTATTGCCCCGACCGGCCCCGGCACCCAACCGATCTTCGCGCCGACAGATGCGAACGCGTCCACCCCTTTCGGCGGTGTTTCCTCTTTCATCGCGTGCAGCGACGCGGTACTGGTGGTGATGCGGGCGGTGGCAGGGACGGTGTCGTTTCCCCACCAGTGATCGCCGTCGGAGTGGGTGTTGAGTACCTCGGTGATCGGTGCGTCGGCGACCAGTTCGGCGGTGTCGGCGACGACTCGCTGCGCCCAGTTCACATCCCACACGGTGTCGATCAGCATCGACGCCGAACCCGGTGCCACGATCAGTCCGGTGTTGGTCTGCCCCCAGCTGCCGGGCGGTCGCATGAATGCCCAGGTGTCGTCGGCGATCTGTCGATACCCCACCTCTGTGTCTGCCACCGCCACAGGCTAGCCGGTGAGCAGCTCCTGCGGGCTCGAGTTGGACCGACATTCGGTCCTGATCGATGCGGGGGAGTTGGACATCTTGTCGGGTGGCGAAGTCTCGTCCGTAGGTGCAGGCTTTGCAGAACCGAAACAGTCGACGCTAGGGGTTCAGTGATGACGGTGCCTGTCCTGCAGAACTACATCGACGGGGCGTTCGTGACGCCGTCGGGCACCGAGATGCTCGATGTGGTGAATCCGGTGGACGAGTCGATCGTCGCCCACTCCCCCATCTCCGACGCCGCCGATGTCGATGCCGCGATGTCGGCCGCTGCCAGAGCATTCGAGACCTGGGGCAAGACGACGCCGACCGAACGGCAGAAGGTGCTGTTGAAGCTCGCCGACGCCATCGAAGCGCACAGCGACGAGATCGTCGAGGCGCAGAGCCGCAACACCGGTCAGCCCAAGGCCACCATCGCGGCCGAGGAAGTCACTGTCGGTGCCGATCAGATCCGATTCTTCGCAGGCGCGGCACGGATGCTCGAGGGCAAATCTGCGGGCGAGTACATGGACGGCTTCACCTCGTACGTGCGCCGCGAACCGATCGGCGTCGTCGGGCAGGTGACCCCATGGAACTACCCGTTCATGATGGCGATCTGGAAGATCGGTCCCGCGCTGGCCGCGGGAAACACCATCGTGCTCAAGCCGAGTGACACCACCCCCGAGAGCACGCTGGTGCTCGCGAAGCTCTCGAAGGGCATCGTGCCCGACGGGGTGTTCAACGTCGTGCTCGGGAACGGCGGCACCGGTGCGGCGATCGTGGAACACAAGACTCCCGGCCTGGTCTCGATCACCGGATCCGTTCGCGCCGGCATCGCTGTTGCCGTGGCCGCCGCCAAGCAACTCAAGCGGGCGCACCTCGAACTCGGCGGCAAGGCACCGGCAATCGTGTTCGACGACGTCGACATCGCCAAAGCCGCCGACGGTATCGCCGAGGCCGCGTTCTTCAACGCCGGCCAGGACTGCACCGCTGTCACCCGCGTCCTGGTCCACGAGTCGGCGCACGACGGACTCGTCGATGCCCTTGTCGCCAAGGCGAAGACGCTGAAAGTCGGCCTGCCCGACGACCCCGATACCTTCCTCGGGCCACTGAACAACGTCAACCACTTCGGTCAGGTGAGCGCCAAGGTCGCGGGTATCGGCGAACACGCCACCATCGTCACCGGTGGCAAGCGCATCGGCGATACGGGCTTCTTCTTCGAGCCGACCATCATCACCGGCGTGCAGCAGTCCGATCCCATCGTGCAGGAGGAGACCTTCGGCCCGGTGCTCACGGTGCAGAAATTCGGCGACGAGGCGGAGGCGATCGCGCTGGCCAACGACGTCGACTTCGGTCTCGCATCGAGCGTCTGGACTTCCGATCACGCACGCACACTGCGCATCTCGGCAGCTCTGGACTTCGGAGCCGTATGGGTCAACTGCCACATCCCGTTGGTGGCCGAAATGCCGCACGGAGGATTCAAGTACTCCGGCTACGGCAAGGATCTCTCGGCCTACGGGGTCGAGGACTACACCCGCATCAAGCACGTCATGAGCTCGACGGAGACTCTTCGATGACCTTTCACCCCCTCGATCCCCTGTCCAGCGACGAATTCGCCACCGTAGCCGAGGTTCTCGGTCGCGACCACGGAGTCGGCGACGGCTGGCGCTACGCCTCGATCGAGATGATCGAACCGGCCAAGTCCGAGATCGCCGCATTCGACGCGGACGGTACCGTGCCTGCGCGTCGAGCAGTCTCGGTGGTGTTGAACCGCAACGAGAACACGACGTTCAAGGCCGTGGTGTCACTCGACGATCGCACCACCGAATCGTGGACGCACATTCCGGATGTGCAGCCCAACTTCACCGTCGACGAGTGGGAGGAGGCCGACGCGGCCCTGCGTGCCCACCCCGATGTGATTGCCGCCCTTGCCGATCGCGGTATCACCGATCTGGATCTGGTGTTCATGGACACCTGGACCTACGGCGAGGCAGTGACGCCCGAGAAGTACAAGGGTCGACGCCTGGGCTGGTCCGACACGTGGGTCAAGGCCTCGGAGGGTGCCAATCCCTATGCCGGGCCGGTCGGCGGTTTCCACTGCGTCATCGACGTGAACACGATGGAACTGCTCGAGATCGAGGACACGTATCGCGTCGAGCGACCGGAGATCATGGGTGAGTACGTGCCCCGCCACATCCCGGAGCGAATCAGGAACGCGAGCACCCGCCCACCCCTGAAGCCCCTCGAGATCACTCAGACCGACGGGCCGTCGTTCGAGCTCGACGGCAACAAGCTGACGTGGCAGAACTGGTCGCTTCGCGTGGGGTTCAACTATCGCGAGGGCATGACTCTGCACGCCGTCAGCTACAACGACAACGGGAACGTGCGGTCCGTTGCCAATCGAATGTCGTTCGCGGAGATGGTCGTTCCGTATCGCGATCACACCGAGGACCACTACCGACGCACCGCGTTCGACATCGGCGAATGGGGCCTGGGCTTCATGACCACCTCGCTCGAGCTCGGCTGCGATTGCCTCGGCGAGATCCGGTACCTCGATGCAGTGCTGCACAACAGCAAGGGTGAGCCGTACACGATCACCAACGCGATCTGCATTCACGAGGAAGACAACGCCGTGCTGTGGAAGCACGTCGATCACGACGCCGGAGCCGAGGTGCGACGGATGCGTCGGCTCACGGTCAGCTTCCATGCAACGGTTGCCAACTACGAATACCTCGTCTACTGGCGGTTCTATCAGGACGGCAACATCGAGTGCGAGGTCCGCGCGACGGGCATCATGGTCGTCACCCACTTCGACGAGGGCGGCACCCATCCGTCCGGAACGCTGGTCGACAACCGCACGTATGCGCCCTACCACCAGCACTTCCTGGTCGCCCGGCTGGATCTGGACATCGACGGCACCGAGAACACCGTGTATTCCAGTGAAACCCAACGTGTTCCGATGGGACCGGACAACCCTTACGGTCTCGCGCTGACTCAGGTCAACACTCCGCTGACCACCGAGTCCGAAGGCAAGCAGGATTACGACTGGAACACCCAGAAGGCGTGGAAAGTCGTCAACGACAACGTCACCAACGGCCTCGGCACCCGGCCCGCCTACAAGTTGGTTCCGGGAGCGGCCATCCCGTCGATGTTCGATCCCGCATCGCCGATCTTCCAGCGAGCCCAGGTGATCGGCCACACCGTCTGGGTCACCCCCAACTCACCCGACGAGCGTTGGCCCAGCGGCGAGTTCGTGAACCAGAGCGGCATCGACCACGGGCTACCGGAGTGGACCGAGAAGGATCGCAGCATCGAGAACACCGACGTCGTCGTCTGGTACACCTTCGGCATCCACCACATCACGCGACCGGAGGACTGGCCGGTGATGCCCGCGGACACGGTCTCGTTCTGGCTCAAGCCGTTCGGGTTCTTCGATCGAAATCCATCGCTCGACGTCACACCGTCGGAACCGAAGTCGTGCCACACCGATCCCGGTAGCACCTGCCATTAGCTCGCCCAACCTCAGGGAAGGTCCGCCCATGCGTCTGATCGTGGGGTACCAGGCAACACCGAGTGGAGCAGACGGAATCGCTCTGGGGGCAACGCTCGCGCGTTCGCTGCAGGCATCGCTGGACATCTGCCTGGTCTTGCCCCAGGAGCGGCCGGTGCCGTCCAAAGCGCCGGTGGAGGCCGGATACGACGACATCCTGATCGATCGGGCCACCGGCTGGCTCGACGAGGCACTCACCCTGGTACCCGAGGACGTACAGGCACGCGCACACCTGTTGTTCGACGAGTCCTTCGCGCAGGGCCTGCTCGACTGTGTGGACGAGTGTGAGGCCTACATGATCGTGGTCGGTGCGGCCGGTGACGGTCTGCTCGGACGCCATTCGATCGGTACCGTCACCAGCGATCTTCTGCATGTGTCGCATGTGCCGCTCGCGCTGGCTCCGCGGGGGTATCGGCACTCGCCGCCGCAGCGCATCCGGGAAATCACCTGTGCCATCGGAAATCGGCCGGGGGCAGCCGAACTCGTGCGGGCAGCCACCGACCTGTCCGTCACCGCCGAGTTGCCGCTGCGGCTGCTCTCCCTCGTGTCCGCAGAAGAGCAATCGGCACGGGGTCCGGACGGTCTCGCCAAGGCCGAGGAGGTGCTGCGGACCGTGCAAGCGGAACTGCCCGCAGGGTCGGACGTGCAGTTGACGGTGGCGGAGGGCTCCGGCATCGAGAAGGCCGCCTCGTCGCTCGACTGGCACGACGGCGACGTGTTGATGGTGGGGTCGTCTCGACTCGCCCAGCCTCACCGGCTCTTCCTGGGATCGGTTGCCGCCAAGATGCTTCGGGTCGTTCCCGTTCCGATGATCGTTGTTCCGAGAGAGGCCGACGATGAATGAGCACAAGGTAGTCGACGTCGAGTCCAAGGGCCTGTCCGCCGGCCAGCTCGGGTTGCTCGCCAGTGTGGTGCTGGGCATCTCGACCATCGCACCCGCGTATGCACTCACTGCGTCGCTCGGGCCGACCGTCACCGAAGTCGGAGTACATCTGCCCGCGATCTTCATCGTCGGCTTCATCCCGATGTTGCTGGTGGCCTTGGGCTACCGAGAGCTCAACGCGGCGGAGCCCGACAGCGGCACGTCGTTCACGTGGGCGTCGAAGGCCTTCGGCCCGTACGTCGGATGGATGGGTGGCTGGGGCCTGATCGCGGCCACCATCATCGTGCTCTCGAACCTGGCCGGAGTGGCCGTCGACTTCTTCTATCTCTTTCTCGCCCAGGTCACCAGCAACGACTCCTTGGCCGACCTGACCGGCAACAAGCTCGTCAACATCGTCACGTGCCTGGTGTTCATGGCGTTGGCGGCGTGGCTCTGCTATCGCGGCATGCAGGAGACCAAGCGCGTTCAGTACACGATGCTCGGCTTCCAGCTGCTGGTGATGGCGTGGTTCATCGTTGCCGCGTTCGTCAAGGTCGGTTCCGGCGATGGGGCCGAGGACATCTCGTTCAGCCTGGACTGGTTCGACCCGTTCGGCATCCCGAGCTTCTCGGCGTTCACGGCCGGCCTGTCGCTGTCGATCTTCATGTACTGGGGCTGGGACGTCTGCCTGACGGTCAACGAGGAAACCTCGGGCAGCGCAAAGATTCCCGGCCGCGCAGCGCTGGTCACGGTGTTCTTCATCATCGTGCTCTACTTGCTCACGGCAGTGGCAACCCTGCTGTTCGCCGGCACCGGCGACACCGGAAACGGACTGCAGAATCCCGACACCACCGACAACGTGTTCGCCGCCCTCGCCGGGCCGGTGATGGGCCCCTTCGCGATCCTACTGTCCCTGGCCGTGTTGAGCAGCTCCGCCAGTTCGCTGCAGGCCACGTTCATCTCACCGGCCCGTACTCTGCTCGCGATGGGCCACTACCAGGCACTACCCAAGCGGTTCGCCTCCATCACACCGAGATTCAGCACCCCGGGCTTCGCGACACTCGTCGCAGGCGGGGCGTCGGCCGGGTTCTATGCCGTGATGCGGGTGGTGAGCGACAACGTTCTCACCGATACCATCGCTGCTCTGGGCCTGATGATCTGCTTCTACTACGGCATCACCGCATTCGCCTGCGTCTGGTATTTCCGCGAGGAACTGTTCACCAGCACCCGAAACGTCTTCTTCAAGTTCCTGGCCCCGCTACTCGGTGGCGTCGGGATGGCAGTGGTGTTCGTGCAGACCTCGGTCGACGCCTGGGACCCCGAATTCGGCAGCGGCTCATCACTGTTCGGTATCGGCATGGTGTTCCTCATCGGCGTCGGCATCATCGTTCTCGGCCTCGTCATCATGGCGGTGGTGGCGCTGCGCAAGCCGGAATTCTTCAAGGGCAACATTCTCCGCCGCGACACTCCGTCACTGATCGTCGAGGACTGACGACCCACCTGGACTTCACCGATGCCCGGGGCCACGATGTCGCTTCCGGCGATCAGCCGTCGAGCATGTTCGCGGGCGCCGGATCGAATCCGGCCAGCAGCGCGCGGAGTCCGTACTCGAAGGCCTCGTCGGAGCGGGAGGACTTGGAGGACGCGGTGTCGAGGGCTGCGCGCAGTGCGTGACCGACTTCGACACTCGGTCGCCACGGGGCCTCCGGTGCCGCCAGGTCGAGTGCCGAGCCGAGGACGAAGCTGTCGAGAACAGTGATGATGTTCAGCACGTCGGCGGGTCCGAATTCCGCCGCTGTGAGGGCATCTGCCAGCGCGTTGTACATGCCGAAGGCGTGAGCACTGTTGACGGCATGCTCGGTGAGCAACGGAATCAGACGTGGATAGCGGGCGTAGCTGTCGCGGTACGCGCGGGCGATCTGCGCGACGGTTTCACGCCAATCGAGCCCGTGTCCCGGTAGCGCGACCTCGGACATCGCGCGTTCGCGCAACAACTCGACTATCTCTTCGCGTCCCGACACATGGTTGTACAGCGACGACGGGCTGACGCCGAGTTTCTTGGCGAGGAGCGGGATGGTGAAGCCACCGGTATCGGCCACCAGCGCGAGGGCTGCAGTGGTGATTCGTGCGGTGTCCAACAGTGACACGGACGGTCTCCCCACGGTGCGCACCCTTCTTCCTCTTGCGGTTCCGATCGCAGTCGACAATACTTAACGAATCACATTCGTTTTATCGGAGGTCCCATGCTGACGATCACCGCACTCACCGCGCCCGAGGCCCTGACCCGCACCACCCCGACCGATCGGGCACCGCTCCGCGTGGGGTTGGTTCAGCATCGCTGGAACCCCGATGCCGCGGCGTTGAAAGCCGAATTGCTCGAGGCCATCTCCGCCGCCGCGAACCTCGGGGCGAAGGTCGTCTTCCTGCCCGAGATCACCCTGCTGCGCTACCCTGCCGACACCCGCGCCGGAGCCGACCCGGGCAAAGAAGCCGAGGATCTGCTGACCGGACCCACGTTCACACTCGCTGCCGAGGCCGCAGCCGCGAACGGCATCGTGGTCCATGCTTCGCTGTACGAGAAGTCCGAAGCAGCGGACGGATTGGGCTTCAATTCCGCCATCATGGTCTCCCCGACGGGCGAACTGCTGGCGCGAACCAGAAAGCTGCACATCCCCATCTCGGCCGGGTACTACGAGGACACCTACTTCCGGGCCGGCCCGGCCGAGGACCCGTATCCCGTGTACTCCCCGGCGGAACTCGGCGGTGCCAGAGTGGGCCTGCCCACCTGCTGGGACGAGTGGTTCCCCGAGGTCGCGCGCAGTTACGCACTCGGCGGCGCGGAGATTCTCGCGTATCCGACGGCCATCGGGTCCGAGCCCTCGTTCCCGGCCTTCGACACCCAACCGCTGTGGCAACACGTCATCGTCGGCCACGGCATCTCGAACGGCCTGTTCATGGTGGTACCCAACCGCTGCGGCGACGAAGGCGAGATCACCTTCTACGGTTCGTCGTTCATCTCCGATCCCTACGGCCGCATCCTGGTTCAGGCACCCCGCGACGAATCGGCCGTCCTCGTCGCGGATCTCGACCTCGATCAGCGTCGAGAATGGTTGGAGCTGTTCCCCTTCCTCCTGACACGCAGACCCGACACGTACGGCCGCCTCACCGAGCCGGTGAACGCCGACGCACCGTACGGTGACGGACACGCCGCGACACCGGTGATCAAATGAACACCGCCGCAACGACGTTCACGATGCCGTCGGAGACCGCGCCGCAGGACAAGGTGTGGATGGCGTTCCCCTGCGAGGGATACTCACTCGGCGACGATCCGGAGGCCAAGCACGAGGCCCGCTCCACATGGGCTGCCGTCGCCCACGCTGTTGCCGAATTCGAGCCGGTGACCGTCGTCGTCGATCCGGCCGAACGCGCGGTCGCATCGACGTACCTCTCGCGTGATATCGACATCGTCGAAGCACCGTTGAACGACGCCTGGATGCGCGATATCGGTCCGACATTCGTTCATGCACAGGACGGTTCGGTGGCCGCCGTCGACTGGGTCTTCAACGGCTGGGGTGCACAGGACTGGGCGCAGTGGGACAAGGACAGCCGTATCGGCGAGTTCGTGGCGAATCAGGCTGCAGTACAGCGAATCACGTCGCCGATGGTCAACGAGGGCGGCGGCATCGCGGTCGACGGCGCGGGCACGGTGCTGGTGACCGAAACCGTGCAACTCGATCCGGGCCGCAACCCCGGACTGTCGAAAGCCGACGTCGAAGCGGAACTCGCACGAACCATCGGTGCGCGGCACGTCATCTGGCTGCCGCGCGGACTGACGCGCGATTCCATGCGTTTCGGTACTCGCGGGCATGTCGACATCGTCGCGGCCGTCCCGTCGCCGGGAACGGTGCTGGTGCATCGGCAACACGACAGGGCTCACCCCGACTACGAGGTCAGTTCACTGATCGTCGACGCCTTGCGTGCCACCCACGACGGCTCGGGTGAGGATTGGAACATCGTGGAGGTGCCTGCTCCGCGGACACTGCGTGATGCCGACGGCTTCGTCGACTACAGCTACATCAATCATCTGGTGGTCAACGGCGGCGTGATCGCCTGCAGTTACGACGACCCGTCCGACGCCGACGCGGCAGCGATCCTGCGCGAGGCGTACCCGGGCCGGGACGTGGTGACCGTGGACGCGAGGCCACTGTTCGAGCGAGGCGGTGGGATCCACTGCATCACCCAACACCAGCCTTCGG
Organism: Rhodococcus sp. 06-418-5; assembly: GCF_002258285.1. Lineage (NCBI taxonomy): Bacteria > Bacillati > Actinomycetota > Actinomycetes > Mycobacteriales > Nocardiaceae > Rhodococcus > Rhodococcus sp. 06-418-5. The sequence continues at coordinate 466,696 of NZ_NOYE01000037.1, forward strand.
CGAGGAATCTCGGCTGACAGTCGGGTCCTACGAGCTGCGACGAACCTCGAGCTGCTCGCCGACGGTGACGGTGTGCGCTTCGGTCACGCAATCCAGGCGTCCGTCGAGACGCAGGGAGACGTTGTATTCACCCTGCTTGAGGTTGAACGTGGTGATGGTGATGCCGGTGGCGTTCTCGCCCACGATCACGCGCTGGCTCAGCGACAGCATCCCGTTGTGAAGAACTTCGCACATCTGACCCGGCAGAACGTTCTCGACGTGAACGGTGATGGCCTTCGGTCCGCCGACAACCTCGATGGTGGGCTCCGGCGTGCTCGATCCGACGAGTCTGAGGTAACTCTTGTCTCTGCGCACGGCCTCGACTTCCCTGTTTGTGTACTCCACCCTGAGGTGAACGCCCGACGTGGTCTCAACGGTAGTTCGTGGCGCGGTTGAAGACGGATTGGTTTCACACGCCGTCATCGGCCTCGCCCCGAGCCTCTCTTTACATCGAGGGCCGAACCGTCCGCGTTACGAACCCGCCTCCGACCAGCCCACCCACAGCCGCGCACATCCAGGGAATCTCGATGTCACCGGTCAGAACATACCCCCCGGACCGCGGATCTGCGAGCGGACTGATCGAACCGATATCTTTACGTATCTTTGCACCCTGTAATCCGCGTACGCGCCGTCCGGCTAGTGAGGTCTGTCCGTTTCCTCGAAGCCGAGCAGTTCGGCCTTCTCGGCGGCGAGCTCGGCGTTGTGCTTCCGACGCTGGTGCCCTTTGACACCGAGCGCAGCGGCCGTTGCTCCCAGAGCCGCTCCGGCGGCCACGCCGATCCAGGTCGACACACCGACGTCACCGCCCTGAACGAGCAATCGCACCAGCACACCACCGAAGCCCACGAGATACAGAACGCCGACGATCGCCATCCGCGGCCGCCGAAGCTTCTGCACCGTGTACATGTCGACCCCCCGAGCCCGGGCATACCCGATGACCACGAAGGCGACAGTGAGGAGCGCGACGATGATCCCGATCGCAATCCACGCCCCGGTGACTCCCGCCGCGTAGGGCAGGATCGCCGCGGCGACGAGTCCGATCCACAGCAGCGACTGGAATCCGACGGCCGAGGCCTCGTTCCAGGCGTCGCGTTGGAGTTCGTCGGTGTAGAACTCGTCATCGAGGTCGCCGACGAATCGAGCGGCTCTGACGAATGCGCTCATGATTCTTCCTCTCCTTCGTCTCCGAACAGTGTCTCCACTGTCGTATCGAGTGCGCGGGCCAATCGCAGCGCCAGGTAGACGCTCGGCGCATAGTCGCCGCCTTCAACGGAGACGATGCTCTGACGGCTCACGCCGCAGATGCTGCCGAGTTCGGCTTGGGTGATGCGTGCCTGTTTGCGATGTGCACGAACGTTGTTCGTTCCGGACATACATGAAAGTCAACTCTGCTTATCATTTTTTGTCAAGCCTGCTTGTCATTTGAAGGCATTTACGTCTGCGTAACGCGGGAAACAGACTCGTCACCGCAGAAAATACCAACGCAATACGCGGCCTTTACTGTTCGCAATCGCGAATACAACTCCGTATACAAAACTTCCGAAAGGGCCGTAGATGCCTGCTGTCTCGAAGCGCATGTCCGTCAAGCGCGTCATGGTCGTTCCCGCAGCGCTGGCTGCATTGAGCCTGGTCGCCACCGCATGCGGGAGCAAGGCCAGCGACACCACCTCTGCCGACGGCGGCGGCGGTTCTGCCACCTCGTGTGTCGACACCTCCGGTGACACCATCAAGGTCGGCTCGCTCAACTCCCTGTCCGGCACCATGGCTATCAGCGAAGTGACCGTTCGCGATTCGATCGCACTGGCCGTCGAACAGATCAACGCGGCCGGCGGAGTCAACGGCAAGCAGATCGAGATCGTCGCCGAGGACGGCGCATCCGAGCCGACGGTGTTCGCCGAGAAGGCGGAGAAGCTGATCAGCAGCGACTGTGTCGCAGCGGTATTCGGCGGCTGGACCTCGTCGAGCCGTAAGGCCATGCTGCCCGTGTTCGAGGACAACGACGCTCTCCTCTACTACCCGGTGCAGTACGAGGGACTCGAGGCGTCGAAGAACATCTTCTACACCGGTGCCACCACCAACCAGCAGATCATTCCGGCGCTGGACTACCTGAAGGAGAAGGGCGTCAAGTCCCTCTACCTGGTGGGCAGCGACTACGTCTTCCCGCAGACCGCCAACCGCGAGATCAAGGCATACGCTGCCGCGAACGGTATCGCGATCAAGGGTGAGGACTACACCCCGCTCGGTTCGACGGATTTCTCCACCATCGTCAACAAGGTGCGCTCCGCCGACGCCGATGCGGTGTTCAACACCCTCAACGGCGATTCGAACGTCGCGTTCTTCCGCGAGTACACCAACGCCGGCCTCAAAGCTGCTGACATGCCGGTCATCTCGGTCTCCATCGCCGAAGAGGAAGTCGCCGGTATCGGTGCGGCCAACATCGAGGGTCAGCTGACCGCCTGGAACTACTACCAGACCGTCGACACCCCGGAGAACAACAAGTTCGTCGCCGACTACAAGGCGAAGTACGGTGCCGACAAGCCGACCTCGGACCCCATGGAAGCCGCGTACACCTCGGTCTACCTGTGGAAGAACACCGTCGAGAAGGCCGATTCCTTTGCCGTGGCCGACATTCAGGCTGCGGCCGACGGCGTCAGCTTCGCCGCTCCCGAGGGCGAGGTCGTCATCGACGGGGACAACCACCACATCTCCAAGACCGCTCGCATCGGTGAGATCCGCCCCGACGGACTGATCTACACGGTGTGGGAATCCCCCGAAGCGATCGCACCCGACCCGTTCCTGGAGACCTACGACTGGGCCGCCGACCTCAACTGACCACCACCCATGTGAGTGGAACTTCGTAGCCTGCTACGAAGTTCCACTCACATGCTCCGAAGGAGCTCCCCTATGGACGTCGTGATCGGACAGTTGTTCACCGGCCTGTCGATCGGATCCATTCTTCTCCTCGCCGCCCTCGGGCTCTCACTGACATTCGGTCAGATGGGCGTCATCAACATGGCGCACGGCGAGTTCATCATGGCCGGCTCGTACACGGCCTACGTGGTGCAGCAGATCGTCTCCACCGGCGGTGCATCACTGTTCATCTCTCTGATCGTCGGCTTCCTCGTCGGCGGTGCAATGGGAGTCTTGTTGGAGGTCACGCTGATTCAGCGCATGTACCACCGACCACTCGACACCCTGCTCGTCACGTTCGGCGTCGGGCTCATCCTGCAGCAGCTCGCTCGCGACATCTTCGGAGCACCCGCGGTCAACGTCGTCTCCCCGGGATGGCTCAGCGGCGGCGTCGACATTTTCGGTGCCGTGGTTCCCAAGACCAGAATCTTCATCCTCGTGCTCGCGATCGTCGCCGTTCTCGCACTGTCGGTGGCACTGAAGAAGACCGCAATGGGTCGACGCATCCGTGCGGTGGTGCAGAACCGTGATCTCGCGGAGACCTCGGGTATCTCGAGCCGTAGGACGGATATCTCGACGTTCTTCCTCGGTTCCGGTCTCGCCGGTGTCGCGGGCGTCGCGCTCACCCTGATCGGTTCCACCAGTTCCACTGTGGGACAGAGCTATCTGATCGACGCCTTCCTGGTGGTAGTGGTCGGCGGACTCGGCCAGATCAAGGGTGCGGTCATCGCGGCCTTCGCCCTCGGGATTCTCAACTCGTTCATCGAGTACAGCACCACGGCCTCGATCGCCAAGGTCATCGTGTTCGTGCTCATCGTGATCTTCCTGCAGGCCCGCCCGCAAGGCTTGTTCGCCGTCAAGACAAGGAGCCTGGTATGAGCGAGTTCATCGCCAAGCGCGGTGCCCTACTGGGATTCGCGCTCGCCGCGATCCTGCTGTTCGCCGTCGCTCCGGCCGTTCTCAGCGACTTCCGGCTGAACCTGCTGGGCAAGTTCATCTGCTACGCGATCGTGGCCGTCGGTATCGGATTGGCCTGGGGCCGAGGCGGAATGCTCACTCTCGGTCAGGGCGTCTTCTTCGGCATCGGGGCCTACATCATGGCCATGCATCTGAAGATCTCGGACGCCGATCTCCGCGGCGACGACGTACCGGACTTCATGTCGATCGCAGGCATCCGTGAACTGCCGTCGTACTGGGTGCCGTTCACCTCACCGATCACCACGATCCTGGGCATCCTGTTCCTGCCGGCCCTGGTGGCACTGGTACTCGGTCTCGGCGTGTTCAAGCGTCGGGTCAAGGGCGCGTACTTCGCGATCCTCAGCCAGGCACTCGCCGCCGCGTTCGCGATTCTGCTCATCGGTCAGCAGACCACGGGCGGCTCCAACGGCCTCAACAGGTTCCGCACGTTCTTCGGGTTCAATCTCAACGACCCCGCGAACAAGCAGATGCTGTTCTTCATCGCCGCAGGCGTACTGCTCGTGGTCGTCGCCATCACCCGCCAGCTCATGTACTCGCGCTACGGCGAACTGCTGGTCGCGGTGCGGGATCAGGAGGAGCGCGTGCGGTTCCTCGGATACGACCCCGCCAACGTCAAGATCGTGGCCTACGTGGCCGCGGCGTTCTTCGCGGGTCTCGCAGGCGCACTGTTCGTTCCGATCGTCGGCATCATCTCCCCCAACGACGTCGGCATCGTCCCGTCCATCGCGTTCCTCATCGGTGTGGCGATCGGCGGTCGCACCACCCTGCTCGGCCCGGTCCTCGGCGCGCTCGGCGTCGCCTGGGCTCAGACCACACTGTCCGAGCAGTTCCCGTCGGGCTGGACGTACGCGCAGGGTCTGCTGTTCGTGGTGGTTGTCGGGTTCTTCCCCGCCGGTATCGCGGGACTGTTCGCGCTGCGCAAACGAAAGCAGGAATCCGAACCGGTTCCCGAACCGAGCGAAGAGCCAGAGAAGGAACTGACGCGATGATTCATGTCGAAGGTCCGCAACCCACGTTCGGCGGCAACGCCGGCATGTCGAGTCAGTATCTCGAAGTACGAGATCTGACAGTCAGTTTCGACGGTTTCAAAGCCAACACCAACGTCGACCTGACGCTGATGCAGGGCGATCTGCGCTTCCTCATCGGGCCCAACGGTGCAGGCAAGACCACGCTGATCGATGCCATCACCGGCCTCGTCCCGGCCACCGGCTCGGTCACCAAGTCCGGGGTCGAACTGCTCGGCAAGAAGGTGCATCAGATCGCCCGCCTCGGCATCGGCCGAACCTTCCAGACCGCCAGCATCTTCGAGAATCTGACGGTATTGCAGAACCTGGATATCGCCGCGGGTTCCGGTCGGTCCGTGCTGACGATGCTGCGTCGTCGAGGATCGGTACTCCCCCAGATCGAGGAGGCCCTCGAGACCACCGGCCTGACGGCCGAGCGCGACAAGCCTGCGGGAATTCTCGCGCACGGGCAGAAGCAGTGGCTCGAGATCGGAATGCTGTTGGTGCAGAACGCCGACGTGCTCCTGCTCGACGAGCCGGTCGCAGGCATGAGTCACGAGGAGCGCGAGGAAACCGGCCAACTGCTGCAGCGCATCGGTGGTGAGCGGACCGTCGTCGTCGTCGAGCACGACATGGACTTCATGCGTATGTTCGCCACCTCGGTGACGGTGTTGGCTGCCGGACGTGTTCTGGCCGAGGGCACGGTGGCCGAGGTACAGGCAGATCCGAAAGTCCAAGAGGTCTATCTCGGCACCGCAGCGGCGGGCGAGGAACTCGACCAGATCGCAGAGGAAGGAGCCGACCATGCTTGAACTGGTGGATGTGCGTACCGGCTACGGACGCAGCGAAGTGATTCACGGTGCGTCGCTGACGGTTCCGGCCGACGGTGTCGCCGCGGTCATGGGACACAACGGCGCAGGCAAGACCACTCTGCTGCGGGCTGCGGTGGGGTTGCTCAAGGTCAACTCCGGCAAGGTCATGTTCGACGGCGAGGACGTGAGCGCGTTGCGTCCCAGCGCCCGTGTCGCCCGCGGACTCGCGTATGTGCCGCAGGGTCAGCAGTCTTTCGGCCAGTTGACGACGGCCGAGAATCTGCAGGTCGTCGCCGACGGTCGCAAGCGTGGCAAGGCACTCGTCGACGAGGCACTCGATCTGTTTCCGGCGTTGAAGGAGTTGCTCGGTCGCAGAGCGGGATTGCTATCGGGTGGTCAGCGCCAACAGCTCGCGATCGCACGAGCACTGATCACCGAACCGCGGATGTTGATTCTGGACGAGCCGACCGAGGGCATTCAGCCGTCGGTCGTCGCCGAGATCGAACGCACCGTCATCGAACTCACTCGACGCGGAGGATTGGGAGTGTTGTTGGTGGAGCAGCACATCGGCTTCGCCCTCGAGTCGGCGCAGAACTACTACATCCTCGAGGCCGGCCGCATCACGTCCACCGGCGTGGGCGGGAGCGAGTCCGAGGCGGACGTCCGCGCAGCCATGGCGATCTGACCGGACCCATCGTGCCGCGCAAGGACCTTCGCGAGAAGGTCTATTCGTCACTGCGCCGGGATCTGATCTCCGGTGCCATCAGCTCCACCGAACGGCTCGGCGAGGAGCGTCTCGCCGAGCTGTACGGTGTCTCACGCACACCGGTGCGCGAGGCGCTGGCGCGGCTGCAGGCCGACGGCCTCGTCACCCGCGACGAGGCCGGCCTGCACGCCTATCGCCCCCGGATCGGCGATCTCCCCGATCTCTACGAGCTCCGGTCGACTCTCGAAGCCCGGGGCATCACCCGATCGATGTCGCACCCGGTCGATCGGTCGTCGTTGTCGCACCTGTTGGACACCTGGATCGGTTTGCGGGCCGACCCACCCGACACCACCGACGATCTGGTCTCGCTCGACGAGAACTTCCACGTCACCTTGTTGGCTGCCTCGGGCAACCCTGCTCTGACCGAGGCACTGTGCACCGTGAATGCCAAGGTGCGTCCGGTTCGGATACTCGGCGGACTCACCGCCGCAGCCGTCGTCTCGGCGATCGATCAACACATCGACATCGTCGAACGTGTCCTCGCCGGGACCTTGGACTCGGCACTGGAACTGCTACTGGCACATATCGATTCCTCACGCGACCTGGTGGTCGAGCGGGCCGAGCAAGCTGCGGCGCTGGCGGGTGCAGTCCGGATGTGACTCGGATCAATTCTCCGAGAGAATCCGATCGATGTCGTCGAGCACGGTCTGTCCGCCCTTGGGTCCGACGCCGGTGATCCAGTACGACAGGTCCACCGCGTGTGGATTCGGCAGTACGGCCGCGTTGGCGGTGATCGACTCCGGTATCGCTGCGGGGTCCGACGGGTCCGAGGCGGTGACGACGATCAGATCCGCGGCCGCCTGAGCTGCCAGCTCGGGCGAGAGGTCGACCGAGATCTCGTCGGCCCATTCCGGCCTCGGCGGGGTGGTGAAGCCTGCGCACTCGAGCGTGCTCCCGGCGAACGACGTCGGCCCGTAGAGGGTCAGTTCGCCCGCGCGGGGGCGGATCAACTGTGCCGTTTTCCCAGCGGTGTCGTGTTTCTCGGCGATCTCGGCACACCGATCGTCGTACGCGGCGAGCAGTTGCTCCGCAGTGTCCTCCTTGCCGAGAGTGCGTCCGACGAACCGGACGTTGTCGCGCCACGGATCGGATTGGGAGGCCATGAACACCGTCGGCGCCACGGCGGCGAGTTGGTCGTAGTACTCGGCATGCCGAGTCTCCGTGCCCAGGATGAGATCCGGTTGCAGAGCCGCGATGTCCTCGATGGTCGGTTCGGCAACGGTGCCGACGGTGGCGATGTTCGCGGCTTCGGTACCGAGGTACGACGGCACGCCGCTCGCCTCGCTGAGCACCGCGGTCCCGACGGGTACGACGCCGAGGGCGACGGTGGTGTCGAGTTCGACCGGCTCGAGCGTGACGATGCGCAGCGGGTTCTCGGGAACCTCGACCGTTCCCCGGACGGTCTCGACCGAGCGCGTCGCGCCGCCGTCGGCGTCGGAGGTGGCCTCGGTGGACGAACACGCCGTCGCAGCCGCACCGAGGGCGACGGCCAGAGCGAGGGTCATGATGCGGTTGTGAGACTTGGTCAAGGGTCCTCCGTGGCTGCATTGTCTGGAATCACAAAGAGGCTAGCCTATCCTTTGTCGACCCGGTGACGCCCGGCCGTCCAGTGGGTACGGTGTGGCTGTGACCACACCACGCATTCCGTCCGGTACCGCCAGAACCCTCGGGCCCGTCAACTGGGTCATCTGCAAGGTGATCGCCAAAGGTGCGGGGGTGCCCAATCCTCATCTGTTCACCACCCTCGGGCGCACCGGCGGACTCTATCGGGCCTGGCTGTTCTACAGCGGGCACCTGATGCCGGGCGGCAAGATCTCCCGCAAGGAAACCGAGATGGTGATCCTGCGCGTGGCTCACCTACGAGAGTCCGCCTACGAGATGGACCATCACATCCGGCTGGGCAAGCGGGCGGGCATCGACCGCGATCTGCTCGAGCTGATCAAGACCGGACCCGACGCACCAGGCCTGTCGACGCGGTATCGGACCATTCTGACCGCAGTCGACGAACTGGTCGCCACGAAGATCCTCTCCGACGCGACCTGGAACGAACTCGCCACCCAGTTCGACGAGCGCAGGCTCATCGAATTCGTCCTGCTGGTCACCCAATACGACGGGCTGGCAACCACTCTCGCGACCCTGCGCGTCGAACGCGACTACACCGAACGGTAGAAGGTGTCCGCCGACCGCCCGATCCCCACCTCGCGTACCGCACGGGGTGCCGCGCTGGGACGCGCAGCGGCCGGCCAGGCGGTCCGCACCGCGGGAGCCCGCATGTCGATGGTCGGACGGTCCGAGGCGGTGCGCGATCGGATCTCGGAGAAAGCCTCGATGCAGGCAGCCGATCAGCTGGTGACCGTGCTCGGCAGTATGAAGGGCGCAGCGATGAAGCTGGGCCAGATGTTCTCGGTACTCGATCCCGCCCTGGTCCCCGAGCACCATCGACAACGGTTCCAGGACAAGCTCGCCGCACTTCGCGACCGAGCCCCGGAAGTCGACTTCGATGCGATGCGCGCCGTCGTCGAAACGGATCTGGGCGACACCGTCGCCAACCTCTTCGCCGAATTCGACCGAGATCCGATCGCCGCCGCCTCGATCGGCCAGGTCTACCGTGCTCGCCTGCACGACGGCCGAGTCGTCGCCGTCAAGGTCCAGTACCCAGGAGTCGACGACGCGGTGCGCGCCGACATGAAGAACCTCGCACTGTTTCTGAAGTTCTGGCGCAGCGCTCTTCCCGCGGTGGCCGAGCCGGAGCTCGTCGAGGAATTGCGTCTGAATTTCGAACGCGAACTCGACTACCTGGAAGAGGCGCGCACCCAATCGATCCTGGCCGATCGATTCCGCAACCACCCGTTTCTCGCTGTGCCCGACGCGATCGAGGGCATGTGTACCCGCCGAGTTCTCGTCACCGAGTTCTTCGACGGCATCGCGTTCGATCGAATTCGGTCACTACCCGCCGCCGAACGCGATCGCATCGGCGAGATCGTCTACCGCTTCTACATCGGTTCGCTCTATCGGTACGACGAATTCTGCGGTGATCCGCATCCGGGAAACATGTTGCTCGGCAACGACGGTCGCGTCGGGTTCATCGACTTCGGCCTCTTCAACCGCATGCGACGAGAGCACGTCGAGTTCGAGCTCGACTGTCTGAGGATGGCGTCGGAAGAACGCGGCGAGGACCTGCTCGCCGCGATGATCGCCCGGGGTATCGTCGACGCCACCGCCGGCGTCACCGCGGACGAATGCCTGGAGTACGTCTTCGCGGCGTCGGAATGGAATCTCGTCGATCGGGTCATGACGGTGACACCGTCGTTGGCGTCGAGTGGGCTGATGCTCGCGATCGACCCACGCGGTGGACAGTTCACCGGAATGAAGCGGCAGAACCTTCCTGCCGAGCACCTGTTCTCCCGTCGAGCCGATTTCATGACATTCGGCGTTCTGGGGCAGCTCGAGGCGACGGCCAACTGGCACGGAATCGCTCGCGAATGGATCTACGGCGACGCCCCGGTCACCGAACTCGGTGTTGCCGAGTTGCGGTGGCGGGGCGAGCAGAACCGCTGACGCTGCGCAGCTACTTCGTCACCCCGGCGCGCTTGTTTCCCGCCGACCGGCCGAGCCGACCGAGCGGGGCCAGAATGTCTTGATACCGCGGACCGACGAGTCGCGGAATCAGATCGAAAACGCGGGCGTCGGGGCCGATCAGAACTCGCGGCTTGTTCTTCTCCACTCCCGCGAGGATCACCTTGGCGGCCCTCGTCGGTGTGGTCAGCGCGATCTGTTGGAATCGACGCGAGGCTTCGTCGGGTGTGCCGAGGTCGTCCATTCCGCGGGCGTTGGCCACGATGTTGGTCTTGATGCCGCCCGGATGCACGCACGTCACTCCGACGGGGTGTCGAGCGATCTTCATTTCCTGACGCAATGCCTCGGTGAATCCCCGAACGGCAAATTTCGCGGAATTGTAGGCACTCTGACCTGGAATGCCCATCAGGCCGAACACGCTGGAGACGTTGACGAGGTGACCCTCACCCGACTCGATCAGGGCAGGCAGAAAAGCCTTGGTACCGTTGGCAACTCCCCAGAAGTCGATGTTCATGACCCACTCGAAATCGTCCCAGGTCATGTCGACCACATCGGCACCCAACGCGACGCCGGCATTGTTGGCGACGAAATTGACGCGTCCGAATTCGCTCAGCACTGCATCCGCGTGCGTGTGGACGGCGGACCGGTCCGACACGTCCAGCTCGTACGTCACCGTGCGGGCTCCGACCTTCTCGCACAGAACGAGGGTTTCGCCGAGTCCTTCGCCGTCGATATCGGACAGCGCAAGCTGCGCTCCACGCTCCGCCAGATCGAGCGCGAGGGCGCGACCGATCCCCGAACCGGCACCGGACACGACGGCGACCTTGTTCTCGAAATTCTTCATATACGCACTTCTTCCACATTCTCGCTGTCGGTTCCTGCTCCGGTCGGGAGCAGGAATTCGTACTGTGCCGGATCGAATTTCCTTGTGCGAAGCCAGTACTGCCAGGTGAATCCGGGCCACACCGTCCGGTTGGCACCGTGCGAATCGAGGTACCAACTGGTGCAGCCGCCCGTGCTCCATACGCCCTTGTTCAGCTTCGCCTGGATCTCGGCGTTGAAGCGATCCTGTGTCTGCTGCCGAACCGTCACCGCGTCGGCGGCACTGGACCGGACGAAGTCCATCACCGAGAGGGCGTACCGGATCTGTTGTTCGATCATGAACACCACGGAGTTGTGCCCGAGCCCGGTGTTGGGACCGAGCAGGAAGAATGCGTTGGGGTATCCCGCGGCCACGATTCCCAGATGAGTCTCGATTCCGTGTTCTTGCCAGTGCTGCACCAGCTTCCGGCCACCGATACCGGCCACGTTCAGACCGTCGAACCCGTCGGTGACATGGAAACCGGTGGCGTAGATGATGACGTCCACCTCGCGTTCGGTCCCGTCTGCGGCGACGATCGACCGTTCGCGTACCTCCGCGATCGAGTCGGTGATCACGTCCGTGTCGGGCCGAGTCAACGCCCGGTAATACGTGTTGGATCCGAGCAATCGCTTGCACCCGATGCGATAGTTCGGGGTCAATTTCTTGCGCAGCTCCGGATCCGATACCTCTCGCTCGATGAACCTGCGTGCAGCTGCCTCGACCGGACGCAGGAGATTGGAATGCCCGTTGAGGCCTATCGCGAGAGACTCCGCAGACCAGTAGATCGAATTTCGGAACACCTTGCGCGCCAGCGCCGATCGACGAAAGAGCCGTCGGAGACCGGTCGGGATGTCGAAATTCCGCCTCGGGAGTACCCACGCGGGAGATCGTTGATACAGGTGCAGTTCGCCGACGGTCTCTGCGATCTGCGGGACGAACTGCACTGCGCTCGCACCGGTTCCGATGACCGCCACTTTCTTGTCGGTCAGATCCACCTCGTGATCCCACCGCGCCGAGTGAAAGGCCGTGCCCGTGAACGACTCGATGCCCGGCAGCTCCGGAGTGTTGGGAACGTGCAGCGCTCCGATGCCGGAGACGATGAACTGAGCGACGTATTCGTCACCGTTCGTCGTCGTGATGTGCCATCGGTGCTCGTTCTCGTCCCAGAAGCCACCGTCGCACTCGACACCGAATCGAATGTTGTCGTCCAGGCGATACTTGACCGAGAGCTGTTGTAGATAGCTCAGGATCTCCGGTTGGGCAGACCACATCTGCGACCACTCGGGGTTGGGCTCGAACGAGTACGAATACATGTGCGAGGGGACGTCGCACGCGCAACCCGGATAGGTGTTGTCTCGCCAGGTGCCCCCGACGGACTGTGCCTTCTCCAGAACGAGGAAGTCGTCGCGACCGCGGGTGCGGAGCGAGATCGCCATCCCCAACCCGGAGAAGCCACTGCCGATGACCAGAACCCCGGTGTGATGGACCGTCATCGCCGATCCTCCGAGGGCACGACGCCGGTCATCCTCCACAACACAGCGGTGATCGTCCCCTCGAGCAACCCGGCCGACTCGAAGAACGCGACGGCACTGGCGGCATCCCGCCGTCTGAGCGCGGCCCGCCGGTGACGGGACGCGAGCGCACCACGAAGCGGACTCATCCCGACGGCTCGGTACACCTCGAACGAGACACCGAGACGGAGAATCGCGTTCGCAAGAATAGCCAGCAGAAATCGGTTGTACGCACGGACGATTCTATTCGATCCCTGCTGGGCCGCAAGCACTTCCGATCGAGCGGAAGCGAAACGGCCGACACTCTCGAGTCGATGCAATTTCACGGCCTGGCGAACATGGGTTTCGATACCCGGGTCGGTCACCGCGCCCTGCATCGACCGCGCGAAGGTCTCTTCGACCAGCAGGATCGACGCATGCGACGCCGCACCCAGAGGCAGGAATCCCAGCAGTTTGACGGCCGTCGTCGTTCCCCTCGGGGGCCTGTACGGTGGGAGAGCCGTGGCACGAACGAGTCGCCCGAAGGTGATCGTGGTGCGCGAACTTCCGGCCACCTCCTCGAGAGCATTGCGACATGCCTCGGTGTTGAGACCGTCCTCCGCTACGCGCCTGAGCTGATTCCCGGTCAACATCGCGGTCAGGTACGCGACGGTGCTCCATCTGCTCACTGCCTCGTGTAGAGCAAGGGTGCGACGACTCTCGTCGGACAGCCTCTCCCACCGGCGTGTTCCGTACAGGGTCACGGATTCGAGGGGAAGCGCGAATTCATCGCTGCCCCAGGACGATTCCCAATCTATGTCGACATGCGGATCGTACTGTACAGCGGATGAGCGTGCGGTCATGCCAGATCGTCCGGCATGGCACGGGTCATCTTCCACAGGCGACTGGTCACCACGCCCTCGCACATGCCGGCCTCGGCGAAGAAACGGATCATCGGTTCGGAGAAGAACTGCATGTTGGTCTTGTAGGTGGGACTCGCCATCGCGGTCACGATCCCACGAATCGGATTGATTCCGACCGATCGGTACACCCGGGGATTGATCAGTGCGATGTACGTGAAGTTGGCAACGGTCGCCAGGATCACCCGATGGATCGCGCGATTGATCCGGTTCGTCGCCTGCATCGACCGCACCATTTCCTCGCGGGCGTACGTGATGTGCCGAGATTCCTCGATTACGTGGATTCGCATCATCTGGCGCAGGTGAGGCTGCATCTCCGGATCGTTCTGCGCCTCTCGCTGCGCACGATCGAGAACCTCCTCGATGAGGAGCGTCCCGCCGTAGGAGGCAGGACCGAGCGGAAGGAACTGCGCGATCTTCGAGACCAGCAGACCCGCTTTGGGCATCGTGTACGGCTTCAAGCCGGTCTTCTCGATGAGCTTGCCGAACATGATCGAGTGCCGTGATTCCTCGCCGACCTCGGCTATCGAGTACATCGAATGATCGGAGAACGTGCCCTTGCCGAACACCCGGAGCAGGTTCGCACTGAGAATGCCCTCGGCGTAGATCCCGAACGACAGAATGCTGACGATCTCGTGCCGTCCCAGTTCGCGACGCTGTTCTTCGGTCAGTTTGTCCCACAACTTGGTTCGGTACAGCGAGATTCGGTGCTCGGGCATCCAGCGCATACCGTCGACCATCGGCGCATCCCAATCGATGTCGACCTCGCCGTCGTAGAACTTGTTGGCTGTCGACTTCAGCAGACGACGGGCCGTCTTGTCACGAGGCCCGACCGTCCGGGCCCGAGTGGCGGCCAAGTCTTCGGTGGCCAGCACCGTGCGTCCCGACGCCCCCACGCCACTCCCCCGTTCATCGACAATTGCACGCTTCACAACCGATCCCCCTCGCGATCGATGACGCCCCCGCGACTTCTCGAACCGAACTCGCGGTAGCCAGTACCGGCGGTAGTAGGTAATGTATTCAGTGTGGTTCGAGTCACCGGACGTGTCAACCCCGAAGATGGTCGACCCTCGTCCCATTGCAAGAAGATCGATGCACGCACCGAACGGTGGCGCGAGCACCGACTTCAGGTGCGACGAGACTTGGTCGCCGCTGCGCTGATCGCGATCGACGTACACGGTCCCAACGTGAGCATGGGCGATATCGCGAAAGCCGCCGGCACGGCCAAGCCCAAGCTGTATCGGCATTTCGCCGACCGATCCGATCTGCATGCGGCGATAGTCCAGCACGTCCAGGACATGCTGTGGGATCGAATCATGAGCACCGTCAACCTCTTCGAGGATTCGGTCGCCGATCTGATCGATCACGGCATTGCCGGTTACGCGGCAGTGGTCACCGAACACCCCAATCTGTTTCGGTTTCTCGTGCACGGCCACTTCTTGGCTCGGACCGGCGACCGTCGGACCACGGGCGGCTCTGCGGGCGACCCGGCCCTGGATTCGGCTCGTGCCGCATCGAACACCGTTGCGCAATTGTTGGCCAACGCCATACAGGAACCAGCAGTGGACGATTCGACCGTCGAGATGGTTTCCTATTCGACGTTCGGCGCGGTGGCGACCGCGACGGACTGGTGGCTCGGCAGCTCCGACGATCACGAACCCGCCATGACGATCGACCAATTCACCGCCCATCTGGCCGCCATCGTGCGCGGACTCGTCGAGTCCGCGTGCGCACTCCTCGGAGTTCGTATCGAATCCGATCAACCCATGCACGTCGCGTTCGTTCGCGACGAGGAGGAACTGACCTGTGAGTGACCTATCCGGTAAGCCCGATTACCGCGGCCCGGCGACTCTTGCCTTCGAAGCTCCTCCGGCCGAATTCGACGTCGAAATCGATCTGCGCGGACATTCCCAACCCATCGACGGCATATTCCGTTGGTACGGACGCGTCCGCCCACACGAAGAACTGCAGGAGTTCATGGAGGCCGCGGCCAGTAGCCGCAAGGGCCTGCTGAGCACCGACAGCGGCACTGCGTCCGTCACGGTGGGCGACGTGGACTTCTGGGGTCGATACCGGCTGCAGGGCAAGGGAAATCCGCCCTACCCGCTCGAACCGGATGACGATCCGGACGACACACCGACCGCAATCACACCCACTGCAATCACACCCTCTGCCGAAGACCGAGCGCTCGGCCGAGCTGCGGCACTGCTCGAACCCGAATTCCGCGCGAGCGCGGACACGACCGAGGGCTACGTGGAACTGCTCGGCGGTACGCCTGCGCCGTCACCGACCACCGCGAGCAAGGCGATGAACAATCGCCTGGTTGCCTCGATCTACGAAAAGCTCTGGCGGCCCGCCGGTATCGCCATGATGGGGGTCGGTGGCCTGTCCATGTCCGCCGAACGTGCCAAGGCCGCCTCGGACCTGCGACTGACCGGCGACATGACGGTGCTGGACGTGGCATCGGGACCGGGAAACTTCACCAGGAACCTGTCGGAGCACCTGAGCGGAGACGGCATCGCCATCGGATTCGACATCTCGGGGCAGATGATTCGCCGCGCCGTTCGAGACAACCGCGGGCCCCACGCCGCGTACATGCGCGGTGATGCGCAGTCACTACCGTTCGCCGACAACACCTTCGACGCCGTGTGCTGCTTCGCCGCCCTGTACCTGATCCCGAACCCGCTGACCGTGGTCGACGAACTCGTCCGGGTGCTCCGGCCGGGTGGTCGAATCGCGATCATGACGAGCTACGGCCGTGAGACCGCTCCGGTGCGGTCGGTGGTGGGTGCAGCGTCGGGGCGTATCGGGGTCCGCATGTTCGAGAAGGAGCAGTTCACGTCGATCTTCGAGGCATGTGGGATGACCGAAATCGAACAGGAGGTGCGCGGGCTCGCCCAGTTCGTCAGCGCCACGAACGCTTCCTGACCCCGGGTCAGGTCTTGGGGCCGTAGTCGCTGACGATCCACTGACCGTCCTGCTCGGTGACCGTCACGAGCAGGAGGTTGGGCACCTTGCCGGGGTCCGGTTGCTGCACGTTCTGCGTGGTCTGCTGCGCGAACACCGCCACTTTGTACTCGCCTCCGGACTCGGAATCGATTGCGGCAGAGAGTACCTCGCCGTTGGCGACCACCTGGGACTCGTTCATGATGGCAGTGAGGGCCTCACGAACTCCGCTGTAGCGATCCTGCAGGGACTGCGATGCGCCCTGGTCGACGCCGTCGAAGAACGCGTCGAGGTTGCGGTAGTCGTAGGTCAGCGACCGCGCCGTGTAGTCGGTGGCGGTGTTCAACGCCATCTGTCGATCCTGATCGTGCGCACGCTCGTCGGCCAGATCGCCTGCTGCGGAATGCCACAGCACTCCGAACACCGCCGCGAGCGCGATGCCCGGTACCGCGGCAGCGACCACGGACCACCGAATGCGGCGACGTCGGGGGGTCTCGGCGGACACCGGTGCTTCCTCGGTCCGGGATTCTTCTACTTCGACCATGAGGGGGTCACTCCAATCAATTCGGAATTTCTACGGAAAGCCTCGCCGGCCCGCCGGGAGGGAAGACGGTCTGCATCACGTCGACGATCGAGCCTGCGTCGATCCGCATCGGCTTGATCGGTGCGGTGTACGGCTTGAGCAGTGTCGCTATCAGTGCGAGGTCGGGCGACAGCGGTGTGAGGTACTGATCGATCTTCGGCCCGATCTTGCCGAGCGGATCGTCCCAGACGTCCGCGCCGACGTACGAGTAGTCGTTGAAGCCCTCGAGCAGGTTTGCCACACCCGAACCCGTCGCGCCGACCCACGGTGCCGCGTCGGTCATCACCGGACCGTATCCGTAGGCGAGGCGCCCACCTTGTTGCGCATTGTCGTACAGGCGACGAATCTCTCCGCTCTTGTCCCGCAACGTCGCTGCGAGGAATCGGAATGCCTCCACGAGACGATCGATATCCGAACCACGGCCTTCGACGGCTGCCGACGCGGTATCGGTCAAACCCCTCAAGGCATTCGTATCGAGTTGCGAGGCGAGCGAATCACCCAGGCTGAGGGCCTCGCTGACGGTGACCGACGGGCGTACGTGATCGCTGCCGAGGACATCTCCGTCCGTGAGATACGGCCCTCCGACGCTTCGAGGCCGAAGGTCGAGGAACTGCTCGCCTGCTGCGGACAGGTTCGCCACCACGACCTCGGAGTCGGTCGGTATACGGTTCGCGGCGTCGAGCGCGAGTGTGACGTCGAGGCCGCCCGGCACCACCGCGATGGACTCGACCCGGCCCACCTTGATGCCTCTCGAGGTGACCTGCGAGGTATCCATCAGCCCGCCGGAGGATTCCATGTGCACCACGACACGATCGATCGTTCTGGTCGGGTTCACGTCGAGCACGCCAACGACCAGGTACCCGATGCTCGCAACGGTCATGGCCGTCAGTGCCACGAGGGAGACGAGTGTTCCCCGCTTCATCGGACGATACCGATGCCGCGCAGGATCCCGATCATGTCGTCGGCCAATGCGCCGGCCCCCTGATCGGTCGACACCGACCGCACCGCAATGTTCGGAGTGGACTCGAAGTACGGGATGAGGCGCTCGCGCAAGAGGGTGTTCGCTTTCTCCATGTTCATGGGCACCGTGGTGTCTGCGTTCGAGATCGTGATCAATGCAGGCGCGATGATGTCGATGGCACCTCTGAGTTCCGGATACGGGCCGGCGAGAACGTCACCGACGTTCTGCGACATGTATCCCAGCATGAAGATCATGTGTACGACGCTGAACAGGACCTCGGACAACCCGTCCGATCGTCTCGGGCCCAGCTCGAGAACACGCTCGACGCCGTCACGTTGCGTCACAACGGTATTCGACACACTCTCCGCCGCCGCGAGTATCCGATCGATCTCGCCGGTGTTGTCGCCGATGTCGGTCAGCGCAGCCCGAGCGGCGGAATTGATCTTGTCGACCTGGGCAGGGTCCGGAGGAATGGCCGCATTGACGTTGTTCACCGCCTCCTGCAGTTCCACATAGTGACCGCCGGTCACGATGTTCGACAATCCTCGCAGCACGTCCTCGACGTTGTCTGCCGGTACCGTCCGCTCCATGGGAATAACGTCACCGTCGCGAAGATAAGGCCCGCTCGAACTCGAACCCGCACTCGCGTTCACGTCGGACGGCGGTTGCAGCGAGATGTAGATCTCGCCCAGGATCGACGACTGTCGAAGCTCGGCGACGGTATCGGTCGGCAGCTGAACATCGGCCGACAGATCGACGGTCGCGACAGCGGTCGAACCGACGAGGTCTACTCGGTCGAGAACGCCCGCATCGACACCCTCGACGATGACCTTGGCCTTCTCCGGCAGATTCAGGACACTCGCGAACTCGATTCGCAGAGTGTATTTGTCACCCGACACATAACTTCCCGGAATCGGCAGCTCCGCTGGGTCGACGCTGCACGCCGACAGGGCTGCGACACAGCACAGCCCGATCACCGCGCGCCTCATCGCCATCCCGCCGAACCGAGTACCAGCTGCACCAATCCCACGTCGATGACATCGCCTCGTTGCTGATCGGCCGAACACGTCGGGCGGTACTTGTTGAGCAGAGCGCAGACCTCGTTCGGCGAGTTGGTGTCGATCTCGAACTGTGGCGGGTGATAGATCAGGCGCCCGCTCTTGGAATCGTTGTCGTACATCGTCATCAGGTTCTGCCCTACGGTCGGCACCTGCTCGAGAATGTCCTTGATATCGCCCACTCGCCCGAGCAGGACGTCGACCACAGGGGCCGCCTGGTCGAGAAATGCGTAGACCTTGTCGTCGTACTTCGCGACGTTGCGCGCGAGTGGCGGCATGAATTCGGTGGTCAAAGCGACCGTGGTCCCGAACGACTGGGTGAACTCCGACAGCGTGATCATTCCCCGCTTCAGGTTGTCGAGTAGCTTCGCCACCTCGGGCCAGCTCACCACGAACGTGTCGATCAGGCCGTCGAGATTGTCGATCAGGCGTCGCACGGTGGTGTCTCGGTCGGCCGGATCGCCGACCAGCTGGGCCAACTGCTGGAGGCTCTCGTTCAGCTGGGCACCGGACCCACGGAGCGAACCGTCGACCGAACGAAGTGTGTCACCCAGGACTTCGTCGTGCTTGCCGTCGGCGTCGGCCGGGCCCAGCAGATCAGCAGTGAGGCCCGATACGGCATCGAGAGTATCGCTGATTCCCAACGGAGTTCTGGTGCGCTCCAACGGAATGCACTGCGCGCGATCGAATTCGGCGCCGCCGGTGTAGGGCTCGGTGAATTCCACGTGCCGGTCGGTGACGATCGAACTGGACAGTGTCACGGCACCGACTTCCGCAGGCAACACGAGGCTGTCGTCGACATCCATCGTGACCATCACGGAGGCGTCGGTGTTCTCGATGTGCGTCACCGTCCCGACGACCACACCCAACATCATGACCGAATTGCCCTCGTACAACCCGACCGTATCGGTGAACTCGGCGCACACCGACGAGCTGCTCGCCCCGGAATCGATGACGGCGGTCGCCGACGCGACGGAACCGACGAGAGTGATCACCACAGCCGCTGCCACAGCGACCTTCACGATTCTGCGCCTCATCAGCACGCCTTCCCCGGCAGCGGAATGCAGACACCGACACCGACGACCGTGTCCTGCGACTGATCGATCACCGGACCTTGACCGCCCCCGATCAGTGCGGCGAGACCGTCCGTACTCTGCTTCATGGTCGTGATCGCCCCGTCGAAATCACCCAACTGCGCGAAGAGCTTCTGTGTGATCTCCTCGAGCTGGACGATCGACGGCTCTAGCCCCTTCTCGAATGCGACCACAGGCCGATGGAAGAGCTTGAACATCCGCCCGAGCAGGTCGAAGGCATTGACCACTTCTGCGCGCTTGTCTCCGAATCCCTTTGTCAAGGTGCCGAGTTCGTGAACCAGCTCCACGAGCATCACTCGATCGGCTGCCAACGCGCCGACGTACTCGTCCGACACCACGAGCCCACGTTCGAGCTGTTCGGAGCGGGTCGCGATGACGTCGGTGAGCGAAGACAGATTGTCCACGATGGCACGGGTCGACTGCGGCTGCGTACTCACTGCCCGGTCCAGTTCTGCCACGGTCTGTCGCAACGTCGGTCCGTCGATATCGCGGACCAACGGAGTTGCCTGCTGGATCGCGTCGGACAGCTCGTACGGAAGCGCGACCCGCTCCGACGGAATCGGTGCCGAGTCGAGCGCGCCGTCGCCATGAGAGCTGAGCATCACGTAATGACCGCCGATCGGCGTGAGCAACTTGACCGTCAGCGTCGATGCGTCCCCCACGAAAACGTCCGATCGAACACTGAATTCGACATCGACGTGATCGCCCGCGAGCTCGACCGAGCGCACGGAGCCGACGGGAATTCCGGCGATCCTGATTTCGTCACCGGGCTTCACCCCTGCGGCCGAGCCGAACTCGGCGGTGTAGGTGCGATCGCCGAACGGAACCGTGTACAGAACGGCCGCGACGAGGAGGAGTACCAAGGAGAAGGCGACACCGACTGCACCCCAGAAGAAATGTGTCTTGTTCTCCGACTGCTCGTCACGAACGCCCCGGCGCAGCACGCGTTTCATCGACACACCACCAAATTCTGTCCGCCGAGCACGATCTGCCCGATCCCCGGGATATCTTGTTGGCCCTGACTACACGTGTAGGTCTTGGCACCCGGCGCGGGAATACTCGCGTTGAGGCCGGTCAACAATGCGGGGGCAAGGGCGAGCATCTCGGTCACCTGTTCCGTCTGCGGAAGCATTCGCCGCAGCGCTCCGTCGACCGGCGCATAACTGTTGTCGTACGCGCTTTCCAGTCCCTCCATCAAACCGACCAACGGTGTGAGCCCGTAGTTCGCCTGATCCAACGAGGCCAAGACCCCGTCCATCTGTGTACTGAGCTTGGACACGAGACCGTGTAGTTGTTCGAGCAGGTCGGCTACGGAGGAGGACTGGCCGCCGATCGAATCCGAGATCTGGCCGAGATTGTCGATGAGCAGGCCGATGATCGACTCCCGTTGAACCGCGAACTGGGTGATGCGGTCCACGTCGCGGAGCACCGGACCCAGGCCGGACCCGTCGCCCTGCACCATGCGCAGAATGTTCTCGGTGAACTGATTGAGCTGTGCGGTGTCGAGCGTGTCGAAGATCGGTTTGAATCCGTTGAACAGCGTGGAAATATCGAACGACGGGATCGTGCGATCCACCGGGATCGTCTCACCCGACGCCAGGGGAGCACCGGTAGCCGCATCCTTCTGGATCAACTCGACGTAACGCTGGCCGAGAAGGTTCTGGTAGCGGACAGCTGCCTGAGTGTTCGCGAAAATCGGTCGCCTGTCCTCGATTTCGAATCCGACGCGCGCAATGCCTCCGTCGAGGTCGACCGAGGAGACCTTGCCGATCTGTACCCCGGACATGCGCACATCGTCGCCCACGTACAGACCCGATACGTCGTCGAACTCCGCGCCGTACGACGACAGCGGACCACCGACCGGGGTACGGAGTGCAGCCACGATGATCACGGCGCACACCGCGGTCACCGTGAAGAAGACGAGCAATTTGAGCACAGGTCCGGTTACCTTCTTCACCCGTTCGCCTCCTCGTGCGCGGCAACGGCTCCGGCCAGATTGGGCATGGTCCGAACTATCAGGTCGAGCTGGAGTTGAGGCTTGCCGTCGACGATGGGGAATGCATCGGAAATGCCGTCGATCACCTGCGGGACCCTGTTGTAGCTGGGCGCGAACGTGCCGATCGATGCCGTGATCGGCACCAGCAGATCGAGCACGGTCGACAGAAGCGGAGTCAGGTTCGGATTGTTCTTCTTCAGCAGGTCGCCCACCGGAACCATCAGCTGATCGCTCAGACCGTCGTTGGCCGCGATGGTCCTGGCCCTGTCGGCGGGCGCTTCGACGTACGCACTCTTGTCCACCACTCCCACCACCAGATCGAGAAGAGGTGGAATCAAGTTGGCGATACCGTCACCGAGTTCCGCCCCTCGGTGCAGCTTCCAGGCGAGCGGATCGATCTGATTGTTCGCCATCATTTGCGCAGTATCGAAGTACGGCTTCAGGTTTCGACTCACCTCGACGGACGTGTTCGCGATGAGATCGAGAAGGTTCTGCACTTGTTCGGAGTCGAGCACCTCGGTCAGTTCGGCGACTCGCCGGAACACTCCGGTCACCGTTGCACCGCGCAGTTCGCTCGACACTGCCAGGGTCGAATTCGAGGCGAGTGGATTGCCGGTACCGTCGGATACCAATTCGATTGCAGTGGAACCGAATACGTTGGACGAGGAGAACTGGGCCTGCATGGTGTCGGTCAGCTCGCCCGCCTGGCTCGGGTCGATCTCCAGTTCCAGCCTCTGATGGCCGAAGCCGACGGTCTCGATGTGGTCCACCGTGCCGATCGACAGGCCCCGGAACTTCACCTCCGAGCCGGGGGTGAGACCGTCGCCGACCGACGCCGCGTCCAGCGTGAGTTCGAAGGGCGACTCGAAGGTACCCCGCGCGTACGCGGTGAGGCCGCAGGCGAGAACGGCAGCGGCGACAGCAACCGCCAGTCCGCGCATGCGAAGGGTTGCAGGACCGGCCGATCGACCGGTCAGATCATCGAACACTGCCATCTCTACCCCGAAATCCTTATCCCCGAGTCGAATCCCCACAGAACCAAGGTCATGATCATGTCCAGCACCACCACCGCGACGAGGCTGGCTCTGATGGCGCGGCCCGACGCTCGCCCCACACCTTCCGGACCGCCCGAGGCGTAGTACCCCTGGTAGCCGTGGATCAGAATGATCGTCACGACGAACACAGCAGCCTTGAGCAGGGAGAACAGCACGTCGATCGGTTGCAGAAAGGCACTGAAGTAGTGGTCGTAGGTGCCGGAGGACTGTCCACCGACGACCCGGACCACGAACGCGCACGACAGGTAGCTCAGGATCAGCGTCAGGAGATAGAGCGGCACGATCGTGACGATTCCCGCGATCACCCGGGTGGTCACCACGAACGGCATCGACTGGATTCCCTGAGCTTCGAGGGCGTCGATCTCCTCGGAGATCCGCATTGCGCCGATCTCGGCCGTCATCCGACATCCTGCTTGCGTCGCGAACCCGATGGCCGCGATCATCGGGGCGAGCTCACGAGTGCTGGCGTACGCGGAGATGAAGCCCGTCAGCGGCTCCATCCCCACCATGCCCAGTGAATTGAACCCTTCGATTCCCACGGATGCACCCACCGCGACACCCAGGACGACGAGAACCGACACCGTTCCGCCACCGACGATCAGTCGTCCACTGCCCCAGGTGATGTCACTGAGGATCAGCAGCATCTGACGTCGGTAGGCACGAACCGTGTGAGGTATCGCCACGAGCACCTTGACGCAGAACGTCAGCTGATGGCCCAGCATCTCGAGTACCTCGAACGGCTTACGTCCGAGATATCTGGCACCGCGGGTCAGATGAGCGGTGCCGTGCACTGTGTATCGAGAAGGAGTGGCCACGTCAGCCCAATCTCTGCGGCATGAACATGGCGACCAGCTGGGTGATCACGACGTTGACCGCGAACGCCGACACCACACCGAGCACCACGGACGCATTGACCGCGTTGGCCACCCCGCGAGGACCGTGCGAGGCGGACAAACCGCGGTGGCACGCAACAACGATGACGATGACCCCGAATATCTCGGTCTTCACCAGGGCGACGACGAGGTCCGCAACCGAGGCGAAGCTCGCGAACGAGCTGATGTAACTGCCGGGCGTGCCACTCTGGAAACCGACGTTGATCGCGTAGCCGGCGGCCAGACCCATGAAGATGATCAGAATGCACAGAAACGGTGCCACCAGGAGGATGGCTGCCAGCCGTGGCGCGACGAGCCTGCGCACCGGGTCGATTCCCATCGTCGACAAAGCATCGATCTCGTCGCGAATGGTGCGCGCCCCCAGATCGGCTGCGACCGCCGACCCTGCGGCACCGCCCAACAACAGAGCCGCGACGATCGGTGCCCCTTGGCGGATCACCCCGAGACCACCTGCAGCACCTGCGATGGACGTCGCGCCGATCTGATCGGTGAGACTGCCGACCTGCACGGAGACGATGACGCCGAACGGAATCGACACCAGTACCGCGGGGACGACCGTGACGGTGACGACGAACCAGGCCTGGTCGACGGTGTCACGCCACGGATGCCGCAACGTGGCGATGTCACGTACGAGGTGAACGAAGGCCAGCACGCCCAGCTCCAACGTCTGGCCGAACGTCCTGAATCCACCGGAAACCCCGTCGCTGACGCGTGCGAGCGTCGATACCGGCGACGACAATTCCCCACCCCCCACACTCGTGTTCATGGCGACTCCCCCGCGCCGAAAACGAAAAGTACCAGCCGGCAGTCGACCAAGTGACGTTTTCCTCACTTACCGACCTATGAGAAATCACAGACTTCGGCCGGGCTGCCTGAGGTTCCGTTGCGACCGAGCGCTCGGGTGCGCGCAGCGTCGTACGGGCGTCGCGCGCCTCCAGTACGGACCGCTCGCCCCGCTTTACTGATACTTTGGATTCTCATCGACGCTGGGAGAAAAGATTGACAAGCGCTCCGGATCGCACCCGCATCGAATTCCCCGACATCTCTTCTCGCACGTGGGAACACCCGTCGGATCGAGCTGCGCTGGTCACCCTGCGCACCCTCAAAGGTTTCGACACCGTTCTGCGCACGCTGTCCGGGCTGCTACGCGAACGGCAGCATCGCCTGATGTACCTCGCCACAGCGGTACGCGTCGACGAGCGCCAGTTCAAGGACCTCAACGACCTGCGCACCGACTGCGTGAACATTCTCGGTGCCGAGGAGACACCCGAGTTGTTCGTCGTGCAGTCACCGATGGTCAACGCGTTCACCATCGGAATGGACCGCCCGTTCATCGTGCTGACCACGGGCATGCTCGACATCATGACCTACGAGGAGCAGCGTTTCGTCGTCGGTCACGAGCTGGGCCACGCGCTGTCCGGGCACGCGGTGTATCGCACCGTGCTCATGCATCTGATGCGGCTCGCCGGCACGGTCGGCTGGGTTCCGGTGGGCGGCTGGGCCCTACGCGCGGTCATCGCAGGATTGATGGAATGGCAGCGAAAGTCCGAACTATCCGGTGACAGAGCAGGTTTGCTGTGCGGACAGGACGTGCACACCGCGATCCGCGTGCAATTGAAGCTGGCCGGCGGCGCACGCATCAGCGAAATCGACGTCGATGCCTTCCTCGCTCAGGCCGCCGAGTACGAGGCCAGCGGAGATCTGCGCGACGGCGTACTCAAGCTGCTCAATCTCGAACTCCTCTCGCACCCGTTCTCGGTGCTCCGCGCCGCAGAGTTGAAGAAGTGGGTCGACGACGGCGAGTACGCGGCCGTACTTCGCGGCGACTACCCACGCAGGTCCACCGACCACGAGGCCAAGGTCTCGGAGGAGTTCCGTAACGCAGCGCGCACGTACAAGAACAACTTCGACACCTCCGAGGACCCGCTGATCAAGACGGTGCGAGACATCGGAAGTGGCTTCACCGGAGCCGTCGACGCCGTCGGCAACGGAATCGGCGACGTGGCGTCGGACATCAAGGGACGCTTCGATCACTGGCGAAAGTCGTAGCGCCGGAGCAGGACCCAAGAACGACGAGGGCGGCGACCACCGAAGTGGTCGCCGCCCTCGTCGTCGTTCGGCTGGGATCAGAAGTTGATCATGTGCCCCGCGAGGCCGTGGATGGCCTCCTGCAGTGCCTCCGACAGCGTCGGGTGCGTGTGCACGTTGCGTGCCAGTTCGTTGACCGTGAGGTCCCATTTCTGGGCGAGGGTCAGCTCCGGCAGCAGCTCGGAAACGTCCGGTCCGATGAGGTGTCCGCCGAGCAGTTCGCCGTGCTCGGTGTCGGCGATGAGCTTGACGAAGCCGGTGGCGTCGCCCAGTCCGTGTGCCTTGCCGTTGGCGGCGAACGGGAAGTTCGCGACCTTGATGTCGGACCCGCGGGCCTGAGCCTCCTCGCGGGCCTGGTCCTCGGTGAGACCGAAGCTGGCGACCTGCGGCTGGCAGAACGTCGCACGCGGCATCATGCGGTAGTCGTCGATCGGCAATGTCTCTGCGCCGCCGATGGTTTCGGCAGCCACGACGGCCTGGGCCTCGGCCACGTGGGCGAGCTGCAGCTTGGCGGTGACGTCGCCGATGGCGTAGATGTGCGGCACGTTGGTCTGCATCGTGTTCGTGATGCCGATGGCACCGCGATCGGTGAGCTCGACGCCGGTCTTCTCCAGGCCGAATCCTTCGACGCGAGGCGCGAAGCCGACGGACTGCATCACCTTGTCGACGGTGAAGGTCTCGCTCTCGCCGGACTTGTTGTGCTTGATCGCGACGGTGACCTTGGAGCCGTCGTCGTCGATGCTCTGCACGCCTGCGCCGGTGATGACCTTGACGCCGAGCTTCTTGTACTGCTTCTCGATTTCCTTCGAGACGTCCTTGTCCTCGTTGGGGAGCGCGCGATCGAGGAACTCGACGATGGTGACGTCGACTCCGTAGTTCTTGAGGACGTAGCCGAACTCCATGCCGATCGCGCCGGCACCGACGATGAGGATCGAACCCGGCAGATCCTTCGTCATGATCTGCTCTTCGTACGTGACGACGTTCTCGCTCAGTTCCGTGCCGGGAAGCAGCTTGGTGGTGCTGCCCGTCGCGATGATCGCGTTGTCGAACGTGATCGTCTCGGTACCACCCTTTGTCAGCTCGACCTCGATGGTGTTGGCATCGGTGAACGTGCCCTTGCCGTCGTACTCGGGGATCTTGTTCTTCTTCATCAGGAAGTGGATGCCCTTGACGCGGCCGTCGGCAACCTTGCGGCTCCGATCGAAGGCTGCGCCGAAGTCGAAGGAGGCTTCACCCGAGATGCCGAACAGCTTGGCCTCTTTGGTGAAGAGGTGCGCCAGCTCGGCGTTACGGAGAAGGGCCTTCGAGGGGATGCAGCCGACATTCAGGCACACACCGCCCCAGTACTTCTTCTCGATGATGGCAGTGCTGAGTCCGAGTTGTGCCGCGCGGATAGCAGCGACGTACCCACCGGGACCGGCTCCGAGGACAACGACGTCATAGTGTGAGGTCACGAGTCCCCAGCGTAGTCGTGCCGTCCGACGCTGTCTCGACCTGGTCTTCGTTACCAGCCGGTAGCCACGCGAGCGCCGACCACCCCGACGGCCCGAGTGCTGCTAGAACTGTGGAATGGCAATCTCGGACGACCCGTACCTCTGGCTCGAAGACGTCACCGGCGACGCTGCGCTCGCGTGGGTGCGCGAGAAGAACGAGGTGACGGTCGAGGCGCTGAGCGGGACGGCGTTCGAGGCCACCGAGGCGAGCATCCGAGAAATTCTCGACACCGACGCGCGCATTCCGTACGCCCGTCGGCGCGGACGATTTCTGTACAACTTCTGGCGCGACGCCGAACACGTCCGCGGCCTGTGGCGTCGAACCACGATGGACGAGTACCGAACCGAGAATCCGGCGTGGGACGTGCTGCTCGATCTCGATGCGCTGGCCGCGAGCGAGGACGAGAACTGGGTGTGGGGTGGCGCTCAGGTGCTGCGCCCCGATCAACGGCTGGCTCTGGTGACGCTCTCTCGCGGCGGCGCCGATGCAACGGTGGTCCGCGAGTTCGATCTGGACTCCCGCACCTTCCGCGCCCCGGAGAACGGCGGATTCGCCCTACCCGAGGCAAAGACGGACATCGGGTGGATCGACGCTGACACCGTCTTCGTCGGAACGGATTTCGGACCGGGCTCGCTCACCGAGTCGGGCTATCCGCGCATCACGAAGCGGTGGCATCGCGGTACCTCGGTCGACGAGGCCGAGACCGTGTACGAGGGTGCGGCACAGGACATCTCGATCTCCGCCTGGCACGATCGCACCCCCGGCTTCGAACGCGACTTCGTCCAGCGCGCCACCGACTTCTACAACTCCGAGACCTACGTGCTCGACGGGTCCACGTTGACCCGGATCCCGACGCCCACCGACGCGTCGACCTCGGTGCACGAGAACTGGTTGCTGGTTCGCACGATGACGCCGTGGACGGTGGGCGACGAAACCTATCCGGCCGGCGCACTGCTCGCTGCGGATTTCGACGAGTTCGTCTCCGGCACGATCGCTCTCACCGTTCTCTTCGCTCCCGATGCGCACACCTCCCTGCACCAGTACGCCTGGACCGAGAATCACCTGCTGCTGGTGACCTTGCAGGACGTACGGACGCAGTTGCACGTCCTCACCCCCGGCGAGAAGGAGTGGGCAACCGGCACGATCGACGGGTTGTCGGATCTGACCTCCACCGAGATCATCGGAACCGACGCCGAGGAGAACGGTGACGAGTTCTTCCTCTCCTCGTCCGGCTATCTCACTCCGGCGACATTACTGGTGGGCACCGTGGGCGGTGAACTCGAAGTTCTCAAGCAGGCTCCGGCGTTCTTCGACGCCGACGGCCTGACGGTGGAACAGTTCTTCGCACGGTCCGACGACGGTACCGACATCCCCTACTTCGTCGTCCGACGCGCCGATTCCGGTCCCGGACCGACACTGCTCTACGGTTACGGCGGCTTCGAGATCTCGATGACGCCCGGCTACAGCGGTGCGACCGGACGGGCGTGGCTCGAACGTGGCGGCACCTACGTCGTCGCGAACATCCGCGGCGGCGGAGAGTACGGGCCGTCCTGGCACACCCAGGTCCTGCGCGCCGGACGCCATCTGGTGCACGAGGACTTCGCCGCCGTCGCGCGCGACCTCGTCACCCGCGGCATCACCACCACCGAGCAGTTGGCCGCGCAAGGCGGGAGCAACGGCGGTCTGTTGATGGGCATCATGGTGACGAAGTACCCGGAACTGTTCGGCGCGTTGGTATGTCAGGTCCCGCTGCTGGACATGAAGCGGTACCACCTGTTGCTCGCGGGGGCGTCCTGGGTGGCCGAGTACGGCAACCCCGACGACGCGGACGAGTGGGAGTTCATCTCGCAGTACTCCCCCTACCAGAACGTCGTCGCCGCATCCGAACGTCGGTATCCGCCGATTCTGATCGCCACGTCGACCCGCGACGATCGCGTCCATCCCGGACATGCACGCAAGATGGCGGCTCGATTGGCCGAACTCGGCCACGACGTCAGCTACTACGAGAACATCGAAGGTGGGCACGGCGGGGCGTCGGACAACGCGCAGTTGGCGTTCAAGACCGCGTTGACCTACGAGTTTCTGTGGCGACACCTCGCTCGTAGCTGACGGTCAGGCAGCGAGAGCGTCCTCGAACATCGGCCAGGAATCGTGCAGGTCGTCCTGCCAGTAACCCCACGAGTGAGTCCCGCGGTCACGCAACTCGAAATGGGCCGGAATGTCGAGCTGCTCGAGGGCCGTCTTCAACCTGCGAGTGCAGTCACCGGTCGCCACCTCGATGACACCGCCCACGACCATCTGGTTGAGCAACACGAAGCCGGTTCCGTTGAGGTTCGTACCGTCGAGGGTGTCCGATGCCCCCGCCAGCCCGCTGCCGTTCGAGATGTACAGCGCTGTGCCACGCAACTTTTCGGCATTGATCACCGCATCGTTGCGTACCCAGTCCTGATGATCGTCCGGCCCCCACATGTTCGTGACGTTCGCGCCGAGCGCCATGGACACGACCGTCTTGACGTATGCCCGGCCCAACGCGTCGGTGGTCGACGCGCATCCACTGTAGGAACCGACGGCACGGTAGAGCCCCTGGTGGTGAGCGGCCAGGTTCAGGACCGAGGTCGCGGCCATCGAGATACCTGCAATTGCGTTGCGGCCGTTGGTATCGAGCAGATCGTCCACGAGCGGTGGGAGTTCGGCGGTCAGGAAGGTCTCCCACTTGTTGCGCCCGAGCCTCGGATCGTCCTGCTGCCAGTCGGTGTAGTAGGAGTAGGCCCCTCCGACCGGGGTCACCACATTGACGTTCTTGTCGGCGAAGAACGACACGACATCGGTCTGGGTGTACCAGTCCATTCCGTCGAGTCCGCCGCCCGCGCCGTTGAGCAGATACAGCGTGGGGCTCGGAGCCGGCCGATCGGGAGATCGCAGAATCTTCAGTGGGATCGTCCGGTCCATCGCGGCCGAGTGAACGAATGCCGTCATGGCGGCGTCGTCGGTCACCTCGGTGCGCACCACGTACGACTCCGTCGGACCGGACGTCTCCTCGGCCGGGGTCGCGGAGGCGAGCGGGTGCGCCACCGCCGCGGCGCAGGCCACCACGCATACGACGACCACTCTGCGTAGCGCCCTCGATCGGAGAAACTGCTCCCCACCACCGATTCGACGAACAGAATCCCCCAGGCCGCTCATAGTCGTGCTCGCTATCGTCGTTCACACAATTGTTGGTTCAAAGACTTTGTACACCAAAACGAACCAGAAGCATGTGCAAACGTACGAAAACCTGTGGATTACCCAGTTCGGATCCGAACCCGTCAGCGATGCATCCACTCCGCCACGAGGTCGGCGACCGCCGTGGGGCTACGGATCCACCCGTTGTGTCCGAGTGGCTCGTCGACGTGCACCGAGGTGACTTCGGCACGGGCAAGCTTGCGTACGAGATTGTCCATCGAGCCACGGGGTGCGAGGTCGTCGCCTTCGATGGTGACTGCGAGCACCGGAAGCGTCAGACGGCCCATCCGTTCCTCGTAGTCCATGTCCGCTCCCGCCGGTTCGATCGTCCCGGTCCGCGCGAACCGGGACCAGTCGTCGATCAGAACCCTCGACTGACGGCCGAACCCGCCGATACCGATCCGATCTCCCGGCCAGAACCCGGCGATGCTGCTGGTGATCGCCATCGCTGCGGCACCCACGTACAGCGGGACGCCGCGGGTGGTGCCGAATCCGCGGTGGTAGGGCGAACCCGACGCCACCAGGATCAGTCCGCCGAGCCTGCCCCTGATGCGGGCGGCGTACATCGCACCGAGCTGGCCGCCCATGCTGTGGCCGAGCAGGAACGGCGTCGCTTCCGGGAACTGCTCGCGAACCACCTCGAATATCGCCGGGAAGTCGATCGAAACCAGTTCCTGGTAGCCGTAGCGACTCGCCGAACTCGGCTTCGGCACGCTGTCCCCCTGACCCCGGAGATCGCCGATCGCAGCATGGAAACCGCGCGCGACGAGAGCCTCGGCGAACAGCCGGTAGTAGCCACCGGGAATGCCGAGGCCGGGAAGAACGACGATCACGGGTGCATCGTCACGGCCCTCACCGGGGAACAGTGACACCGGCACGGTCGAACCGTCGGGCATCTGAATCGGAACCGTCTGCATCGGCTCACCCTATGACGGGTGCAACCATGCATCCCCCCAGGGCTCGTGTTCACCGGATCGCCGGCCAATCATCGAGTGGTGCAGATCTTTTCGGTCGAACGAATGACATCTCCAACGAATGCACGTCGAACGACAAGAGCCGGGCCCGACGATGCGGACCCGGCTCGAAGCCGTGAATCAGGAAGTCATGAGTCAGGAGGGCAGGCCGGGGATTTCGACGGCCGAGCCGCTACCTTCCGAGCTACCGAGAGCGAGCAACTGCAGCAGGATTGCGAGCAACTCCATGAAAACTCCTTCGAGAGAGGGGGATTCGATGCCTGGACAGCATCGCGAACCGTCACGAGTTCATCGGACGTAGAGATCCGTGCAGCCGTTGGGCCGCAGGCCCAACGGCGCGGCGGTCGGTCAGTCCGAGGAGGAGCTGATTCCCGAGAAGAGCTGGAGGAAAATTGCGAGGAGGTCACCGAGTTCAGCGGACATGCGAAATACTCCTTCTTCGAGGGGGGTGTGCAGATCGCCTGTGACGGATGTCACGCGATGATCTCTGCAAGAAGATTTGTACCGCAGTCGGTCTCGGTTTGTACACGGAAACAACAGTAAAAGTCGAAAATCTTGGTGCGGTGTCACAAAACGGTGACGGTACCGACCGTGGCCGCCCCCGACGAACGGTCACGGCCACGGTCGACACGGACGAACTACGCCGCGCTACCCGACGTCAGCACGCCGACGATCTGATCGACGATCGCGTCGACGATGCCGTCGTAGACGCCGGTGGCGATGTCGGAGATGAACTGCGCTGCTGAACCCATGAGAACTCCTGTTACTCGTGTGCAAGGACAGCCGTAGGCAATACGACCTCGTTCGTTCCTACCGCACCGACGATGACGGTGCATAGCCCGGTACCAACTCGAGACATCGAAGATCCACTACCGCAACGACTTACCGGAGATTGCACCATATTACGCGGCAAAACTACTCGCCGATCACGTCTTTCGCGCGCCCCACGAGCAGAGGGTCTGTTTCACCGACTATTTCGGAATCCTTGTTCGCGTAGTCGAATTTGTTGAGCACGAAGCGCATGGCGTTGATGCGAGCCCGCTTCTTGTCGTTGCTCTTGACGACCGTCCACGGCGCGACATCGGTGTCGGTGGCACGGAAGTTCTCCTCCTTCGCCGCGGTGTAGGCATCCCACTTGTCCAGCGAGGCAAGGTCCATGGGCGAGAGCTTCCATTGCCGCACCGGGTCGACCTGCCGGATGGCGAAGCGGGTGCGCTGCTCGTGCTGCGACACCGAGAACCAGAACTTGGTCAAGCTGATGCCCTCGTCGACGAGCATCTGCTCGAACAGCGGTGCCTGCCGAACGAACTGAGCGTGCTGCTCGTCGGTGCAGAACCCCATGACCCGCTCGACGCCCGCCCGGTTGTACCAGGACCTGTCGAACATGACGATCTCCCCGGCCGCGGGCAGATGTGCGATGTAGCGCTGAAAGTACCACTCGGTCGACTCACGAGCCGACGGCTTCTCCAGCGCGACCACGCTGGCACCGCGCGGGTTGAGGTGTTCCATGAATCGCTTGATCGTGCCGCCCTTACCGGCGGCATCTCGGCCCTCGAAGATGATGACGTGCCGTCGCCCGGTCTCCTTGGTCCACATCTGCAACTTGAGGAGTTCGATCTGCAGAAGACGCTTCTCCAGTTCGTACTCGGCACGCGTCATACGCTCGTCGTACGGGTAGTTCTCGCGCCAGGTGTCGACGACGTGGCCGTCGGGGACGGTCAGCAGTACCGGATCGTCGTCATCGGAGTCGTCGACGGTGAAGCCCGACGTGTCGGCAAGATCCACGGCTGTCGTGATGTCGAGCAGGTCGCTCAGGTTGGTGCGCGCAGCCGTGCCGTTGCGGAGATCGTTGTCGGTCATGGGCCGAAAGTTAGTGCTCATCGGTGACCGATCCATGTCGGTTCGGTGAACACCCGATGCATCCGGTTTCACCGCAGGCACCACCCGGTCCGCAAGGGGGACGGACCGGGTAGTGCCTGCTCGTGAACTCGCCGATCTCGTGCGACCGTATCGGCCGTCACAGCGGTAGGTCCAGGGGTCTGCCCGGAAAAGTCGACGATCTTGTTCGAGCGCCGATTTCGGACCGTTCGTTTGTCGGGGTCGATATGGGTGAAATCCCCGATGCGCCGAAAGGTGTTGCTGATGCAGACTTTTCAGCATGACATTCGAGAGCGGTTCCCCCAGAGAGTTCACCAGGTCGAGTTCGCAGAAGATGATGGGAGGTGTATGCGGCGGAATTGCCGAATATTTCGGCTGGGACGTCAACATCGTCCGACTCGCGACCGTTGCCGGCGCAGTCCTGACCGGCGGCACCGTCGTGCTGATCTACCTCGCGGCGTTGATGTTGATGCCGCTCCGATGAAGCCCGAACGCGACGAAGCCCCGGACCTCGACAACAGGTCCGGGGCCCCGCGACCGACTACTCGGCGACGCTGGAGAGTCCTTCGGCGCTTCCGGTGAAGAGCTCGGTGATCGCGTCGGAGATGCCTGCAGCGATGCCGTCGGTGATGATTCCGCCGAGGCCGCCGCCTTCGGTGCCGCCGCCGAGCAGACCGGTGATGAGATCGAGAAGCATGGGGTGAGCACCTTTCGGAGAAACGACGAGGCCTGGTTGAAGATTGGACCGGGCGGCAGAAATATAACGCGCCCGTTCTGTCCGATCCGCCGTTTGCCCGAAAAAGTCTCGCTCCCCGTTTGTTGCCGGAAAAAACTTCCGCGCGGTTGCGCGCGAACTACTCCTGCCCGGTGATCAACCAGCCGCACGGTCCGGCGAGCTCGTCGGCCTCGGCGGGTCCCATCGATCCGGGCGCGTAGCTCTTCACCTCGGGCGGGTTGCTCAGCAACGGGGCGGCGACGTCCCAGACGTGCGCCAGACCGTCCGGCCTGGTGAACAACGACCGGTCTCCACTGAGCACATCGAGGATCAAGCGCGCGTACGGGCTCAGCGGCTCGGCGTCGGGCACCGACTTCAGCGGCAGCGCCAGATGCCCCACCGACAGATCGAAATCCGGGCCCGGTTCCTTGACCGTCATGGCGATGTCGATGCTGCCGTCACCCGAGAGGTCGAACGAGAGCACAGTGCCGTCCTCGGGCAGTTCGGTGAGCGGACTGTCGGCCGGTTTACCGAACACCAACGACACGCGCTGCTGGCTCACGCCCAACATCTTTCCGGTGCGGAGCAGAAACGGGACTCCGCGCCACCGGTCGGTGTCGACCCACAACTTCGCCGCGACGAACGTGTCGACCTTCGAATCGTCGGCGACGCCCTCGACATCGCGGTAGCCGTCGTACTGACCGAGAACCACCTCGCCGGTGTCCAGCGGCCGGAACTGCCCGATCACGGTCTCACGCGCCGATTGCAGATCCTCGGCCTTCAGCGATGCGGGCGGCTCCATCGCGACCTCCGCGGCAACCTGGAACAGATGGGTGACGAGCATGTCCAACACGGCACCGGTGGCGTCGTAGAACTCGGCGCGGTCGTCGATGTCGAGCGTCTCGGGGACGTCGATCTGTACCTGCGCGACGTGTTCGGAGTTCCAGATTCCGCTGATCATGCCGTTCGCGAACCGCAGCACATGGAGGTTCTGCGTCGCCTCCTTGCCGAGGAAGTGATCGATGCGATAGACCTGGTTTTCCTCGACCACCTCGTGCACGGCCTTGTCGAGTTCCTCGAAGTTGCTCTGCGAGGTACCGAAGGGCTTTTCGTAGACCACCCGGGAGCCGTCGGCCAGATCGTGTGCTCCCAAGGCCTTCGTGTAGTCGACGAAGGTGCTCGGCGGCAGAGCGATGTAGTGCACCAGCTGGGCGTCGTCGCCGACGTCTTTCTTCGCGTCCGCGACGACCTCGGGCAACTTACCGGGATCGTCGACGGTGAAGCCGTTGCCCGCGAAGCGGATTCGCTCGGAGAACGTCGTCCAATCGTCCTCGGCCACGTTCTCGGCGAATTCGTCGAGAACGCTGCGTACGTGATCGCGGAACTCGTCGTCGGAGGTGTCCTTACGGCCGTTGCCGATCAGGACCCATTTCTCCGGGAGCAGGCCCTCGAGATGGAGTTGGTAGAACGACGGCAGGACCATTCGCTTCGCGAGGTCTCCGGTTGCGCCGAAAAGGACGAATACAGTGGGTTGCGAGGACGCCATGACCTCCACTATGCACCGCACAGTTTGGGCGCGCACAGTGCCGACGAGTGAGAGTGCATGATGACCAGATCACGGTTTCACGGTGAGATCTACGGGGTAGGCACAACGTCCGGCGTGCGCATCGTCGTCGGGCATTGGACGCGATCGCCGCTGGGCGAATTCACCGACGTCATGATCCAATTCGCGGACGGCAGACGCCTGCTCGTCGCGCCCGACGAGGACGTTCGGGAATTCGTCACCGCCACATACACCTTCGACGCCACCGAACTCGTACCGGTGACATTCACCGCTCAGCAGGATGGTTGGCGGTCGGTGACAGCGGGTGACCTGTCCGTGAGAATCCGCGTTGCCGGACCCACCGTGCTCGGCCGCGCACTGAGCCTCGTCCCCGACGCGGTGTCGACAGCACCGTGGTTCTGCGCGATCAGCGATCCCATCGCCCGAGTGATACTGCGCGGAGTCCGCACCCGCGGCAGCGCGGGCGGGGGCCGACGTGAGTACTACGGTGCCAGGCACCAACACCGCGTCACCGACGTGCAGGCCTCGTGGCAGGGCGAGGATCTCGGATCACTGACCCCGGTCACTCCCCCGGTGACCTTCGGATTCGGCAGCACCCCGGCGGCACCGTCGGTCACATCCATCACCACGACGATCGACAGTTAGACCACCACGGCGCCGGACGCCCGCAGATCGTCGAGGGCAGCGGCCGACGACTCCGGCGCAACTCCCGCGACGAGGTCGGTGAGAACACGGACGTCGAGCTTCTCGGCCACAGCGTCTTTCGCCGAAGCCAGAACGCAGTAGTCGGTCGCAAGCCCGACGACGTCGATGTCGGTGACCTCGTTGGCGGTGAGTATCTCGGCGAGGGACGTCCCGTCGTCGGTGACACCTTCGAATGCCGAGTACGACGGTTTGCCCTGCCCCTTGTAGACGTGGACGTCCACCGAACCGGTCGCGTAATCGGGGTGATACTCGGCTCCGACGGTGCCCGCGACGCAGTGCACCGGCCACGTGGTGACGAAGTCCGGGGCGGCGTCGGTGGCGAAGTGCCCGCCGTTGTCGCCCTCGGCGTCGTGCCAATCTCGCGAGGAGACCACGAGGTCGTACTCGTCCCCGTGGCGCGCGAGGTACGCGCTGATCCTGCGCGCGACCTCCGCGCCGCCGGTCACCGCAAGCGCGCCGCCTTCGGTGAAGTCGTTCTGCACATCCACTACCAACAGAGCACGAGTCATGGATCCCAGTATCCTCGACGGGTGCGCGTGTCGTCTCTGGTGACCTACCCCGTCAAAGGATGTGCCGGTGCCGTGCTCGATGCCGCCCAGGTGAGTGCCACCGGCCTCGAACACGATCGATCGTTCATGATCGTCGATGCGGACGGCGCATTCCGCAGTCAACGCACCGACCCCGTGCTCGCGGTCGTCCGCTGTTCGGTGGGCGACGGAACGTTGACGCTCGAGCACGACACGTCCGGCTCGGTGACCGTGTCGGTGGACCGCGATTCCGCGGCGCGAGACATCACGATGTTCCGCAGCCCGATGCGCGGGATCGATCAGGGCGACGACGTCGCCGACTGGCTCACCGACGTCATCGGAGAACCGTCACGCCTCGTCGCCGCACCGCGCGACCTCGACCGCGTCACCGACGGAATCCGGCCAGGATCAGCACAATTCGCCGACAGCTCTGCGGTGCACATCCTCTCGACCGCCACCTTGGCCGGGCTCAATTCCCGCCTCGACGTCCCGCTGCCGATGGATCGCTTCCGCCCCAACATCGTCGTCGACGGCTGGGACTCCCCGCACCGGGAAGACGAGGTGCGGGACGTGACCATCGGCGGGGCGCGATTGGCCTACACCAAACTCGCCATCCGCTGCGCCGTCACCACGGTCGAGCAGTCCACCGGTGTGCGCACCGGTCCGGAACCGCTGCGCACGCTCGGCGACTACCGCCGCGGTCGGCAGAAGGGCGTCGCTTTCGGTTCGAAGTTCTCGGTGGTGCAGGACGGCACGGTGACCGTCGGGGACGAACTACACGTCGCGAGTTGGGGCGAGTCGGAGCTGTAGCTCGGCTGTGGTGCGCTGAGTGTCCACTTTTCGGTTCCGCGGGCAGGTTTCCGCTCACGCGAAGGAATTGTGGACAACCACGTCACTCGCTCCGGTGGCAATCAGCGCCGCCAACTGGATCCGCGCCTGCCCCGCCCGCAGTTCGCGGGAGAACACCGCACCAGCATCGAGAAGATCGTGGCCACCCCCACCGCCGCCGTACGTCGGCGAGGTCTCGCCGAACGGAACCCGCGTCGTGACCACCACGTGCACCCCGGCGGCCACTGCCTCCTTCACCGCATGCACGACGCGGGCGTTGGTGTTGCCCGAACCCGTCGCCTCGAGCACGATGCCCGACGCCCCGGCCTCGCGGCACGTGTCGATCTGCAGTCCGTCGGCCCCGGGATAGAGGGCGACGATGTCGACGCGAATCCCGGCAATGGGCTTCCACTGCAGGGGTTTCGGCCGAGGCAGCGCCGCCGACCGAAAGGCATCGAGTTCGGTGGTGTGCTTCTTGATCGCGCCGCGCGCCGGCAGCAAACGACCGCCGAACGCGATCAGAACACCGGGCTCGGACTGCGCGGCCGCCACCGCCGCGGCGATGTTGCTCGGGCCGTCCGGATCTGGATGATCGGCCGTGCGCTGCGCACCGGTGAAGACCACCGGACGTTCGTCGTCGTGGAACAGATCGACATAGAGCGCCGACTCCTCCATCGTGTCGGTGCCGTGCAACACCACCACTCCGGCGCATCCGTCCTCGGCCAGCGCGTCCGCGACCGCAGTGCGAATGGTGTCGAGATCGGCGAAGTCCAACGCCGAGCTGTCCTTCGACATCACCTCGTGCACCCGAACACCGTCGACATCGACCCCGATGCCGGCGACCGGACGAGAGACACCGTGCTCGTCGCGACTGCTGGCAATCGTGCCGCCTGTGGTCAACAAGGCGACATGCTCGGCGCTCTCCGGTCGTTCCTGCAGGCTCCACTCCTCAGTCACTGCGCGCCGCCACCTCTCGAATTCGCTTGCGGCACAGAAACCATCCTCCGACGAGCATCGGCGCGATGAGCAGGATCGACGCCACCGTCCAGGTACCGACCGGTTTGTCGAAGGCCATCAGCACGAGTACACACGCCAGGAAGCCTAGCGTTGCGTATCCGGTGTACGGGGCACCGAAGAGCTTGAACGCAGGTCGGGTGACCGCACCGGTTCTCGACAGTGACCAGAACTTCAACTGACACGCCACGATGACGGCCCAGGCGCTGATGATGCCCAGAGCGGCAAGGTTCAGCACGATCTCGAAGGCCTGCGCCGGAACCACGGCGTTGAGCACGACGCCGAGAAGCGTCACCACCGACGTCAGTGCGATGCCGCCGTACGGCACGCCCGACTTGTTCATCCGCGCGGCGAACGAGGGGGCCGAGCCGGCGACCGCCATCGAATGCAGGATGCGTCCGGTCGAGTACAGCCCGGCATTGAGGGAGGACAACGCTGCGGTGAGGACGACGAGGTTCATGATCGCGTCCGCGCCGTCGACGTCGATCGCTCCGAAGAACGTCACGAACGGACTCTCACCGGCCCGATAGGCGGTGTACGGCAACAGCAGTGACAGCAGCAGCACCGAGCCGACGTAGAACACGACGATACGGATGATGACGGTGTTGATCGCCTTCGGTATCACCTTCTCGGGATTCTGCGTCTCACCGGCCGCCGTGCCGACCAGCTCGATCGAGGCGTAGGCGAACACCACTCCCTGGATCACCACGATGGCAGGCAGCAGTCCGTTGGGAATCAGCCCGCCGTTGTCGGTGAGCACGCTCAGACCCGGTTCCTGTCCGTCGATGGGAGTGCCGAAGATGACGTAATAGGTGCCGATGGCCAAGAAAGTCACCAGTGCGACGACTTTGATGAGCGCGAACCAGAACTCCAGCTCACCGAACACCTTGACCGACACCAGGTTCAGCCCGAGCACGAGCACCAGGCCTGCGAGCGCGAAGACCCATTGATCGACGTTGCCGAGCGGAGCCCAGTATTTCTTGAAGAAGTTCATGTAGAGCGCCACGGCCGTCACGTCGACCACCGCTGTCATCGCCCAGTTCATCCAGTACAGCCAGCCGGCCGCGAAAGCGACTTTCTCGCCGAAGAACTCGCGCGAATACGAGACGAAGGATCCCGACGACGGGCGGTGCATCACCAGCTCACCCAGTGCGCGCAGAATCAGGAAGGCGAAGAATCCGCACAGCGCGTACACCAGAACCAGGGCAGGTCCGGCGTCGCGCAGTCGCCCGCCCGCGCCCATGAACAGTCCGGTGCCGATCGCGCCGCCGATGGCGATCATCTGGATCTGGCGAGGGGCCAGCTCTTTTCGGTAGCCCAGGTCTTCTTCACTGAAGGCCTTGGCGGTGTCGACACTCCGGTTCTCTGTACTCATCGCGTTACCTCGTCGACGTCTCGGGAGCAACGGAATGCTCGGTGGGAGCCACCCGCAGATTCGCGAGGTGCTCGGGGCTCAGGAGTCGATCCAGTTCGTCCCGGGCCAACAGACCCTTCTCGAGAACGAGGTCGACCACGTTTCGACCACTGACCAACGCCTCCTGCGCAATAGCGGTCGATTCCACGTATCCGAGATACGGGCTCAGCGCGGTGATCAGGCCGATGGAGTTCTCCACGCGCTCACGCAGCAGGTCGACGTTGGCGGTGATGCCGTCGACACACCGATGCGCGACGGTTCGGCATGCGGCGCTCAGGTGCGCCATACCGTCGGACAGGGACTTGACGATGATCGGCTCGAATGCGTTGAGCTGCAACTGTCCCGCCTCTGCCGCCATGGTGATGGTGACGTCGTGACCGATCACCTCGTAGGCAACCTGGTTGAGTACCTCGGGGATGACGGGGTTGACCTTGCCGGGCATGATCGACGAACCCGCCTGCATCGGAGGCAGATTGATCTCGTTGAAGCCCGCCCGCGGCCCGGAGGACAACAGCCGGAGGTCGTTGCAGATCTTCGACAGCTTCACCGCGACGCGCTTGAGAACGCCGGACAGGTGCACGAACTGACCGACGTCCTGCGTTGCCTCGATCAGATCCGTCGCGGTCACCAGAGGCAGGCCGGTGATGGTCCGCAGATGTGCGACGGCCGATTCGGTGTATCCGGCGGGAGCGTTCAGTCCGGTGCCGATGGCGGTGGCTCCGAGGTTGATCTCGTGCACCAGCAGTGCCGCTTCCTCGAGTCGCGAGCAGTCCTCGTCGATCATGACCGCGTAGGTACCGAACTCCTGGCCGAGGGTCATCGGCACTGCATCCTGCAGCTGCGTGCGGCCCATCTTGACGACGGTGGCGAACTCGGTTGCCTTGCGGCCGAACGAGTCTCGCAACACCTTCATCGAGGCGATCAGCTCGTGGACGGCGAAGACGGTCGCGATGTTGACCGACGTCGGGTACACGTCGTTGGTGGACTGCGACGCGTTCACGTGCTCGTTGGGGTGCAGCATGCTGTAGTCGCCGTGCGGGTGCCCGAGAATTTCCAGGGCGCGGTTGGCGATGACCTCGTTGGCGTTCATGTTGGTCGAGGTGCCCGCGCCACCCTGGATGACGTCGACGACGAACTCCTCGTGCCACTGACCGTCGAGAATTTCCTGACACGCCGTACGGATCGCTTCCCCGCGGGTGGCGTCGAGAATTCCGAGATCCTGATTGGCCGACGCGGCGGCCCACTTCACTGCCGCGAGACCGCGAACGAGGTGCGCATTGGTGGAGATCGGACGCCCGGTGATGGGGAAGTTCTCGAGGGCGCGCAGGGTGTGGATTCCCCAATACACGCTGTTCGGGATTTCGCGTTCCCCGAGAAGATCCTTCTCGATGCGGGTATCGGCCACGGTGCGCTCCTAGGTGAGGGTGTCCAGCTGTCCGGCTGTCTGACAGGTAAAGTGTGGCGCAGAACACCTCATCGGTCAACCCCACGCTAGGATCACGTCATGAACCTGTCGGACAGCTGGGCAGTCAGTGCGCCCACGAATGCCCGGATGAGCGCGGCCGAGGCGGTGTTCGCAGACCTGCGCGCGGCCATCGCGTCGGGCGAGCTCCCCGTCGGCCAGAAGTTGCCGTCCGAGGCGGCCCTTGCCGCTCGGCACAGCGTCAGCCGCTCCGTTATCCGCGAGGCACTGCGCTCCTGCCATGCCCTCGGCCTCACCGAGACCAAGACCGGTCTCGGCACGTTCGTGATTCGCGACCGCGTCGGCAACGACCTCGACATCGGCAACTACGCGGCCCGCGAACTCATGGAGGCCCGCCCGCACGTGGAGATTCCCGCCGCCGGCTGGGCCGCAGAGCGACGCACCGACGAAGAGTTGGCGGTGCTCGCCGGCCTGGCGGACGAAATGCGTTCGGAGGACGACCACGAGGCCTGGGTTCTGCTGGACGCGCAGTTCCACACCGCGATCGCGCGGGCGAGCAAGAATCGCGTGTTCGAGGCGATCATCGTCGACATCCGGGATGCCCTGACGCGGCAATCGGAGACCCTCAACCTCGTCGCACATCGGCAGCAACAGTCCAACGTCGAACACGACGCCATCGTCGACGGCATCCGATCGGGCGAGTACGACGCCGCAGCCCGCGCCATGACCGCGCATCTCGATGCCGTCCGGGGTGCCGTGGAGTCGCTCGCCGATCGGGCCGATCGGTAGTACTACTAGGCTGCTTGCCGTGACGAAGGTATTGAACTCTCTCCCGGTCGGCGAACGAATCGGCATTGCATTCTCCGGCGGTCTCGACACCTCGGTGGCTGTCGCGTGGATGCGCGAGCACGGGGCGATCCCCTACGCGTACACGGCCGACATCGGCCAGTACGACGAGCCGGACCTGTCCGATGTGCCCGAGCGCGGCCTGGCCTACGGGGCCGAGCAGGCGCGGCTCATCGACTGCCGTGAGCCGCTCGTCGAGGAGGGTTTGGCGGCACTGACCTGCGGCGCGTTCCACATTCGCTCGTCACTGCAGACGTACTTCAACACCACCCCGCTCGGCCGCGCAGTCACCGGAACCATGCTGGTGCGCGCGATGGCCGAGGACGGCGTCTCGATCTGGGGCGACGGATCGACGTACAAGGGCAACGACATCGAGCGGTTCTACCGTTACGGCCTGCTCGCCAACCCGCAGCTGCGGATCTACAAGCCCTGGCTCGACGAGGCGTTCGTCGCCGAGCTCGGCGGTCGGCACGAGATGTCGCAGTGGCTCACCCAGCGCACGCTCCCCTACCGTGACTCGGCAGAGAAGGCCTACTCCACCGACGCCAACATCTGGGGCGCCACCCACGAGGCGAAGAAGCTCGAATACCTCGACACGTCACTCGAGATCGTCAGCCCCATCATGGGCGTTCGGTTCTGGGACCCCGAGGTGGACATCGCGCCCGAGGAGGTCACCGTCGAGTTCGAGAGGGGTCGACCGGTCCGGATCAACGGCAAGAGCTTCGACAGCCCCGTCGACCTCGTCATGGAAGCCAACGCGATCGGTGGGCGCCACGGCCTCGGCATGAGCGATCAGATCGAGAACCGCATCATCGAAGCCAAGAGCCGCGGCATCTACGAGGCTCCCGGAATGGCACTTCTGCACATCACCTACGAGCGCCTCGTCAACGCCATCCACAACGAGGACACCGTCGCCTCGTACCACAACGAAGGCCGTCGACTCGGCCGTCTGCTGTACGAGGGACGCTGGTTCGATCCGCAGGCACTGATGCTGCGCGAGGGCCTGCAGCGGTGGGTCGGC
Organism: Rhodococcus sp. 06-418-5; assembly: GCF_002258285.1. Lineage (NCBI taxonomy): Bacteria > Bacillati > Actinomycetota > Actinomycetes > Mycobacteriales > Nocardiaceae > Rhodococcus > Rhodococcus sp. 06-418-5. The sequence continues at coordinate 510,352 of NZ_NOYE01000037.1, forward strand.
AACGTCGTCAGCGGCAGCGTGACACTGCGACTGCGCCGCGGCCAGGACTTCACGATCGTCGACACCCAGGGCAGCAACTTCAGCTACCACCCCGAGAAGCTGTCCATGGAACGCAGCCAGGGCCAGGCGTTCTTCCCCGGCGACCGCATCGGTCAGCTCACGATGCGCAACCTCGACATCGCCGATTCACGCAGCAAGCTCGAGCAGTACGCCGCGCAGAACCAGCTCACGGCCTGGGGCGAACTGATCGGCGAACTGCCCGCAGGCGGAGCCGACGCCATCGCCGCCAGCGGCCCCGACGGCTCCGTGGACTCCTCGGCACTCGACCACGCCGCCATCGAGTCCGGTACCGACTAGCTGCTCCTGCCTCGCCGAACTCGAAGTTATGGACGGATTTCCGCCGATTTCCGTCCACAACTTCGAGTTCGGCTACTCCTCGGGCTCCGTCAAACCCTCGTGCTCGTCGCGCTCCGCCCATTCGAGTAGCTCGTCGATCGCGAACACCGCATCGTCGATGCCCGCGTGCAGGTCCCCCAACTCGGCGAATCTGGCCGGCACCGTGAACATCGTGAACTCGCGCGGATCGACGTCGGCAACCTCGTCCCACGAAATCGGCGTCGACACCGTCGCCTGCTGATTCCCGCGCACCGAATACGCGCTGGCGATGGTGTGATCGCGGGCGTTCTGGTTGTAGTCGACGAACAGTTTCGACGGGTCGCGGTCCTTGCGCCACCACGTCGTCGTCACGTCCTCGGGTGCGCGGCGCTCGACCTCACGCGCGAAAGCCAGTGCAGCCCTTCGCAAGTCCTTGAATCCATGAGCCGGGTCGATCCGAACGTAGATGTGCAGACCGTGCCCACCGGAGGTCTTGGGCCAGCCGACGGCCCCCAGATCTCCCAGCACCTCCTGAACGACCCCGGCGACACGTCGGACCCGGTCGAAGGAACAGTCGGGCATCGGATCGAGGTCGATGCGCCACTCGTCGGGCATCTCGACGTCGGCGCGGCGGCTGTTCCACGGATGGAACTCCACGGTCGACATCTGCACCGCCCAGGCCACGTGCGCCAGTTCGGTCACGCACAGCTCGTCCGCGGTGCGGTTGTAGCGGGGAAACGTCACCTGCACGGTCTCGAGCCACGGCGGCGCGCCGTTCGGCACCCGCTTCTGGTGCACCTTGTCACCGGCCAGTCCCTTGGGAAAGCGATGCATCATGCACGGGCGCTCCCGAAGCGCCCGCACGATGCCGTCGCCCACGCTCAGGTAGTAGTTCACCAAATCCAGCTTGGTGGCTCCGCTTTCGGGGAAGTACACACGCTCGGGGTTGGAGATGCGGACGATGCGGTCACCGACCGGTAACTCGATCGACGGAGAGCTACTGGCCATGAGGTCGAGGGTAGGCGATCAAGAACGAAGCGTGATGCCGTATCGGTCGCGTTTGCGATAGATGGTCGCTCGACTCATCCCGAGTTCCTCGACCGCGTCGTTCATGGTGATGCCGGGGCGAGAGAGCACGCGGATCATCTCGTCGCGCTCGAACGTCTCGATGCGGGTGAGCCGATGAGTGGTGCGCGAGAGCACCTCCGGCGGTAGATGGTGGACTCCGATGACGTCGGCGCGGACGGCTGCCTTGTGCATCACCGTGGCCAGCTCACCGACGTTGCCCGGCCATGGATGTTCGCGCAGCGCTCGCTCGGCAGCGGGGGTGAGCGTGACCTGGCGGCCGCGTACTCGACCGGCCAGATGGAGGGCGAGCGGGGCGATGTCGTCGGGCCTGTTTCGCAGCGGCGGTACCTCGACCACGGTGCGCAGCAGTCCCGCGAGTGCCGGGGCCACGTCGTCGTAATTCGACGCCGTGACGGTGACGGGTACGCCGTGGCCGGCGCGGCGGATCAGTTCGGCGAGGGCGTCGGCTGCACGCGCGGGAAGCCTGTCGACATCGCGGATGATCACTGCCGTATCGGGTTTCGGCAGCTCGGGCGTCCAGAGGTCGAGCCAGGCGTCGACGTCGCGGGCTGCTGGTGCTCCGGCGCTGAGGATGCGGCCGCGCGGGCGTGCCGCGCGCAGTGCGCGAGCGAGCACGGTGGCCCGGCCCGATCCCGGCTCACCGACCATGAGAACCGAACCATGTTCGGCCAGAGCAGCTTCCGCAGACCCCAGTGCACTACGCCAGCCAGTTGAAAGGTCGTCGAGTATGCCCGATCTCGGCCCGCTGTGAGCGGTCTCGACCCGGAACACCTCACCACGCGGAGCAGGCCGTGGATGCTGACCCTGTGCCCGCGCGAGCATCATCGCCGAGGTGTTGCCTGCCGCCGACTGCGCAAGGGCCAGAAGCAGATCCGACGACGACTCCGACCAGGTGGTCAGATTGACGCAGCCCTCCACCCTGCCGGTGAGGGGATCGAGGACCGGCGCAGCCGCGCACGTGTAGCCGGCGAGCGAGAGCGAGTAGTGTTCGTCCGCCCTCACCACTGCGGGCACCTGATCCGCCAGCGCCAGCGCCAGGCCGTTGGTACCGGCCTGGTCCTCCGCATACGAGAAGCCGGGCGCCAGATGCACACGGTCGAGCGCGGCCAGCAGATCGCGATCGGCGCTGACTCGGTCCAACACGAGACCGTCGGCGTCGGTGAGCATCATCGACACCGGTTCGTTCGCCAACGTGTCGCGCAAACCGTTGAGCACCTCGCGGCCGCATCGGTAGAACAGGGACTCGTCGTCGTAGGTTCCCGAGAAGACCGGAGCAACCTCGTCGAGCGACACCCCGTACCGCTGGCTTCGGTGCCAGGACGCGAGGAGCCGATGCGAGACGGCAGCGAGCGGCTCCGAGTGGAGTCGGGCTCGCGAGAGACCCCCGGAATCTGCCATGTGATCCAGGTTACATTCGCATGTCGCCATCTGTGCCGGGGCAGCGTCTCGAATTGAGACGCCGAGGCCACGACGCCGGCTCGATTCGGACCTACCGTCGTTCCCATAACGACGTGACGCACGTCACGTATCGCACCATCCGGGAGGCACACCGCATGTACACCAAGAATGGCGAGAAGTTCTTCATCGTCGACGCTCACATCGCTCTGTGGGACGCGCGGGAGCAGAACCAGCGCAACATCCACGGCAAGCAGTTCATCGACTGCTTCTACGACTACCACCGCAACCTCTCCCCCGAGAGCGAACTGTGGACGTACGACGAGTACCTCTACCAGGGTGGCGAGCGCCTGATGCACGACCTGTTCGAGGTCGGCTACGTCGATCACGCCATCTTCCAGCCCGCCCACCTCGGCGAGTTCTACAAGAACGGGTTCGGACAGACCGAGGAGGCGTCGGCGTTGGCCGCCGCGCACCCGGACAAGCTGACCTACAACCACCACTTCGATCCGCGCAACGGCGAACGTGGCCTCGACCAGCTGCGAGCCGACGCCGAGCGCTTCGGACTCAAGGGCGTCAAGCTCTACACCGCCGAGTGGCACGGCGATTCCCGCGGCTACAAGCTCGACGACGACTGGACGCGGCGCTACCTCGAGGTCTGCCGCGAAGTCGGCATCAAGAACATCCACGTGCACAAGGGACCGACGATCCGTCCGCTCGATCGAGATGCGTTCGACGTAGCGGATGTCGACCACGTGGCCACCGACTTCACCGATCTGAACTTCGTCGTCGAGCACTGCGGACTGCCCCGGCTCGAGGACTTCTGCTGGATCGCGACCCAGGAACCCAACGTGTACGCCGGTCTCGCGGTGGCCATTCCGTTCATGCACACACGTCCGAAGTACTTCGGCCAGATCATGGGTGAGCTGCTGTACTGGCTGGGCGAGGACCGCATCTTCTTCTCCTCCGACTACGCACTGTGGACGCCCAAGTGGCTGGTCGAAGGATTCGTCGACTTCCAGATCCACGAGTCCCTCGACGAATACGCTCCCATCACGCTCGAGCAGAAGAAGAAGGTGCTCGGACTCAACGCCGCCAAGCTCTACGACATCGAGGTCCCTGCAGAGCTGCAGCTGCCCGACGCCGACGAGACCGAGACCGGACCGCGTCAGCCCGAGCGCGCCGACCTCGCGGCGGTGTGAGATGACGACTGCCACGACCACCAGGAAGGACGAGGCCTACGCCGCCCTCGGTGTCGTCCTGGATCCCGAATTGGACGAGCCCATCACCGATCTCGGCTTCGTCCGATCCCTCGAGGTCGACGAGAGCACCGTCCACGTTCATCTGCGGTTGCCCACGTCGTTCTGCTCGCCGAACTTCGCGTACCTCATGTCGGGGGATGCGAAGGACGTGCTGGCGGCACTGCCGTGGACCGAGCATGTTCTCGTCGAACTTGACGATCACCACGACTCGGACAAGATCAACGCCGGCCTCGCCGCCGACGCGGGATATCGAGGCACCTTCGGCCACGAAGCCGAGGAGGACCTCGAGGAATTACGAGCGACGTTCCGCCGCAAGGCGTATGTGGCGGCGATGGAACGTTCTCTCCAGGGATGGCTGCGAGCGAATCCCGGTGCGACCGAGAACGACTTGGCCGCAGTGGTTCTCGGAGATCTTGCGGACGATCGCACGTCGACCGCTCTGCTTCGTCGCCGCGAGGCACTCGGGCTGAGAATCGACCCGGCCGCTCCGGCTCTGGTCGACCACACCGGTCGCCCACACACCGGTGATCTGACGATGGTGATGCGACGCGCCCGCGCCACCCGCGTCTCGATCGACGGCAACGCGCACTTCTGTCGTGGGTTGCTGCAGACTCGCTACCCCGGCGCGGAAGAACAGCAAGTCCCTCGCGAGGAGGGCGCGTTCATCCCCCTCACCTCCCTCACCGTCCAGCACACCACAACACAGGAGCAGTCACGATGAGCACGATGCGCGCCGTCCAGGTGGTCGGGTATCACAAGAATCTGGAGATGACCGAGGTACCGATTCCCGAGGTTCGAGGCCCTCTCGACGTGATCGTGAAGATCGGCGGGGCAGGCGTGTGCCGCACCGATCTGCACATCCTCGAAGGCCAGTGGGCCGAGAAGTCCGGTGTCACACTGCCGTACACGATCGGACACGAGAACGCCGGATGGGTGCACGCGGTCGGTTCGGCCGTCACCAACGTCCGCGAGGGCGACAAGGTGATCCTGCACCCGTTGGTCACGTGCGGACTGTGTCGGGCATGCCGGTCCGGTGACGACGTGCATTGCGAGAGCAGTGATTTCCCCGGGATCGACACCAACGGCGGGTACGCGGACTATCTGCGGACCAACGCCAGGACAGTGGTGAAGATCGACGAATCACTCGAACCGTCCGCGGTGGCAGCGCTGGCCGATGCGGGCCTGACGGCGTACCACGCCGCCGCCAAAGCGGCCCGGCGGCTGACTCCACGCGACAAATGCGTCGTCATCGGTGCAGGCGGCCTCGGCCACATCGGTATCCAGGTGCTCGAGGCGCTGTCGCCCGCAGAGCTCATCGTCATCGACCGCAACGCCGATGCCGTCAAGCTCGCCCTGACTCTCGGTGCCGATCACGCGGTGGTCGCCGACGGCAGCCAGATCGACCAGGTCATGGAGCTCACGGGCGGATTCGGAGCCGAGGTCGTTCTCGACTTCGTCGGCGAAAATGGCTCCACCGCAGAGGGATTGGCCATGACCAGGCGTGCAGGCGACTACCACGTGATCGGCTACGGCGAGAACGTCGACGTGCCGACCATCGACCTGGTGTCGGCGGAGAAGAACATCGTCGGCAACCTCGTCGGGTCCTACAACGACCTGTGCGATCTGATGTCTCTCGCCGCGCGCGGTGCCGTGAACCTGCATACGCAGACCTACGCACTGGACGACTTTCAGAGTGCCATCGACGACCTCGACAACGGACGGGTTCGCGGCCGCGCGATTCTCGTACCCTGAAATCGGGTAGTAACCACCGACACAACCCCAACAACGAGGAGCAACGTTGATCTTCATCACCGCCAAGTTCAAGGTCAAGCCCGAGCACGCCGACAACTGGCCCGAGATTTCGCGCGACTTCACCGAAGCCTGCCAGGCCGAGGAGGGGTGCCTCTGGTACTTCTGGTCACGCACCCTCGACGACCCGACCGAGTACGTCCTGGTGGAGGCCTTCAAGGACCCCGACGCCGGTGCGACACACGTGAACTCGGATCACTTCAAGCAGGCGCAGAAGGATCTCCCGCCGTACCTGCAGGAGACACCGAAGATCATCAGCCAAGAGGTCGACGGCACCGACTGGAACGAACTGGGCGAACTCGCCGTCGACTAGATCGTTCTAGCTCCGTTCTCGATCCCGGACCACCTGGCCCAGCGTCACGACCGCGTCGGCGAACTGTCCCGGCAGTTCCTGCGGCGGGTTGTGGCCGCAGTCGATCTGCCGAACGTCGATCAGATCGGTGAAGTGCGCCGCGTGGTCCGGGCTGCCGTACAGCGAGGCAACGGTGTCCTCGGTCGGATCGATCACGATCGTGGGCACCGTGATCCTCGGTTGCTCGGTCAGCGATTCCTGCGTCGCTGCATAGGCCGGGTCCCCGGCCTCGACGCCGTAGCGGTGGCGGTAGGAATGCACGGACACGTCCACGAAGTCGGGGTTGTCGAACGAGGGTGCGGTGGCCGCGAACTCGGAATCACCGAACCGCCAGGTCGGCGACCAATCCGTCCACAGTGTCTGTGCGATCTCTGCGCGATGGGCCGCGAGCCCGACCCGGCCCCGCTCGGAGTGCAGGTAGTACTGATACCAGTACCGCTTCTCGAGATGCGGCAACACCGGCGTCGACACCGCCGCTTCGATGTCCTGGACCAGGTATCCGGACACGCTCACCAAGCCCGACACCAACTCCGGCCACATCGCGGCGACGACGCACGCCGCTCGCCCACCCCAGTCGTAGCCGGCGACGATGGGCTCGTTCAGTTCCAGCGCGAGAATCAACTCACGCAGGTCGTGGCCGATCGCGGCCTGCTCACCGGATCGCATCGTGTCGGCGTCGACGAACCGGGTCGGTCCGAAGCCCCGCAGATACGGCACCACCACGTCGTATCCGGATTCGGCGAGCAGCCTGGCGACGTCGTCGTAACCGCGTGGGTCGTACGGAAACCCGTGTAGCAGCACCACCGAGGGACCGGACGGATCGCCGACGCGGTCGAACTCCACATCCAACACTCCTGCGCGAATCATCATGGGTCCATGCTCGCATTGCGGTGGCGGTATGCGCCGAGGGTCAACTGCTCAGCACGTCCTGCATGCCGGGCGCGAGAACGTCGGACAGGTCGGTCCATGGGACGGTGATCGTGATGAGGCCGATGCCATAGGCCCCCACCTGGTAGTCACCGAAGTGAATGTTCATCCCCTCCGGTGATGCGGTCCAGTTGCCGAAGTCGGCCACCGTCGGCTCGATGCCCGAGCGCTCGAAGTTCTCGCCGGCCCGGGTGGTCGGAAGAATCTTCGCCGCTTGCTCGGACAACCTCGACAGACCCGCATCGAGATCGGTGAACGCGTTATCGAGGGTGATCGGCTGCGCGGTGTCGACGTCGATCGTCACGGTCGAGATCAGCGAATCACCATGGGCGCCGGCAGGCACGGCGATCCAGTCGGTGATCTGTTCGGAACTGATCACGCGCCTACCGACGTAGGTGGAGCTCGGCGTGTAGCCGTCGCCGAGGGCGAAGTCCTGTCCGTCGTGGCCGTCGATCAAGTCCTGCAAGGCCGCCCGCATCGACTCGTTGAACTCCGCCGTCACAGCGGGATCCCCACCACTGAGCTGCGGAATGGCGACATCGTAGGTTGCATGTTCCGTGGATCCGGTGACCCGAGTGCTGCCGACGACGTACGACTCGGCGGCATTCGACGTGGTGGGAGGAGTTGTACTCGTCGGCTCGGCGCGCTCGGTCGTGGCCGGTGCATCGGAGGTCGTCGGCGCGGACGCGGGCGTGGCGGTTCCCGAAGTGGAACAACCCGCGAGGGCCGCTGTCAGGGCAAGGGCGGCAACCATCGAGCGAATGCGAGTCATGACCGACCCTAACCACTGCGCGTCGACTCACTCAACAGGAAACAACTGCGGAGCACCGACTCCGCAGCTAGCGTCGAACCGTTCGGTTCGTCTCGACCGGCCACGTTTCGGAGGGAGTTCGATGAGAACCAGGAGCATCATCACCAATCTGCGCGTGCCGAACGTGGACGCGGCCAAGTCGTTCTACACCGAGTTTCTCGGTCTGCGTTCGGAGGAGTTCGACATGGGCTGGGTTGCACGGCTGACGTCGCCCGACCGCCCGGTCAGCGTTCAACTCGTAACCGAAGATGCCAGCGCACCGGAGGATTCGGTGATGTCGGTGCACACCGACGATGTCGACGGCGCGTACACCGAAGCCCAGAAGTTGGGCTACGAGATCGTGTATCCGTTGACGACCGAACCGTGGGGTGTTCGCCGGTTCTTCGTTCGCGCTCCCGACGGCAACGTCATCAACATCGCGTATCACCGGGACTGACTGCTTCGAATCGGGTGCAGCAGACCGCGCCAGGCGCGGCCCATTGCACCCGATTCGAACGCGAAAAAGCCCGACCCCGCAGAGCGGAGTCGGGCTTTTTCAGCGAGGGGCTGGACTCAGAAGTCCATGCCGCCCATGCCACCGGTCGGATCGCCTGCGGGCGCTCCGGCCTTCTCGGGCTTGTCGGCGACGACGGCCTCGGTGGTGAGGAACAGAGCCGCGATGGACGCTGCGTTCTGCAGTGCCGAGCGGGTGACCTTGACCGGGTCGTTGATGCCTGCAGCGAGCAGGTCCTCGTACTCGTTGGTCGCGGCGTTGAGGCCGTGACCGGCGGGCAGGTTGGAGACCTTGTCCGCAACGACGCCGGGCTCGAGGCCTGCGTTGAATGCGATCTGCTTGAGCGGAGCGGACAGCGCGACGCGAACGATGTTCACGCCGGTTGCCTCGTCACCGTCGAGCTTGAGGTTGTCGAGTGCGGGCGCTGCCTGGAGCAGTGCCACGCCGCCACCGGCGACGATGCCTTCTTCGACGGCTGCCTTGGCGTTGCGCACGGCATCTTCGATGCGGTGCTTGCGCTCCTTGAGCTCGACCTCGGTTGCCGCTCCGGCCTTGATGACTGCAACGCCACCGGCCAGCTTGGCCAGGCGCTCCTGCAGCTTCTCGCGGTCGTAGTCGGAATCGGAGTTCTCGATCTCGGCGCGGATCTGGTTGACGCGACCGGCGATGGCGTCGGAATCTCCCGAGCCCTCGACGATGGTGGTCTCGTCCTTGGTGATGACGACCTTGCGTGCCTGACCGAGCAGCTCGAGTCCGGCGGTCTCCAGGGAGAGGCCGACCTCCTCGCTGATGACCTCGCCGCCCGTGAGGATGGCGATGTCGGCGAGCTGAGCCTTGCGGCGGTCACCGAATCCGGGAGCCTTGACGGCCACGGACTTGAAGGTGCCACGGATCTTGTTCACCACGAGGGTGGAGAGAGCTTCGCCCTCGACGTCCTCGGCGATGATGACGAGCGGCTTGCCGGACTGGATGACCTTCTCCAGCAGCGGCAGCAGGTCCTTGACGGTGCTGATCTTGGAGCTGACGAGCAGGATGTACGCGTCTTCGAGGACGGCTTCCTGACGCTCTGCATCGGTGGCGAAGTACGCCGAGATGTAGCCCTTGTCGAAGCGCATGCCCTCGGTGAGCTCGAGCTGCAGGCCGAAGGTGTTGGACTCCTCGACCGTGATGACGCCTTCCTTGCCGACCTTGTCCATGGCCTCGGCGATGAGCTCGCCGATGGACGGGTCGCCTGCGGAGATGCCAGCGGTAGCAGCGATCTGCTCCTTGGTGTCGATCTCCTTGGCGGACGCGAGCAGCGACTCGGTGACGGCTGCAACAGCCTTCTCGATGCCGCGCTTGAGGCCGAGCGGGTTCGCGCCGGCTGCGACGTTGCGCAGGCCTTCACGGACGAGTGCCTGAGCGAGAACGGTAGCGGTGGTGGTGCCGTCGCCTGCGACGTCGTCGGTCTTCTTGGCGACCTCCTTGACGAGCTCGGCACCGATCTTCTCGTAGGGATCTTCGAGCTCGATCTCCTTGGCGATGGAAACACCATCGTTGGTGATCGTGGGAGCTCCCCACTTCTTCTCGAGTACGACGTTGCGACCCTTGGGGCCCAACGTCACCTTTACTGCGTCGGCGAGGGCATTGAGGCCTCGCTCGAGGCCACGGCGTGCCTCTTCGTCGAACGCGATGATCTTGGCCATTGCGAAGTGATCCTCCGGATTGGGGGTGACACATTGCTGGCCGAGCTCGGTGCCCGCGACGGACGACCAGGGGTGTCGTTGATTCCCCGGCCTCACCGTGTCCCGACCTGGCACTCACGTGTCGAGAGTGCCAACTGCATTTCTAGCACTCGACCATGGCGAGTGCAAGGTCGTCCGCCGGGAGCGAACCACCGCCACCCCCGTGCCCGACGCCACCGCGCGGCGGCTGTCGCGAGCAGATGCTCACCTTTGCACGGGCCCTTCACACACTGTTCACATCCGTGGCCATTGTTAACATTCGGCATCTTCCGCACGAACGCCGAACGCTAATATCGTTCTGGGACAGTAGTTTTCACGTCATTTCAATTCGGACATACCCCCACAAAAGCGACAGTAAGGATCGAAACATGTCCGATACGGTCGACACCTCGTACGACAATTCGGCGATGGATCACGAGGAGGAGGGCTACCACAAGGGCCTCAAACCTCGTCAGTTGCAGATGATCGCGATCGGCGGCGCAATCGGCACCGGCCTGTTCCTCGGCGCGGGCGGACGCCTCGCCAGTGCCGGCCCCGGCCTGTTTCTCGCCTACGCCCTGTGCGGCATCTTCGTCTTCTTCATCCTGCGTGCACTCGGCGAGCTGGTCCTGCATCGCCCGTCGTCGGGCAGCTTCGTGTCCTACGCGCGCGAGTTCTTCGGCGAGAAGGCTGCGTTCGTCGCGGGCTGGATGTACTTCCTCAACTGGGCGATGACGGCCATCGTCGACGTCACGGCCATCGCGACGTACATGCACTACTGGGGCAGCTTCGAGGTGATCCCGCAGTGGGTCATCGCACTGATCGCCCTCGTCATCGTCATGTCCATCAATCTCGTCTCGGTCCGCTGGTTCGGTGAGATGGAGTTCTGGGCGGCGATGATCAAGGTCGTCGCGCTGGTGACCTTCCTCATCGTGGGCATCGTGTTCCTCGCCGGCCGCATTCCGGTGGGCACCGAGGTGCCGGGTATCAACCTCATCACCGACAACGGCGGCTTGTTCCCGTCCGGAGCATGGCCACTGGTGATCGTGATCTCGGGTGTCGTGTTCGCCTATGCTGCAGTGGAATTGGTGGGGACGGCTGCGGGTGAGACCGAGAACCCGGAGAAGATCATGCCGCGGGCGATCAACTCGGTCATCGCTCGTATCGCACTGTTCTACGTCGGCTCGCTGGTATTGCTGGCCGTGCTGATGCCGTACACCGCGTACCAGTCCGGGACGTCGCCGTTCGTGACGTTCTTCTCGAGCATCGGCCTGGGCGGCGCGGGCACCATCATGAACATCGTGGTGCTCACCGCCGCGTTGTCGAGCCTGAACGCCGGGCTGTACTCGACGGGCCGCATTCTGCGCTCGATGGCGATGAACGGCAGCGCGCCGGAGTTCACCAAGAAGATGACCAAGGGCGGCGTACCGTTCGGCGGCATCCTGCTCACCTGCTTCATCACGCTGTTCGGCGTCGCCCTCAACGCGATCGCCCCGGGCGAGGCCTTCGAGATCGTGCTTAACATGTCCGCGCTCGGCATCATCGCCAGCTGGGCGACCATCGTGCTGTGCCAGATACAGCTGTTCCGCTGGTCCAAGAAGGGCATCCTCGAACGGCCCAAGTTCCGGTTGTTCGGTGCGCCGTACACCAGCTACGCAACCCTGGTGTTCCTGTTCGGCGTGCTGGTGCTGATGGCGTTCGACGCCCCGATCGGCAGCTGGACCATCGCCACCCTGGTGGTCATCATCCCCGCGCTGATCGGCGGCTGGTTCCTGGTGCGCACCAAGGTGCTCGCCGTCGCCGAGGAACGCCTCGGCTACACCGGTCAGTACCCGGTGGTGGCGAACCGTCCGGTCGACCCGGAGGAGTGAACCCGTGAGCGAAGGCCCCACACCGACTCGGTGTGGGGCCTTCGTCGTGTCGCGGTCAGGAAAACTTGAGCCAGCGCGATCGGCTGAACGGCGATCGGCGCGGCGGCGGTTCGGGAACTCCCGCTTTCACTGCTGCCGCCACCGCATCGCTGAGCTCGGCGCAGGTTCGGAAGCGATCCGCCGGGTCCTTCGCCAGCGCGCGTGCGACCACGGCGTCGAGGCCCCGAGGCAACGAGCGTCGACGCCGCGTCACCGACGGCGGCTCGGCCGTGAGGTGTGCAGCGGTGATGGCCAACGGCGTGGCCAGCGGATACGGCGTCCGGCCGGTCGTCAGTTCGACGAGCGTGGCCCCCAGACCGTAGACGTCGGTCTGCGCACTGAGCACTCCCCCGCGCAGCAGCTCCGGTGCCGCGTACGGGATGGATGCCATCACCGTCCCACCCGCAGCGAGCGGAGTCGCGTCCCCCAGTAGGCGTGCAATTCCCCAGTCGGACAACATCACCTGCTCGTAGCCGTCGATTCGCTCGGTGGAGACGAGAATGTTGGCCGGCTTGACGTCCCGATGCACGACGCCCTGCGAGTGGGCGTAGTCGAGCCCTTTGGCCACCTCGGCGACGATGCGCGCCACCCGGGACACTTCGAGAGCGATCTGTCCGCGGGCGACCAGCCGCGCGGCGCTGTAGCCGTCCACGTAGTGCATCGACATCCACAACTGGTGCTCGAACTCACCGTGCTCGTGCACCGACACGATGTTCGGGTGCACCAGTTGCGCGGCGACGGCCGCTTCCATCCGAAACTTGTTGCGCAAGCTCGGCGATCGAGACGCGTCCCGGTCCAGGATCTTGAGGGCCTCGAGCCGATCGTGGCCGCGTCCGAGAACCAGATACACCTCGCTCATGCCCCCGACGCCGAGGCGGCGCTGCACCCGAAATCCCGCGAACTCCGAACCCGGCTGCAATCGCATCGTCATGGAATCGCCTGCCGCACAGGCCTACTCGCGCCGCCGTAACCGACGGGTGACACGATCGGACACGTCCGCAGCATCGACAGAACTGTAGTCCGTTCCAGGGCTCGAGGCGACTCGGCAGTTTCGCCACCAGCGCCGATGTCGTTTATGGTGATTACCGGTACTTGACCGAAACAAGAGAAAAAGAACGGCAAACCGATAACGGTCAGCCGATTACGGTGACTCGAGTTGTAAGGAAGTCAAGTAAGTGAAAGCAGTAAAAGAAGCGTGGGGCGGCCTGCTCAAGCCCGTCTTCGTTCCCGCGTCGATCGTCATCTTCGCCATGATCGCCTTCTCGGTGATCTACGCCGGAACCGCCGCAGATGCGTTCGATCGACTCAATTCGGCCATCACAGCCGGTGTCGGGTGGTGGTACATCCTGGCGACCACCGGATTCGTGCTCTTCGCGCTGTACTGCGGCTTGAGCAAGGTCGGAAACATTCGCCTCGGTCGCGACGACGAGAAGCCCGAGTTCGGCGTCCTCTCGTGGTTCGCCATGCTGTTCAGCGCAGGCATGGGCATCGGCCTGGTGTTCTACGGCGTCGCCGAGCCGCTCTCGCACTACGTGACGCCACCCGAGGCGGGCGGCGTTCCCGGTAGCACCGACCCCGCTGCACGACAGGCGATGGAGCTCACCCTCTTCCACTGGGGCCTGCACGCCTGGGCAATCTACGTCGTGGTCGGCCTCGGACTGGCGTACATGACGTACCGCAAGGGACGCCCGCTGTCGGTACGTTGGCTGCTCGAGCCGCTTTTGGGGCGCAAGCGCATCGAGGGTGGCATCGGCCACGCGATCGACGCCGTCGCCATCGTCGGCACATTGTTCGGCGTTGCCACCTCGCTCGGATTCGGTGTGCAACAGATCTCGGCCGGCCTCGAATACCTGGGTTGGGTCGATACCAACAACTGGGTGACGGTCATCATCATCGCCGGAGTCACCGGTCTCGCGACGTTTTCCGTCGTGTCCGGCGTCTCACGAGGACTCAAGTGGCTCTCCAACATCAACATGGGGATGGCCGCAGCTCTGGCCGTCTTCGTTCTGATTGCCGGACCGAGCCTGTTTCTCATGCAGTCCTGGGTGCAGAACCTCGGCGGCTACATCCAGGCATTGCCGGAGTTGATGCTGCGCACATCACCGTTCTCCGACGACGGCTGGACCGGCGACTGGACCATCTTCTACTGGGGCTGGTGGATGAGCTGGGCACCGTTCGTCGGCATGTTCATCGCGCGTATCTCCCGCGGACGCACCATCCGCGAATTCGTGTTCGGAGTGCTGCTGGCACCGACGATCATCGGATCCCTGTGGTTCACGATCTTCGGTGATGCCGGCATCCTGCGTCAGCGTGAGAACGGCGACCTGTTGGTCGACGGTGCCGTCGACACCAACACGAGCCTGTTCCAGCTGCTCGACACGTTGCCTTTGGCGACGATCAGCAGCGTGCTGGCGATCTTCGTCATCGTGTTCTTCTTCGTGACATCCTCCGACTCCGGCTCGCTGGTCATCGACATCCTCTCCACCGGCGGCGACCTCGAACCGCCGAAGATCACCCGCGTGTACTGGTCGATTCTCGAAGGCGTGGCGGCGACGGTTCTGCTCCTCATCGGCGGAACAGGGTCGCTGACGGCGCTGCAAACGATGTCGATAGCCACGGCCGTGCCGTTCTCGATCATTCTGGTGCTCGCCTGCGTGTCGATGCTCAAGGCCTTCCGCTACGACGTCGCCACCACCCCGCGGTACGTGCGCGTGACCGCAACGCCGGAGGTCGCGGACAAGGAGCCGGACCCAGCTGGGTCGACAACGCGCAAGAGGGCGGCGGCAGGCATCTCGAGCACGTTCTCCGGCCTGACCCCGTCACGCGAGGGCCTCACGGCGCCCGCTCGCAACGGGACCGTCGTACTGGCAGTGCACGAGGTGCCCAACGAACAGCTCGAGGTTCATCCCGAAACCGGGGCGGTCGAGTACTCCGGAGACAATGCTCCGGTCGACCCACTCGGCGGCGAAGTCTTCGACACGCAGGAGTTCGCCGACTCGGCCGAGGGCCAGAAGGACAGCAACCACACCGACTGACCGATCGATCCACCTCTGGCCCTCGCGACGCCGTCGCGGGGGTCAGAGGTTTTTCGAAGCCCAGTCGGTCAGAGCCTCCAACGACGGCAGCAGCGCCTCTCCGGACGTCGTCAGGCTGTAGCCGACGGAGATGGGTGGCCCGTCGTCGACGGTGCGCGCCACCAGGCCCGCCTTGCCGAGTTCGCCCAGTCGCTCCGACAACACCGAGTCACTGATGCCACCGACCGCGCGGCGAAGGTCCGAGAACCCCATCGGCCCGTTCATCAGCGTCGCGAGAAGAATTCCGTTCCATCTCTTGCCGAGGAAGCCGAAGGCTTTGGTCAGCGCCCCGTCGCAGGCACGAGGGTCGTGAGGCTGCTCGCTGGTGACCATACGTCCACCTTACCGAGGTGCTACAGTCCGCCTTGCTGCTTCTGAATTACTAGTGGCCTCGGATATGAAAGAAGGGCCCATGTTCATCGCAACCGTCGTCGTCTCGGTTCTGCTCGCCGTCGCGCTCACGTTCTCCGCCATCGGGAAACTGACGAAGAATCCTTCCGTCGTTCCGATGCTCGAGCAGGTCGGCGTCCCCGCCGACAAGATTCCCTGGCTCGCCTACGTGGAAATTCTCGGAGCCGTCGGGTTGCTGGTCGGATTGGCCGTCTGGCCCATCGGCGTCGCAGCCGCGGTCGGCGTCATCCTCTACTTCGTCGGAGCCGTTGCCGCCCATCTTCGCGCCAAGGACAGGGAATTCGCACCCGCCGCCGGACTGGCCGTGTTCGCGGTCGTCGCGCTGGTGCTACGGGTGCTCAGCGCCTGACCAGTCGTAATCCATCTGGCTCGCGGTGGCGAGAGCATGATCCGCTCCCGCCCACCGCGCGACCAGGTGCAACGCCAGATCGAGACCGGCGCTGATACCCGCCGAGGTCGCCAGATCGCCGTGGTCGATGTATCGAACGGCCTCGTGGACGACGAGGGCAGGCCATCGAGCGGACAGTTGCTCCAGATCCTCCCAGTGCGTGGTGACCGGGCGTGTGTCGAGCAAACCCGCTGCGGCGAGCACGAACGCACCGGTGCACACCGACGCGACCAACTCCGCACCGGGCCGAGTGCGCTGCAACCACTCCAGCACTCGGGCGTTCTTCTCGACGGCATCGACGACACCGCCGGGAATCACGACGACGTCGTATCCCCGCGGATCGTCGATCGTGGTGTCCACCCCGATCCTCATTCCACCCCTGGCGACGACCGGCCTGTCATCGATCCCCACGAGACTCACCTCGAAAGGTCGTGCACTCCCGGCACGGTCGGCCACTCGATTCGCCACCGAGAACACCTCGAACGGCCCGCAGGCATCGAGTACCTCGACATCGTCGAACAAGACAATTGCAACGCTTCTGCTCATACCCTGACTTTCAGCTGCTCGTGGTCGACACGATGACGGGCACCATCACCGCGGCCATCACCGCAGCGTTCACATCCGAGACGGCCTTGCGCACAGCCGCGCCTGCCCATTCCCCCTCGGCGACCTGCTTCGCCCTCTGTTTCAGCAGCTTCTTGTCCGCATCCACTATCACCTTGTGCGTCAGGTCCACCGCCGAGATCAACGAGATCAGCGCAGCCGTGTGGGGCGACGGCGTCGTCCCGTCGACGAGCGCGCCGCGTAGGGAATCTCGCAACCCCTTCTCGTGCGAGGTGTCACGAGCAGGCCACGTCGTGGTCGGGAACAGCCCCAACACCTTGGCCTTGTTCTCGGCGACGAAACCCTGGGCCACCAACCGAGCGATCAACTCCTTCGACAGATTCTTCTGCGACTTCTCGATCACCTTCTGCGGCTTCATCGGCCGCGACGCCGATGCCACGAGATCGAACACTCGACGCAGCAGGACGTCGGCTGGGGGCGCTCCTGCAACGACCACGTGATCTTTCTTCGTCTGCTCGCCGGGGCCGGTGATGCGCAACGATCCACCCATCGCGAGCTCGACCACCAGGGCACCTGCCAGCACCCGCGGTAACTTCGTGCTGTCGGCCAGCGGTTTGCCCGAGTCGTCGTCGAGCAACAGCAACAGGAGGTCCTCTGCGATCAAGGTCATGACGCGAGGCTACCCAGGATGTACGCGTAGTTGTGAGCCACCAGTTGCTCGAGAATCGCTATGTCCACATCGGCGAGCTTGTTCACGTACAGGCAACCTGCGCCTCGCTTGTGCTTGCCCAAGCGTTCGAGCAGTGAATCCGATTCCGGGGCGTACGTCGCGCCGTACACCGACAGATTCGCCTTACGTGGGGAGAACCCCACGACGAGACTCTCGCCCCGACGGCCACTGCCCGTCGTGTAACGGTAGGCACCGAAACCCACCATCGTCGGCCCCCACATCACCGCCGGCTGCCCGGTCACCCGACCCATCATCTCGGCCAGGGCTAGACCGTCCGCGCGGCGAACCGGATGTTCGACAGCGGCCAGAAAATCCTCGGCCGGTACATCGGTGGGTCGAGTCAGGTTCTCGTTCAATTGATCAGGGCCTGCCAGTTCGACGGCACCCGCTCACGCGGCCCGGGCACCGTCTGATCGAGCGGATGATGTTGCGGCGGAGCCAGTTCGGGGCCGTCGTACATCTGCTCGTCGGCATAGTTGTAGAACCAGTCCTCGCCGGGCTCGTAACTGCGCACGAACTGGTGCCGGGTGGACTCCGCATGCTTACTGGCGTGCTGCGACGGTGAGGAATCGCAACACCCGATATGGCCGCACTGCGCGCACCGACGCAGATGCACCCACCACCCTTGCGTTTGCGTGCACTCCACACAGCCCGGGCCCGACGGTGGGACCTTCGGGTCGATGCCTTCGATGGTCATGTTGCCTCCTCTGTGGCCGGGTCGACGGGCAGCCGAACGATGAACCGTGTGTCGCCCGGTTCGGACACCACTCGCAGATCACCCTGGTGCTTCTTCACCACGATCCGCCACGAGATGTCCAGACCGAGACCCGTACCTTCGCCGACCGGTTTGGTGGTGAAGAACGGCTCGAAGATCCGCGACCGAATCTCCTGCGGCACACCGGGTCCGGTATCACAGATCTCGATCTGAACCTGATCCTCGTCCAACGATGTCCGCACCGTCAACACCCCCTTCTCTTTCGGGGTCGTTCCTGCAGGCTCCACTCCCGCGCCTGCCATCGCCTGCACGGCATTGTCGATCAGGTTCGTCCACACCTGGTTGAGTTCGGCTGCGTAGACCGGGATGGGCGGAACCGCGGGGTCGTAGTCCTTCACCACCCGAATCTCGTCACCGATCTTGCGGCCCAACATGATCAAAGTGCTGTCGAGCAATTCCCGCACGTCGACGGTCTGGTACGGCGCGCGGTCCATCTGCGAATACTGTTTCGCTGCACCGACGAGCGTGGAGATGCGCGTGGTCGAATCCGCGATCTCGTTCATCAACAGCTCGGTTTCGACGGTGTAGTTGAGCCACCGGATCGCACCCTCCAGCATCGTCGGATCGTCCACCGTCGCAGCAACCTTGTCGAGCCACGGCACATCCAGACCGGCCGAGACGAACGTCGGAGCCAGATCCCAACCGTCGCCGATACCCTTGTCCTCGAACCATTCTCCGAGTTCGTCCTCGCGGTCCGACGCCTCCATCGCGGTCAGCTTCGGAGCCTTGGCCACCAACTCCACGGCCTGGTTCTGCAGTCCGACCAGATGCGCCATGCTGCCGCGATCGAGAGTGCCGCCGGCGATCATCGCCAACTTCTGCCGCATGTGCGCCACCCGATTCCGCAACGCCGACGTAGCCCGCACCGCAGCGGCTGCCGGATTGTTCAGCTCGTGCGTCAACCCGGCAGACAGAGAACCCAACGCCAACAGGCGTTCTCGTTGTTCCACTATCTGCTTGGTGTTCTGATTGCCGAAGAACAGACCCTCGAGCAGGTGCAGCGCCATCGGGAACCATTCCCGCACGATGGACGCGAAGCACTCGGCGTCGAGCACGAAGAACCGCGAGCGCTCGGTCACCCGCATCGAACCCTGGTACGTCTGCGGCACCCGATCACCCAGGTACGCCTGCCACGCACCCGCGTACACCCCCCGCTGGGAGGTCCGGTTGACCACCAGATCCTCCCCGCCCGAGAGCTTCGAGAGCACGACGGCACCGTCCATCAACACGTAGAAGCACGTCGCCGGATCGCCCTCCGCATACACCGGCCCGGGTTCGATCGTTTCGATGCGTCCGTCCCGACACAGCTCCGCCAGCTGCGAGTCGGAGAGATGCTCGAACAAGAACAGAGTCCGCAACTCCTCCGGATCACACGCAAGCCCACTCTGGTCACTCCGCGGGCTCCGCTCCTGCGCGCTCACGGGTTCGCCAGATATCTGTGCACCAACATCACGGCCATTGCTCCCTCTCCCACTGCCGACGCGACGCGTTTGGCCGAGTCGGATCGAACGTCACCGGCCGCGAAGACGCCGGGCACACTCGTCTCGAGGTGATGCGGCAGGCGAGTCGGCGTCCACCCGGCAGGTCCACGTCCATCGGTGACGAGATCCGGCCCGGTGACCACGAATCCATGGTCGTCCCGCACGAGTACCCCGTCGAGCCACTCGGTGCGCGGCGCCGCCCCGATGAACAGGAACAGATACTGCGCGTCGACGGTCGTCGTCTCGTCGGTTGCCCGGTTCCGCAGCGTGATCGACTCGAGGTGACCGTCGCCCGACACGCCCGCGACCTCGGTGCACGGCCGAACGCTGATCTTCGGATTCTCTTCGATCTGTTTGATGAGGTAGTACGACATCGACGCTTCGAGGGAAGACGCTCTGATCAGAATGGTCACCGACTTGGCCCCGCGCGAGAGATACACCGCCGCCTGACCGGCCGAGTTCGCGCCGCCGACGATGTAGACGTCCTGCTCGGCACAGCGCGCTGCCTCGGTCATCGCCGATCCGTAGAACACGCCGCGTCCGGTGAAGTCGTCGATTCCCGGTGCGTCCAGCCTGCGATAGGCGACACCGGTGGACAGGATGATCGTCTGTGCACTGATGCTGCGGCCGTCGGCGAACCGTACGGTGCGCGCGGCACCGTTGGTTTCCAGGCCGACGACGTCCTGGGTGGTGACCACCTCGGCACCGAACTTGAGCGCCTGCCGCCGTGCCCGCTCGGCCAGCTGTGCACCCGACACCCCGTCGGGAAAGCCCAGGTAGTTCTCGATGCGCGAACTCTGACCGGCCTGGCCGCCGGTTGCGGTCCGCTCGATCAGGGTCGTCCGCAGACCCTCCGACGCACCGTAGAGCGCAGCTCCCAGTCCCGCCGGTCCGCCGCCGATGACGACCAGGTCGTAGAACTCCTCGGACGGCGACACCGTCAACCCGAGCCGATTGCCGAGTTCGGCATCGGACGGTTCGATCAGCGCATCGCCCTCCGTGGTGATGACCACCGGCAACCGGCTGTCGTCCACGCCCGCGGCCGCCAGCAGCCGGGCACCCTCGGACTCGTCGGACATGTACCAGCGATACGGCAGCTGATTGCGAGCGAGGAACTCGCGGATCTCCGACGAGCGCGCGGACCAACGGTGGCCGATGATCTTGGTGTCCTCGACGGCCCGATGGTCGTAGGCACACCAGGCCTCCAGTTGGGCGTCGAGCACCGGATAGAGCTTCTCCTCGGGGGGATCCCACGGCTTGAGCAGGTAGTAGTCGAGGTCGATGACGTTGATCGCGTCGATCGCGGCGTCGGTGTCCGCGTACGCGGTCAGCAGGATGCGCCTGGCCGTCGGGAAGATGTCCATGGCCTGTTCGAGAAATTCCATGCCGCTCATCTGCGGCATCCGATAGTCGGCCAACAGTACGGCGACCGGGGTGCCGCGCAGCGCGAGTTCCTTCAGCGCGTCGAGCGCCCCGGAACCGGACTCCGCACGCACGATGCGGTACAGCTCGCCGTATCGGCGGCGCAGGTCGCGGGCGACCGAACGTGAAACCCCTGGATCGTCGTCGACGCTGAGAATGACCGGTTTCATGACCCTCCAGAACTGGTGCTCACCAACGACATGAGCATGCCACCGCGTCGCCCCGAATGGGAGGCAAGCAGTCCTGGAATCAGTGGGGTCAGATTCGGCCGCGCCTGATCAGATCGAGCTCCTGCGGGGTGAGGAGTCGTTCGAGCTTCTCGGCGGGCCAGGTGCGTGGGCTGCCGCTCATCCTGGCGGTCTTCAACAGCGGGAGATCTCTGCTGGTACGACGCATTATCGACTGTAATTTCACGGTGGATCACTCCGAACAATTTCTTCGTTGGTCCCGACACTCCGCTTGCTACATCGATCAGTGTCCGCCCGGTGTTAACGCCTCGGTGGGATCTCGTGCGGCGTTTCGCAGCTCGAGACAGTTTCCTCGGTCCTCGCTCGGGGTAAACGAGAGCACCAATCTACTGATCGGGGAACGATAGTGAACACGTCGGGAAATGTGGCCAGTTCCGTACAGAACAACGGAGCATTCGAGAAAGCGGCGCGAGCCGGCCACTTCGTCAGCGGAGTGCTGCACATTCTGATCGGATACATCGCGGTTCGGTTGGCATTCGGCCAGGCAGGTAATGCAGACCAGTCCGGTGCACTCGCCGAATTGGCCGACAAGCCCGGCGGGAGGATTGCGCTCTGGGTGGCGGTGGTCGCATTCGTGGCGCTGGCGCTGTGGCGCATCGTCGAAGCGATCGTCGGCAAGAAGTCCGACGCCGACGCAGGCAGTGCTATGGACCGTCTCAAGGCTGCCGCGCTGGCCGTCGTCTACATCGCGTTCGCTTTCTCGACCTACGGCTTCGCTACCGGCTCGGGCAAGTCGAGCGGGCAGCAGAACGCCGGCTGGTCGGCGCGATTGATGGAATCCGGCGGCGGCAAGCTCGTGCTCATTGCTGTCGCGCTGGTCGTCATCGGCGTCGGCGGATACCACGTCTACAAGGGCGTTTCGAAGAACTTCCTCGACGATCTCGAAGGCCACCAGAGCGGGGCCGTCGTCAAACTCGGCATCGCCGGATACGCCGCGAAGGGCACTGCCCTCGTCGGAGCCGGACTCCTCGTCGTGGTGGCCGTTGTGCAGTCCGATCCGTCGAAGGCCACCGGCATCGACGGTGCCCTCAAGACCCTCGGCTCACAGCCCTACGGTCAGCTTCTGCTGATCCTCGCCGGAGTGGGCATCGCGCTCTACGGGCTCTATGCCTTCGTACTGGCTCGCTTCGCTCGCATGTGAGCGGGAGTGGAGCCTGCGGAACGACCCCAGGTGAGCGGTACTTCGTAGTGGGCTACGAATTTCTGCTCACCTACGTGGTCGATTGTGCCCGTTGACACATAGGATGCGCACGATTGAGTGTGACATTCAGTTGCATCTACTCACTATCAGGAGGCCCACGTTGAGCAAGACTCTCGAAGCCACGATCGACATCGCCGCGAGCCCCGAGACCGTATGGTCCATCGTCTCGGACCTGCAGCGCATGGGTGAGTGGAGCCCGCAGTGCAAGAAGATGAAGGTCTTCGGCGGACCGGTCGGCAAGGGCACCAAGACGCTCAACGTCAATCGCAAGGGGATGCTCGTCTGGCCCACGACCTCCAAGGTCGTCACCTTCGAGCCCAACCGTGAACTCGCGTTCCGCGTCGTCGAGAACAAGACGATCTGGTCCTACACCCTCACACCGACCGCGACCGGAACGACCGTGGTCGAGAAGCGGGAGGCACCCAGCGGCACGTCGGCGGTGTCGTCGTTGCTGGTCAAGCGTGTCCTCGGCGGCATCGACGAGTTCGACGTCGAACTCGTCGAGGGTATGAACAGCACCCTGCGCCGCATCAAGGTCGAGAGCGAGAAGCTGGGAGAAAAATAATTCTTCTCAGGAAGGTTTCAGGTTTGTTTCCCTCGGGCATCCGACGTTTCGACAAGCAAACGACACGAACGGAAAGTGGGGGCAACACATGTTGGGTCTCGGATTCATCGGCTGGATCATCATCGGCGGACTCGCAGGGTGGATCGGCAGCAAGATCATGAAGACGGATGCTCAGATGGGCATCATCCTGAACATCGTCGTCGGCGTCATCGGTGGCCTCATCGGCGGATACCTGCTGAAGGTCTTCGGCGTCGACGTCGAAGGTGGCGGACTGATCTTCAGCTTCATCACCTGCATCCTCGGCGCAGTCATCCTGCTGTTCCTGGTCAAGCTCGTGACAGGTCGCAGCCGCGTCTGATCGACTCGCAGCTCCCGACTGCCGGGGCACCTCACGTACGCTGTGAGGGCCTCGGCAGTCGTGCTTTCACGCCTCGATTGCTTCCGGCATCACGACCTGCCGACACCTGTCCGACGAAAAGTTAGAGGAGACCGTGGCACGCCGTCCCGCCCCGATTGGTCAACCGCCCCGCACCGGAGCGGCTCACATCGTCGACCTGGTCCGTGAAACGGTTCCACCGCTCCACCCCGCAGGCCTGCCGTTCGTCGGTGGTCCGCTCGCCGTCGCCGTTCTCGGCCGCCGATCCAAGTGGGTTCGCAACGCCGGCCTCGTCGCCGCCGGAGCCTGCGCCACCTTCTTCCGCCACCCGTCGCGGGTGCCACCGAACCGCCCCGGCGTCGTCGTCGCTCCCGCCGACGGCCTGGTCACCCTCGTCGACACCGCCGTCCCGCCCGCCGAGCTCGATCTGGGCTCGCAGCCGGTTCCGCGCGTGAGCATCTTCCTCTCGGTTCTCGACGTGCACGTCCAGCGCGTTCCCGTCGCCGGTCGAGTGGTGGAGGTCGTGCATCGCCGAGGCCAGTTCAAGTCCGCAGACCTTGCCGAGGCCAGCGAGGTCAACGAGCGCAACAGCATGCACATCAGGACCGACTCCGGACAGGACGTCGCCGTCGTGCAGATCGCCGGCCTCATTGCTCGACGCATCATCAACAACGCCAAGGTGGGCGACGCCCTGTCGATCGGCGACACGTACGGCCTGATCCGATTCGGTTCCCGCGTCGACACCTACTTCCCCGCGGGCACCACACTGCTGGTCGAACGCGGTCAACGCGCCGTCGGTGCCGAGACGGTCCTCGCCGAGCTTCCACAGTAGAAACCGACATGATCACCAGACGCGCCAAGCCGCCTGCTGCCATTCGTCTGCTCCCATCCGTCGTCACGATTCTCGCGCTGTGCTCGGGCCTGTCCGCGGTCAAGTTCGCCCTCGACGGGCAGCTCGGCACTGCGCTCGCCATGATCGGTGCCGCTGCGATACTCGACGCGTTGGACGGCCGCATCGCTCGACTGCTCGACGCCACCAGCAAGATCGGTGCCGAACTGGACTCGCTGTCCGACGCCATCTCGTTCGGTGTGGCCCCGGCTCTGGTGCTGTACGTGACACTGCTCGAGGGCAGCAGCGGCGGCTGGATCGTCGCACTGGTCTACGCCGTGAGCATCGTGCTCCGTCTCGCGCGCTTCAACACTCTGCTCGACGAGGACGACACGCCTGCCTACGCCCGCGAGTACTTCACCGGAGTTCCCGCTCCCGCCGGAGCGCTCATCGCCATGGCACCGATCGCGGGCTTCGAGCAATTCGGCGACGGTTGGTGGGCCTCGTTCTACGTCGTCGCCGGGTGGTCGATCCTCACCGCCGGTCTGATCGTCAGCCGCATCCCCACGTTGGCGCTCAAGACGGTCTCGGTGCCGCCGCGGCTCGCCGCGATCCTGCTGGTGCTCGTCGCGCTGCTCGCCGCCGCGCTCATCACCTTCCCGCTGATCCTGCTGATGGGCTTGGTGCTGGCCTACCTGGTGCACATCCCGTTCGCGGTGCGCTCGCAACGCTGGACTGCCGCGCGCCCGTACACCTGGGACGCCAAGCCGGCCGAGCGCCGCGCAGAGCGTCGGGCCATCCGACGCGCACCGGGCAACAATCGCCGGTCGCAGGCTCGTCTGGGACTGCGTCGACCTCGCAGCTAGTGTCTCGCCGCCTACTGCAGGGAGTGGAGCCCGCGGAACGACCCCAGTAGGTTGGGTGTGTGACCGAATCTCGCTCGACGACGCCTGAGCTCGTTCTCACCGCCCGCCTCAACACCTCGGCCGCCGATGCCCGACGCGGCGTCGCGCGCCTGCATCCGGAAGTTCTCGCGGCGCTGGGCCTGAGAGAGTGGGATGCCGTGTCGCTCATCGGTTCTCGTCGCACGGCCGCCGTCGTCGCGGCGGCACCCGACGGATCGCCCCAGGGCACCGCACTTCTGGACGACGTCACGCTCTCCAACACCGGCCTTCGCGAAAATGCTTCTGTCGCAGTCGGACCCGTCACCGTCTACGGAGCCAGAACCGTCACGGTGACAGGCTCCGCGCTCGCCACCGGTTCCATCTCCGACGCCACCCTGCGCCAAGCGTTGCTGGGCAAGGTGCTGACGGTGGGCGACACGGTCTCGCTCCTCCCCCGCGATCTCGGACCCGGCACCTCGACCACATCGGCGACGCAGGCGCTGTCGAGAACGTTCGGGGTTGCGTGGACGACCGAGCTGTTGACGGTCTCGGCCGTCGACCCGTCGGGTGGGCCGGTGAGTGTGCAGCCCAATTCGGCGGTCGGGTGGGGCTCGGGCACCGTCACCGCTGCACAGCCGCAGGCCGCGTCGCATCCCGCGCCGAAGTCCGCAGCACCGCCGGTGAGCGTGGCGGATCTGGTGGGAGTGAGCGTCCAACAGTCGAAACTCACCGAGTGGCTGCGGCTGGCGTTGGACGAGTCGGAGTTGTTGGCAACGCTGGGCGCATCACCGCATCTGGGAGTGCTGATCACCGGACCGGGCGGGGCCGGTAAGGCGACGTTGGCGCGCGCGGTCATCGGAGAACGCACATGCGTCGTACTGGACGGACCGTCGATCGGCGCGCTCGAGGCCTCGGCTCGGGTGGATCAGGTCACCGCGGCGGTCGACGAACTCGCCGGCTCCGGGGTTCTGCTGATCACCGACGTCGACGCGTTGCTGCCGTCCGTTCCCGAGCCGGCGTCCACGTTCGTCCTGGACGTACTGCGCCGGGCCGTCGACACTCCCGGTCTTGCCCTGATCGCGACGACGGCTCATCCGGAGGCAACAGATCCCAGGCTGCGCGGTCAGGACCTGTGCGATCGTGAGCTCACCATCACCCTGCCCGACGCGTCGGGCCGCAAGGGACTGCTGGAGCATCTGCTGCGCAAGGTTCCGCAGGGCGACGTCGATCTGACCGAGATAGCTTCACGGACACCGGGTTTCGTGGTCGCCGATCTGGCCGCACTGACGCGGGAGGCGGCACTGCGGGCGGCGGCTCGCGCATCGAACGATTCGGCCGCGGCCTCGTTGACGCAGGACGATCTGGTGGGCGCTCTTCAGGTGATCCGTCCACTCTCGCGATCGGGTAGCGAAGAACTGGCCATCGGCAGTCTCACGCTCGACGACGTCGGCGACATGGTGGAGACCAAGCAGGCACTCACCGAGGCGGTGCTGTGGCCGCTGCGTCACCCGGATTCGTTCGCGCGCTTGGGAATCGAGCCGCCGCGAGGAGTTCTGCTGTATGGCCCTCCCGGCTGCGGCAAGACGTTCCTCGTGCGGGCGCTGGCCAGTTCCGGGCAGCTCAGCGTGCACTCGGTCAAGGGCGCGGAGCTGATGGACAAGTGGGTGGGATCCTCGGAAAAGGCTGTGCGAGAACTGTTTCAGCGTGCACGCGATTCCGCTCCCTCGCTGATCTTCCTGGACGAGGTGGACGCGCTCGTCCCCCGACGCGGCCAGAGCTCGGATTCCGGCGTCGGCGACCGGGTGGTCGCGGCGCTGCTGACCGAGCTCGACGGCGTCGAACCGTTGCGCGACGTCGTCGTGCTCGGGGCGACCAACCGACCCGATCTGATCGATCCCGCCCTGTTGCGCCCCGGCCGCCTCGAGCGCCTGGTGTTCGTGCCGCCGCCGGATTCCGATGCGCGCGTTGACATCCTGAAGGCGTCGGGCAAATCGATCCCGCTCGCCGAGGACGTGGATCTGGAGGCGCTGGCGCGCGATCTCGACGGCTACTCCGCGGCCGACTGCGCGGCCTTGCTGCGTGAGGCCGCGTTGACGGCGATGCGTCGGTCGATGGATGCGGCCGACGTCACCGCCGCCGATGTCGCCGCCGCTCGGGCGACGGTGAAGCCGTCACTCGATCCCGAGCAGGTGGCGCATCTGCGGGCCTACGGGTCGTGAACGGAAACTCGTAGCAGGCTACGAAGTTCTGCTCACCTGCGGCGAAGCCGCTCTCACTTCCAGCGGCCGAGGATCTCCTCTGCCCGCTTGGCCAACTCCATCTGGAAGATCGGTCCGAAGCTGATGCGACCGACACCGAGGGATGCGAAGTGCGACAGATCGCCTTCGGCCGGGTTGGCGATGGCGTTGATGGGCAGCGGGAGTTCCTCGGCGAGACGCTTGTAGTCGGCGTCGTTGTGGAATCCGACGGGGTAGAGCGAATCGGCTCCGGCCGCGGCAGCCAGCTTCAGGCGCGCGATGGCGCGGTCGACGCGGTCGCTCTCGTCGCCGATCGCCTTGACGAACAGGTCGGTGCGGGCGTTGATGACCACGTGTACGTCGGTGGCGTCGGACGCCGCGCGCAGTGCTCCGACGAAGTCGGCGTGCTCCTGCGCTTCGCGCAGGCGTCCGCCTTCGCTGTGCACGGTGTCCTCGATGTTGAGGCCGACGGCTCCGACGGAGATCAGGCCGTCGATCAGTCGCTTGGGGTCCTCGCCGTAGCCGGCTTCGATGTCGACCGACAGCGGCACGTCGACGGCGGCGGAGATCTGCGAGATGCGGGCGAGCAGTTCGTCGAAGGTCATGCCTTCGTTGTCGGGCTTGCCGATGGAGTCGGCGACGGGGTGGCTTCCGACGGTCAGCGCGGTGAAGCCTGCGGACACGGCCAGATTGGCGGACCAGGCGTCCCACACGGTCGGCAGTACGACCGGGTTTCCGGGCTGGTGCAGCTCGAGCAGGGTGGTGGCTTTCTGGGACAGGTTCGTCATCGGGACTCCTCAACGGTGGCCGGTGGAGAACGTTCGTTCTCTCGGTTCCCAACGTACCCGCTTCAGTCGATCAAATCGAGCGCTCTCATCCGGTCGAACACCATCAGTGATCCCGGAGCGACGTCCGGCATCGCTGCGTACTCGTCACGGGTGAAGTACCTGATCTCTGCGATCTCGCTGGTCGGCGTCGGCTCGTCGGCCAGATCGGCGAGGAAACACGTGAGCTCGAGTGGGGTGCCCGCCGGGTGCCCCCATGCCTGACACTCGAACACCCCGAGCAGCCGGGCACCCGTCACCGACGCGTCGAGCTCTTCTCTGATCTCCCGATGGAGGGCTTGCTCGGGTGTCTCGCCGGGGTCGATCTTTCCGCCCGCCATGTAGAACGCGGATTTGCCGGCCGATCGCGTCTGGATCATTCGGCGATTCCGGACGTACGCCAGCCCGGCGGTCCGAATGATCCTCGATCCGCTCACGACAACGCGCTCCCCTCGACCGGAGTCACCGCGACCGTTATGTACCGCTTGGCACGCGTCCGACCACGCAAAGTAAAGTGGACATCGACAACTCACGGCTGCCGTTCGGCAACCGGTTCGTACTTCTCAAAGCCTCACATCGAATTTCACACGGACTTCGCACACCCTACTCATCGCCGCCCTACGACCACCGCTCGGTTTGACCGCCGATGCGACCGAGACGACGGAGTGACTCTTGCTCGCCATTCTTCTTGCGCACGCCGCCGCCGCGCTGCTCGCGCCGCTGCTGGTCCGGTGGTGGGGTCGCAATGCCTTTTTCCCCCTCGCGCTCGTACCCCTGCTCAGCCTGATCTGGGTGTTCGGCAACTGGGGAACCGAACAGAAGCTCGACATCGAATGGGTCCCGGGCCTGTCGATGAACATCGACATGCGATTCGATTCCCTCGCCGCCATCATGTCGCTGCTGGTCCTCGGCATCGGTGCCCTGATTCTGCTCTACTGTGCGCGCTACTTCGAGGACGACGAACCTCGGCTCGGGCTGTTCGCCGCCGAGATGGTCGCGTTCTCCGGTGCGATGTTCGGCCTCATCACCAGCGACAACATGCTGGTGCTCTACATCTTCTGGGAAATCACGACGGTCCTGTCGTTCCTGCTCGTCGGTCACTACGCCGAGCGTGCCTCGAGCAGACGCGCAGCCACTCAGGCGCTGCTCGTCACCACCGCGGGTGGCCTGGCGATGCTGGTGGGCATCATCATCCTCGGCCAGGTCTCCGGTACCTACAACCTCTCCGAGCTGGTCGCGAACGCGCCGGGCGGATGGTTGCCCGGTGTCGCGATCGTGCTGGTCCTGATCGGTGCACTGAGCAAGTCGGCCATCGTGCCACTGCACTTCTGGCTGCCAGGAGCCATGGCCGCACCGACCCCGGTGAGCGGCTACCTCCATGCCGCCGCGATGGTCAAAGCAGGCATCTACCTCGTGGCGCGCCTGGCCCCCGGGTTCGCCGATTCCGGCCCGTGGCGCGCCACCGTGATCAGCCTCGGACTGCTGTCGATGATCCTGGCCGGTTGGCGAGCACTGCGGGCATTCGACCTCAAGCTGATCCTCGCGTTCGGAACCGTCAGCCAGCTCGGCTTTCTCATGGTGTTGGTCGGCATCGGTTCGGAGAAGGCGATGCTCGCCGGCCTGACGATGGTGATCGCACACGCGATGTTCAAAGCGGCGCTGTTCATGATCGTGGGCATCGTCGATCACACCACCGGCACCCGCGACATCCGCAAGCTCGCCCACCTCGGCAAGAAGGCTCCCTGGCTCGCCGCGATAGCGGCGCTGGCCGCGGCCAGCATGGCCGGACTCCCGCCGATGCTCGGGTTCGTCGGCAAGGAGACTGCGTTGTCGGCCGTGATCAGCACGCCGACGCTCGATCCCATCGTCGCGGCCGTCGTCGTCGCGGGCCTGGTGATCGGCTCGATTCTCACGGTCACCTACAGCATCCGATTCGTCTGGGGCGCATTCGCACGCAAGCAGCTCAAGCGTCCGAGTCCGTCGGTCAGGGCGATGCATGCACCGTCCGCACTGTTCCTGGCTGCACCTGCTTTCCTGGCGGTTCTCGGCGTGATGGCCGGATTCGGATCCTCGATCGTCGACCGCATCGTCAGTCCCTACGCCCGCACCCTCCCGTCGTACGGCCAGGAGCCCTACCACCTGGCCCTCTGGCACGGATTCAACCTTCCGCTCGCGCTGACGATCGTCGTCGTCACCGGCGGTGTCGGGCTGTTCATCGCCCACCGGGTCGTCAACCGGCTCAAGTTCGAGCATCCCCCGCTCGGCAATGCAGACCGCATCTACGACAACGTGCTCAAGTACATGGATGCCCTGTCCATCCGCCTGACCGGCACCACCCAGCGCGGTTCGCTCCCCCTCACCCAGGGCACGATCCTGCTGACTCTGGTGCTGCTGCCGATGATCGTGTTGCTCGTCGGCCAGGACTCCGGCCTGGACTACACCCTGTGGAACACCCCGTTGCAGCTGGTCATCGGCGTGATCATGATCGCCGGTGGCCTCGGAGCCACGGTGATGCGCAACCGCCTCGCCAGCGTCATCCTCGTCGGTCTCACCGGCTACGGCTGCGGCGTCATCTTCGCCATTCACGGCGCACCGGACCTGGCACTGACCCAGTTCCTCGTCGAGACTCTCACCCTCGTGGTCTTCGTGTTGGTGCTGCGCAAGCTGCCGGCCGAGGTCGACGATCGGGGCTCGGCCGGTTCGCGCGGCCCCCGCGCCGTGCTGGCCGTCGCCGTCGGAGCGACCGTCAGTGTGCTGGGCGCATTCGCGATGAACGCCCGAAACACCGCCCCGGTGTCGCTGCTCCTGCCGGACGCCGCCTACGACCTGGGCGACGGCAAGAACGTCATCAACGTCATCCTCGTGGACATCCGCGCCTGGGACACCCTCGGCGAGATCTGCGTTCTGCTCGTCGCTGCGACGGGCGTGGCCAGCCTGGTCTTCCGCAACCGCCGGTTCGGCAGCGCTCCGCGGGTGTCCGACGCCCCAGCATCGTCCTCGGATGCGAATTTCGCCGCGGAGACGACGTGGTTGCTCGGCGGCGATCTGATCGATCCGCGACATCGCTCGTTGATTCTCGAGGTCACGACGCGATTGATCTTCCCGACGATCATGGTGCTCTCGATCTACTTCTTCTTCTCCGGCCACAACGCCCCCGGCGGCGGTTTCGCCGGTGGCCTCACCGCCGGACTCGCGCTGGTGCTGCGGTACCTGGCGGGTGGGCGCTACGAGCTCGGCGAGGCAGTGCCGATTGACGCCGGAAAGATCCTCGGTCTCGGGTTGATCTTCGCGGCCGGTACCGCGGTGGCGTCGATGTTCCTCGGAGCGCCTGCGTTGTCCTCGGCGACGTTGGAGGTGACGTTGCCGATTCTCGGCGACATCAAGTTGGTCACCGCATTGTTCTTCGACCTCGGTGTGTATCTCATCGTGGTCGGGTTGGTACTCGACGTGCTCCGTAGCCTCGGTGCCCGTCTCGACGCGCAGGTGGAAATGCAGAGCCAAGGCCGAGTGAGCGCCCCATGACCGCAGATCTCGGAATGCTGATCATCACCGGTGTTCTCGTCGCATCGGGTGTGTATCTACTGCTCGAACGCAGCATCACCAAGATGCTGCTCGGGCTGCTGTTGTTCGGCAACGGCGTCAATCTGCTGTTGCTGACCGTCGGCGGGCCCGCGGGGGCACCACCCATCGTGGGTCGCGACAACGCCGTCAATCAGGAGATGGCCGATCCTCTGGCCCAGGCTGTGATCCTGACGGCGATCGTCATCACGATGGGTATCGCCGCGTTCGTCCTGGCGCTGGCGTATCGGTCGTTCACTCTCAACACCAAGGACGACGTGGAGAACGACCCCGAGGACACCAAGGTCTCCCGGCGTCGCTCGATGGCCGAGGCCCCCGACCGCGACCGCTCGGACGACCCGGTGACGGGCGAGCCGAGCTTCGGCGGCGACGCGTTCGACTCGAAGGGCAACCCGATTCCGATCGAACAACTCGTCAATCGCGAGGACCTCGAATGCTACGAGGACCTGCACGACGGTGATTTCGACAACGACGACGACGATCCGCAGGTGCGCGGGCTCGACGGAATCGACACAGCCGAGAAGGACGACAGCAGGCCACAGAAGAAGGGAGACGACCAGTGACGATCTCCCCAGGAGTGATCGACGTTCTGACTCCGCTGCCGGTACTGATTCCGATGTTGGCGGCGGCGCTGACTCTGGTGCTGGGTCGACGTCCTCGCGCTCAGCGTTTCATCACCCTCGTCGCGCTGACCGCTGTGGTCGCCATCTCGTCGGTGATGCTCTACCTCGCCGATCGCGACGGCACCAGCGCACTGCAGGTCGGCGGCTGGGACTCCCCGCTCGGCATCTCCCTCGTGGTGGACCGCCTGTCGGCGATGATGCTCGTCGTCTCGTCGATAGTCCTGCTGGCCGTCATGGTCTACTCGATCGGTCAGGGCATCCGTGACGGCAGCGAGAACCAGCCCGTCTCGATCTTCCTGCCGACCTACCTCGCGTTGACCGCAGGTGTCTGCAACGCGTTCCTCGCAGGGGACCTGTTCAATCTGTTCGTCGGCTTCGAGGTGTTGCTCGCGGCGTCGTTCGTGTTGCTGACCCTCGGCGCGAGTGCGGACCGGGTACGCGCGGGCGTGTCGTACGTGATGGTGTCGATGGTGTCCTCGCTGATCTTCCTGATCGGCATCGCGCTGGTGTACGGCGCAACCGGAACGCTGAACCTGGCCCACATCGCGGTACGGATGGACGACATCAACCCAGGAACGAGGACCGCGATCTTCGCCGTCCTGCTGGTCGCGTTCGGCATCAAGGCCGCGGTGTTCCCACTCTCGACGTGGCTGCCCGACTCCTACCCCACCGCCCCGGCACCGGTCACCGCCGTGTTCGCCGGCCTGCTGACGAAAGTCGGTGTGTACGCGATCATTCGCGCCCACACCCTGCTGTTCCCCGACGGCTCGCTCGACAACGTACTGATGGTCTGTGGCCTGCTGACGATGCTCGTCGGCATCCTCGGTTCCATAGCACAGAGCGACATCAAACGACTGCTCTCGTTCACCCTCGTCAGTCATATCGGCTACATGATCTTCGGCGTCGCGCTGTCGACGCAATCGGGACTGTCCGGCTCGATCTACTACGTCGCCCACCACATTCTGGTGCAGACGACACTGTTCCTCGTCGTCGGTCTCATCGAGCGTCAGGCCGGCTCGTCGTCTCTTCGACGCCTCGGTGGTCTGGCTGCGGCCAGCCCGGTGCTGGCGATCGTGTTCCTGGTGCCGGCCCTCAATCTCGGTGGCATTCCGCCGTTCTCGGGCTTCATCGGCAAGGTCGCACTGCTGCAGGCCGGTAGCGAGCAGGGCAGCGTGTTGGCCTGGTTGCTCGTCGCGGGCGGAACGGTCACCAGCTTGCTGACGCTGTACGTCGTCGCCCGTGTCTGGACCAAGGCTTTCTGGCGTGCTCGCGCCGACGCCCCCGAGGGCGACCTGGCGGACAACAGCCCGTCCGCGCTGCTCGACGACTCCTCGGACATCGCGTTCGGTGATCGCGAGGACGTGGGCCGGATGCCGGCCTTCATGCTGATCCCGACGATCGGGCTCGTTGCCGTCGGCTTGGCCATGACGGTGTTCGCGGGCCCCATCATCGACATCAGTGATCGCGCCGCGGCCGACCTTCGTGATCGATCGGTGTACATCGATGCGGTGCGCGGAGCGGAATTCGTCGGAGATCAGGCCGCCGAGCAGGCTCGCGGAGACGAGGAAGGCACTCGATGAAGATGAACCGCTCCCTTCTGCTACGCGTGTGGACTCTCGCGTGGTTGACCGCCATCTGGGTTCTGTTGTGGGGCAACGTCTCTGCCGCGAACATCCTCGGTGGCATCGCGGTGGGACTGCTCATCATGGTGCTGCTGCCGTTGCCTCGCGTTCCCGTCGAGGGCCGCATCCACGTGTTCTCACTCGTCAAGCTGGCCGTCGTATTTCTCTACTACGCAATGGAATCGAGCTTCAGCGTGGCCTGGCTGGCCATCCGGCCCAAGGCTCCACCGGTCACCGGGGTGCTGCGCTGCCGTATCGCGATCAAGTCCGATCTGGTGCTCACCCTGTTCGTCGACGCGATGAATCTCGTGCCCGGCACCATGGTGCTCGAAATCGACCGGACCAGACGCCTGCTCTACGTGCACGTGTTGGACATGGGCACCCAGAAGGCCGTCGACGGTTTCTACGCCTACGTACGAAACATGGAGAAGCTCTTCATCGCCGCGTTCGAGCGAGACTCCGACTGGAAGCCGAGCCCGTTGCACTTCCAGGAGTACCAGCAGTACCACGGAGTGCTCGGCGACGATCCGATCCCGGTCGATTCGGACGCGCCTCGGGACGATAAGAAGACCGACGACAAGAGGAAGGGGGACTGGTCGTGACCGTCGTACTGGCGATTGCCGGAGCCCTCCTGATCGGTGCCGCGATTCTCACCGCGTACCGATTGCTCGACGGACCGAGCACGCTCGACCGTCTCGTCGCGATGGACACGATCCTGGCCGTCTCGATGTGCGGTCTCGGCGTGTGGGCCGTGTACAGCCGCGACACCACCCTCGTACCGGCCATCGTCGCGCTGTCACTGGTCAGCTTCGTCGGGTCGGTCAGCATCGCACGATTCAGGGTGAGGGACGAATGAACAACACTGTGAGGGACGAATGAGCACCGTAGCCCAGGTCATTTCTTCCGTCTTCATCCTGTTCGGAGCCCTGCTCGCCTTCACCGCGGCGGTGGGCATCGTGCGCTTTCCCGACACCCTCTCGCGGATGCACGCGGCCACCAAGCCACAGGTGGTCGGGCTGATCATGGTTCTGATCGGGGCCATCATCAGCCTGCGCGGCAACGTAGACATCTGGATGCTGGTGCTGGTGGGCATCTTCACCCTGGTCACCGCTCCGGTCATCGCGCACACGGTCGGCCGCGTCGCCTACCGCGAACAGCGCGGCCGCGACGGACTGCTGATCGTCAACGAGATGGAACCGAACGAATCGGACCAGTAGGCGAGCGGATCAGGATCGGAGGTCGGTGACCAACGATTCGACGACGGCTCGCAGGTCGCCGCCCGATTGCGCGGCCACCGCCCGCTGACGTTGGTACGACGCCCCCCGCCGGGGAATGTCGGCCACTGCTGCCAGTTCGTCGACGCAGTTCAGTCGGACGGCCGTCGGCGTCAGCTTCTCGAGCAGATCGTGCAGATCGTCGGTGACCAGCCGTTCGTTGCTGTCGGAGTCGAGGATGATCTCGGCATCGAGGCCGTACCGCGCGGCCCGCCACTTGTTCTCCTGGACGTGCCACGGCGGTATCGACGGCAGGGTCTCCCCCGCTTCGAGACGTTCGTCGAGATGGACGATGAGGCAGTGTGTCAACGCGACGAGAGCCGCGAGCTCCCGCTTCGTCGACGCCCCGTCGCACACCCGAACCTCGATCGTGCCCCACTTGGGAGCAGGACGGATGTCCCAGTGCATGCCGCCGAGTTGCTCGATGACGCCGGTCTTGAGCTGATCGCGGACGAATCCCTCGAACTGCGACCAGTCCTCGAACTGGAACGGCAGACCGGCCGTCGGCAGCTGCTGGAACATCAACGCCCGATTGCTGGCGTAGCCGGTGTCGTTGCCCGCCCAGATCGGCGAGGACGCCGACAGCGCCAGCAGGTGCGGGTACTGCAGCAGCAGCGAGTTGAGAATGGGAAAGACCTTGTCGGGAGACGACACACCCACGTGCACGTGCACACCCCAGATCAGCATCTGCCGACCCCACCACTGGGTACGAGCGATCAACTCGTCGTAGCTCGGAGAACTGGTGAGCTGCTGGGTGGACCACTCGGCGAACGGATGAGTGCCCGCCGAGAACAGATCGATTCCCAATGGGTCCGCGGCGCGCCGCACCAATTCCAGCGAGCCGCCGAGGTCCTCCATGGCCTCCCCGACGTTCTCGCACACTCCGGTGACGAGTTCGACGGTGTTGCGCAGCAGTTCCTTGGTCACCCGCGGGGTGTCCCCGGCGAGATCGCGGACGCCGTCCATGACCGCCTCGGCGGAGTTGACCAGGTCCCGCGTGTTCTTGTCGACCAGCGCGATCTCCCACTCGACGCCGAGCGTCGGGCGCGGTGAACTCGCGAAGTCGATCCGGGGAGCGTTCAAACTACTGCAGTACCGCGCATGCCGCCCGCGAGCCGGCGTCGCCGGTCATCAGAGTCGTCATGTCCGGCACAGCGGCACCGTCGGGCAGGGTGTATCGCGGCGGGATGTTGGCGAAGTTGTCGGCACCCTCGTGCACGATCACCGAGGTTCCGGCACCGTCCGCACGCAGATCGTCGAGTGTGATCGCGTCGGTGGTGGTGACGAGCATTCCGGTGCCGTCCTCGCCGACCTGGATGGACGTCAGATCACCGCTGGCCGGGTGCTCCGTGCGGCCGTCGACCTGCAGGTGACCACCAGCGGACAGGAACGCGCCCGGATCTCCACCGGTCGGTGCCACGGAGTTCGGCTCGCAGGCGGCGACGGCATGGACGTGGAAGCCGTGGAAGCCGGGGGTCATGCCCTCGACCTCGGCGGTGACGGTGAGCTTGTCGCCCTCGGCCGCGAACGAGACCGTGCCCACCTCGGCACCGCCGGCGTCGCGCAGTGTGCCCTCGATGGTGTCGCCGGAGCCCGACTCGGCCGGGCCGTCACCCGCCACGGCTTCTGCCGACGGATCGGCCTCGCCGGTCCAGACCGGAGGGACGGTTCCGGGGACATCGGACGGAACCTCGCCGTTGCTGCAGGCGGAGAGCCCGAGCGCCGCGATCGCGAGGACCGGGGCCACGTAACGCAACGATCGGGTCGCAGCAGTGCGTCGCTTGAACATGTCCATCGGAAATCGCTCCTCTTTCAGGCAGTTTCGCCGGGCTCGGAAATGATAACGTGCCGACCGATTCAGCCGAATCGGGCACGGAAGTCGATGCTGTGCAACTGGCCGCTGCAGGACTACTGAGTCACGATGACGACGACGCCTGCCGTGGATTCGAGTGAGGTCGGCTTGGGTTCGGCCGGGACTCCGAGCTGCGTGGCGATCGTCTGCGCGGCCTGTTCCTCGCCTGCGGCGGTGCCGTAGTACACCGCGGTCTGAGCGAACTGGGCTTCGCTGAAGTTGCCGGTCTCGGCGACGGTCCATCCCTCGGCGGTCAACGTACTTGCGGTGCCTGCCGCGAGACCGGAGATGTTGGAGTTGTTCAGAACCCGCACCTCGACGTCGGCGGGGGTGCCCGAGGTGGTGGTGGTCGGCGCGCTGCTGGTCGTCGCGTCACCTGCCGGTACCTGAGCCGCCGGAGCCTGTGCGGTGGGTGCTACCGCAGCCGGTGCACTCGTCGTCTCGGCGGCGGGCTCGGCGGCCGAGTTGTCGGAATCGGAACCCGTCAGCGACAACGCGCCGATCGCCGCGAACAGGATCGCGAGCGAGATCAACACCATGGCCAGGGCACGGAGTGGTGGCCCGGTCTGTTCCGGGTTCGGGCTGCTCACGTAGTCGACCCTAGCCGACCGTCGACGGCGACCCAGCACACGGAACTCGAGGACCTGCTCAGACGTCGAACCCGAGTCGACGTGCCGCACGAGCCTTCTGCCGACTCGCACGCAACCGGCGCAGGCGCTTGACCAGCATCGGATCAGCGGCAAGTGCCTCGGGACGATCGACCAACGCGTTCAGGATCTGGTAGTAGCGGGTTGCCGACATGGAGAAGAGTTCCTTGATGGCCTCTTCCTTCGCCCCGGCGTACTTCCACCACTGCCGCTCGAAGGACAGGATGTCGTGCTCTCGTCGACTCAGTCCGTCCGCACCGACCTCGTTCGGATCCTGTGAGCCGTCCGAACTTCCCGGTTGCTGAGACTGGTTCGAGTCACGCGCTGCTGCGCCGTCCATCCCACTCCTCGACTTCTCGACTTCCTCGGGTCTGCAGGATCACCCACCCGGAGAAATCTGCTTCCCCCAGCACTGCCGGCACCCAAAGGAGCACCGACCGAATTACACGGTTGTACTTCGGGGATCATTCAACCACGTTCGACGGCTCGAGCACGGCTCCCGCGAGGTACCGGCGCGTGGCGTGTTCCACGTGCTCGACCACATGCAGCAGGCACTCGGGTCGTTCCGCAGGCTCCACTCTCGCCCACTATCCTTCACAACCATGGCAATTCTTCCCATCCGGATCGTCGGCGATCCGGTGCTGCACACCGCAACCGCACCCGTCACCGAGTCACCCGCCGAGCTGGCCGAGCTGATCGCCGACATGTACGAGACGTTGGCCGCCGCGAACGGCGTCGGTCTCGCCGCGAATCAGGTGGGCGTCGGCAAGCGTCTGTTCATCTACGACTGCCCCGATCAAGGCGAGGACGGCAAGATCTTCCGCCGCCGCGGCGAGGTCGTCAACCCGGTGCTCGAGACGTCGGAGATTCCGGAGACGATGCCCGATCCCGATGACGACGACGAGGGCTGTCTGTCCGTTCCCGGCGAGCAGCACCCCACCGGGCGCGCCGAGTGGGCCAGGGTGACCGGTACGGACGCCAAGGGCGATCCCGTCGACATCGAGGGCCGCGGCTTCTTCGCTCGGATGCTCCAGCACGAGGTGGGTCATCTCGACGGTTTCCTCTACACCGACGTGCTCATCGGACGGCATGCGCGGGCGGCCAAGAAGGCCATCAAGCGCGCCGGGTGGGGCGTGCCCGGACTGAGCTGGACGCCCGGCACGGTGGACGACCCGTTCGGCCACGACGACGAGGACGACGACTGACCGTCCCGGTGGGTACGCGGGTGATGCTTCGCTATCGGTTGCCACCCGGCCACACCCACACGATGACGGACGTGATCGGTGAACTGGTGTCCAGCGACGCCGGCGCGGTCTCGGTGCGCGGCCGGGACGGCACACTGGTTCAAGTTGCCGCCGACCGAGTCGTGGCATTGAAACCCCTGGGGCCCAGGCCGATTCGAACCTCGGAGATCCGCTCGCTCGAAGCCGCCGCTGCCGACGGCTGGCCGGGCGTCGAGCGGGAAGGGATCGACGGCTGGCAGGTCCGCTTCGGTCTCGGTTTCACCGCCCGCGCCAATTCGGCCGTGCCGCTCGAACCCGGAGCGTCGACGGCACCAGAGACGCTGGCGCGCATCACCACCCGATACGCCGCTCGCGGATTACCGCCGACGCTCGCCCTTCCCGATCGGCTCGGCAGCGCGCCGGCCGGGTGGCGGACCTACAACGAGACTGCCGTCATGGCCGCGGACATCTCGAATCTCGTTCTGCGTGAGGGTGACTCGGCGATCACCGTCAGCTCGGAGCCGTCCCGGCAGTGGTTGAGTTGCCTGTACTACCAGGGACGTGCAGCACCCGCGGGCGCAGCGGAGGTGGTCTCGGCGGTTCGGGGCGGAACCCTTGGTTTCGGGATGATCGGCGCGCGCTCGTCCTCGGCAGCCGCGGTCGGTCGTGCCGCGGTGACCACCGCCCCGGACGGTCGCTGCTGGGTGGGACTGACCTCGCTCTGGGTCTCCCCCGAGCATCGGCGCAACGGGCTCGGCACCCTGATGTGCGGAGAACTGGTGCGCTGGGGACGCGAGCACGGCGCGACGCACGCGTACCTGCAGGTGGCGGTCGAGAACACCCGAGCCGTTGCCCTGTACCGAGACCTCGGCTTCGCCGACCATCATCGCTATCGCTATGCCCGGCCCGAGAGCGCGATGGGTCCGAACCCTGTCGGGGCCGTTCGATAGGGTTCCTCTCCGTGCGCTTGGCTACTTGGAATGTGAACTCCGTCCGCTCTCGTCAGGATCGAATCGTCGACTGGCTGCAGCGATCCGATGTCGATGTCCTGGCGATGCAGGAAACCAAGTGCAAGGACGCACAGTTTCCCTACGAGCGGTTCACCGATATCGGGTACGAGGTGGCCCACGTCGGGCTGAGTCAGTGGAACGGCGTCGCGATCGCATCCCGCGTCGGCCTGGACGACGTGCAGGTCGGGTTCGAGGATCAGCCCGGGTTCAGCAAGGATCCCGAGATCGACCCCGCTCAGGAGGCGCGCGCCATCGGCGCAACGTGCGACGGGGTGCGCGTGTGGAGCCTGTACGTGCCGAACGGCCGCGAACTCGCCGATCCGCACTACACCTACAAGCTCGAGTGGCTCGCTGCGCTGAAGGCCGACGCTCAGGCGTGGGTGGCAGCGGATCCGCAGGCGCAGATCGCACTCGTGGGCGACTGGAACATCGCGCCAACCGACGACGACGTCTGGGATCCGGCTCTGTTCGAGGGCAAGACCCATACCTCGCAGGCCGAGCG
The DNA here is from genome assembly GCF_002258285.1 of Rhodococcus sp. 06-418-5. NCBI lineage: Bacteria > Bacillati > Actinomycetota > Actinomycetes > Mycobacteriales > Nocardiaceae > Rhodococcus > Rhodococcus sp. 06-418-5. Next base: position 550,819 of record NZ_NOYE01000037.1, read on the forward strand.
CGACGCCTTCACCGCGTTCGGTGACGCCGGCTTCACCGAGGTGACGCGGCAGTTCACCCCCGAGCCCAGGACGTACACCTACTGGGACTACACGCAGTTGCGGTTCCCCAAGAAGCAGGGTCTGCGCATCGATATGGCGTTGACTTCCCCTGCTCTCGCGGCTCGGGTGACCGGTGCGTCGATCGACCGCGAGGAACGCAAGGGCAAGGGGGCCAGCGATCACGCTCCGGTGATCGTGGAGATCGGCTGAGGCCGAGCCCGGTCGACTATTCGGCGATCAGATCCAGGAGTTCCTCGTGCTGCGCCAGATAGCGCCGGACGTAGGTGCAGATCGGGACGATGCGCCACTGTCGATCGCGAGCGGTGTTGAGCGAGGCTCGCACCAGCACTCCCGCCCACCCGCGGTCGCCGTATTCCTCTTTGACGACGGTGTGCATGAGTGCGACGACCGGGCCGACGCCGACGCCGTCGTCGTCACGCTCACCGAAGCGGTACCCGAGAATGCCGACGAGTTCGTCGTCGACGAAGAGATCGAACCTGTAGTGATCGACGTCGTCCTCGATGCGAACGACGGGTCGATCGACCGAGGGAACCGCGTCGGCTCGTCGAGGAAGTATGTGACTCATGTCACTTATGAGATCAGTGTTGTCCATGTGACGCGAGGCGAGTGCCTCGATCGTCGCCGAGTCGTGCCCTGAATGTGACCGGTCCTACCGTGACCGGTCGACAACCCGGGAAAGAAACGTCAGAGCGCGACGAGCATGTCGTTGTACTCCGGGTTGGCCGCGGCGAAGCGCTGCACGTACGTGCAGACGGGCTTGACCTTCCAGCCGTAGGACCGAGCACTGTCGAGCGCGCGGCGCACCAGAATGCCGGCCAGTCCTTGATGACCGAAGTCCTCGGTGACGACCGTGTGCATGAAGGACACGACATGAGTACGCGTCGCGCGCGAGCCGTTTCCTTCGACCTCGTAGAAGCCGACGATCCCGACGAGATCGCCGTTGAGTCGAAGCTCGAACCGGTTCTGGTCTTTGTTGATCGAGACATCAGCGCTAGGAGAACTTGCCAGCATGGGACGCCTCCTTCGCTGTGTGTGGAGTGATGAACGAGTGAAAACGATGTGACGTGCACCACTATTAAACATGCGCACGGTGGGTCTGTCACCTTTTCTACCAACAAACCTTCGGATGCGTAGGTTCGTCCGCCGAACAGGACAACAATGCTGGTACGGATCATAAGTGACCCTGTTCGACGTTGTGATACAACAACATTCAAGGCCAGCCCATATTTTCGCCATCTGCTCGGCAAACCGTGTCGACGGCAGCGACCCCCCGTCTCTCCGCCCGCCGGTACTGTCTTCTCTCGTGAAGTTCCTACCGCTCACGCCCAACGGCGAGACTCCCGTCCGCGCGCTGACCATCGCCGGAACCGACTCCGGCGGCGGAGCCGGAATCCAGGCGGACAGTCGAACGATGGCCTTGCTGGGTGTCCACGCCTGCATCGCCGTCGCTGCGGTCACGGTCCAGAACACCGTCGGCGTGACGGGCTTCCACGAGATTCCGCCGGACGTCGTCGCTGCGCAGGTTCGCTCCGTCGTCTCCGACATCGGGGTCGGCGCAGCGAAGACCGGAATGCTGGCCTCCACCGCGATCATCGAAGCTGTCACGGCCGTGTGCACCGAGGTGGGTATCGGCCGAGATCAGCCGGTTCCCCTGGTCGTCGATCCGGTGTGCGCGTCGATGCACGGTGACCCACTGCTGCACGCGGAAGCCCTCGACGCCATCCGCCACACCCTCTTCCCCATCGCCTCGCTGGTCACCCCCAACCTCGACGAGGTTCGGCTCATCACCGGCATCGACGTGGTCGACGACTCGAGCGCGCACCGCGCCGCGGAGGCCCTGCACGGGTTGGGCGCGCAGTGGGCCCTGGTCAAGGGCGGTCACCTGCGGACGTCTACGCACAGCACCGACCTGCTGTTCGACGGCGACACCTTCCTCGAGTTCACCAGCGAGCGCATCGACACCGGCAACGATCACGGCGGCGGCGATACCCTCGCCGCATCGATCGCGTCGGCGCTGGCACACGGCTATTCCATGCCCGACGCGGTCGCGTTCGGCAAGGAGTGGGTCACCCGCTGTCTGGCCGCGTCCTACGATCTGGGCGCGGGCCACGGACCGGTGTCACCGCTGTGGCGACTGCACGAGTCGGAGGATGCGTAGGTCGTCGGGTGCGCCCTTGATCTTCGGAGCGAAGAAGCTGCGGCGATAGGGCTTGGAGACCACATGCAAGGCGTCGAGCACCTCCGGCGGGACCGCCTCGAGGGCCGACGCGGAGATCATCACGTTGCCGTTGCCGCCGGTCTGCATCACCCGGGCGGCGACGGTGACGTCGACGCCCAGCCAGTCCGATCCCACCTGACGCGGGCTGCCGGTGTGGATGCCGACGCGCATCGTCGGGGTGTAGCCGTCGACGTCGACGCCCTTCAGTGCCTCTCGGGCCGCGAAGACCGCGTCGACTGCTTTGCCCGCGTCGGCGAACACCGCCATGATGCCGTCGCCCAGCCTCTTGACGACGTGGCCGCCGCGGAATGCGACCTCGGGTTCGACGGCCTTGGAGACCTTGCGCAGCAACGTCAGGGTCGCGGTGTCGCCGGCCCGGAGCGACCAGGACGAGAACCCGACGAGGTCGGTGAACACGATGGTGACATCGTGCTCACCGCGGCCTCGGCCTGCGCGTTCGAGGATCGCCTGCCACAGCTGCAGCGCCCCGAGACCCACTTCGCGAGACGCGCCGGGTTCGTCGTCGAGTCCGTTCGCAGCCAGGAACCTGTCGGCGACGCGGGCGACGGCCAGGGCTCGGCCCGGACCGTCGATCGACAGGGGATCGCCGAACGTGGGGTCACCCGGTAGTGCGCGGCGCACACGCCGAACCGCCCCGACCACCGCGGGCGCTCGGTTGGTGGTGCGGACCCACTCCACGACCGAGGAGACGACTGCGTTCACAGCATCGAGCGTAACCCACGGTTACACATACTTTCCCTCACCCTTCGGCGCGCGAGGCCTCGCGCTCGGCACCCACCGGAACCCCGTTGGGGCCCTCCACCGACTGCGCGTAGACGCCGATGCCGTAGGCCACGGCCGCACCGTTCTTCGCCAGTGCGGCGCGGTCGACGTTCGCCAGGGTGTCCTGGTCGGTGTGGTAGTTCTCGTCGAACGTCTGATCCGCGGTGCCGCCCCACTTCTCGGCCTGCGCTGCGGTCTTGTTCTCGTCCGCTCCGCTGAACACGCCGCCGGCGGGGATGCCGACCTCGATGAACGGGCCGTAGTCCGAGCGACCGTCGAAATCGGTCCCGTCGACGGCTACACCCTCCTCGGCCAGTCGCTCGACGAAAGTGCGCTCGATGGCGTCGGATCCGGCCGGTCCGGCGGGCTCACCCACCTGGTCGGAGTCGTCTCCGTCGTAGGCGAGGTATCCGGCGTTGTGCGAGCCGATCATGTCGAAGTTCAAGTACAGCGCGATGTTTCGCTTGTCCTCGTCGGACAGGCCCTCGACGTACTTGGTGGAACCGACGAGTCCGTTCTCCTCGGCACCCCAGAACGCGAAACGCACCGCGTTGGTGATCTCGGGGGCGCTGCCCATCTGCAGTGCGGTCTCGAGGACTGCCGCCGTTCCGGTTCCGTTGTCGTTGATGCCGGGGCCCTCCGGGACGCTGTCGAGATGGGCACCGGTGACCACGACGTTCTCGGTCGAACCGGTGGTGGTCTGCGCAATGATGTTGCGACTGGTGGTCGTTTCGGTTTCGGTGACGAGTGTCAGCGTCACCTCGGGTGCGGCGAGAACGGCCGCGCCGTCCTCCTGGCTGACACCGCCGGTCGGGATCCGCGCGGTGTCGGCGTCGCCGAGTGTGCCCGAATCGAGCGGTCCCGGTTCGTTGTTGACGATGATCGCGGCGGCCGCTCCCAGTTCTGCTGCGACGGTTTGCTTCACGCCGAACGGGCACACTCCGCGCGGCACCACCGCGACGGCTCCGGCCAGGTCGAGGCCGGTGTAATCGGCTGCCTCGCAGCCGTCCGCACCGGCGGGAGCGCCGACGACGCGTGCGGTGATCCCCTCGGCGGTGGTGGTCGGCGAGTAACTGAGTGCGAACACCGGAATCTCGGTGCCCGCGAGCGACAGGGTTTGGGTCTGCGCCTCGAAGGTCTCGAATTCGAATTCCGGGGTGGTGACCTCGAATCCTGCCGATTCGAGTTGCGAGACAACATAATCGACACTGGCGTCGTAGCCGGCGGTGCCTGCGGCTCTGTTTCCGTCGTGGTCGGCGGCGATTGATTCCAACTGTTCGAGGTGCCCCACCAAGGCCTCCTCGGTGACCGCGGCAGACAGGCCGGGCCCGTCGGGTGTCGCGAAAACTCTGGCCGGTTCCTCGTCCGAGGTGGACGAGCAACCGGCCAGAATCAAGACAGTGACAGCGCTACCTGCAAGTAGGGAAATCCGCATAGCGGACACCCTACCGGCGAGTGGCGTCAGGCGTCCCGACGATTGACGACGAACACCGCTGCCCCGAAGATCACCGCGGTGAACGCGACGAAGTAGATCAGTCCGCCGATCGGGCCCCAGTGGAAGTCGATTCCGCCGTCGGAGCCGAGGAAGTGATTGGCATTGAGGAACGGTAGGAACGGCTGGATCTTCGCCCCGACGTTCGGAATGAGGCCGACGAGATTCTCGATCAGCAGCGGCCACAGCAGCAGGATCGCGATCGCACCGGCCGACTGTCGAACGAGAGCGCCGACGCCGATCGCGAGAACGACCTGCAGGAACGCCAGAATGGCGGTGCCGTACAGAACGCGCCACGTACCGTCCACGTCGAATCCGAGCAACACGCCCGCCTGTTCGCCGGCCAGAGCCTTGGCGATGACGAGCCCGAGCACCGCAAGCGCGAACGACAGGACAGCGCCGTAGACGCCCACCAACAGCGCCTTCGCGGCCAGAACCGATCCCCTGTTGGTCACCGCCTGGAACGTGGTGCGGATGATCCCGAACCGGTATTCGCTGGTCACGGTCAACGCGGCCAGGATCATCAGCACCATGGCACCGAACGTGCCGACTCCGACTCCGACGACATCGGCGGCGGTCGTGGGCGGAATACCCTCGGGCGCGTCGAGGCTCAGGGCCGACTTCGCAGCCCAACCCAGAATGGCCGCGAACCCGAGACCGAGCACCACGATGATCGCGCTGCACCACCAGGGCGACTTGGTCGAGGTGAACTTGATTCTCTCTGCTGCCAAGACGCCCATCAGAGTGCACCGCCCATCGCTTGCTGAGTGTGGGGAGTGTCGGCTCCCGCGCCGTGATACTGCACTGTGTCTCCGGTGAGTTTCATGAATGCTTCCTCGAGCGAGCCTCGCTGGGAGGCCAACTCGTGCAATGTGATTCCGGCTCGGCCGGCAATGTCGCCGATCGCGTCGGTGGTCGAGTTCAGCACCACGAGCGAGGGCTGAAGTTCGTCGGTCCTGTCCGGCTCGCGCACGGTCAGACCGGCCGTGGTCAACGCCTGGCGCAGACCGTCGAGCTGCGGGCTGCGGACGCGCACCGACGCCTCGGAGGCGTGGTCGATGAATTCCTGCACCGACGAATCGGAGATCAGCTTGCCACGTCCGATGACGATGAGGTGTTCGGCCGTCTGCGCCATCTCCGAGAGCAGGTGGCTCGAGACCAGGACCGTGCGGCCCTCGGCTGCCAAGCGCTGCATGAACTTTCGGATCCAGACGATGCCCTCGGGATCGAGTCCGTTGACCGGCTCGTCGAACAGCAACACCTTGGGGTCACCGAGCAACGCGCCGGCGAGTCCGAGCCGCTGCGACATGCCGAGCGAGAACCCGCCCGCATTCTTCTTCGCGACCTCCGACAGTCCCACCAGCCGCAGCACCTCGTCGACGCGCGACTTGGGGATGCCGTTGGAGGCCGCCATCCACTCGAGATGTGCACGCGCCGAACGGTTCGGGTGCACCCACTTGGCGTCGAGCAGAGCGCCGACGGTACGCAGTGGCTGCTTGAGCTGGCTGTAGTTCTTGCCCTCGATGGTCGCCGTTCCCTTGGTGGGGCGGTCGAGGCCGAGGATCATCCGCATGGTCGTCGACTTGCCTGCGCCGTTGGGGCCCAGGAAGCCGGTCACGATGCCGGGTCTGATGGTGAAGGTGAGGTTGTCGACCGCCGTCACCGCGCCGTATTGCTTGGTCAGTCCTGTCACTTCGATCATGGGTACAACTGTCCCCCATCGTCAGCGTCCGCACATCGACCCACAGTCGCCGATTGCATCATCCTTTCGGATGACACACACCCTGAGACAGTCGGTCACACGGGCGCGGGGTCACAGGGGCTGCGGGGTCACGGGGTCACACACACCCACAGCCGCAAACGCGCGCGCATTCGTCAGGCGCGCGCGCAATCGCCCACGTATCCGCCACTAATTCGCGCGCCTTCCGCAAAAGCGCGCGCGTTTGCCGGAAAAGCAGCACCACGAACAAGAGCTACGCCGACGACACAGCAGCCGCTTCGACGAGCCGGAGCCACACACCCGCCGCCGGCAAACGCGCGCGCATTCGTCAGGCGCGCGCGCATTCGTCAGGCGCGCGCGCAATCGCCCACCCATCCGCCACAATTCCGCGCGCCTTCCGCAAAAGCGCGCGCGTTTGCCGGAAAAGCAACACCACGAACAAGAGCTACGCCGACGACACAGCGGTCACATGGGCGAGCTGGCCTGCGCCCAGAATCGTTTCGGAATGCGGCCGGCATGTCGGGCCTGGTATCCCGCCGCCACCGCGTTCCGCATCGCCGACGCCATCAGCGCCGGGTCCTTCGCCCGGGTCACCGCGGTCGCGAGCAGCACCGCGTCGCAGCCGAGTTCCATCGCAAGGGTGGCGTCGCTGGCGGTGCCGATGCCCGCGTCGAGGATCACCGGAACCGATGCGGCGTCGACGATCATCTCGATGTTGTGGGGGTTTGCGATGCCGAGGCCGGTGCCGATGGGTGAGCCGAGCGGCATGACGGCAACGCAGCCGATGTCCTCGAGCCGCTTGGCCAGTACCGGGTCGTCGGTGGTGTACGGGAGAACTTGGAAGCCGTCGTCCACGAGTTGTTCTGCAGCCGTGACCAATTCGATGGCGTCGGGCAGCAGGGTTCGCTCGTCGGCGATCACTTCGAGTTTCACCCAGTCGGTCTCGAGCGCCTCACGGCCCAGTTGCGCGGTGAGCACTGCTTCGGCCGCGCCGCGGCAGCCTGCGGTGTTGGGCAGCGGGGCGATGTTCAACCTGCGCAGCAGATCCAGCACTCCCGTCCCACCGGCGGCGTCGACGCGGCGCATCGCAACGGTGGTCAGTTCGGTTCCCGACGCGACGAGGGCGTCCTCGAGTACGGCGAGATTCGCTGCTCCTCCGGTGCCGGTGATGAGCCGGGAGGTGAAGGTGCGGCCTGCGATGGTCAGTCCCGTCATGACCTCAACCGCCTTGCACGGCGGTGAGAATGTCGATGGTCCAACCCTTTTCGACGCTGGTGCTGTCCCAGCGACCCTTGGGCAGCACGGCACCGTCGACGGCGACGGCGATGCCTTTCTCGGGCATGCCCAGGAATTCGAGCAGCCGACGCATGGTCATGTCCTCGGTGAGCAGGTGGTCTTCACCGTTGACGGTGATACCGATCGCGACCTGTGTCATGGTGTCCTCTCGATCTGCGGAAATCTCTGGGGGTCGGCTGCTTTCGCCTCCGGCAGCGTCTCGCCGGACACCAGTGCGGCGACGGCATCGGCGGTGATGGGGGCGAGCAGGATGCCGTTGCGTCCGTGTCCGGTGGCGACGATCAACCGGGGAGACAGCCTGCCGATCAGCGGTAACCCGTCCGGGCTCATCGGCCGCAGGCCCGCAGCGGTTTCGTACAGCTCGTACTCGCCGATGCTCGGCATGAGTCGTTCGGCGTCGGCGATGAGGTCTCGCACCCCGGCGACGGTGACCTGGGTGTCCTGACCGGATTCGTATTGGGTTGCGCCGACGACCAATCCGTCGCCGCGCGGTACCAGGTAGATCGCGCGGCCGTGCACGGTTCCGCGGACGGTGCGCGATGGCGGCGGTGCGGCGCTCGGCCGTCGTCGCAGTCGCAGGATCTCGCCTTTGACCGGCCGGACGGGGAGCGTGGGCCACAGTGCGGCCGACTGTGCCCCGGCGGCCAGGACCACCTGATCGGCGTCGGGCACGGTCTCCACCGGGGTGGTCACCAATTCGACTCCCGCGTCCCGGCAACCCTGCTCGAGCGCGGCGATCAGCGCCCGATTGTCCACCGACAACTCGGTCGGAGCCAGCAGGCCAAGTCGGATGTTCTGCGCCAGTGCAGGTTCGAGCTCACGCAGCTGTGCTCGGCCGAGAATCTCGAGTTCGTGTCCCTGTTCGCCCACCCATTCGGCGATGGTTCGTAGGTCGGCGGCATCGGCCGAGTCGAGGGCAACCGTCACCGATCCGGTTGCGGAGAACACCGATGGTCCGGGGAGGCATCGGGCGAAGTCCGGCCACCTCGCCAGCGACGCAGCGCCCAGGTGCAGCAGTTCGTGTTCGCCGGGCCAGCCCTCGGACAGCGGTGCCAGCATGCCGCCTGCGACCCAGGATGCGCCCTTGCCGAGCGCGGGATCGTGCACCACCACTCGGTGACCGTCCTGGCTCAGGCGCAGCGCCGTCGACAACCCGATGACGCCTCCGCCGATAACGACGATGTGCACGCGATTCACGTCCTCACTCCCTGCGCCCGCATGATCGGGTTCAGGTATTGACGGTAAGGGCGGCGAACCCACTCTCAGCCCCACGATCCTCGGGACTCCCGCGATTTCTCGGCCACTCCGTCGTCGGTGGCGGCCTCCATGAGAATACAGTTCGCTTTGTGCATCCATCTCAGACCGCCCGCAACCAGACTCCCCGTGAGCGTCTTGCGTCCGCTCGCCTGTACCTGTGTACCGATGCCAGGCGCGACAAGGGCGACCTCGCGCAGTTCGCCGAGGCCGCGTTGTCCGGTGGCGTCGACATCATCCAGCTGCGTGACAAGAATTCCGCAGGCGAGCGCGAGTTCGGGCCCCTCGAGGCCAAGGACGAGCTTGCGGCGCTGGCGATTCTGCTCGCTGCGACCAAGCGGCACGGTGCGCTGTTGGCAGTCAACGACCGTGCGGATCTGGCGTTGGCCTCGGGCGCGGATGTGCTGCACCTCGGTCAGGGTGATCTGCCGGTGCACTACGCGCGGCAGATCCTGGGGCCGGACGTGGTGATCGGCCGCTCGACGCAGAACCGGGCCCAGTCCTCGCTCGCCGCGATCGAGGACGGCGTCGACTACTTCGCGGTCGGGCCGGTGTGGCCGACGCCCACCAAGCCCAACCGCAAGGCCGCGGGGCTCGAGACTCTGCGGGCGACGGCGGACGCGCTGCCGGAACGGCCGTGGTTCGCCATCGGCGGCGTCGACGCGACCAATGTCGATCAGGTTCGGGCCGCCGGTGCCGATCGCATCGTCGTGGTCCGCGCGATCACCGAGGCGCGGGATCCACAGGCCGCAGCCCGGGACTTGGTCCGAGCACTGCAGGCCTAGAGCCAACCCAGTACTGCGGACGGCGTCAGGACCTGCACCGATTCCGGCAGCCGGTCGCGTAGCCCGCGGTCGGCGGTGACGAGCGCGGTCAGGTCTCCGTCGATGTGTGCCTGCTCGGCCAAGGTGTCGTCGCCACTGCCGTCGGCGAGAATCGTGCGGGTGCGGGGGTCGTCCACCACGGCGTCCCTGGCCCGACCTTCGAGCACGGCGTCGATGCGGGTGAGCCAGCCGTACTGACCGCTGGGCAGTTCGACGGTGCGAGGCAGCGTCTCGGCGAGCGAGGTCAGCAGTGCGCTCGTCGACCCGGTGCGGTCCTTCCACCATCCGTTCGGCCGGGACCCCAGCACGTTGGCGGTGTCGAGCAGCACCCGCAGCGGCACGGTACGCAGCGACGGCCAGCTCGACGCGAAGCCCGGGTGCAAGGGGAGTTCGTCGACGACCGACTCCGGCACCCAGCGCAGCTCGGTGCTCTCCCCGTTGGGCACGGTGGTCAACGGATGATCGGTGTCGGCGACGACGGTGGTGTACGACCAGCCGCTCTCGACACTCGCGGTGACGCGCTCGCTGCGAACACTGACCTGTTCGGCCGTGATACCGGCTTCTTCGTGGGCCTCGCGCACCGCCGCGTGCGCCGTGCTCTCGTGGGAATCGCGGGCTCCGCCGGGCAGTGCCCACGTTCCGCCCTGGTGACTCCACAGGGCACGGTGCTGCAGCAACACCATCGGCTCGCCTGCGTCGGACGGTGCGCGCAGCAACAGGCCGGCGGCACCGTGCCTTCCCCAGTGCCGAGTGCCGTTCTCGCCGATCACCCAGCCGTCGCCGTCACCACGCATGCTCACCACCCTAGGTGAATCACCTGCCTGTAGTGGCTGCAGTACCGTCCGCCTACTTATATGCTCGGGTGCGTGATCGCGGCCGGTATTACCCCCTCCGCTGCCGTCCCCCCGACAACGGCCACACACGTCGGTGTCGCTGCAGGCAAGCCACCGGTTCGCTACACGATGCGCTCGACGCCCGCGCGGTTGGTCGCGATGGGAATCGCGCTGGTGGTGCTCGCGTTGACGGTCGGAAATCTTGCGTCCACGGCCGTGACCGATCGGGTCGACACCCTGGGCACCCTGTTGGTGCGCACCGAGCCCTTCGCGAACTCGGCACAGAATCTGTACGGGGCTCTGTCGGTGGCCGACGCGGCCGCGGCCACCGCGTTCATCGCCGGTGGTCTCGAACCGCCCGAGGTACGCGAGCGCTACTCGCAGGCGCTCGGCGAGGCGTCGTCCGAGCTGATCGCGGCCTCGGCCGGGGTGACCGAGAACGACGCGGCCACCAGCGCGGTGCTCACCCAGATCGCCGCGGGGTTGCCGGTGTACAGCGGTCTGGTCGAGACTGCGCGAGCCAACAACCGCAGCGGAAACCCGGTGGGCGCGGCGTATCTCGGCGAGGCATCGACCATGATGCAGTCGAGTTTGCTGCCGCTGGCCGAGAAGTTGTACACCGAACAGGCGTCGCGAGTCTCGGCCGATCAGGAACGATTCACCAGTCCTCCACTGTTCGCGATCGGCTCGCTGGTGTTCCTGTTGCTGATGACCGGCCTGGCTCAGTGGTATCTGTCGCGGACCACCCGCCGAACGTTGAACGCCGGATTCCTCACTGCCACAGTTGCTGTCGCCGGACTGCTCGGCTGGATGCTGGTGGTGGGACTGATTTCCTCGATTGCCACCGATCGTGCGATCGACCGTGGAGTGTCCCCGTTGAAGTCCTACACGACGGGTTTCATTCTGGCGCAACAGGCCAGAGCGGACGAGACACTCGACCTCGCTCGTCGCGGCGGCGGCCAGGATTACGGAGAATCGTTCGACGCCAACGTCTCTCGGCTCACCGAGATGTTCCAGGGCGACACCACGGTGATCGATGCACTGAACACGTGGTCGGTCTCGCACTCGAGGATCGACTCCGCCCTCGAGGTCGGCGATTTCAACGGCGCGGTCTCCATCGCCACCGGCTCGGGCGAGTCCGATTCGGCGGCCGCGTTCACCGCGCTCGACAGCGTTCTGGTCGACGGAATCGAGAACGCGCGAAGCGAACTGCGGTCCAACATCGACCGATCGGTGTGGGTGCTGTCCGGACTGCCGAACGGTGCCTACGTGCTCACCGTCTTCGCGTCGGTCGCCTTCGGTATCGGCCTCTTTCCGAGGCTGCGTGAGTACCTGTGAAACGTCTACTTGCCGTTGGCATTCTGGTCACCTCCCTGGTGGTCGGCTGCGCCACGCCGGAAAACGCACCGCCGCAAGCGGAGACGACGTTCACCGAACCGCCGCTACCGGACGGCGCGTCCGTCGCCGCCCGCCCCACCGAGAGTCCCGCCGACGACGAGTGCGCGCGCCCCACGGCCAGCCTGCGCCCGCTGCAGACAGGCACCGATGCTCCGCCGCCGCCACAACCGACCGTCGACGCATTGCGCGCCAAGGGCCGGTTGGTCGTCGGGTTGGACACGGGCAGCAATCTTTTCAGCTTCCGTGATCCGATGACCGGCCAGCTGGTCGGGTTCGATGTCGACATCGCGCGGGAAGTCTCACGAGATCTGTTCGGCGACCCGAATCGATTGGACTTTCGCATCCTCACCTCTGCGCAGCGGCTCGAAGCTCTGCAGGATTCTTCGGTGGACATGGTGGTCAAGACCATGACCATCACGTGTGCTCGCCGCAAGGATGTCCAGTTCTCCACCGTGTACTTCCAAGCGCAGCACCGTGTTCTGGTGGTACAGGGATCGGGCATCCGCGGTGTCGAGGATCTGGCAGGCAAGAGAGTGTGCGCAGTGGAGGGCACCACCTCGCTGCGACGCGTTCAACGCGTCCAACCCGCCGCGACGGTGGTGACGGTGCCGATGTGGTCGGATTGCCTTGTGGTGCTGCAGCAACGGCAGGTCGACGCCATCAGCACCGACGACGCGATCCTCGCCGGTCTCGCCGCTCAGGATCCCTACCTCGAGATCGTCGGTGACAGCCTGAGCCCGGAGCCGTACGGGGTGGGGATCAACAAGAACAACGAGGATCTGGTGCGCTTCGTCAACGGGACGTTGGCGCGCATCCGCTCCGACGGCACCTGGAATCGCATCTACGATCGTTGGCTGACGGTGCTCGGTCCCTCCCCCGGTCCGCCCAGCGCGACGTACAGCGATTAGGGGCCTGGACATGGACGACGAACAGCAGCCCACGGCCCCGGCGGAGCGAACGCAGGCGGTCTCGCGCACCGACGACAGCGAGCGCACCCGGGCGGTGTCGAGAACGCAAGCAGTGTCGGCAACGGACGGCGTCGAGCGTACTCAGGCCGTCTCGCGGTCGACGGTCGGCGATCCGACCCCGACATCGACGGCGTCACAGTCCGCTTCCACCCGCTCCAAGACGGGTCGATCGAGATCCGGTCGATCGCGCAGCACCGGCATTCGGCGACGACTCGGCGGCGGTCTGGTGGACGTGCCTCGCGTCGAACCGATCGATCCTGCCACCGCAGTGATGTCGGATCCGACGGTGCCGCAGCACAAACGGTTCTGTTGGAAGTGCAATGCCAAGGTCGGTCGCAGCGAACCGGGTGAGCCCGACGTGGCGATGGGTATCTGCCCGCACTGCGGGGCCACGTTCGACTTCACTCCACTGCTCGAGCCGGGCGATCGCGTGGTCGGCCAGTACGACGTGCAGGGCTGCATCGCACACGGGGGGCTCGGCTGGATCTACCTCGCCATCGACCGCAACGTCAGTGACCGCTGGGTGGTCCTCAAGGGACTGCTGCATTTCGGGGACGAAGAGGCGCACGCGGTCGCGGTCGCGGAGCGACAGTTCCTCGCCGAGGTCGCCCACCCCGGCGTGGTGAAGATCTACAACTTCGTCGAGCAACCCCGCAGCGACGGCTCGACCGTCGGCTTCATCGTGATGGAATACGTCGGCGGCCGTTCGCTGCGCGACATCCTCACCGCCTGCGGTGACGGTGCCCGTCTGCCCGTCGAGCAAGCGTTGGCCTACGTACTCGAAGTGCTTCCGGCACTGGGCTATCTGCATTCGATCGGGCTGGTCTACAACGACCTCAAACCGGAGAACATCATGGTCTCCGACGACCAGATCAAACTCATCGACCTCGGCGCGGTCGCGGGCATCGAGGACTACGGTTACCTGTACGGCACGGTGGGTTATCAGGCACCGGAGATCGTGAAGACGGGACCGACGGTGGCGTCGGACATCTTCACCGTCGGCCGCACACTCGCGGTGTTGACGCTGGACATGCCGTCGAAGAACGGCAAGTACCTCGACGGCCTACCCTCGGCCGAGGAATCCGAAGTGCTACAGCAGTTTCCGTCGTTGCATCGACTGCTGCTGCGCGCGACGCACGAGGACCCCACTCGGCGGTTCCGATCCGCGGACGAGTTGGCCGGGCAGGCCACCGGCGTGCTGCGTGAGATTCTGGCCATCAGGACAGGTGTCGAGCGGCCCGGACTGTCGACGGTGTTCAGCCCGCCCCGTACGACCTTCGGCACCGAGCAGTCGGTGGGACGCACCGACACCTACGTGGACGGTACGGTACGCCACGAACGAATGACGGCCGCCGAAGTGGTTGCTGCGCTTCCGGTTCCACTGGTGGACCCCAACGATCCGAGCGCGCCGTTGCTGGCGGCGGCCGTACACGTCGAACCGCGACAGACCCTGGACTCGCTGCAGCACGCCAAACGAAACGGCATCGAACGCGTCACCGCCGGGGCCGAATCGGGCCGCTCCGCAGGTTCGTCGAGTCCGGTGGAACTGAGCCTCGAGATCACGCTCGCCGAGGTCAAGGCCCACCTGGATCTCGGGAACGTCGTCGATGCAACCGACATCCTGGCGAAGGTGCAGTCGACCGACCACACTGCCGACCCCTGGCGGGTGCAGTGGTACGCGGGCCTGATCGCGCTGCTGCATCACGAATACGATTCTGCGTTCACCCATTTCGACAACGTGCTCGGTGCGATGCCCGGCGAACTCGCGCCCAAGCTCGCTCTCGGAGCCACGTCGGAACTGCTCGGGCATGTGGCCGCGGGCGACAAGGAGGAAGCCGAGAAGTGGCGGGCCCGCGCCGAGGGCCTCTACCGAGCGGTATGGCGAACCAATCGTGGCATCGTCAGCTCGGCGTTCGGCCTGGCGAGGCAGTTGCAGCGCCGCGGCGATCAGACCGGTGCCATCGCCGCGCTCGATCAGGTGCCGATCAGCTCGCGGCACTACTCCATGGCCCGCATGACCAGCGTGTTGACGTTGCTGATGGACCGCTCGCGAGCCGAGCTGTCCGAGGCCGATTTCCGTTCTGCAGCACGTCGAGTGGCGCTGCTACCCAAAGCCGAGAGCCGGGCGTTGCAGATGCGGACGCTGGTGCTGGCGATGGCCCTGGACTGGATCGTCTCCGGCCACGCCGCCACAGCCGAGCGAGAACCCATTCTCAGCGTCCCGTTCACCGAGGACGGGTTGCGGCGCGGCACCGAGAAGGGCCTTCGCGCACTGGCCCGCAACGCCACCGATCGCGCCCACCGCTTCTCGCTGGTGGACCTGGCGAACGCGATCAGACCACGGTCGCTCTTCTGACTGCAGCGCTGTTCTAGCTGCCTTCTCGGACGAGGTCGTCCGCCGCACGAGCGATCGCCAGCTCCTCGTCGGTCGGCACCACCAACACCGTGACGGCAGAGGAGTCGGTCGAGATCACCCGAGCCTGCTTGCTGCGCAGCGCATTACGCTCGGCGTCGATCTCGATGCCGAAGCCCTCGAGATTCGCCAGGGCATCCGCACGCACCGCTGCGGCGTTCTCACCGACACCGGCGGTGAACGTGATGGCGTCGAGCTTGCCCAAGCCGATCATGTACGCGCCGATGTACTTGCGGAGACGATGAATGTAGACCTCGTACGCCAGACGCGCCGAGGCGTCCCCGTCGTCGATGCGCTGCTGCAGTTGCCTGAAGTCGTTGACCCCGGACAGTCCGATCAGGCCGGAGCGACGGTTGAGCAGGTCGTCGATGTCGTCGACGCTCATGCCCGCACTGCGTCGCAGGTGCATGATCACACCGGGGTCGATATCCCCACTGCGGGTACCCATCACGAGCCCTTCGAGTGGAGTCAGTCCCATCGAGGTGTCGACCGCCTTGCCCCCTGCGACGGCCGAGGCCGAGGCACCGTTGCCCAGATGCAGCACGATCTGGTCGATGTCGGCGAGGTCGCGACCGAGGAACTGCGCCACCTGCTCGGACACGTACCGATGCGAGGTGCCGTGGAAGCCGTAGCGCCGAATGTCGTGCTCGGCAGCGACGGTTGCGTCGATGGCGTAGGTCGCGGCGGCGTCGGGCAGGGAATGAAAGAAGGCCGTGTCGAACACGGCCACGTGCGGCACGTTCGGCAGTTGCTTCCTGGCGACCTCGATGCCCAGCACGTTCGGCGGATTGTGCAGCGGTGCAAGGTTGCTCAGATCGGAGATCTGTTGCACGACGGAGTCGTCGATGATCGTCGGACGGTAGAAGACCGTCCCGCCGTGGACCACACGGTGCCCGACGGCGGTGACCGATTCCAGTTCGACGCCTGCGTCGGCGAGCATCTCGAAGGCCAGGGCCAGACCGGCACCGTGATCGTCGATGCGCTGGACTCGCTCGACGGTCTCGCCCCGGTGGTCGAGTTCGACGCGTCCGTCGGACTCACCGATGCGCTCGACGAGCCCGCTGGCCACGGACTCCCCCGAGCCGGGGTCGACCAGTTGGAACTTGACCGAGGACGAGCCGGAGTTGACGACGAGGATGCTCACTTGCCCTCCCCATCGGCCGCGGCGATGCCCTGTGCCTGAATCGCGGTGATGGCGACGGTGTTGACGATGTCCTCGACCAGCGCGCCGCGCGAGAGATCGTTGACGGGCTTGCGCAGGCCCTGCAGAACGGGTCCGACGGCGACCGCACCGGCACTGCGCTGGACGGCCTTGTAGGTGTTGTTGCCGGTGTTGAGGTCCGGGAAGATGAACACCGTCGCACGCCCTGCAACGTCGGAGTCGGGCAGCTTCGACGCGGCGACGGACGGTTCGATCGCCGCGTCGTACTGAATCGGACCCTCCACGAGCAGTTCCGGATTACGTTCGCGCACAAGTGCTGTGGCTTGCCGTACCTTGTCGACATCGGCTCCGGAACCGGACTCGCCGGTGGAGTACGACAGCATCGCCACCCGCGGCTCGATACCGAACTGGGCTGCTGTCTGCGCGGAGGACACGGCGATGTCGGCGAGTTGCTCGGCCGTCGGGTCGGGTACGACGGCGCAGTCGCCGTAGGCGAGAACACGATCGGACAGGCACATCAGGAAGATCGACGACACGGTAGACACGCCCTCGGTCGTCTTGATGATCTCGAACGACGGCTTGATGGTGTGCGCGGTGGTGTGCGCGGCACCGGAGACCATGCCGTCGGCAATTCCCTTGTGCACCATCATCGTTCCGAAGTACGAGATGTCGGCCATGATCTCGCGGGCACGGTCGATCGTCATGCCCTTGTGTTTGCGCAGCTCGGTGTACTCGGCGGCGAAGTCCTCGGCGTAGTCGCAGTTCTTGGGGTCGAGAACCGTAGCGCTGTCGAGATCGACGCCCAGTTCCGATGCGCGTCGTCGAATGGGGCCCTCCTCGCCGAGGATCGTCAGGTCCGCGACCTGACGCTGCAGCAGACGTCCGGCAGCCCGGAGGATGCGATCGTCACCGCCCTCCGGAAGCACGATGTGTTTGCGGTCGGCGCGGGCTCGGTGGATCAGCTGGTACTCGAACATCTGCGGGGTCGTGATGGTGGGGATGGCGATGTCGAGCCGCCCCAGAAGGGTTTTCGCGTCGACCCGCTGTTCCATCAGTCCGAGTGCGGTGTCCACCTTGCGCTGCGATCCCACCGCCACGCGGCCGCGCGTCTGCGCTGCAGCGGAGGCGGTATCGAAGGTGCCGAGCTCGGTGGTCAGAATCGGCAATCGGGGTCCGAGTCCTGCCACCAGACGAGCGATCGCCGGATGGGGTTCGATGCCGCCGTTCATGATGATGCCGGCCAGCGACGGAAAACCCTCCGCCTCATGGGCATTGACGAGGGCAAGCAGTACGTCCGATCGGTCCGCCGGCGCGATGACGACGACGCCCTCGGTGAGGCGTTCGAGGATGTGTTCGGCCGTCATACCACCGACCATGACCCGCAACGCTTCTCGCTGCAGCAGCGACGAGTCACCGGAGTACAGGGAACCGTCCACCGCCTCGAGCAGCTCCGCCATCGTCGGCGCGACGAGCAGTGGGATCTCCGGCAGCGACCACGCAGGCACGCCGACCGACGCCAAGGCGTCGGTCACCGCATCGAGATCGTCCGGCGCGCAACGGTTGGCCACGATCGCAGCCAGGTGGGCATGATGCTGACGCAGCTCGCCGTGGCACAGAGTGGCCAACTGCGCGATCTCGTCGGGCGTGCGACCGGACCCGCGCAGCGCAAGCAGCACGGGGGCACCGAGATTGACGGCGATGCGGGCATTGAAACCGAGCTCACTGGGACTGCCGACGTCGGTGTAGTCGCTGCCCACGATCACCACGGCGTCGCACTGAGCGGCCACCTCGTGGTACCGGTTGACGATCTCGCTGAGCGCTGCATCCGCATCGGCGTGCACCTGCTCGTACGTGACACCGAGCGACTGCTCGTACGTCAGATCTGCGGTGGTGTGCTCGACGAGCAACTCGAGGATGTAATCCGGCTCGTCGGTGGAGCGGGCGATGGGACGAAACACCCCAACCCTGGCCGCGGACGCGGCGAGCATCTGCAGCACACCGAGCGCGATGGTCGACTTCCCGGTGTCCCCTTCCGGTGACGCGATGTAGATGCTCGAGGGATACATGTCCGACGCGTCGGTGCCGCTGGGCTCAGCCATGCCCGCCAGCCTAGTAGGGGTCGTTCCGCAGGCTCCACTCCTGCCCAGTGGTTGCGGTGTTGACACCGGGCGCGGTCGGGTTGTCCCATGAACCATGGCCGAATCACCGTTCCCGGATGTGCGCTGGGGCAGCGAAACCTCGTTCATCCGCAAGCCCGCCGTGAAGTTCGCGTCGACGAAGCCCGGTTCGTGGGTCATCAGGAACCTCGCAGGCGTCGACCGGTGGTTGCTGACCAAGTCCGACGGCCGCTTCACCGTCCTCGGCCCCATCGCGGCACCGGTGGTGTTGCTGACCACCACCGGCCGCAAATCAGGCAAACCCAGGACCAGCCCGCTGCTGTACTACCGGGAGGCCGACAAGATCTACGTCGTCGGATCGAATTTCGGTCAGCAGCACCACCCGGCGTGGACGTCGAACCTGCTCGCCGACCCGAAGGCCGTCGTGGCCATCGGCGGCAAGAAGATTCCGGTGACGGCCACCCGCATCACCGGCGACGAGAAGGCACGCATCTACCGTCAGTTCGACGCGATGGTCGAGGTGTACGGCGAATACGAGACCAGGACCGACCGCGACATGCGATTGTTCGCACTCACGGCCGATCGCTGATCTCGTCGGGAGTCAGCCGAGCGTGCGCAGGCGCGGCGCGAGGTCCTTCTCGAACAGTTCGAGGAACCGCTTCTGATCGTGGCCCGGTGCGTGGAACACCAGGTGGTTCAGGCCTGCGTCGGTGTACTGCTTGACCTTCTCCACTGCCTCGTCCGGGTCCGATGCCACGATCCAGCGCTTGGCGACCTGTTCGATCGGCAGCTCGTCGGCGGCCTTCTCCATCTCGATCGGATCGTCGATCGAGTGCTTCTGCTCCGGCGTCAGTGACAGCGGTGCCCAGAAGCGGCAATTCTCCAGCGCCAGTTCGGGATCGGTGTCGTAGCTGATCTTGATCTCGATCATCCTGTCGATCTCACCGGCGTCGCGCTCGGCCTTGCCCGCGCCCTCTTCCACCGCGGGAAGCAGTTTGTCGGTGTAGAGCTCCATGCCCTTGCCCGAGGTGCAGATGAATCCGTCGCCCGCACGTCCTGCATACCGCGCGACGACGGGTCCGCCTGCGGCGATGTAGACCGGGATGCCGCCCTCGGGGACGTCGTAGATCGACGCGCCCTTGGTCGTGTAGTACTCGCCCTCGAAGTCGACCCGGTCGCCGAGCCACAGCTCACGCATCAACCGCACCGACTCACGCAGGCGCGCGAATCGTTCCTTGAACTCCGGCCATTCGCCGGTGAACCCGGTGGCGATCTCGTTGAGCGCCTCACCGGTACCCACACCGAGCATGATGCGTCCGGGATACAGGCAGCCCATGGTCGCGAACGCCTGCGCGATGACCGACGGGTTGTAGCGGAACGTCGGCGTCAGCACCGAGGTTCCGAGCTGGATCGTGTTGGTGCGTTCACCGACGGCCGTCATCCATGCCAGCGAGAACGGCGCATGGCCACCCTCGTGACGCCACGGCTGGAAGTGGTCACTGACCGTCGCCGAATCCATACCGTGCTGCTCGGCCAGCACACCGAGCTCGACCAACTCCCGCGGCCCGAACTGCTCCGCCGATGCCTTGTATCCCAGCTTGAGACCCTGCGCCACGCCGAACTCCTGTCGTTGGTCGTCCTAGTTCTTCGATTGTGCACCTGTGGTGGTTCGCCACGCTCTACTGGATCCCCAGAACCGTGACCACCGCCGCCAGCACCGCCACCGCGCCGATACCGACGGCGAAGATCCACAGATCCCGCGGCTCGGGCATCGGTGCACCGTTCTCCAGAGCATGTCGAACGCGCAGCCACCGCCGAAGGCCGATGATCGGTGCCACTGCGGCGAGGCCGATGAGAATCAGACCGAGGGTCGTCCGAACCCATCCCGTACTGAAATCGGGAACCAGGTGCACGATCGCGATTCCGCCGGCCAGGAGCCCGAGCGACGTCCTCAGCCAGGCGAGAAAGGTGCGCTCACTGGCGAGCGTGAACCGCTCGTCGGGGCGCGTCACTGCCGTGCGGTCATGCGCTCGCGAATCAAATGGGCAACCGATTCAGGATCGTCGGGGGTGAAGACCGGCGAGATGCGGCGGATGGTGAGCACCACTGCAGTGTCCTTCTTGGGACGCATCACGTCCAGCGGAAGCCACTGGTCGATCCAGGACGCACCCCACAGCCGCCACCGCCCGTTCCAGTTGCCGAGAACAGCGGTATCGACCGCGCGAATCCTGCCGTAGGGCACGAACTTCTTCGTGGCGAAGGGGAAGTAGTAGTACCTCAGGGTGACGCCTGCCTCGTCGAGACGGACCAATCCGTCGTCGTAGATCACATCCCGATTTGTTCGCACAGGTAACGGTATGCCTTCGGGCTCAGAGCGCGCAACAGCGAATTTCGGAACCTATCCCGAGTTCGGCGCGGGCGTACGGACCAACGTCAGCTGCGAGGTTCGACGCAACTCGAACCCGATGGACAAGTAGAGCTCGATGGCGCGCACGTTCGCGTCCGACGCATGCAGGAACGGCTCCTCACCGCGGGCGCGAATGCCGTGACCGACCGCGCGAACCAGATCCGTCGCCAGACCCTGTCCGCGGAAGGCCGGGTCGGTGCAGACCGCGCTGATCTCCGTCCACCCCGGAGGGTGCATGCGCTCGCCCGCCATCGCGATCAGTGCGCCATCGCGTCGAACACCGAGGTACGTGCCGAGTTCGATGGTGCGGGGCAGGAACGGTCCCGGCTCGGTGCGGCCGACCAGATCGAGCATCTCCGGGACGTCCGCGGCCGTCAGCTCGACCGCCTCGGCGAAGGGCCGCGTCTCGAGATGCGTGCCGACCAGCTGCACCAAGCCGAAGGTCTCCACGTGAGACCAGCCCTCGGGCAGTGCGCGTACCGGACCGTTCAGCCCTACGACGGTGCGTGGCCCGAACAGGGCGGCGATATCGTCCCAGTCCTGGGACTCGAGCACATCGGGGTGCACCAGGAACGGAGACACCTCGGGATCGGCCCGCACGATCCGTCCGCGGCTGACGGCGAACCGCGCCAACGCGCCGTCGAGAGAATTTCGGATGGGATCGTCGAGCGGGTGAGCGAACACGACAGTCAGGATTTCACGGGTGTTCGGAGTGGCCCTATCGGGTGTCCCGTCGTTGTTCGTGATCCTCGAGCACCGTCAACACCCTCCGAACCAGATCGTCGATGTCGGCTCCCGTGGTGTCGATGGTCAAGTCCGGGTTGGCCGGCGCTTCGTACGGCGCGTCGATGCCTGTCAGCCCCTTCAGTTCGCCGGCCCGAGCGCGGGCGTACAGGCCTTTGGGATCGCGGCGCTCGCATTCTTCCAACGGAGTGCTGACGGCAACCTCGACGAACGGGAGCTTCGCTGCGTCGTTCAGCGCCCGAGCGATAGCGCGATCCGATTCCAGCGGCGACACGAGCGAGGCGATGGCCACCACACCGGCGTCGGCCAGCAATCGGGTCAGGTGCCCGACGCGACGGATGTTCTCGGCTCGGTCGCCCGGGCTGAAGCCGAGATCGTCCGACAGTCCGTGGCGCACGTTGTCACCGTCGAGAAGGTATGCGGTGCGGCCCGATTCGACCAACGCACGTTCGAGCGCAACCGCCACCGTCGATTTGCCCGAGGCCGGCAGACCGGTGAACCAGACGGTTGCTCCGCTCTGCCCCGTTGCGCCCCAGCGGTGTGCGCGATCGAGCGCCGAGGGATGCCACTTGATGTCGTTACGGGTCTGCTCGCCCGGTTTGACTTCCCTCGCCTCGGCGATGGTGCCCGCACCGACTGTGTCGTTCGAGGATTCGTCGATCAGGATGAACGCACCGGCATCTCGGTTGCCCAGGTAGGGATCGGCCACGATCACCGAAGACGTTCGGAGAGTCACGGTACCGATGTCGTTGAGCGACAGCTCGACTGGTGAATCCTTCTCGTCCAGCGTTTCCGGATCGAGCCTGGAGTGCAAGGCCTGCACAGTCGCACGGACTGTCCTGGCGGTGTGTTTGAGCGACACGCGGTCCCCGGCACGCAGCGGAGTCGAGCCGAACCAGCACACCGTTGCGTCGATCTCCCGCGCGAGCACCGGCTCGTGTGCCCCATCGGCACCGCTCACCAGGACGTCGCCCCGGCCGATGTCGATGTCGTCGGCGAGCTCGACCGAAACGGACAGTGGTGCAACGGCAGTCGTTCGATCATCGTCCAAGGTGTCGAGTCCGGTCACCGTGGAACGAGATCCCGACGGGAGCGCCACCACCTCGTCGCCGACGGACAGCGTTCCGGCCGACAACCTGCCGGTGTACCTACGTCGTTCTCCTGCGGTCGGCCGCGACACCCACTGAATCGGCAGACGCACCTCGACGGGATCGGCTGCAGGAGCGGCCAACTCGATGCCCTCGAGATGTTCGAGCAGTGTAGGTCCGCTGTACCAGGGCGTGCTCGCCGACCGGTGCACCACGTTGTCGCCATCCTTGGCTGCCACTGGGATCACCGTCAGCTCGACGCCGCCCAGGCGTTCGGCCAGGAGCCGAAGCTCGGCTTCCACCTCGCGGAATCGATCCTGGCCGTAGCCGACGAGGTCGATCTTGTTCACGGCGGCAACCAGGTGTTCGACGCCGAGCAACGTCGAAATCCGTGCATGCCTCCGGGTTTGACGCAGCACCCCGGCTCGCGCGTCGACGAGCAGAACTGCGACGTCTGCTGTCGACGCACCGGTGAACATGTTTCGGGTGTACCGCTCGTGACCAGGTGTGTCGGCCAGGATGTAACTTCGCGATTCGGTGGAGAAGAAGCGGTACGCCACATCGATCGTGATGCCCTGCTCCTGTTCGGCACGCAACCCGTCGGACAGTGCTGCGAGGTCGGCGACACCGTCCTTGGTGACCGCGTCCAAGTGGTCGAGCGGCAGGCTGTCGGTATCGAACATCAGTCGCCCGATCAGCGTGCTCTTGCCGTCGTCGACCGACCCTGCCGTCGCCAGGCGCAGAAGTTGACGTGTCATCAGAAGTACCCCTCGCGCTTGCGGTCTTCCATCGCCGCCACCGACGTTCGGTCGTCGGCGCGGGTTTCTCCCCGCTCGGATACCGTCGCCGCGGAGATCTCTCCGATGACGCCGGCTATGTCGGTTGCGTGCGAGCGCACGGCTCCGGTGATCGTCAGGTCGCCGACGGTGCGGTAGCGCACCCATTCCGTCGAGGCTCGCTCGTGCTCGGTGGGCGAGGTGAATTTCGATGTGCTGAGCAGGATCCCGTCCCGCTCGAACACCTCTCGCTCGTGCGCGAAGTAGATGGACGGAAGCTCGAGACCTTCGAGTTCGATGTAGCGCCAGATGTCGAGCTCGGTCCAGTTGCTCAGCGGGAAGACGCGTACCTGTTCACCACGGCGGATCCGCCCGTTGTACAGCGACCAGGGTTCGGGTCGCTGCGCCCTCGGGTCCCATTGGCCGAACTCGTCGCGGAAGCTGAGCACTCGCTCTTTCGCACGAGCCCGTTCCTCGTCGCGTCGAGCACCCCCGAAGGCAGCGTCGTACCGGCCCTCTTCCAAGGCATCGAGGAGGGTGCGCGTCTGAAGGCGGTTGCGTGATGCATTGGGTCCGCCGACCTCGGTCGAACGGCCACGGTCGATCGAGTCCTGCACGGACGCCACGATCAGTTTGTGACCCGAACTCCTGACCCGTCGATCTCGAAATTCGATGACCTCGGGGAAGTTGTGTCCCGTGTCGACGTGCAGTACCGGGAAGGGCAGCGGTGATGGCCGAAACGCTTTCTCTGCCAATCGAAGCAATACGATCGAGTCCTTGCCCGCAGAGAACAACAGGACGGGCCGCTCGAGTTCGGCGACCACTTCGCGAATGATGTGCACGGATTCGGCTTCGAGTATTCGGAGCTCGTCGACAGTGTCGACACTCGTGGTCATGCGCTCACCCTTTCGGCCATGTAGCGCTCTATCCATTCGTCGGAGCGACTGTTTCCCTGCCTCTTCAGGGCGGGCGGCGGAGCAAGCGCTGGATCGAGCCCGACAGCGTCGAGCACTCGTCCAACCTGCGCGGTGGTGTCGGACGCCAGCTCGCGGAAGCCGATCTCGAGGGGCTCGACACCGGCGTCGGCGAACCATCTGTTCCAGGATCTCTCCTGCTCGACGAGGATTCGATGCAGATGTGCGATTCCGTCGGCGTTGTACTCGGCACGAGCATCGACCTCGGGATCGGCGCTGCCGCGCCACACCTGGGTCTGCACCGCCCTCCACATCGATACCGCCTGCGCCACAGTGTCTTCGCGCCTGACATGCACGAGAAGAACATCGTCGTCGACGACGTCGTGAATGGCCGAGAGCAGATCCTCGCCCGATCGATCGGGTAGTGCGTCGGCCCAGCCGGTGAGCAGCGGTGTTTGGTTCCACATCAGTTTGCCGCCCCAGACGCCGTTGTCACTGCGCCCGGCTGCGCGGATGCGATCCCGCCACTGCACGGCGGTCTCGGTAGCCGGCGTGCCCGGTACCAGCGGCGCGAGCAGGCGCAGGATCGACTCGTCCTCGACACCGGCGAACCATTCACGCGGTTGCGGTGCCAACGACGTCTTCGGCAGGTACTGGAAGAACTCGGCAGGTTCGCCCGCTACACCCGTTGCGCGCAACGATTCGACCAGCAGGGTGCTGCCACTGCGCTGCGTTGCAAGCACCAGATAGGAACGTGGAGGTTCGCTCATGGACGAGAGCGTAAACGAACTCCAACAACCGCGCGCAACAGGCTATTTCGATCTCGCAGCGTTTAAACCTTGCCTGATTCGCCGTCATGTGCAGTGTCGATTCCTCGCTCGGAACTGAGCGGAGAACGAGACGTCGGCTTCAGCCCGTGCACGACGACGTAGTCCTGCGTGTAACGATCGGAGATGCGCGTACCGACGAAGTCCGATGGAATCACGTCCTTGGTGTACTCACGCCAGGTGTGCAATCGCATCGCCAGATCCTCGGCAACAGTGCGATACGCCGGGTCGCCGTATACGTTGACGGTTTCCCCCGGGTCGGTGCGCAGGTCGTACAGCTCCGTTCGTGCTCTCGGACCGGCCACGGCACCGGCAACCGCCTGACCGGACGGGCTCTCCTCGATGTCCCACGGCAGATCCAGCTCGGGACGATCGGTGTAGTTCTCGATGTAGCTGTGATCCTTGGTCCGCACGGCCCTGATGGGGTCGAACGAATCGTGGTACGTCTTCGACGTGAAGACCTGGTCGCGGGCCACCGCAGGATCACCGGTCAGCTGCGCTGCGTGCGAAAGGCCCTGCACCTCATCGGGTACCGGCACCCCCAGCAGATCCAACAGCGTCGGCACGAGATCGACCCCACTGAACAACTCGTCGTACACCTTCGGTTGCAGTCCGCGCGACTTCGGCGGGCGGACGATCATGGCGATTCCGGTGCCCGCCTCGTACAGAGTCGACTTCGCGCGCGGAAAGGCCGGGCCGTGGTCGGTCATGAACACCACCCAGGTGCTCTCGTCGAGCCCCGTCTCGGCGAGCGTGTCGAGCAGCTCCCCCACCGCAGTATCCGCAACCTCGACCGACCCGTGGAATTCGGCCAGATCGGCGCGGACCTCCGGAGTGTCCGGCAGGTAGTGCGGAACCTCGATCGACGAGGCGTCGACCGGGGTGTACCGCTCCCGCGGGTAGGGCCGGTGCGTCTCGAAGAAGCCTGCCGTCAGCAGAAAGGGCCGGGTGCGATCCTCACGCAGCCACTCGTCCGCCTTCTCCACGACGTACTCGCAGTACGAATTGGACACATCGAACGTCTCGAATCCCAATCTGGCAGGAAACGAGGTTTCGTGCTGCATGCCGAACAGCGTTGTTTGCCAACCTGATTCACCGAGCAAGGCAGGCAGTGTCCGGACTCCAGGACGATATTCCCAGCCGTGGTGAGCCAAGCCGACGAGCCCGTTGCTCTGTGGGTAGCGGCCGGTGAACAGCGAGCCCCGCGACGGCGAGCACAGTGGCGCGGTGGCATGTGCGCGGGTGAACAGGATGCCCTCGGCGGCAAGCGCATCGACGCGTGGACTCGACACCGAGCGCACCCCGTAAGCGCCCAGATGACGCCCCAGATCGTGCCAGTGAACAATCAGGACGTTCTCTTCACTCATTGTTATTGCCTAGCACATCGTTCGAAGCAGGATGCGATCATGATGACATGCCCGCATGCTGCACACCCGATCGCAACGGGAGCGTCGGTGCCCCGACCAGCATGTCGAGGTCCGGTGCACCCCCGGCGATGGTGGACCTGAACGGAACGACTTTCCTGATGGGCAGCGACGATCCACTCAGCTATCCCGAAGACCTGGAGGGACCGGTGCGACAGGTCTCCGTCGAGAGCTTCTCGATCGGTGTCACCACGGTGACGGTGCGCGAGTTCGCGGCATTCGTCGACGCCACCGGGTTCGTCACCGACGCCGAGAACTTCGGAGATTCTCTCGTGTTCGCCGGCACCCTGCCCGCTGCGGACCGGTCGCCCGTCGTTCCACAGACCCCCTGGTGGCGCGTGGTTCCCGGGGCGAACTGGAGGGCACCGGCCGGGCCGCAGTCGTTGATCGACGCGGTCCGCGACCTGCCCGATCACCCGGTGACCCATGTGTCCAGAAGCGACGCCGCGGCATTCTGCGCGTGGTCCGGAACAGCACTGCCGACCGAGGCGCAGTGGGAGTTCGCGGCGAGGGGCGGACTGGAGCAACAACCGTTCCCGTGGGGAAGCGAACCGGATCTCTCTCGGATGAACACCTGGCGCGACGACTTTCCCGGCTCTGCGTCCGACACCGTGTACACCTGCGCTACGAAGAAATTCGACGCCAACGCGTACGGGCTGTTCGAATGCACCGGAAATGTCTGGGAGTGGACGACAGGGGTGTTCGACGCATCCCGCCGCGACCTGCGCGGGGTGATCCGCGGCGGATCCCACCTGTGCCACGAGAGCTACTGCAGTCGGTATCGCACGTCGGCGCGCTCGGGAGCGTCCGAGGACACGTCCAGTGGTCACATCGGCTTCCGGGTCTGCAGCACGACGAAATAGCGGTATAGCTATACCGGTATAGTTATCACACAAAACTCCGAAAGGTACCCCATGATCGAAATTCTCCCGCCCAGCAAGATCCCCCTCGCACGCAGATCGGGCGCTTTGGTCGCCGAGATTCTCGACACCGTCAGAGAACGCGCCACAGTCGGCACCAATCTGCTCGAGATCGACCGGTGGACCAAGGAGATCATCGAAGGAGCCGGAGCGACGTCCTGCTACGTCGACTACGCGCCGTCCTTCGGTCGCGGACCGTTCGGTCACTACATCTGCACCTCCGTCAACGACGCTGTGCTACACGGCCTTCCACACGATTACGCCCTGAGCGACGGCGATCTGTTGACGCTCGATCTCGCCGTGGTCCTCGACGGCGTCGCAGCGGACTCCGCCGTCAGCTTCGTAGTCGGCGAAGCCCGAAAAGAAGATGCCGCCATGATCGACGCCACCGAACGAGCGTTGGCCGCAGGAATCGCCGCGGCTCGTCCGGGAAACAAGATCGGCGACATCTCGCACGCCATCGGCACGGTCCTTCGCGAGGCGGGCTACCCGATCAACATGCAGTTCGGCGGCCACGGTATCGGGTCCACCATGCATCAGGACCCGCACGTGTCCAACAACGGACGCCCGGGCCGCGGCTACGGCCTCCGGCCCGGCCTGATGCTGGCACTCGAGCCGTGGATCATGGAAGACACCGATGAACTCGTCACCGACGCAGACGGATGGACGCTGCGCAGCACGACGGGATGCCGCACCGCGCACAGCGAGCACACCGTGATCATCACCGATGACGGTGCCGAGATCATGACACTGCGCGCGTAGCTACAGACGTTTCTCGAAGGTGTTCGAGAAGGGCAGCACCTCGTAGGGAGGGAAGATCGGAATTCGGGTGTAGCCGCTCTTCTCGTACAGCCGCACCGCATCGGGCTGTCGGTCTCCGGTCTGCAATATCAGCCGCGGCAGACCCTGCTCCCGGGCGGAGTTCTCCGAGGCCACCAGAAGTGCGCTCGATACTCCC
This sequence comes from Rhodococcus sp. 06-418-5, assembly GCF_002258285.1. Classification (NCBI taxonomy): domain Bacteria; kingdom Bacillati; phylum Actinomycetota; class Actinomycetes; order Mycobacteriales; family Nocardiaceae; genus Rhodococcus; species Rhodococcus sp. 06-418-5. The sequence continues at coordinate 579,416 of NZ_NOYE01000037.1, forward strand.
GTACCGCGATGGTCGGGGTGCACGAACATGCGTTTGAGCTCGAGATCGGATCCGTTCCACCGCAGCGCTGCATGTCCGACGGCCTGCTCCGAGCCCTCCGAGTCACGGCGATACACGACGAACGTCCGGTGCACGGTGCTCTCGTCGACGGCGTTGGCCTGGCTCTTCGACATCAGAGCGGCTCGGTCGGCGTAGCGGGGACCCACCTCGGCGGCCATCGCCGCACGCAGGGTTGCGGCGTCGGGATGATCCCAGTCGACGGCGTGGATCTCGAGTTCGGTTCGTGGTTGGCATACATCGGTCACGCCCGATCGCAGCATGCCCGGGATCGTCGGGTCAACCATTGCAATCACGGTGAGCAGATCCATGGCGAATCGGCTCGTGGACGATCATTCTGTGACCGTGAACGAGAACTGTCGCTGCCATCGCTGACCACTCGACCCAGTATCCGCAGCACACCCTCGTCACAGGAGTTCTCCGGCCATGACCACCGAAGCCACCGTCGTTGTTCGTATCTCCGATTCCGGAACGTCGTCCCTGCATGGATTGACCCGGCCACAGTTGCACGCACTGGCCGAGGCCCTGCGCAGTGTCACCAAAGGTTTCGCGCCGCACGCAAAGATCCTCACGCGCTTCGATGTACAAGCAAACGAGCTGAATGCGCCACTGGTGATCGACCTGCCCGCCCGTGACGTGATACTGAGCGGCAAGAGCGTGAGGCTCAGTCACACCGAGTTCGAGATCTTCGCCTACCTGGCCCGACACCCCCGGGTCGTGGTCGGACGATCCGAACTGAGCACGTCGGACGGCGGACGCAGCGTCGACGTTCATCTGTCGCGGGTTCGAACCAAACTCGGACACTTCGGTCGTTTGATCACCACCGTCCGGGGAACCGGCTACCGCTTCGACCCGGAACCGGGAATCCGCGTCATCACCGAACCGACCATATTGCGCAGCGCCTGACCGTCACTGCGACAGAGCGACAGCTCTCCGTCGACGGTTTCGACGCACCACCACGAATACCAACAGAGCAACGAGAACCACAGCGATGATCGCGCCGAGTGCCGTCGCACCGCGGAAACCCGGCGCACTGGTGTCCAGAGTGCGCTCACCGGCATGAGCGGCGTTGCTGGTGCCGAGAACGATCGTGAGGGTCAACAGGTTCGGTATCGCTGTGACGACGGCGAGGATGACCGATCCGATGGCGAGCTGCTTGCCCGCTCTTCCCTTGCGGACCGTCCAGGCGCTCCAGAAGAACACCAGCGGCAAGAACGTGCAGACGATGCCGAACAACAGCCCCCACAGAATGCCCTTGGTGAACGTGCGATCGGCAAGAGTCTCCACTCGCAGACTCCACCAGCGAGGAAGGAACGCCGCGAGGATGAAGTAGGCAATCAACAGCAGGACGATGCCGGCTCCGACGAGAATGCCTCGCCGCTTCCAGTTCGCCGAACTGGTCGACGGTGCGGGCGTGGTCGGATCGGCAGTCATGACGCCATCGTAGATCGTGCGGGGCCGCACCCCGCTCGAGTCGAGACCCGATCGTTAGCTTCCATCGAAACGCGGTTCCGACAGCTCCGTACCGACGAGTTCGAATCACGGTGAGCCGAACCATTCCGCTTCGGTCGCCATAGGGCCATCGTCGGATTCCATGACAACCAGCTCTATTCGAACCTCCGTCGTTCCCTTCGTGATCAATGCCAGTGGTACCGGGGTCGCCCAGCACCTCGTCGCCGAGGGCGATGCAGGCCACCAATTCGACACCGATGCATATCCCGCATTCGGCGGGAAGGACGAGGCACCCAGCCCGTTGTTCTACGCGCTCGGTGCGTTGACCTCGTGCAACCAGGTGACGGCCGCCCTCGTCGCCAAGGACTTGGGAATCGAGCTCGGCGAGTTCACGTTTCGCATCCAAGGCGACCTCGACACCGCAGTGCTCGTGAACGGTGACGAAGGAAATGCGAACTTCGACACCGTGAAGGTCGAGGCGACGGTACAGACCGACGCCGACCAGGAGACCTTCGACAAGTTCGTATCCGAGGTCGCACGCCGTTGCCCGGTGACCCAGCTCTTCGTGCGCAGTGGGCTGGAGTTCGTGAACGAGTGGTCGCGCGCAGAGTTGAGCTGACCGGCCCTGCCCTTCGACCCGACTCGTAGGGCGCTCCAAAGCGCCCTACGAGGCCTCCTCCCGCTCAGACGCTGTCTGCTCGTCGAGACCGAGGTGCCCGCGCAGCGTGGTGCTCGTGTACTCGGTTCGATACACCCCGCGCTCTTGGAGGGCCGGAACCAGCTTGTCCACGAGGTCGTCGATGGCATCACCCAAGTGGTAGGGGTTGATGTTGAATCCGTCGACCACCCGGTGCCGCACCAGGTCGGCCCATCGATCAGCCAGTGCCGCAGGCGTGCCGGAATGGAACCGAGACGCAGGCGAGATTTCGAGTACCAGTTCGCGGATCGACAGACCTTTCTCCTCGGACAACGCGCGCCACTGGGCAATCTGATCGAGCTTGCCGGTACGTGCATCGACCGCGAGGGTGCCACGGGACGGGTCGAGCTCGTCCTCGACCGGATCGATGTCCGGCAGTGGACCTTCCGGGTCATAGCTCGACAGGTCCTTACCCCAATAGTGCTCGAGGAACGCGATCGCGCGAACTCCGTTGTAGGCGTTCGAGCGTAGCCAGCGAACCTTCTCCTCCGCCTCCGCTTCGGTATCACCGAGAACCACGGTGACACCCGGCAAAATCTTGACCGCATCCGCGGCGCGACCGTATGCGGCGGTTCGCGCGCGTAGATCTCTCGCATACGCCACCGCCGCGTCGTAGGCGTTGTTGGCAGAGAACACGACGTCGGCGTGCCTCGCGGCCAGATCTCGCCCGCCCGAGGAGTCCCCGGCCTGAAAGAGCACCGGCCTGCCCTGCGCACTGGACCGAACATTGGGTGTTGCACGGGCTTTGAGCAGATCGGTGTCGGCGTCGATATCCGAACCCGCCCAATACTGTTTCGCCAGTTCGACCACCTGGGTGGCCCGCTCGTAGCGTCGTTCATGCTCCAGCCAACCGCCGCGACGGAAGTTCTCACCCGTCCACGCATTGTCGGTGGTGACGATGTTCCATCCGGCGCGCCCGTCGGAGAGAACATCCAAGCTCGCCAACCGCCGCGCGAGCTCGACGGGGATGCTGTAGGTGGTGTTCTGCGTGGCGACCAGTCCGATGCGTTCGGTCACCGACGCCAGCGCAGCGAGTTGTGTGATCGCGTCCGGCCTGCCGGCGATGTCGGTGGACAGGATCGCACCGCGGTTCTCCCGCACCCGCTGGCCGTCGCCCAAGAAGAAGGCGTCGAACAGACCGCGTTCGAGCTTGGTTGCCACCTCGACGAAGGTGTCGGTCGCGACCTGATCGGGTGCCTTCGGATCCTCCCAGACCGTCTGGGCACCGATTCCCGGGTAGAACACGCCCAGATGGATCTGTGCATTCGGGTCGAACGGTGCGCCGGTATCCGGATGCTGGTCGTGGGTGCTCACGATACTTCTTCTCCCTGTTTCTGCGCCGCAGCGGCGTAGCGGCTGACCGGTCGCGCCAGTCCCAGATTCTCGCGCAGCGAGAGTGCAGGGGTTGGCCTGCGCAGCAGATGCGCCGGGACGGCAAGGTCTTTCACCGCTCCCGCCCCGAGATGCAACCGGACGCCGTCGACCACACCTGCGAGCGATTGGGCGTCGGACAGGTGGTCGATGTCTGCGAAGACCAGGGCTGCTCCGTCGGCTCGCGCCGCCGCTGCCCGATCCTCGATACTGTCGCCCCGCACCAGTGCTACATCCAGCAGATCGGTGACGCCCAGATCTGCATCTCCGATGACGACCACCTGACCTTGCGGCGGACGTGGGGTGATCAGAGGACCGACGATATCGAAGAACTCGCTCTCGAACCGCACGTGATGCACCTTGGCTGGGTCGAGATATCGGCCGGTCGCCGCGTCACGGATAACCGCGTCGTCTTCCCACGAATCCCACAGCCGCCGAGACACGTCGATGACGTCACGGATCTCGGCGGTCACGCTCGAACGCACCTCCGATCCCACTGCTGCATGAGCGGTTGGAGAGTTGTCTGCGCCGATCACCCAGGCTCCCCGGCCGTGGGATGCATGGTCGAGGCTGGCGAGTTGTGTTGCGAGAAAGAACGGTTCGGTAGTGACTGTGTGGACGGTGGGAGCAAGCCCGACGGTCGATGTGGTCGAGGCGACGAACGCCGCGCGCGTGCCTGCATCGAGTCGGTCCCTGGAAGAGACGAGAGAATCGCCGAAAGTCACGAACGTGAAACCGGCGCGTTCGGCATCGTCGACACTCTCGCGAAGGCGTGCAGGTGTCTCGTCGTAGCCGTCGAGTTCGAGGGCGAAGTACAAGCTGTCAGCCATTGTCGCTCACACGCCCTGGATCGGTAGGCCGTGATCGCGCAGGGCCGGAAAGCCACCGTCGACGTGCGAAACGTTGGTGTATCCGAGCTCTTTGAGCTTCTCGACGACCGGTCCGGATCCCCTGACAGAACCACAGAAGACCACGATTCGCTCGGAACGATCGCGATTGTCGGCACCGAATTCGATTGCCACATCGTCCTTGTCGACCACGATCGCACCTGCCACCGTGCCGAATTCGATTCTCGACGGTGCGCTTCGCACATCCACCAGCGTGGCCTCGCCCGCCACTGCTTCGCTGGGGCTGATCAACTCCGAACTCATTGGTGATCCTGCTTTCTCCGGGAAGTGCACCGATACCTGCGCAACAGCCCACGTTGCCGCATCGGTCGCCGAGAGTGAAGGGTTCGAATCAGCGTGAGAAAAACCGAGAAAGCCCGAAAGGAATACAGAAGTGGACATTCATGGCGGATGGCCGAACGAAGGTACAGTCTCTTGCCATGGAGACTGCCTCCCTGTGCAGCTGGCTCATCGACTCGGATCCAGCGCTGCGTTGGCAGGTCGAGCGCGATGTCTTGGGCGAACCCGCTGAAGTTTGGGGAGCAACTCGCGCCCGAGTTGCCACCGAAGGATTCGGTGCACGGCTTCTTGCGCTGCAGGATGCGGACGGGCAATGGGCCGGCGGCGCCTTCTTCCCTGAGGACTTCGATGGCTCCTCGGCTCCGGGGCAACCCTGGACTGCGACCACCTGGTCGCTGAATTCGCTGCGCGAGTGGGGTCTCGACCCCGCCGTCCTGCAAGCGCGCCGCACGGTCGAAATGCTCGACGAGAACAGTCGGTGGGAGTACGACAACCTGCCGTACTGGGGCGGCGAGGTGGACTGCTGCATCAATGCGTGGACGGTCGCCAACGGGGTGTGGCTCGGCGCGGACGTCGAGAGCATCGTCGAATGGTTTCTCGACCATCAATTGCCGGACGGTGGTTGGAACTGCGAGTGGGTCGAGGGATCCACCCGCTCCTCGTTCCACTCGACACTCAACTCGTTGAAAGGGTTGCTGGAGTACGACATTGCCTCCGGTGGAACGAACGAGACTCGAGCCGCCCGACAAATCGGTGAAGAGTACCTGCTGAGTCGAAAGCTCCTTCACTCGCTGTCCACCGGCGAGAAGGTCGGTCCATGGGTGGACCGATTCTTCTACCCCTTCCGTTGGACATACAGCGCCCTCAATGCCGCCGACTACTTTCGGCAGGCTTCCCTGTTCGAGGGGACGGCACCGGATCCCCGACTGGAGGAGGCAATCGGAGTCATCAGGGCCGCCCGCCGGAGCGATGGAACGTGGCTGCAGGGTCGCCCTCATCCAGGTCAGGTCTGGTTCGAGATCGACGCGCCGGAGGGGGAACGCTCGAAGTGGCTGACAATGATCGGAACCCGAGTTGTGACGTGGTGGGATTCGTACTACAGGTGATCGACCCCCGGAAGGGATGCCGGCACGCCGTAACGGTCCCCTCGAAGAACGATTCCGACGTCAGCCGCGAATCCCGAAGTCGACGGCAGCGTGGGTGCACGCGGGCTGCGATCCGAGGCGCTCGATGAACGCCGTAACTCGCGCTTTGAGCCAGGTCATGAACGTGACGCTAGGCTCGGTGCGCAGAATGTGCACCCGTTGTAATCACGCTGATTCGAATGGTGGCAAGGGAGGAAGTTCGAGATTCTCGCGGAAGGTTCCGCCGATGTAATCGGTTCCGAGGATGCCCCGTTTGCGCAATTCCGGGAAAAGTCCGTTGAGCACGAAGTCACCGGTCCGTGCGTCCGTCAGTCCGCCGACGGAGATGACGTCGAGAACCCCTGCGTCGTAGCGTTCCTGGATGGCGTCGGCCAATTGCTCGGGGGTTCCGGCCGCAGCCCAGTGGCCGGTGTCCTTCGATGCGATGATCAACTCGCGCAGCGTTTTTCCTTGTGCCGCCAGTTTTCCGAAGATCTCCACCCGGCCGCGTCGACGGTTGACCGAAGACGGATCGGGCAACACCGACTCCGGGATCGGCTGATCCAGCGCCAGATCGGACAGGTCGACGCCCCCGCCGAGCATGTCCTCGAGCCGCAGTCTGCCGGCGTCGAAGTCGGTCGCATCCTCGGCCTCGCGAACGATCCGCGCCACTTCTGCTTCCGACGCCCCGTAGGTGGCATGGAAGGAACTGAAGATCAGAGGCAGTCGGTCGCCGCGGCCCAGTTCGGCGGCCCGGGTTCTCACTGCCTTGGTGTAGGTGACGGCGTCTTCGAAAGTCGCGAGCGAGGTGAACACCACCTCTGCGAATCGGGCACCCAACTCGATCCCACCTGCAGACTGCCCAGCTTGGAACTGCACCGGCCGACGCTGCGGCAATGCCGGAATGTTCAGCGGACCCTGAACGGTGAAGTACTGGCCCCGATGATCGATGCGCTCCACCAGCGCAGCATCCAATTCGGCACCGTTCGGTCCCGGCGTCAATGCTCCGGGCTTCCAACTGTCGAACAACTTGTTGACCACCTCGAGCGACTCGGTGGCGCGTGCATACCGCTCCTCCGGGCTCGGCAGGTCGAGGTCGCTGTAGTTCTCCTCCCCCAGCGACGAGGTGACGGCATTCCACGCGGCGCGACCGTTGCTGACGTGGTCGAGCGTCCCGAAGAGCCTCGCCAGGTTGAACGGATGATGGAACGTCGTGGTAACCGTCGCGATCAACCCGACATCCGAGGTGACCGCAGCCAGCGCGGCCAGATAGATCAACGGTTCTTGGGCACCGATGGCCCCCTGCGATCCGAAGCTCAGCAGATCGGCCGCGAAGAGCGCATCGATCTTGTTGGCCTCGGCAATTCTGGCGACCTCGAGCGCCTGATCCAGAGTGGACTTCGTGGAATCGACTGCCGCGTCGTAGATATCGGTTCCACCGCTGACGCCGGTGACGGTCTTGAGTGTGCGACGACGCTCGCTCATGCGACCTCGTACCGAACTGTTGCAAGTGCCATGTGGAACGACGGTAAAGTGCCGCCGGCCCAAAAAGGAAGACTTCGACTCAGCGTGATTTTTTACACCTGCAGCCCTCGATTTCTGCACGTGCATACTTGATTTCGAGACGCCTGCACGCTCGGGAAGGAAGCCAGTGACCGCGTTCACCATTGCGATAGTCGGCGCAGGCCCCCGCGGTACCGGCGTGCTGGAACGGCTTCTGGCACGAGAGTCCGCCGCGGATGTCCACGTCCACGTGATCGATCCCTTCCCGCCCGGAGCAGGCAGAATCTGGCGGGGCAGCCAACCGCCACTGCTGTGGATGAATTCAGTAGCGGCCGATGTCACCATGTTCACGGACGACACCACGGTCGTGGACGGACCCGTACGACCGGGTCCGACGCTGGCCGAGTGGGTACTCGACAACGTAGACACACTGCGCGCGGACCCCGAGCTTCACGACGAGCTCGAGCGGTTCACGCCCGAATCGTTCGCCTCACGCACCCTTCAGAGTCGCTACCTCGGGTGGGTGTTCGAGCGCGCCATCGCTGGGACCAGAGCGCACGTGCAGGTGCACCAGGCGCGGGTCGTCGATGTGTCGACCGAGCAAGTCCTCACCCTCGACGACGGGTCGAAAATCCACGCCGACGTGGTTCTGCTCGCGCAAGGCCATCCCGATGCGCTTGCCTCACAACGAGAGACAGAATTAGCAGACTTCGCGAATGCCCACGGGTTGACGTACATCGGCCCCGGATACACCGCAGATCTGGACCCAGGCCCGGTCCCTGCGGGTGAGCCGGTGTTGGTTGCCGGACTCGGGCTGGCATTCATCGACTGGATGGTGCTGCTCGCGGAAAGTCGCGGCGGTACCTTCGCACGGAGCGGGAACGGCACACTGGTGTACACACCTTCGGGCCGCGAGCCTGTGCTCTACGCAGGCTCGCGACGCGGAGTTCCGTATCACGCGAAACTCTCCTACGACATCGCGGCCGCGCGGCCACCTCTACCGAAGTTCTTCACCGCAGACGCGTTCCCCGGCGAAGGACCGCTGCACTTCCACGACGAGATCTGGCCACTGGCGTCCAAAGAGCTTGCCTGGGCGCACTATTACGAACTGTTCGCAGCTCATCCCGAGCGCACGTCCGGATCCTGGACCGACTTCGAGTCCGGGTTGACAGAGATCGAGTGGCAGTCGGAGGAACTCGACCGGTTCGTCGAACAGTTCGTTCCGAAGGATGACGACCGTATAGATCTCGCGCGCATCGACAAGCCCTTTGCCGGAGAGCGATTCGAGAGCCTGGAGGATGTTCGCACACACCTGGACGAGTACATGGAGTCCGATCTACGACGTCGAGCCGACCCTCACTACAGCTCCGACGCAGCAGTCTTCTCCGCGTTGCTGTCGGTGTACATGACGATCGGAGAACTGCTGCGCCGCGGCCGAATTCCAGCGCACTCCGTTGCCGCGGATGTCGAAGGCTGGTTGCATTCGTTCTTCAGCTTCGTCGCCAGCGGACCACCACCGGAGCGACTCGAACAGCTACTGGCCCTCAGCCGAGCCGGCATCGTGCATTTCCTCGGCCCCGAAGTCACCTTCACCACCGAGGGCGACCGGTTCGTCGCCCGCAGCTCCGCTCACGACGTGGTGATCCATGCCGATACCTTGATCGATGCGCGGCTCCCCGTGGCGTCGATCGCGAGGGCAGGTGATGAACTGCTGCGCACCCTGCATGCCCGCGGTGACGTGACCGATATTCGCGCGACCGAACACAGCGCCGCGAAAGTAGCCGTGGACGGGCACTCTCGATTGATTACAGCGTCGGGAAAGATCGCTGGGAACCGGTATGCGGTGGGGCCGTGGGTTGCTGGACACACGTGGTCGAGCGCCTTCCCGCGGCCGCGCACAAATGCCGGGTTCTTTCGGCACAACGATCAGCTCGCCGCAGAGCTGCTTCGCCATCGACTCTGACGCTGTCTGTCAACCGATCCCGTCGTTTTCCGTCCTGATACGCAGTCCTGCAACCAACACCCGCGCCATCCTTCGCGGGTCGTAGCGGGGATCGGATGCACCGATGCACAGGTTGCCGACCGCACGCATCAGCTCCAGTGCGGTCTGCCCCGGTGCGATCTCCCCCGACTCGACCGCGGCGTGCAGCATGGACTCGCATACGGGGATCAGCCGATCCAGGAAATACTTGTGCAAGGTCTCGAATCCGGCACTGTCCGACTGCATGGCCTCGGCCAGACCGTGTTTGGTCACGAGGAAGTCGACGAACCGGTCGATCCACAGCACCAATGCTGCATGCGGTGATTCGCGGCCGTCCAGAAGCTCCTGACCGGCGACGACGCAGGCCTGCACCTGGTGTCGGAAGACGGCGACGACGAGGTCGCCCCGTGTGGGAAAGTGCCGATAGATGGTTCCGACGCCGACACCGGCCCGCCGGGCGATATCGCGCACCGGCACGTCCACTCCCGACTCGACGAACGCAGCCGCCGCCGCGTCGAGCAGGGTCGCTTCGTTTCGCCGCGCATCCGCCCGCTTTCGGGGCTGCTCGGCTTCGGCCTCGGCCACTGTTCCTCCCGGCATCGACAAACGGAACAACGTTCCGTATGTTGGTTTACGGAACGCTGTTCCGCTTGTCCCCACAGTAGTCAGTCCCCAGGATCCATGAGGAGATCACCATGCAGTACCGCACACTGGGACGAACAGGCGTCCAGGTCAGCACGCTCTCGCTCGGCGCGATGAACTTCGGAGCGATCGGGCGCACCACGCAAGACGAGGCCACCGCAATCGTCGACGCAGCACTCGAGGGCGGCATCAACCTCATCGACACCGCCGACATGTACAGCCAGGGTCAGTCCGAGGAGATGGTCGGCACGGCGATCGCGGGTCGGCGAGGCGACGTCGTGCTGGCCACCAAGGTGTTCAACCCGATGGGCGACGAACGGAACCACCAGGGCAGCTCCCGCCGCTGGATCGTCACCGAACTGGAGAACAGCCTGCGCCGACTCGGTACCGATCATGTCGACCTCTACCAGATACACCGCTGGGACCCCAGGACGAGCGACGAAGAAACCCTCTCCGCACTGACGGATCTGCAGCGAGCCGGGAAGATTCGATACTTCGGCTCCTCCACCTATCCGGCCTACCGGATGGTGCAGGCACAGTGGACCGCACGGGAACGCCACCTGGGGCGGTTCGTCACCGAGCAGCCGCCGTACTCGATCCTGCAGCGCGGCATCGAATCCCACGTCCTTCCCGTCGCACAGGAATACGGAATGGGAGTACTCGCGTGGAGCCCCTTGGGGGGCGGCTTCCTCTCCGGAGCCATCCGGGCAGGACGGGCCGCGACCTCCCAACGCGCCGTGATGATGCCCGAACGCTTCGGTGCCGATACCCCTACCGGCCGGGCCAAACTCGACGCCGTCGAGAAACTGGTCGCTGTCGCCGACGATGCCGGGCTGACGTTGATTCAACTCGCTCTCGGGTTCGTGACGGCCCATCCGGGAGTCACCAGCGCGATCGTCGGACCCCGCACCGTCGAGCACCTGCACTCACAGCTCGCTGCCGCCGACACAGTCCTCTCGACAGACGTCCTCGACAGGATCGACGAGATCGTTTCTCCCGGTGTCGATCTCGCTCCCGGCGACAAGTTCGACACTCCACCCGTGCTGCTCGATGCATCCTTGCGGAGACGCTGACATGCCGAGTTTCGGAATCATGACCCCGCCGCAGAACGTCTCCTATGCCGACCTGCTCCGGGTGTGGCGTGAGGCCGATGGCATTCCGGAGATCGAGCACGCGTGGCTGTTCGATCACCTCATGCCGATCGGCGGGGACCTCGACGGCCCGATCTTCGAGGGCTGGACCATGCTTTCTGCCTTGGCCGCACGGACCGAACGGATGAGACTCGGAATCATGGTCACCAGCAACCGCATTCGCCCGCCGGCAATCCTCGCCAAGATCGCCGCTACGGTCGATGTGGTGTCGAATGGTCGGCTGGACTTCGGCATCGGTGCCGGATCGAGGCCGAGCGTGCCCATGGCACGACGGGAGTACGACGGCAACGGTCTGCCCTACGGCGACGCCGCAGAAGCCGTGGCGCGACTCGGCGAATCGCTCACCGTGATTCGAAGGCTCTGGACCGAGGACGAACACTTCGACTTCCACGGCACCCACATCGACCTCGTCGGGGCCTTACAGAACCCGAAACCCGTTCAGCGACCCGGCCCACCGATCGTGATCGGCGGTCGGGCAGCAGGAGTGCTGCGCCTCGTCGCCGAACATGCCGACATCTGGAACATTCCCGGCGGGGACCTCGGCGATGCAGTGGACAGATCGAGACTGCTCGACCGATACTGCGCCGAGATCGGGCGCGATCCCGGGGCCATCACCCGATCGGTCGCTCTCGGGGTGTCGTTCGAGGAACCCGAGAGAACGAGAAACGACATCGCGGACGCGGTGGCCGCCGGATTCGATCATGTCGTTCTCATCCTCCCCGGCCCCTACCCCGACGGCATCGCGCACCGGGTGACCGAAGAGTTCATCGGACACAGCGGGCACTCGTGAGACACACCGCGCCACCTTCGGTTTCGTCGCTATCGGCCCGCCACCTCTCCATCTCGGGCAGTCGGGAAGCGACTTAGAATCACGCTAACGTAAATTGTTGTTCAACAATCGCTCTCACGTTTCACTGGTCCCATGCGCACCTTCATGGCCCGACGACGACCGTTCCGAACCGCGACCACTGCCCTGGTCGCCCTGTGCACTGTGGCCGTGGCTCTGTCCGGTTGCGCGTCGGACGATTCGCCGGGCAATGCTCTCGCTGCCGACGCGGCGTTGCCCACCGAGGTTCCTGAAGGAGCCAAGCTGGTCATCGCGGACCAGTCGGAGGCTCAGCAGACCGTTCTTGCCGCTTCGGGCGAAGCGGATGCTCTGCCGTTCGACTACGAGTTCGCGAACTTCGTGGGCGGGCCTGCAATTCTGGAGGCCTTCCGGGCCGGTGCCGCCGACGTCGCCATCGTCGGCGACACCCCGCCGATCCAGGCTCTCATCGCAGGCCAAGATGTGCCCATCATCGCTGCACGCCAGTCGGATCCGAACAACACTCGGCTGGCAGTAGCCGCGGGCCGAGACATCACCACTCTCGCCGATCTGCGCGGCACCAAGATCGCCTACGCCGAAGGCACGGCCCAGCAGGCAATCGTGCTGCGCGCGTTGGCCGCTGCCGACCTGACCACCGATGACGTCGAGCTCGTCCGGTTGCAGCTCTCGGAATTTCCGGACGCCATCCGCACCGGTCAGGTGGATGTAGCGCCGCTCGGCGAGCCCAATCTGACTCGCTTCCTTGCCAATCCGGGCACAAAGTTGATCGACGTCAGTGAGTCCGACGGGACGTCCACCGGCCTGTCATACCTGTACGCGCGTCGTGAAGCACTGCAGGATCCCGCCAAGGCCGCAGCCCTGCGCGCGTACGTGGCGTCCTATGTTCGCGCGGTCGACTGGTCCAACGACAATCCGGACGAGTGGATCCAGGCGTACTACGTGGACAACCAGGGGCTCACCGAGGCGGACGGTCGACGCATCGTGGAATCGCTCGGTCCAGCGACATTTCCTGTCCTCGACCAGGCCCTCGTACAGCGTCAGCAGGACACCATCGACGTCATCGACGCCGCAGGCGAACTGCCCGAGAAGGTCACCGCATCGGACGGATTCGATCTACGGTTCGAGCCGATCATCGCCGATACGGTGACCGAGGTCGGTGCCACCCGCACGCGCGAGGACAGCTGATGGCCACCCTGGCACTGCGCCGCACCAGCAAGCCACACGTACTCGATTCGACCGGAAAGCTCGCGCCCCGGCGTACCTCGACCCGCCGCCTGGGACCGGGCAAGGCAATTCCGTACGGGTTGGCCGTCGGCCCAGTACTTCTGTTGCTTCTGTGGGTGATCTCGTCCGCCGCCGGATGGCTGGACCCGCAGACCCTTCCGGCTCCTTGGACCATCTATCAGGCTGCGGCCGAGCTGATCGCCGATGGCCGCCTGCAGAGCAATCTGCTCACGTCCGTTCAGCGCGCGGGGATTTCACTCGTACTGGGCGTCGGCATCGGAGTCGTGCTCGCCCTCGTCGCCGGCCTCAGCAGGCTCGGAGAAGCTGTCGTCGACGGGCCGGTACAGATCAAACGCGCCATTCCCACCCTGGCCCTGATCCCTCTGTTCATCGTGTGGTTCGGAATCGGCGAGTCGATGAAGATCATCGTCATCACCACCAGCGTGCTGATCCCCGTCTACATCAACACTCACGCCCAATTGCGCGGAGTCGACAAACGCTTCGTCGAGCTGGCCGAGACCGTCGACCTGTCCCGCTGGCAGTTCATCCGAAAGATCGCTCTCCCAGGCGCACTCCCCGGCTTCTTCACCGGCCTTCGCATGGCGGTCACGATCTCGTGGCTTGCGCTCGTCGTGGTCGAACAGGTCAATGCCACCAGCGGCATCGGCTACTTGATGACGCAGGCACGCACCTACGGACAGATCGACATCATCGTCGTCGGGTTGGTGGTGTACGCGCTGTTCGGATTGATCGGCGACACCCTCGTCCGGTCGGCTGAGAGAAAGGCACTGGCATGGCGACAGACACTGGGCGGCTGAGCACCACCACGGTGCCGAACGATACTCGAGTAGTCGAAGCTCGTGCTCTCAGCAGAGGTTTCGACAATCGACTCGTGTTGGACAGCATCGACCTCGACATTCACAAGGGCGAGTTCGTTGCCCTGCTGGGGCGTAGCGGCTCGGGCAAGAGCACGCTACTGCGCGCATTCGCCGAATTGGACGACGGCGTGCTCGGTTCCGGCGAGCTACGTGTGCCGCGCGCTCGTGCCGTTGTCTTCCAGGACTCTCGTTTGCTGCCGTGGGCCCGTGTCCTCGACAACGTCATCCTCGGACTCGCCGGACGCGATGCCTCGGCTCGTGGCCGCGCCGCCCTCGCCGAGGTGGGCCTGGAGGGTCGTGCGAGGGCCTGGCCCAAGGAACTGTCCGGCGGCGAGCAGCAACGGGTCGCGTTGGCCCGATCCTTGGTTCGCGAACCGGAGCTATTGCTCGCCGACGAGCCGTTCGGTGCACTCGACGCGCTGACCCGCATCCGCATGCACGTCCTGTTGCAGGATCTCTGCGCGCGCCACACCCCTGCCGTGCTGTTGGTCACGCACGACGTCGACGAGGCAGTACTGCTCGCCGATCGCGTACTCGTACTCGACAACGGCCGCTTCGTCGCCGATCGCCAGATCGATCTGCCGTCACCGCGTCGTCACGGCGACCCCCGATTCGTCTCACACCGCAACGCCTTGCTCGAGGCTCTCGGTGTCGAGGAAGGAGCACACGCATGACTCGGACCCTCCACTTCAACGCCTTCCTGATGTCCACCGGCCATCACGAGTCGTCCTGGCGTCTACCGGAATCCGACGCGCGGTCCGGAACGGACATCAAGCACTACCAGCGGCTGGCCCAGATCGCCGAGCGAGGCACGTTCGATTCGATCTTCTTCGCCGACAGCCCCCAACTGATGGCCAACGTTGCGCGCCGACCATCCGGGAACCTGGAGCCTTTGCAGATCCTGACGGCTGTATCGACGGTGACCGAGCGTATCGGCCTGATTGCCACAGCCACAACGAGTTACAACGAACCGTTCAACCTCGCGCGTGCATTCGCCTCCCTCGACCACATCTCGGGCGGTCGAGCAGGTTGGAACATAGTCACCACTGCGGGCCTCGAGGCGGCACAGAACTTCAACCTCGACGAGCTGCCCAAGCACGATGTTCGGTATGCCCGCGCGGCGGAATTCGTCGACGTGGCTCAGAAGTTGTGGGACAGCTGGGACGACGATGCCATCTCAGCGGACAAGGAATCCGGCGTATGGGGACACAACGACAGGGTGAGGACGGTCGATCATCGAGGCGAATTCTTCTCGGTCCGCGGACCGTTGAATGTCCCCCGCCCGATTCAGGGCTATCCGCTTCTGGTTCAGGCGGGCTCGTCGGAGGACGGCAAGGATCTTGCGGCCCGGTACGCCGAGGCAGTGTTCACCGCGCAGCAGACAATCGACGACGCTCGTTCGTTCTATGCAGACCTGAAGTCGCGGGCTGCCGCTCTCGGTCGAAATCCCGACTACCTCAAGATTCTGCCCGGCATCGTCCCGGTCATCGGGTCCACCGAGGCCGAGGCACACGAACTCGAACTCGAGCTGGACCGGCTCATCGTGCCGGAATACGCACTTGTTCAGCTCGCGAAAACCTTGAAAGTGGATCCGTCCACGCTGCACCTGGACGAACAGCTTCCTGAGCAACTCCTGCCCGAGGACGCCATCGAAGAGGCCAAGAGCCGCTACACCCTGATCGTGGAACTTGCTCGACGCGAACGGCTCACGGTACGCGAGCTGATCGGGCGCCTCGGCGGCGGACGCGGGCACCACACGTTCACCGGTACGCCGCTGCAGGTCGCCGACGCCATCGAAGAGTGGTTCCTCGGCGGAGCGGCGGACGGCTTCAACATCATGCCGCCGGCGCTTCCCTCCGGCCTCGAAGTATTCGTCGACGAGGTGGTCCCGATTCTGCGGGCACGGGGACTGTTCCGCACCGAGTACACCGGATCGACGTTGCGAGAGCACTACGGACTGCCGCGGCCGGTGAACCGATTCGGTCTGGTCTCGGCCTGAAGATCGTTCCACTACCGCAGAACCGAGGTGTCGAAGAGTGAGTGCGGAAAGCGACAATTGTCCTGATGCCGCTGGACTCAACGTCTACGAATCCGTCGCGGATGCAATAGGACACACGCCGCTGGTTCGACTGAACCGAGTGACCGAGGGCATCGCTGCGGCCGTCTACGCCAAACTCGAGCTGCTCAATCCCGGCGGAAGCGTCAAGGACCGTGCCGCGCGTCAGATGATTCTCGATGCGGAAGCCAGCGGTGAGCTCGGGCCCGGCGGAACGATTGTCGAGGGCACATCGGGCAACACCGGTATCGGACTCGCCGTTGTCGCCGCGTCGCGTGGGTACCGAACCATCGTTGTCGTGCCGGACAAAACAAGCAGTGAGAAGATTGCGTTTCTGCGCGCCTACGGTGCCGAGGTGAAAGTGACGCCCGGCGCGTTGCCGACACATCACCCCGATCACGTGCGCAACGTCGCCAGACGGATCGCCGACGAGACCGACGGCGGCTGGCTCGCGGGCCAGTACGACAATCCAGCGAATCCCGGTGCGCACTACGTCACGACCGGACCCGAGCTGTGGCGTCAGACGGCAGGTACCATCACTCATTTCGTTGCCGGGATCGGTACGGGCGGGACGATCAGCGGAACCGGGAAGTACCTGAAGGAAGTCAGCGACGGAGCGGTCCGGATCATCGGAGCCGATCCCGAAGACTCCAGTTACAGCGGTGGAGACGGGCGAGCGTACTACGTCGAATCGATCGGCCACTTCGTTCACCCCGACTCGGTCGAGGATATCTGGCCAGAATCCTACGACCGCGGCATCGTGGACGAGTTCATCACCGTCAGCGACCGCCAATCGATCACGGCTGCAAGCACTCTGGCCCGCACCGAAGGGCTGTTGGTGGGCGGATCAGGCGGAACGGCCGTCGCGGCAGCGTTGCGAGTTGCCCGAACGCTGCCCGCCGATGCCGTCGTCGTGGTGCTCGTCCCGGACTCGGGTCGCGCGTACCTCTCGAAGTATTTCGACGACGATTGGGTCGCGCGCTTCGGATTTGCCGACCGCGCGGAGAGTGTCGACCGCGCCGTCGAGGACCTGCTCGGCGAGATCACCACTCCGGTGGTCGTACCGTCCAACGTTACTGTGGGTGAGGCTCTTTCGCTGCTGGGTTCACACGCCGAGCTGCCGGTTGCTCTGCCGCGTAACCGGACCGGCGCGCAGGTTGTCGCTGAGATCCTCGGATCGGTTACTGCTGAAAAATTGCGCAACGTCGATCCGTCCGCTCCGCTGACGGCTTACATCTCACCGCCGCTTGTAGTCGTCGGAGCGTTCGAAAGCGTCGACTCGGCAGTTCGGCGCGTGGGCAGCGATCGTCGTACTGTCGTCGTCGCCGGATCGGGCGTCTTGGTGGGGCTACTCGAGCCAGGACGGCTGAGTCGCTGACGGTAAGCCTGTCCCGTCATGGCCACTGTCGGTCGCTTGTCCGGCAGAGAGATTCGGGCGACGGAATACCGTCGGTCGTTCGATTGCTGCACACCATATGACACCGGTGAGCGACATCGGACCACGGCGTTCCGCTTTCGATCGTGTGTTGGCGGCGCTCGATTGGACGGTGCTCCAGTCGCGGCGCACAGAAGTTCCTGCAGGCAGCAGCTGCGAGCGGCCGCATGCGTCAGCCGGGTTCTTGTACGTGTCATCAGGCCGAGTCGGACTGCGAGTCGGAGACGGTGACGTGTTCGCGGTGAGCGCGGGAGACCTCGTCTACTTCTCACGGGAGCACCGCCGGTCGATCCGAGCCGATACAGCGACGACCATCGTGGATGTCGCCTTGATGGACACGGTCGATGGACGCTTCGTAACCGATCCGCTTCCTGATTCCTTTGTCGTCAAGCAGTTTTCGTCTCACGAGCCCACGGTGGTCGGGCTGATCGAGGACATGGAGTGCCAATGGGACTCGGCCTCTCCGACCCGCTCCGGCGACGTGGTCATCTGCAGCCGGATCGCCACCATGGTTGCCTCGGTTGCGGTTCGGCGCTGGTTCGAGCTCGGTTGCGCTGCTCCCGAATGGCTGCGCCGAGTCGATGACCCTCATATCAGTAGAGCCCTTGATGAGGTGCACCGCGAACTAGGACGACCGTGGAGCGTCGATGATCTCGCGCGCACCGCTGCGATGTCGAGGTCGGCCTTCGCGCTGCGATTCCGTGATCTGCTCGGGCAGTCTCCAGCTGCGTACCTCGCCGCCGCCCGCATGGACGCGGCGAAAGATATGTTGGTCGGTCGCGATAAGACCGTGACCGAGATCGCGCACCGGCTCGGATACAACTCCGATGCGGGATTCAGCCGCGCCTTCCGGCGCCACGTCGGCATCCCGCCGGCGCTCTGGCGTTCCCGCCAGCAGGGGATGATCGGCTAGGCCGCCAGTGCATCGGGAACGGGTGCCGCCCGCGCCGTGCTGAATATCGCGGCCCCGGTAAGGGCGACGGCAGCGGCGATCACGAGAGCCGAGCGGATGCCCAGGGCGTCGACAACGACGCCGCCTGCACCGGCACCCAGGGTGATGGCCAGCTGAAACCCGGCCACGACCAGCCCGCCACCTGCCTCCATTCTTTCGCTCGCGACGCGGGCCATCCAGGTCGAGACCACGGTCAGCCAGGCACCGAAACCGAATCCCCAGACGGTGACCGCAACGGTGAGGGCAACAAATTCACCGGGGAACGCTGCAATGCCTCCGATCCCCGCGGAGATCGAGAGTGGCACCAGCAGACGCAGCGTGTGTAGGCGAAGGTCGACAACTGCGCCCACGACGAGGTTGCCGACGAATCCACCTACCCCGAAGACCATCAGAAGGGCCGCCGCGTCTGTCGAATCGACGGACGGCGATTGTTCGAGTGCTGATCGAACGTAGGTGAAGGCTGCGAAATGGCCGAGGACCACGAGCACGTGGCCGATCAGACCGTGGGTGATTCCTGGTTCTTGCAGGGCACTGCCGAGTCCCCGGAATCCCGTTGCGGCACCTGGCGCGACGGGCGGCAAGGCGAATCGGAGCGCGATCGCGACGCCGACTGAGAGCACGGCGGTTCCTGCAAAGACGTTGCGCCAGTCGAAGACCGACCCCAGAAAGATGCCGAGCGGTACACCCGCAACGGTGGCGAGTGTGGTGCCGGTGTTCACCAACATCACGGCTCGGCCCAGATGCTGCGGTGCGCTGAGTCGGGCGGCAACAGCCAGGGACATCGCCCAGAAACCTCCGATTGCTGCGCCCAGAAGCAGCCTTGCGGCCAGCAAGGTCAGCAGGTTCGGTGCCACGGCGACAATTGCATTCGAGATCGCAGCGGACACGGTCAACCCCACGAGCAAGGACCTGCGGTCGAGCCGTGGGAAGAGCACGGCGATCGTGGGCGCGATGAACAGGCCGACGAAGGCGGTCGCTGTGACGGCCTGACCAGCTTGACCCTCGGTGATACCCAACGACGACGCCATGGAGGGCAGCAGGCTCGGCGGAAGGAACTCGGCTGTTACGAGGGTGAAGCTCGTCGCCATCATCGCCAGTACGGCCCCCCACGCGGTGCGAGTCCGTGAGGTGGTGGCCGCGGTCGTTGTCGTCATGAGGTCAAGGATGAGGGCAATCGCTCCGGCGTACCCGACCGAACGTCCATCGGGAGTGATCGATCGTCCTGAACTTTCGAACTGGGAACGAGGAAGGTCGGCCCCTGGAACCCCAGAGGCCGACCTTCTCGGAACGGTCTTCGGTCACTCCTCGAGCTTGAAGCCCACCTTGATCGTGACCTGATAATGCTTGATCTCGTTGTTCTCGATGTGTCCGCGAGTCTCGATCACCTCGAACCAGTCGAGGTTCTTCAGCGTCTTGCTCGCCCGTGAAACGGCGTTCTTGATCGCATCGTCGGACCCCACCGTGGACGTCCCGACAATCTCGGTGACGCGGTAGACGTTGTCACTCATTACTCACAGTCCCTTCGTAGCGTCCGTTCAGTGTGCATCCACCCGACCGACGACGACCACCATTCGAATCGTTCGGATCCGAACGAGGAGTGGTGACCGCAGCAACGACCAGTCGAATCACGTTCTGTCCGTACGCTTGCGGAGTACTGCGGGCATGCAGGATTTCTGCGTTCGTCAAGGCTGCGCCCGTCGATTCTGCGGCCGTCCTACGCCCCCACACATTCGACCGCCATCCCCCGAACACCGACCAGGACCGCCTGACCGGTGCCTGACCGAGGCCGAAACCAGTCCGACAACAGCGCGTCGGAACGCTACTCTCCGCACACAGCGCTTGCCCAACCCTTCACGTGCATTTCGCGTCAGGCCACTGCCGCGGACTTCACAGCGTGACCGACCTCGGCACGTAGGGCGGCGAACTCCGGCGAACCCCTCAACTCGTCGGCGTCGACCCCGGTGCGTGGCAGATCGACACCGATATCCAGGGCCACCTGCCCAGGACGTTTGGTGAGGACAACGATGCGTGAACCCAGAAACACAGCTTCGTCGGCACTGTGTGTGACGAAGACATTGGTGCGACCCAGCTCGGAACTTACCTGGCGAACGTCTTCCTGCAGACGCTCACGAGTGAGGGCATCGAGCGCGGCGAACGGCTCGTCGAGAAGCAGCAGCGACGTCTCGGCCGCCAGAGCGCGGGCGATGGCGACCCGCTGCTGCTGCCCGCCGGAAATCTCCCAGATCCTCCGATCCTGCGTGCCCTCGAGACCGACGCGCTCGAGCAGCTGTGCACGCCGGCCTGCCCTGGCCGACTTCGGCACCCCTGCGTACTTCAGTGCCAGATCGACGTTGCCTCCCACGCTCTTCCACGGGAACAGACGCGGCTGTTGGAACACGACACCGGACGTCACGCCGGGCGTCGGCGATGTCCCGGACACCTGCACCGAACCCTCGGTTGCGTCCTCGAAACCGGCGATCAGGCGAAGCAGCGTGCTCTTACCGCATCCCGACGCGCCGACGAGGACGAGGAACTCCCCCGGGGGGACGCTCAGATCGACAGGTCCCAACGCTGTCACTCGGTCGGCGCCTTTGCCGTAGATATGCGTTACGTTGTCGATTCGAATCGAGCCGTCTGCCTCGGCCCGTGTCGAACCGGGTTCTGTGCGTAACTCAGTTTTCGAGGACATCGGGAAGGCCTTTCACGTAGATGGCGTTCTGGAATGTCTCGATCGGGGACGCCGCGTCGATCTGCTTCTGATCGGCCAGGAACTGCGACGCACTCTGCAAGTTGGCGGCAAGGTTCCCGACGTTGCCTTCGGTACCCAACCACTCCGAGGACGTCAATTCCTCAGGCGTCAAGAACACTCCCTGGCTCAACTGATTCGCAGCCTCGTCCGGCGTGATACCGATCTCGGCAGCAACTGCCGCGGCAGCCGCATCGGGGTTGTCTGCGATGGTCGTCAACGCGCGAGTCTGCACCTGACGCCAGGTGTCGACGACGTCGGGATTCTCTTCGGCGAACGAGGTGGAGACCACTCCGAGGTCGAGGGTGGGCTTGCCCGCCGTCGCCAATTCCTTGCTGGCGATGAGCTGCTTACCCGTCTTACGCAGCTCGTCCAGGGTGGGAAGCCAGGTGTACACGGCATCGACATCGCCGCGCTCCCACGCGGCCAGCGAAGTCTGCGGCTGCAGATCGACCAAGTTCACATCGGAGGCGGTGAGCCCTGCCTGCTCCAGCGCGGCGAGCAGACTGTAATGCGCGGTGGACGCGAATGCCGTGCCGATTCGCTTGCCGCGCAGATCCGCAACGGTTTCGATGCCGGTACCGTCGCGAGCGACGAGCGCCTCGTTGTCGCCTGCGACGTCGAGAACGAACGCGACCTGATACGGAATGTTCAGCGGCGCGGACAGTCCGCGAGCCACCGGGCTCGATCCGATGGCACCGAAGTCGAGTTCGCCGGCGACGAAGGCAGTATTGATGTCGGCACCGGAGTCGAACTTCGTCCACTCGATGTTGTAATCCGGCAACGCTTCTTCGAGCCATTTGTTGTTCTTGACCACCAGGTCACCACTCGGAAAAGACTGGTACGCAAGGCGAATCGTCGGCTTGCTGCTATCGGTGGTGCCATTGTCCACCGCGCAACCGGTCAGCGCCAGCGCACCGAGAGTCAACACGGCCAGGATCTTCGACAGCTTCATGATTTTTCTTCCTCAGATCTTTCCACGCCAGGGGACGACTCGACGCTCGACCGAGCGCAGGATGCCGTCGATGATGAGACCCGAGATGCCGATCGCGAAGATCCCGACGAGCACCACGGGGGTGTTGTTGTAGTTACTTGCATCCTTGACTGCTCCGCCGATGCCGGGGAGGCCGTTGAACAGTTCCGCCGCAACCACCGAAGAGTAGGCGATACCGACGGAAAGTCTTATCCCAGTGAAGGTTTCAGGAAGTGCCGACGGTACGACCACGTCTCGGATGACGTCGCGCCGCGACGCTCCCAGAGCCCTCGCCGCTTCGACGAGTCCGACCGGCGCCGCGAGCACGGCTGCCGTCGTTGCTACTGCCGCCGGCGGAAGCGCCGCCAGTGCGAGAAGAGTGACCTTCGGTGCTTCGTCGATGCCCAACCAGATGACCAACAGAAAGAAGTAGGCCAGCGGAGGCAGGGCCCGCAGAAACGTCAGCCACGGCTCGAGGATGCTGCGCACCCAACTCACCGTTCCCATGGCCAACCCGAGCGCTACACCGAGAACGATACCGATGACAACGCCCGCGAATACCCGCCGCAGCGTCATGTACAGGTGCTCCCACAGCAGGTAGCCCTGGTAGCCACGGACGCCATCATGGGTGGTGGAGAAGTCGACGAACGCCGACCACACGATGCTCGGGTACGGCACAAACGTCTGGTTCCAGATTCCGCTCGCTGCAGCAACCTGCCAGACACCGACGAAGACCACTAGCGACAGTAGGGGAAGCGCAACATCGGTGAGGCGCTGCACCCACGGATTGTCCGAGGTACGACGAGATGAAGCGACCGGGTCGTCGGGGACGAGGTCGACGGGAACAGACATGGCGTTCGCTTTCGGTCAGCGCCGACCACGGAGTCAACGACAGTCGAACAAGCAACGTCGCGATACTCGAGTCGGCAAGAGTGACGGCCCGCCGAGGGCGGGCCGCGAGAAATGAGGGCTCTCTAGTGAGCCGAGCGTTACGGGAGTGGTCACCGACAACACATAGTGGTGCAGGTACGACAAAGATCGACGGTGAGCCGCCGGATCAGGAATGTCGTGTGCACGGACAATTCCTACCGCACACCGGGGAATACCTCAAGTCGAACGGATCAGGTTTCCCGACCGCACCTGACATGGGCCACGCAGTGCACCCCGCAGACAGATGCGCTAGAAATGCAGGTCCTTCTTTTGGATCAGGGACGTGGCGATCACCGAGATTACCGACGTCGCGACGAGGAATCCGCACGCCAGCCAGGGTGATCCACTTCCCACGGCGATCAGGGACGTCAAGATGAGTGGCGTGACGCCCGAAGCGTAGATGCCTGAGAACTGGTAGACGACAGACAGTCCGGTATAGCGGATCTCGGTGGGATACAGGCTGGCATACAGGGTTCCCTGCGCAGCGTAGAACGTCGCGTGCACGATTCCGAACACCAGCACGAGTCCCGAGCCGAATAACCACAGGCTTCCGGCACCGAACAACGCGAACACCGGGAAGACAGCGATCCCGTAGGCGGCAATACCGATGATGTACATGCGCTGCGCTCCGAACCGGTCCACGAAATAGCCGGACACGGGAATCAGCACTGCCATCAGCGACGCAGCGACGGTGACGACCAGCAGGACCGGCACCTTCTCGTAGCTCAATTGCGTTGTGGCATAGGTGATTGCGAAAACACCCCAGGTGTTGAATGCCGCGCCTTCCCCCCAGCGCGAGAGCAGCCCCAGCACCGTATTGCGAATGTGCCTGCGTGCGAACACCTCTCTCACCGGTGCACTCGATCGCTGCTGCAATTCGGTGACCTCGAGGAATGCCGGGGTCTCTTCGACCTTGAGTCGCACCACCAGCCCAACGGCCACCAGAACGAGGCTGAGCAGGAACGCGATGCGCCAGCCGTACGCAAGGAACTGAGCGTCGTCGAACACTATTTGCAGGAGGGCGAATACTGCTGTACCCAGCGCCAATCCGAGTGCCAGACCGATCTGCGGAATGCTGCCGAACAAGCCGCGTTTCTTCGGCGGGCTGTGTTCCACTGCCAACAGCACTGCTCCGGCCCATTCACCACCGAGCGCGAATCCCTGCAGAACCCGTAACAGCAGCAGCAGAATCGGCGCGAGAATGCCGATCTGCTCGGCAGTAGGAAGAACCCCCATCAGCGCGGTCGCGACACCCATGATGAGCATCGACAGCGCGAGCGTCTTCTTTCGACCGATGCGATCACCGAAGTGACCGAACACCACGCCGCCGATCGGACGCACGAGAAAGCCAACGGCAAACGTCGCGAACGAGAGCATGGTGCCTACGAACGAGGACTGATCCGGGAAGAACAGCTGGTTGAACACCAGGCTCGCGGCGGTGGCGTAGAGGAAGAAGTCGTACCATTCGACTGTGGTTCCGAGCAGGCTCGCGGCAACGACGGTCCGCAATCGCGTTCGGCGGTCTGAATCGGACTCAGGCTGCGCCGGTTCAGCAAAAGAAGTCATGTGGTTCAACACTGCAATACCGAGAACATCACGTCACGGGTTCGACTCGAGCTGATTTCAACTCTGGGAGCGTGGCCGTCGCCGGAGTACGGTCGGGCAACATGTCTCTGCGCTTCCATTGGTTCCTGCCCACTTATGGCGACTCTCGCAATTTGATGGCCGGTGGCCATGGGTCGTCGATGTCCGGTGATCGGCCGGCGACGCTGAAGTACCTCAACCAGATCGGTGCGGCCGCCGAGGACAACGGCTTCGAGGCAGTCCTGACGCCCACTGGCGCGTGGTGCGAAGACGCCTGGCTGACGACGGCCATGCTGATCGACACCACAGAAACGCTGAAGTTCCTGGTGGCTCTGCGACCCGGGCTGCTCAGCCCCACCCTTGCCGCGCAGATGGCCGCGACTTTCCAGTGGCAATCCGGTGGCCGGTTGCTGCTCAACGTCGTCACCGGTGGCGAGGACCACGAACAGCGCACCTTCGGCGATTTTCTGACCAAGAACGAGCGTTACGCGCGGTGCGGCGAATTTCTCGACGTCACTCGCAAGCTCTGGGCCAACGAGGGCCCCGTGACTTTCGACGGCGAGTACATCAAGGTGGAGAACGCGTCATTGCAGCGTTACCCGGACCCGGTGCCACCTATCTTCTTCGGCGGAAGTTCCCCGGCGGCAGGCACTGTCGCGTCGCAGTTCGCCGACACCTACCTCACCTGGGGTGAACCGCCGACCGCGGTGGCCTCGAAGATCGCCTGGATCCGCGACCTCGCCGAGGTTCAGAACCGACGCCTCGATTACGGCATCCGCCTGCACGTCATCACCCGCGACACCTCGGAACAGGCCTGGGCCGAGGCAGATCGACTGCTCGCAGCGCTGGACCCGAAAACCATCGAGGCAGCCCAGGCATCGCTCGCGCGCTCGGGTTCCGAAGGCCAACGTCGTATGCGCGAATTACACAGCGGCGGAGATGCATTCACGGCAGGCAACGGCGCACGCAGCCTCGAAGTATCCCCCAACCTGTGGTCCGGAGTCGGCCTGGTCCGCGGCGGCGCAGGCACCGCGTTGGTCGGATCGCACGAAGAGGTCGCCGACCGCATCGCCGAATACGCCTCGATCGGCCTCGACCACTTCATTCTCTCTGGCTACCCGCACGTCGAAGAGGCATTCCATTTCGGTGAGGGTGTGCGGCCGATCCTCGAGCGCCGCGGATTGGTGCAGCTGCGAGACACGACACCTTCAGGGGTGGGAACGCCGTTCGTCTCGCGCTAGGGGGCCGGGTTCGACACGTCTCCTGGCATATCCCGTGCCATGAACCGTTACAAGACTGCTCACGCGAGCACTGGCGTACGGTCATCTCGGCACAGTGCACCGACGGCGCGATGGAAACGCCTTAAATCCCCTGCTGCCGTGGCTGGCCGGCGTTTTCCGGCTTCTGGGACGGTTCGTCCAGCAATGCCGCGGAAGACGCCGCCTCGTCAATCTGCCCGCTGCGCAATCGATGCCGGTGTTGCGGCCAGTACCTTGCGGTATCGACGCGGACCGACTCCGTAGTCGTCGATGGCATAGTGCCATGTAGCCAGGTTCACCTGAGCATAGCGGGCAAGAACGTCCAAGATCTCGGCCGCAGTGTCGGAATCGACGCGAACTTCCGTTGTCACGACCGAGCCCAGCTCGCGAACGATTCCGCCTCGCGCTGGGCACGTCCGGTCGATTGCGAACGGTGATGCGCCGTCTCGCGATGCGCGCTCCGTCGGCGGTCGCCACCACCTGATCCACGTAGTCACCCGTCAGCGACGTCGCGTCGAACTCGACCACGATGAATCGGCTCCAGACTCGCGCTACATCCCCGTCTATATCGGTGATGGTGTTGAGTGTGTGATGAGATCGCCTCGGATCGAACGTTTCCAAGTAACTCCGGATACTGTCGAAGCCGACGATCAGGCTTTTCTCGGCCTCGACAGTCGCATCGGGCGTGAACACCGACGAAAGCTCACCCCACTCTCGATTGTCCACCACGTGTGCGTAGCGCGCGAGTACCTCTGCGACGGCCCAGTTGTTCAGCACGTCAACTGCTTCCGTCACGGAATCAACACGAACTTCCCGCGCGGGTGATCCCTCTTCAGTTCTGCGTGCGCGGTCGCCGTATCCGCCAGTGGGAAGGTCTTGGCGACGATGACCTCGAAATCACCGTCACCTGCCTGTCGCACGAGTGACAGGGCTGCCTTCTTACGCCGTTCCGCACTCTTCGGATTGCCGCCACCCACCGAAGGGAAGCCCTCGTTGGCGGCCCTCTCGAACGCAGCGATGGTCACCAAACGGGCTTTGTCCGTCAACAATTCGAGGGATACATCCACGGCCTCGTCGGTGCCGACCGTGTCGATCGCCGCGTCGATGCCGTCGGGTGCCACTGCCCGAACGCGATCGAGCAATCCCTCGCCGTACTCGATCGGCACGGCACCGTAGGTCCGGAGGGCGTCATGATTTTCCGCACGCGCTGTGGCGATCACGGTCGCACCACGGGCCTTCGCCAACTGCACGACGATGGATCCGACTCCACCCGCCCCGCCGTGTACGAGCACGGTGTCGCCGGTCGACACAGCAACCGTTTCGAGCGTGTCGTAAGCGGTACCCGCGACGACGAGCAGGCCGGCAGCGACATTCCATTCCAGAGAGGCGGGCTTCGGCAATACCGCATCCGCGGGAACGAGAATCTTCTCGGCGTATGCCCCCTTCGCGCCGGACACGATCACCTCGTCGCCCACTCCTATCGGCCCACCCGGGCCTTCGGCCGCGTTACCGACAGCGACGACGACGCCTGCCGCTTCGCTACCGAGCGGGAGCGGCAGCGTCGACTCGTCGGAACCGAACTCGCCGCTGTAGAGCTTGTAGTCGATCGGATTGACCCCGATGGCCTTCACCTCGACCAGAACCTGTCCTGCTGCAGGTTTGGGGAGGGCCCGATCGACGATCTCGACGACCTCCGGTCCACCGAATGATGCTGCTACCGCTACTCGAGTCATATCGCCCTCAACTGTCATGTCGAATTGTCTGTTCCCAACTACACGCGCAGTCGCGGTAGTCCCCACTCCTTGCCGAGCAGTTCGTACGAGCGCAGCCGGTCGGCGTGGTCGTGAGTCATCGTGGTGACGACCAATTCATCTGCGCTCGTTGCCTTCTGCAGACCGTCGAGCTTGTCGCACACCGTCGCCGCAGAACCGGTGAACTGAGTGTCCACACGATCGGCTACCAGTGCGTACTGCTCTTCGGACATCGGCGCGACACTCGAGGGATCCGGATACTCGATCGCACCGTGACCGCTGCGAACGCTGTGCACCCACTGCGGAAACGAAGCCGCCAACTCGTATGCTCCGGAATCCGATTCTGCAACAACCACATCAGCGGATACTGCGACGTACGGATCGGACAATGTGTCGGATGGCACGAATGCACCCCGATACTCCTCCACCGCATCGAGCGTCGTTCCGGGACTGACGTGATAGTTGGCGGCGAACGGCAGGCCCCGCGAACCTGCCTCACGGGCGCTGGGCCCCGCACTGCTTCCGAACAACCACACCTGCACCTGGGCACCCGCACCGGGCCGAGCCGACAGAGGTATGCCGTTTCGCTGATACGTATCGGACAGAAGCGCCACGATGTCGTCGAGCTGGTCGCCGAAATCCGGTGAGATCGCCTCGGGTTGCTGCAACGCCCCGAGGGAGGCGGCCAATCGTGGCGATTTCAGCAGTGCAGCAGGCGAGTACGGAACGGGGAACAGTACCCCGTCGATCGTTCGTGCAGCGCGAGACTGCTCCGGCACCTCGGCACCGGCCAACACTTCCGCACGCCGTTGCCCGGACCGACCCACTCCCAAATCGATACGACCCGGATACAACGCATCCACCGTCCCGAAGGACTCCACAACGGCGGCAGCTGTTGTGAACCCGAGCTGGACCGCAGCCGATCCGACACGAATCCTGTTGGTGGCAGCGGCAATCAGACCGATCAACACTGCGGGTGAAGAACTGGCTGCCGCCACGAAGTGGTGCTCGGCCACCCAGTAACGCTCGTAACCCCACTCCTCGGTCTGTCGTGCCAGATCCAGAGTATTTCGCAGTGCCTGCGCGACTGTCGACCCCTCGCTGATCGGGGACAGATCGAGAACCGACAACGGAACGCGCGTCATCTCGGGTTCTTCTCCCCTGCCTCGACGGCGATGGTCAGCCTGTTCTCGGTAGGCGCAACCGGGCACGTCGCGTAGTCGGTGAACGCACACGGAAGGTTCGATGCCCGGTTGAAATCGAGAACGACGGTGCCGTCCACCGGTGCGGGCACTGCCAGGATCCGTGCAGCCGGATAGGTGGTCACCCCGCTCGTGGCGTCGGTGAACAGGACCTTCAGACCATTGCCGTTGCCACCGAAAGCAATCAGCTGCGCAGCGGCACCGGCCAACTCGAAGTCGAGAGTGCCCACGGCCGAGTGGTGATGTTCGAGTCCTTCCACCACGGCTCCGGTCGTGACGGTCACCGGAGAGTCGTACGGGGTGAACGTCCCGGTGGCAACGAACTCCTCGTCGGGCTCGTAGGCCGGGATGCCGTCGTACGCCTGCAGGGTCTGCGCTTTCGGATCGTGCACCCGCAGCGCGACCGAACCGGTCCGACGGATCACCTCGATACGCCGATCTCCGTCCTGCACCAGGATGCCCGGTGCGCCCTCCACCGGATTCAGCGCGGTCACGCCATCGAACCCCTCGACGGTCACCGAATCGGCGTCGGCCCTCCACCGGCCGGGAAGATCCGCGACGGTCTCGAATTCATCGGTCAGCCAATACAACCCGGTCAACGACACCCAACCGAGGGGATCACCGTAGGACGCCTCTCGCTCGGCATGCCACTGCTTCCAGTCCTGCTCGAAATCGCTCATGATGCTCGCACTCCTTCTCGCTGTTCGTACGGATGGCGCAGACCGAGGTGCTCGCGCAAGGTGGTGCCGGTGTATTCGGTGCGGAAGCTGCCGCGGTCCTGCAATTCCGGAATCACTCTGTCGACGAATTCGTCGAGGCCGGCAGGGGTGATGTGCGGGACGAGAATGAAGCCGTCGCTCGCGTTGTTCTGCACGTAACTGTCGATCTCCTCGGCCACGTGCGCAGGGGTTCCGACGAACTGCTGCCGTGTCGTCATCGCGATGATCAGTTCACGAATACTCAGGTTGTCTGCTTCGGCTCGCTCGCGATACTGCTGGGCGATGGTTCTGGGGTCGCCGTGTCTCGCACGGCCACGGGTGATCGACACATCGCCGCTGGGTTCGATGTCGGGCAGTGGCCCGTCGGGATCGTATGCGGACAGGTCCTGTCCCCACACCTGTTCGAGGAACGCGATGGCCGTCCTGCCGCTGACCTGCTGATGCCGGATGTGATCCGCCTTCTCGGCGGCGTCCTGCGCAGAATCTCCGAGCACGAACGTCGCCGCGGGCAGCACCTTCAGGTCGTCGTGATCGCGGCCGTACTTGGCGAGCCGACCCTTGACGTCGGAGTAGAACTTCTGCCCGTCCTCGAGAGTACCGTGGATGGTGAAGATCGCGTCGGCCTTGGCGGCACCGAATTCTCGACCTTCGTCGGAATCGCCCGCCTGCAACAGAACCGGATGTCCCTGCGGACTGCGCGGCAGCGTGAAGCGGCCCTCCACATCGAACTGGGGTCCGGAATGCCGGACCGTTCCGATCTCCGATTCGCGGCCGAAGACTCCACGCTCGCGATCGACGACGAACGCGTCGGACTGCCATGAGTCCCAGAACTTTCGCGCGACGTCGATGATCTCGTTGGCACGCACGTAGCGGTCGGCACGATCGAGGTAGCCGCCCCGCCGAAAATTCTCGCCCGTGAACGCGTCCGAGGACGTCACCATGTTCCATGCCGCTCTACCGTCGGACAGGTGATCCAGCGACGAGAACTGTTTGGCGAGCTCGAACGGCTCGTTGAAGGTCGTGTTGATCGTCCCGGCCAGTCCGAGCCTGCTCGTCACCGACGCAAGCGCGTTGAGGACGGTGAGCGTATCGGGTCGCCCTACTACATCGAGGTCGTGAATCTTGTTGCGGTGCTCACGCAGTCGCAGCCCTTCGGCGAGGAAGAAGAAGTCGAACAGGCCGCGTTCGGCCGATTCGGCGAGGTGTACGAACGAATCGAACTCGATCTGGCTCTTCGACTCCGGATCGGCCCAGACGGTGGTGTTGTTGACGCCCGGGAAATGGGCACCCAGATGAATCTGCTTCTTCGTCACAGGCTCTGCCCTTCGAGTGCATAGCGATTGGCCGGACGTCTCAGGCCGAGACGCTCGCGCAAGGTCGATCCGCTGCGGGTGTCCGTGGCCGGTAGTGCTGCCACTCCGGACGGCAGCGCGAGCGGTACCAGCGTGACTCCGTCCAGGCCGGCCGCCTCGACGGATCCGAGGAGCAGGTGCAAGCCCGCCAGGTCGCCGATATGCGACACGGACTCGGCGACTCTGACGTGCCCCGCCCAGTTGTCGAGCTGAGCGAGTTCTTCAGCGGCAGAATCGGATACCAGGGTCTCCACATCCAACAGAACGAACACGTCGGCCGGGTCACGGCCTTCCGCAACGACGGCCCGTCGAATACGGGCGGCAACAGTGGCCGCATCCTCGACTGTGTCGGCGGCGATGCGGACGATGTCGGCGCGCGCCGCGGCCACCGACACGGACTCCGTGGAGTCCACGCGGATCACGACGAGCGGCTGCCCCTGCGGAGACCTCGGAGTGATGGACGGGCCCTTGACCGAGAAGTTCTCACCCTCGAAGTCGATGTAGTGCAGCTTGTCTCGGTCGATGAACCGCCCCGACTCGACGTCGCGAATCTCGGCGTCGTCCTCCCAGCTGTCCCAGAGCCTGGTGACGACCTCGACTGCCTCATCCGCCTCACGCCACAGACTACTGTTGTCCTGCTCCGCTTTTCGGCCGAACAGCGCTGCCTGCTCGGCTCCCGGACTGACCTCGACCTGCCACCCGGCCCGGCCGTGGGATGCGAAATCCAGGCTCGCGATCTGCTTCGAGACGTGAAACGGCTCGGTGTGCGTGACGGTGATCGTGGGCACCAGCCCGATCTTCTCGGTGAGGGCGGCTGCCCGTGCCGCGACGGCTGCGGCCTCGAGCGTCCGACTGGCGAACGAATCGCCCAGGAAGGCGAGATCGACACCTGCTCGATCTGCAGCCTGGAGCTGGTCGATCCAGAATCCTGCTGTGAACACTTCTTCGGCGCGGGAGTCGGGGCGACGCCAGGCCTGCGAATGTGCGCCGGTGCCTTTCAGCTCGATCGCGGTCAGGAACAGCGTGTCAGACACTGGTGCTCGCTTTCTCGTGCGCGCTTCCGGGGATGGCCCCGAGTAGCTCGCGGGTGTAGTCCTGCTGTGGATTGTCGAACAGTGCTGCGGTGTCGCCGTATTCCACGATGACTCCGGATTGCATCACGGCCACGGTGTCGCTGATCTGACGCACCACGGCCAGATCGTGGGAGATGAAGAGGTAGCTCAGACCCAGCTCGGACTGCAGGTCGCCCAGCAGCGTCAGAATCTGCGCCTGCACCGATACGTCGAGGGCCGAGACCGGCTCGTCGAGCACCACCAGCTCCGGCGCGAGGGCCAACGCGCGGGCGATGGCGACGCGCTGACGCTGCCCACCGGAGAGCTCGGCCGGCCGCCGGGCCAGGTAATCGCTGGTGAGTGCCACCTGATCGAGCAGCGTCCTGGCACGCTCGGAACGCTCACGCGAGGTACCGACCTTGAACGCGTCCAACGGTTCTCGCACGATCTCCCCGACGCGCAACTTCGGGTTCAGTGAGGCGTACGGGTTCTGATAGACGATCTGTACACGCCGCCGCAGTTCACGCTTGGCCTTGCCACGCAGACCCGTGATGTCCCTGCCGTCGAACGTGACCGACCCCGACGACGCGGTCTCGAGACCGATCGCGATGCGCGCCAACGTGGATTTGCCGGAACCGGATTCGCCGACGAGCGAAACGGTGCGCCCACGTTCGACGGTCAATGTGGCTCCCTTGACCGCATCGAGGTGGACGCCGCGGCCGATGGTGAAGCGCTTCGAGACGTCGCCGACCGTCAGGATCGGCTCGCCGACCGTGGGGCGCGCGGGTCGTACGGCGGTGTTCAACGAGGGCGCTGCAGCCAACAGCTGACGTGTGTACGCGTGGGTCGGGTTCGCCAGTACCTCTGCAGTGGGGCCGGACTCGACGATCCGTCCTGCGCTCATGACGATGAGGCGGTCGGCTCTGTCCGCAGCCACGCCCAAGTCGTGGGTGATCAGCAGGACCGCGGCACCGGTCTCGGCGATCCTGGTGTCGAGATGGTCCAGGATGCGACGCTGCACGGTGACGTCGAGGGCGCTGGTCGGCTCGTCGGCGATCACCAGTTCCGGGCGGCACGCGAGAGCGATCCCGATCAGTACGCGCTGACGCTGCCCACCGGACAGGTCCTGGGGATACTGCCGCGCCCGCACCTCGGGGTTGTCCAGCCCGGCTTCGGTGAGGATCCGAATCGCCTCGATCTTCGCGGAGCGGCGATCGGCCAGACCGTGCACCCGCAGCACCTCGGCAACCTGGTCGCCGACGCGAACAACCGGGTTCAGCGAGGTGGTCGGATCCTGCGGGACGAGCCCGATGTGGCGGCCGCGCAACCGGTTCAGCGTCTTGTCCGACGCCGTATCGAGCCTTTGCCCGTCGAACGTCACCGATCCGCCCACGATGCGTCCAGAACCCGAGAGCAGGCCGATGAGGGCGTGCGCAGTCGTCGACTTTCCTGAGCCCGATTCACCGACCACGGCCACCACTTCACCGCGGTCGACGGTGAACCCGATGCCGGAGACGGCGGTCGTCTCACCGTAGTTCACGTGCAGATTCTCCACTTCGAGAATGGGGCTCATTGTGATCGCCTCTCGAGTGCGTGCCCTAGGCGGTGCGCGGACACGACGACGGCCACGATCACCAATCCTGGCAGTGTGGTCATCCACCATGCGGTGGCCAGGAAGTTGCGGCCCTCGGAAATCAGCGATCCCCACTCCGGGGTGGGCGGAGCAGCACCGAAACCGAGGAAGCTGAGCGCCGATACCGCGAGAACCGCCATACCGAATTCGACTGCAGCGAGAGCGATCACAGGGCCGTACGAGTTTCTGAGGATGTGCCTGCGGAAGACATCGAACCACCGCACACCCGAGGCGTACGCCGCTTCGACGTACAGGGATCTGCGCACCCGCAGTACCTCCGAGCGCATCACTCGGGCGAAGTTGGCGATCAGCGTGACGCCGACGGCGATGGCGACGTTCACGGTGCCGAAGCCCAGTGCGGTCACCAGCGCCAACGAGAGCAACAACGTCGGAATCGACAGCAGGACATCGACGATTCGCATCAGCACCGCGTCCACGATTCCGCCGACGGCGCCCGAGACCAGACCGATGATCGAGCCGACCACCAGTGCGATACCGACCGCCAACAGCGTTGCCGTCAGCGACAGTCCGGAACCGTGGACCACTCGGGTGAAGACGTCACGGCCGATGTTGTCGGTGCCGAACCAGTGCGACGCGCTGGGTGCCTGGAGCTTGTCGGCCGGCGTGCCGACCAGCGGGTCGCCGCTGGCGAACACGGACGGGAACAGCGCGAACCCGAGAGCCGACAACAGCACGATCACGGAGGCACCGAGCCAGATGTGTTTCACCACGTCTCGCAGACCTCGTCGCCGCGTGGGTACCGGTGCTGCTTCGGCTGCCTCGGGACTCGTCGAATGGACGGCAGGTTCACGAATCAGGATGTCAGACATGAGCTTTCTCCGGTTCTGCACTGGCCTGCGCGGGCCGGTATTCGCGCACGATGCGCGGATCGATCAGCGGATAGAGCAGGTCGACTGCGAGATTGACCAGGACGAAGACCAGCGACGTGAGAACGACGATGCCCTGCACCACCGGAATGTCCTGCGCCAGCACCGACGTCTGGGTCAGCCGTCCCACTCCTGCACGCGAGAAGACCGTCTCGACCACTACCGATCCGGCCAGCAGGGTGCCGACCAGGACCCCGGCAATCGTGAAGGCGGGGATCGAGGACAGTCGCAGAACGTGTCGAGTTTGCACCCGCAGGCGTGAGACCCCCTTGGCGCGAGCCACATCGACGAACGGCTGCTTCCACGTGGTGGCCATGCTGGTGGCCAGGACCTGGGCGATGACAGCGCCGGTCGGTAGAGCGAGCGTCACGGCAGGTAGCACCAACGACGCTGCGCCTGCGTCACCGAACGCCGGGAACCAGCGAAGTCGGAACGAGAACAGTTGCAGCAGCAGTAGTCCCACCCAGAACGTCGGCACCGCCACCCCGAGCGGTGGGAGGGCGAGCAGCAAATTCCTCAGCCAGCCGATACGGGTGTACGTGGCGGCGTAGGCCACCGCGGATCCGAACACGACGGCCAACACCAGCGCTGTCCCCGCCAGACCGAGTGTGCTCGGTACCGCGTCGAGGATGGCCGTCGTCACCGGTTGGCCGGTGGCGATCGACAATCCGAAATCACCCTGCACGGCCCCGACCAGTGAATGCCAATACTGCACCAGCACCGGCTGATCCAGGCCGTGGCGAGCCTGCAGCTCGGCGATGGCCGCAGCGTCCGCCGGCGTGCCCGATCCGGCCGAGTCGACGGCAAGACTGACCGGGTCCGAGGGAAGGAGGAAGAGAACGATGAACGAGATGGTGAAGGCGGCCCACAGCACCGCAAGTGCCTGCAGTACTCGCTGCCCGATGTAGCGGATCACGGCGCTACTGCCCGCTCAGCCAGGTGTCGAAGAACTGCAGGCGGGCCGAGGCCTCGAACTTCAGATCCTGCACCGCCGAAGCCGCGCCGACGGCCTGCGAGAGCTCGATCGTGGGGATCCACAATCCGTTGTCGAGGATCTGTTCCTGCGCGGTTGCGAGAATCTCGTTGCGCGCTGCAACGTCCGTGGCCGAGAGCTGCTCCGTCAACGATGCATCCAGATCCGGAATCGGGCCGCGCGCATTGAGGTTGCGGCCGTCGACTGCGAACGAAGTGCGCAGAATGTCGCCGTCGGCGCGGGTGCTGTTGTAGTACGTGGAGTCGTAGTCCTTGGTGCCTTGCCGCGCCGTCGCCTCCGACGTGGACACCAGCTCGAGCTGTAGGTCGACGCCGACCGCGCGCAACTGCTGCTGGGTCAGCTCCAGGATCGCCTGGTTGCCGGCGAACACGGCCGAGTACATGACCTTGAAACTCAGCTTCTGTCCGTCTTTTTCGCGTATTCCGTCAGCACCGGGAACCCAGCCCGCGGCGTCGAGGAGCGACTTCGACTTCTCGGGATCGTAGGTGACATCTGCGAGTTCGACGTAGCCCGGGGTAGCGCTGGCCAATGTGCTGGTGGCCGTTCGGAAGTCCGGTCCGAGGACCGTGTCGACGAGTTCCTGACGATTGATCGCCGGCACCAGAGCCGTCCGGACGGCGGGGTCCTGCAGCGCACCGCGAGTGACGTTGGGCTGAATGCCGAACGGAACGCCGGGGTTGGATGTCGTGAGGATCCGGCCACCGACCGCCTCGATCTGCGGCGCGTCCTGCGGCAGCGCGTCACTGACCGCGTCGAGCTGGTCGGAGGACAAACTGCCGGTGCGTACACCCGACTCTGGCACGATGGTGAATTCGATGCGGTCCAGGTACGCCTCGCCCTCGTGGCCGAATACCGCAGAGCCCCAGTTGTATCCGGTTCGCTTGGCCAAGGTGACGGAGCGGTCCTGCTGGTAGTCCGCGTAGGTGAACGGTCCAGATCCGATGTTGGTACCCAAGCACCGCGACTCGGCCGACTGCGCCGACGTCGCAGTGGACTGGATTCCCAGCTGAGGTGTCGAACTCGCCTGGAGGAACTGAGCATTGGGTGCCGAGAACTCGATGCGGACCGTGAGCGGATCGACGACCGCGGCACCCTGATATCCGGTCAGGTAGCTGGCGGCCAGTGGTGCCTTGGCGGCACCGAGGGTTCCGGTGATGGCATCGAAATTGTCCTTGACGGCGGTGGCGTCGAGCGGGGTGCCGTCGCTGAACGTCACTCCGTCTTTCAGCTGGAAGGTGAACGACCTCGCGTCGGAACTCACTTCCCAGCTCTCGGCCAACCACGGTTCGATCTCGCCGGTCTCCGGATCTTGATCGGTGAGTGAGTCGACCACCTGTCGGGTGACATAGATCGTCTGATTGGTGCCGGACTGCGCGGGGTCGGAGCAGGTCGGGGCCCCGGACAGGCCGTAGCGCAGCGTGCCGCCCGGCTGGGCGGGGCCGGCATCGGCATTCGAGGTGGTGGCGCTACCAGCGCACCCGGCGAGCAGTGTGGCGGTGGCGGCGATTACTCCGGCCACCAAAAGAACAGGGCGAGTGGACACGTGGGTGTCTCCGGTATCTGGTCGATCGCACACGAACTCCCGCGTCCGAGCCACGTGTGCCCAGGAAGGAGGTCGTGCAGATGGTGAGGTGTGGTGTCGAAAAGTACGGTGCCGAAATGTCAGCTACGACAGGTCGAACCGTTCAGACGGCACAGATCCACATGGAGACGGCGGCAACCGTCGACGAAACCTGAGGCGACTCGGGTGTTCACGTAAATTCCTCCATCGGTCCCGGCGGTAGCACCCTCACCCGACGAGCGGGGGGTTGCTGCGACGTCATAGAGCCAGGTCTCTCGGTCGCTCTGGATGGTCCTACGTTTCAGATACTACGAGAGGGTCGGCGCAGTTGCCAACCGGGGTAGGAATTGCGCACGACGTGGGACCGTAGGAGCATGAACGACGAGACAGAGATCCCGTTGCCCGGAGGGAACAGGACCGTCGTGCATCGGGTAGGCGAGACGGTACGTCGTGCGACGGGAGACCACTCAGCGGCCGTCCACTTTCTTCTGAACCAGCTGGAGCGCAGGGGTTTTCCCTACGCTCCGCGCTTCGCGGGAATCGATGATCGAGGCCGAGAAATACTCACATACCGGCATGGGACTGCCGGCAACTACCCGATGCCGGCCACCTTTCGGACGGTCGAAGCTCTGGAAAGCGCTACCCGGATAGTACGTCGATTGCACGACGTCACCGTCGGGCTTCGACTGCCCGACGGCCATGCCCGGCACCTGCGCGACGGCGTCGATCCCGAGGTGATCTGCCACTGGGATGCAGCTCCGTACAACTTTGTCTTCGAGGGCCGCGAAGCGGTCGGATTGATCGATTTCGACGAGGCCGGGCCGGGCCGGGGCGACGCATCGACGATCTGGCATATTTCGCCTATCGTTTCGCGCCTCTCTGCAGTGAAGAGAACTTCTCCGACGGAGGGTGGACGCCGGGCACCGATCGATACGACAGGTTGCGCCGAATCTTCACGATTTATCCCGATCCTCGGGGTGCCGAACTTCCTGACATCGTCATCGCCAGACTCGCGGCCATGAAGACTGCAGCCGAGGACGGACCCGCGCACGAGCACGTCGCGCTGTATACACGGGACCAGGTGTTCATCGATCGGAACCGAGACAGCATTGTCGACGCCATTCGATCAGCAGCGACGGTCGCCCCAGGGTCCGACAGAACCGAAACCGGAAGTACCTCGTCCGAGTGAGCTGCTGAATTGCGAGCGACCTTCCAATGAATGCGTCGGCGTCCGGCAAACCACGGGTTGTGCGACCGTCAGTCAGACGGCAACGGTCAATTCAGCGTCTTCGCTGCCGATAGGTTCCGAATCGATGCGTTGCTCTGACCTGTTCGATTCGTGATCGCACACGCGTCGCACCCAGTAGCCGATTGTTTCGTCGGCCGCGGCGAACCGATCCAATACATCCACACACAGCCAAGTTGCGACCGAGAAATCCTGCTCCGCAGCATCCAGCCCGATCAGCGTCAACTCGTCGGCCACAGCAAGTAGCGCGTGGTCGACTTCGGAACCTGTCCGTCCGAGCCACGCCAACGCACGCCGCAGCAGCATCCAGTCGGATGCGAACACACGCTCGGTCGCCGATTGTCTGCACAGTTCCGCCGTCGCAGTGAGAGTATCGACGACCGCTATGGACACTGCGCCGTCCAATTCGGCGAGCAGCCCTCTATCGGAGTCGATCAAGTCGGCCATATACCGCCAACTGGTGGGGAGGTCGAAGTCCTCGGACCACAATTCCGTCGTGCCGAATTGGAGTCGGGTGACCAATTCTCTCGGCGAACTGCACGAAGCGAAAAAGCGAAACGCGTCGTTCATCTCGATCATCCCCATTGGGTCACACGCAGCTGACGGACACCGGCTCGACACACGAGTGGCGGAGTTACTGACACGCAGCACGATCGTCACCGAAACCAGCGCCGCTGCTGTGGTCGTTACGTCGGCCTTGACCGTTATTGAACGCCGTGACCAGCGCTGGCGCGACTCGGCGTTACGCAGAATCGACAACGTCACACTATCGATCCATCTGTAATGCGCCACATACCGATTCCAGGTTGGCGATTCTGCTCGGTCCGACCGTCTCGCAGCGCGCTCTGACGGAGAACGTGTGTTCGAAAGTTGTCGGTGGGTCGCGATAGATTCTGTGCATGCTTTCGGGGGACGGCGGATCAGGGGTGGACGGCATCGAGACGGTGCCGCCCGCCCCTGAGGTGTCCGATCCCGACTTGTCTGTGTTGGTCGACCGAGTGGAATCCGCGATCGCGGAGTTGGCCGGGCAGGCGTCGGTGTCGTGGACGAACGCGGACCGGCGCGCGGTGATCCAACGGATGGAAACGGCGACCAGGTCGCTGACCGCGTATTCGTACACCTGGCTCAACGAACTCATCTCTCAGCACGGGCTCGATGTGTATCCGGGATCGGTGCCGTCGTCGGTGGCGTGGATGCTGCGGATCACCCCACGAGCAGCAGGAGCACGGGTCCGTCTGGCTGCCGAGTTGGGTGACCGCACCGCCTTCTCCGGGGAAGTCCTGCCGCCGCTGCTGCCGCACACTGCTGCTGCGTTGCGGGCGGGGTTGCTCGATGCCAAGCATGTGCAGATGATCCGCGAGTTCTTCCGCCATCTGCCCCGGGATGTCGATCCGCAGACGCGCGAGCTCGCCGACGAGCAACTGGCGGGCTACGCCTCGACCAGGCGACCCGACGATTTCGCACCGTTGGTGGCGCACCTGGATTCGATCCTCAATCCCGACGGCGACCACGACGAGGACGAGGACGAGGACGGGAAGCCACCGAGACCACCGAAACGCAGGGATGCGTTCTTCTACCTCGGTGAACAGGGTGCCGACGGAATGTCCGAAGGAAAATTCTGCGTCGACCCCGAACTACGCGCCTACCTCGAAGCCCTGTTCTCCAAAGCCGCGAAACCGGGCGTCAACAACCCCGCAGACCCGACGTCCGTCGTCCATGACGAGAGCGAAGGGGACGACAGTGCCACTGCGCCGCAGCCCGAGTCGACGTCCAGCGATGCAGGGTTGTGGGGCAACACCGACTGTGACGGTGACGGCGGATGCGGCGAGAGTTCCGAATGTGGTTGCGGCACAGTGCCAGATGACACGCGCGACCCAGATGACACGCCTGACCCAGATGACACCGCCGACGACGACACTGTTCAACCACACAACGCTGCTGCTGGATCCGATCCCGACGGTGACGCCGACGATGCAGGTCCGAACACGGCAGCGCAGGACAAGACTGCAGCACGCGACGCTGCCGCCGCGCGGGATATCCGCACCCAACGCGAACGCCAACACGACGCCCTCAAACTCGCGCTCCGACACACCCTGGCCTCCGGGACACTCGGCACCCATCGCGGCCTGCCCGTCACCGCCATCGTCACCATGACCCTCAAAGACCTCGAAGCCGCCTGCGGCTACGCCATGACCGCCACCGGATCACGGGTGTCGATCCGCGACGCGATCCGCATGGCCTCGCACGCCCACCACTACCTGACCATCTTCGACGACCACGGCCGAGCCCTCTACCTCGGCCGATCCAAACGCATCGCCTCCGCCGACCAACGCATCGTGCTCATCGCCCGCGACCGCGGCTGCAGCTTCCCCTCCTGCACCCGCCCCGCAACCTGGTGCCAAGCCCACCACGTCACCGACTGGAACACCGGCGGCAACACGGACATCGACGGATTGACCTTCGGCTGCGACATGCACCACGCACTCGTCGGCACCGGCCCCGGCAAGTGGGCCACCACGAAAACTGGAGCAGGACACCGGTACCCGGGCCGCACCCTGTGGCACCCACCCGCCGGAATGGACCCCACACGCCGAGGCCTGATCAACCACGCCCACCACCCAGAAGAAGTCCTCTACCCACCCGACAACCACAACGACACCGGCGATGAGGAACCACGACAACCCGCCTGACGACCCACACCGCCGTCAGGGGAACAGCCCTGCCGCGAGGACACCGCTCTGCTTCTGCACAACCTGCTACCGACACAGCAGTCCACACACGGGGTGATTCGCGGTTGCGTCCGATGCGGAACAGGTCTTCGATGAGTGCAGCGACCACCGGAGAGGCAGGACATGCCGTACGACGAGCTACTCGCAGACCGCGTCCGCGCCACTCTCGCCGATGAAGCGAATCTGCGCGAGCAGAAGATGTTCGGCGGTCTGGCGTTTATGGTGCGCGAGAAAATTCTGGTGTGCGTCGGGACCGGAAACCGCGCTCTGCTGGTTCGTGTCGACGATGTGCGCGAACCCGAATATCTCCAGCGGGAGGGAGCACACCACGCCGTGATGGGACGAGACCGGTCGATGGGCCAAGGGTGGATAACCGTCGACGCAAACTCGCTGAACAGCGAAAAGGCACTGGAATTCTGGGTCGCCGCCGCGCTCGAATACAACGCGAACACTGCAGACCGGACGCGCTGATCGCTACCCACACAGCGAGACGTCCTCGCTACTGATTGCCGAGTTAACGCGCCCACCGGCGCATTCCTGCCGGACCCGTTCCCTCTGCGTATCTACGGAACAGCCTCCGGGACTCGTCACGACGAATCCCGCCGAGCACCTCGCGTGGCTTGACGAAGTGCGGAGACTGGACCGGTGGTTGCCAAACACGCAATAGTTCGGCCGCTCCGTCGTCGGGCGACTCGAGAGCAAACCACACTCTGCTCACGCCGAGCGCGACAGCAGCGCCCATGCACATAAGACACGGCTCGACGGTCACCGCAAGAGTCAACTCGCCCGAGGCCGGACGAAACCCGAGCGCCCTGTCTGCCTGTTCCAGAGCGAGCAGATCAGCATGTACAAGACGTCGACCCTGCGCTCGCTCCTATGCGTACGCCCTTCCGAGCATCCGTTCGGCGTCGAAGACCACTGCCCCGATCGGCAATTCGCCCCGGTCCAGACCCTCGGTGGCAACCTCGATCGCGGTACCGATTGCCGAGTGCGGTGGGTGCCCACCCGGCGGGATATCGTCGTTCTTCACATCCGCTCCGGTCACGACTTCGGGCCTTCGAGGCCTCGTCTACGACGCGCGTCGGCGATGGCGAAGACGAGCGACAACAACAGCATTGCGAGACACACTCCCAGTCCAGCGGCGACGGCCCGGCCGTAACCACCCGCCGAGGACCCGAGTATCCCGAGATAGATCCCCGATACCGCCGCCAACGCAATTGTCGCCGAGAGTCGTTGTGACAGTTGCAGGAAAGCAGCTGCGACGCCACTCGCCCCGGCCGGGGCGTACTCGAGGGTCAATCCACGATTGGGTGCGTCCACCAGACCGCTCGCGACCCCCGACACGGCCGCAAGTACTACGAAAACGATCACCACATGTTCTCGCGGAACGGTATTGACCGTACCGATGTACCCGGCGACCACTGCGATTTCGACGACAACCGCCCCCACCACCGCCGAACGTCCGAACCTCGACACGAGCCGCCAACCGAACGCCGAGGTGACGGCCATCATCAGCGAACTCCCAGCCATCACCAGAGCCGCACGCAGAGCACTGAAGCCGAGTCCTTCGATCAGATACAGGCTGAGCACCGCGTTGAGGGCCAGCACCGCGCCGAACCAGAACATCGCCACCAACGTGCCCAAGACGTAACCGCGTCGAGCCAGAAGCTCAGGCAGCAGAACGGGCACACTCCCGCGTGCCGCGAAACGCCGCTCCCACAACAGGAACCCGACCAGCATCGCGCCCGAGGCAGACACCGACAACACCTTGAACACGAACGCCATCGACGACACCAATGGAAGCAACAGCAGCAGCGTTGCAGTACCCAGCGCGAGCAACCCCACGGAATCGACGCGGACACCCTGCCGAGCAACGCGATCCGGCCGCAAATACACCACAGCGAGGATCAGCGTCACCACCGCGAACGGTACGTTCAGCATCAACAACACTCGCCAGCCGATGTCCGGATCGAGCCGGCCGAGCAATGCGCCACCGAGCACGGGACCACACA
Organism: Rhodococcus sp. 06-418-5; assembly: GCF_002258285.1. NCBI lineage: Bacteria > Bacillati > Actinomycetota > Actinomycetes > Mycobacteriales > Nocardiaceae > Rhodococcus > Rhodococcus sp. 06-418-5. The sequence goes on from NZ_NOYE01000037.1 coordinate 622,582, forward strand.
GCCCGGCCACACCGCCCGCCGTGCTGTACGCGCCCAACGCCCGTGCTCGTTCCCGACCGGAGAATCGATCGGTGATGATGCCGAGCACCTGAGAAGACACCACTCCGGCACCCACACCCTGGCCGAGTCGAGCGGCCACAACCATCCACGGGTCGGCAGCCATCGCGCCGAGTAGCCCCATAACCGAGAACAATGCGAGCCCGCACAGGAACAACCGGCGACGACCGATCACGTCTCCGAGCCGTCCTGATGGGACCAGCGCCAACCCGAACGTCAGTGAGTAGCTCGCCAGAATCCACTGGACCTCGGAGGTACCGGCACCGAGCGAACTACGGATAGCGGGTATCCCGATGCCCAGGACGGCCGAGTCGAGCAAGGTAGTGAAACCTGCTGCTGCGCATACGATTGCTTCTGCAGTGGTGCCGGCGGTTCGAGTGTCCAGTCGTGGCGCGGGTGGGGCACTCACTGCAACGGGCTCATTCGAGACTCTTCTCGAAGGGATGTGATCCGACAGTCCTGGACGGCAGGCTCCGGTCGTACAGTGGGGTGTATCCGGCTGACAAGTACAGCGCCACAGCCTCGGGCTGGTTCCAGCCGGTCGTCAGATACACGCGGCGATATCCGCGCTCACGTGCGCTGCGTTCCAGCTCCGCAACGACACGCTTGCCGAATCCCCTGCCGCGGTGCTCTTTCGAGGTCCAGATACGTTTGAGCTCAGCGGTATCCGAGTCGTACTGCCGGTACGCACCTCCCGCCACAGGAACGCCGTCGGACAATGCTATGACCAGCACACCGCCCGGCGGGGCGAATTCCTGTGCGGGATACGACTTCAATTCTTGGTACTGAACGCCGGGACTACGGCCGTACCTGGACGCGTACTCGTTCGCCAGCTCCTGGAGCAGAGGCGCCGCGAGTGGATCGTTCTGATCGACTTCGACGAAGGTAAGCCGCCCTGGACCGGCGTCGCCAGTGCGGGTGTTCAGGTCGAACGTTGCGCTCATGTGCTTCCTGTCTCGTCTATCCGTCGACCAGATCTGCGACCAGTTCCCCGACCGCAGGGGCGAACTTGAATCCGTGGCCCGAGAATCCCGCAGCGACAACGGTGTTGCCTGTGCGTCCGATGGCGAAGTTGGAATCGGGCGTACTGGTGTACAGGCACGTCAGCGGGTCGGCCGTATCGGCGTTCACTCCCGGGAGCCAGTTGCGTGCGTACGCGATCAGGCGATCGACTCCCGCTGGTTCGGGCACGAAGTCGCGGGTGTTCGGATCGACGACCGGTCCCATGGCGTGTTCGCCGATCTTGATGCCGTCGAGTGAGGACAAGCCGTAGATGCCGGCCGTATCCAGAAGTGCACCGGGATGATGAATGAAGCTCGGCCACTCCACGTCCGGGCACAACGGTACGAAATGTGCCGGCTGTTCCTGGGTGGTGACCAAAGGCGGAATCACTCCCTGCGGCACGAACTCGGATGTCCACGCTCCTGTAGCGAGGACGACCACGTCGGCCACGTAGGTGCGAGTGTCCGTCACCACGTCGGAGCCGGAGAGCTCGCGCACTGGCGTCTCGTATTCGACGATCGCACCGCGCGATCGAGCTGCTGCCGTTGCCGCGGCGACGCTGCGATCGGCGTGCAGTCGCCCGGCCTCGGCATGGAACAGCACAGTGGTGTCGAATCGAAGTCCGGTCCACCGCCGCTGCGCAGCAACCGGTTCGAGAACCTCGAACTCGAGCCCGGCTCGCTTCAGTGCGTCGATCCTCGGATTCACCGTCGCCGGATCTCCATGATCCACAGCCCCTGTGATGTCCAACAAGCCGGTGTCGGTAGCGGTTTCGAGATCTCGCCAGAGCGTGTGCGCCCGAGCGGCCAGTGATACGTAGTGGTCGTCGGCGTAGGCATGCCGAAAGATTCGCGAACTGCCGTGCGAGGCACCGTTCTTGTGTCCCGGACCGAATTGCTCGAGCACGGTGACGTCGTGCCCGCGTTCGGCGATCTGCCACGCCGACGACGCTCCGACGATGCCGCCGCCGACGACCACTACTTTCACCGTGTACCTACGCTGCGGGCTTGCGAGGCAGCCCGGGCGGATTGATGACGGACTCGGAGACGGCCTCGGACTGGAGGCCCCACCGATCGATGACCCGCTGGTAGCTGCCGTCGTCGATGGCATGTTGCAGTGCCTCGTGGATGGCCTCGATGAGACCGTTGTCCTTCTTGGTCAGGACCGCGATCTCGCCCTGCAACGCATCGCCGGCCCCGGAGAACGTCCCGACGACCTTCGATTCTCCACTGGTTGCCGCGTGGTAGACGGCAGAGGGGTTGGGGCCGAGATAGCCGTCGATTCGCTTCGATCCCAGCGCCAGGTAGTAATCGGACGTGTTCTGGTAGTAGGCGAGCTCTGCCGGTGCGAGACCTTCGGCCACGTTGGCCTCGTTCCAGTCCACCAGCAGCTGCTCCTGGTTGGTGCCGGAGCCGACGCCGATCTTCTTGCCTGCGATGTCCTGACGCTTCTCGACCTTCCAGTCGGTGTCCTTCTGGGTCTCGAAGGCGAGGTTGTCGAGACGGTACGTGGCGAAGTCGTACTTGTCCTTGCGCTCCTCGGTGACCGTGACGTTGGAGATGAACACGTCGTTCTCACCGGAGTCGATCTTGACGAAGTTCTGCGACCAGTCGGCAACCTGCAGATCGACGTTCAGCCCGAGAATGTCGCCGACGAGGTAGGAGAAGTCGACCTCGGATCCGACGATGGTGGTGTCGTCGGTGGCGTAGAAGCGCAGTGGCGGCGCAGTTCCGCCCGAGCCGGTGACGATCAGGGTTCCTCGGTCCCGAATGGCCTGTGGCACTTTCGCTGCGATCTCGTCGACCTTGTCGACCCGGACTCGTTCGGTCTGCTCGGGCGAGAGGTCGAAGCTTTGTCCCTGCTCGGTGACGACCTGCGACTCGGCCGCGGGTTCGCTGCAGGCGGTCGCAGTGAGCGCCACGATGGCCAATGCTGCGGCCATGACCGTCAGCCTGCGTGATGGTTTCGACATGGGTGTTGTCCGTCTTTCGCTGAAGTGAGGTGGTTTACAGAACGTGGGAGAGGAAAGCTTTGGTCCGCTCGTGCTGCGGCGAATCGAGAAGTGTTGCAGGAGGCCCTTGTTCGACGATCACACCGGAATCCATGAACACGACGGTGTCGGCGATCTCGCGGGCGAAGCCCACCTCGTGCGTGACGATCACCAGAGTGGCACCGTCGCGGGCGAGTCCACGGATGACTTCGAGCACCTCGCCCACGAGCTCCGGATCGAGTGCCGAGGTGGGCTCGTCGAACAGAATCACTGTGGGGCGTAGCGCCAGTGCCCTCGCAATGGCCACTCGCTGCTGCTGGCCACCGGAGAGCCGACGAGGGTAGTCGTGCGCTTTTGCGGCGACACCGACCCGCTCGAGCAATGCCAGTGCCTCGGGCTCGACGTCCGCACGCTTGCGCTTCTGCGCCGAGATCGGTGCCTCGATGACGTTTTCGAGCACCGTCAGGTGAGGGAAGAGGTTGAAGTTCTGGAATACGAATCCGATCTGCGAACGCTGGCGCAGGATGTCGCGATTGCTGAGCTCGTGCAGCTTCGAACCCTTGCGCCGGTATCCCACCAGGTCTCCGTCGACGCGGACGGTGCCCTGGTCGACCTTCTCGAGGTGGTTGAGAGCACGGAGCAGCGTGGACTTACCGGATCCGGACGGGCCGATGATCACGGTGACCTCACCGGGGCGAACGGTCAGGTCGACACCCTTGAGAACCTCGAGAGCACCGTAGGACTTGTGCACCCCGCGCACTTCGACGGCGTACTTCGTTTCCGATCTGGACGTGCCGGCATCGAGCGTGGTCATCGTGTTGCTCCTCGCGGGGCCAGGCTGATCTCGGCCAGCTTCTTCCGTAGTTTCTGAATCGGCGTGAGCTCGATGGTGCGGACGGCACCCTTGGCGTAGTGCCGTTCCACGTAGTACTGCACCACCGACAGAATCGAGGTGAGAATGATGTACCAGACGGTGGCCACCATCAGCAGCGGTACGACTCGGCCGCTTCGGCCGTAGATGACCTGAACCTGATAGAACAGCTCGGCGATGGCCATGACGGAGACGATCGAGGTGCCCTTGAACAGGCTGATCACCTCGTTGGCGGCGTTGGGGAGAATGCCTCGCATCGCCTGTGGGAGGACGATCTTGAAGAACTCTCGGCGCTTCGGAATACCCAGTGCTGCAGATGCTTCCAGCTGCCCCTGGTCCACCGAGATGATTCCGGCGCGGACGATCTCGGCGGAGTATGCAGCCTGATGCAGGGCCAGTCCGATGATCGCAGCTGTCGAGCCACTGATGACGTTGTTGACGTCGAACTCGAAGAAGCTGGGACCGAACGGAATCCCCAGCGACAGGGTCTGATACAGGTACGCAATGTTGAACCAGAACAACAGCTGCACGATCAGTGGAATGGATCGAAACGCCCAGATGTAGAACCACGAGATCACCTGCAGGACGGGATTGTTCGACAGCCTCGCCACCGCTAGGGCGATGCCGAGGGCGAAGCCGATCAGGGTCCCCCAGAACGTGAGCTGGATGGTGAGCCACAGAGCCGAGAGCACCGATTTCGCCGTGAAGTACTGAGCGAAAGTGCCCCAGTCCCATCCAGCATTGGTGGCCAACCCGTGCAGGAACTGAGCGACCACGACCAAGGTGGCGACGCTGATGACCCAACGCCACGGATGCCACTTCCTGGCGACGACGAGTTGCTCGTCCGGCAGTTCTGCGGTGTCGCTCGAACCGGTGGATGTCGGCGAGGTCTGTAGTTGCGTCACCGGAGCCGCCGGTGCGGATGGGCAGCGATCATCGCTGTGGTGCCTTTCGAAAGGGTGGACTGTGAGTACGCGAACCGGTCAGGCGGGCGTACGGATACAGGTGTTCATCAGCAGTTCCTCCATCGGTCCTGGCGGTAGCACCCACACGCCCGAGGGCGGGGTTGCTGCGACGTCGTAGAGCCAAGGTCTCTCGGTCGCTCTGGATGGTGACAGGAATGTATAGAACTTCAGATTGAAAAGTCAAGTGCGCGTGGTCTTTCGGGTTGAAATCACGATGATTTCAACCCTTGCCACGTTTCCGACCTGCCTGGTGTCAGCTGAAGGCGCCCCGGTATCGGGCAGCCGGATGCGACGCGGGCAGTCTGTCCCGGCCGGTGAGTTTGGCTCGGACGGTGCCCCGGCCGTAATCCCGTTGCGCCAGCCCGCGTTGCCGAAGAACCGGCATCAGATGTTCGACGAATTCCAGGTAGCTGCCCGGGATCGTCGAGTTGATGACGTTGATCCCGTCGACGCCGGCGTCGCGCCACTGTTCGAGACGATCGGCGATGGACTCCGGCGTTCCCACCACCCGCCCGCTCCGAGTCCGCATGTGCGCCAGATCCCGAACGGTGGGTTCTCGATCGGTGATCGCTTCGCGTAGCCACGCCAACGTGCTCTGCGAGCCTTCTCCCTGCACCTGACCGATCGGGGTGTCCAGATCGTAGGAGCCCAGATCTATGCCGATCCCACCCGCAGCGTGCGCGATCATCGCCTCGTCGTCGACGTATTCGTCCAACTCCGCTTCTCTGCGTCGAGCTTCGCTCTCGGTACTACCGATGACGAACGACAGACCCTGGAAGAATTCGAGGTCTCCAGGGGACCTCCCTTCCTCGACGACCAGACGGCGCGTGTCGGCGATGAGCGAGCGCGCGGCCTCGGGTGTCGGAGAGGCGATGAACTGGGCCTCGGCGTTGCGCGCAGCGAAGCGTCGGCCCGTCGGCGATGATCCGGCCTGGAACAACAACGGTGTCCGCTGCGGAGACGGAGCCACGAGATGCGGGCCCTCGACGCTGTAGCGCGCACCTACATGGTCGATCTTGTGCACCTTCGAGAAGTCACCGTGTCGACCGGATGCTTTGTCCTGCAACAGAGCTCCATCGTCCCACGACCCCTCCCACAGCTTGTACACGACGTCGACGTACTCGTCCGCCCAGGCGTATCGATCCTCGTGCAGAGCCAGATCTCCGTAGCCGAAGTTGCGCCAGGCGTTGGGTGACAGGCTCGTGACGATGTTCCAGGCGATACGGCCGTTCGACGCATGATCGAGCGTGGACATCTTCCGCGCGAAGTTGAACGGATGCTCCTGCAGAATCGACGAGGTCAAGGCGATCCCGAGATGCTCTGTCGCGTAAGCGATCGCCGACGCGATCACGGTGGGATCGTTGCTGGGAATCTGCAAACCGGACTCGACGAACTTCTCCCACGAACCTCGATGGTCGTCGTACAGCCCCACGACATCGGCAAAGAACACGAAATCGAACTTGCCTCGCTCGAGTTGTTTCGCCAACGACACCCAATGCTCCAACGAGGAGAAGTCGGACTGCTCCGCTTCCGGCTTGCGCCACGCACCGTGCACGATATGAGAGGTGGTGTTCATGACGAATGCGGAGAACCTGAGCGGCCGAGTCATATCTGCACCTTGCCACGAATCCCCACGGCCCGGCGATGCTGCAACACTCCGCAGCCGTCGACAACGCACCGACTCCAGCCCCTCGAATCAGCCTGATTTCAATCATTGCGTCGCACCATCGACCCGGCGAGCCTTTTCGGTAGCGAATCGTTCTGCGCGGGCCGGGTCTCGCGCAGCGTCGACGAAAGGAATGGGTCGCCACGATGCCGAACAACTCTGCCACGTCGAAGAACACCGCAATCGCCATGATCGAACGCAGAATCTCCTCCACCACCGAATCCTGGGATTGGCAGGTCGACGCACTGTGCCGCGGCCAGGACTCGGAGATCTTCTTCTCCCCGTCCGGCGAAGGCCGCTCGGCTCGCCGCGCACGGGAGGACCGCGCGAAGCAGGTGTGCGCGGGCTGCGGGGTCATCGACGAGTGCCGACGATTCGCACTGGCCGCCAACGAACCGTTCGGAGTCTGGGGCGGAACGACAGCCCGGGAGCGACAACAGCACCGAGCCAACTCCCGGCGTGCGGAGGAACTGCAGGCGAGTTAGTACCGTAGTCGCGCCTTCGGTGCGACCGCCGTAGTTCACAATGGATGGGTGAGCGAAACCGAGAAGCCTCAGCAGTGGACGTACCTGATGGACATGGACGGCGTGCTCGTCCACGAGGATCACCTGATCCCCGGTGCCGACACGTTCCTCGCCGAGCTGCAGGCCAACGAGATCCCGTTCATCGTGCTGACCAACAATTCGATTCGCACCCCCCGTGACCTGCGCGCGCGTCTCGCATTCACCGGTCTGGACATTCCGGAGAAGTCGATCTGGACCTCCGCCCTCGCCACCGCGACGTTCCTGGGCAATCAGCGGCCCGGTGGTAGCGCCTACGTCGTCGGCGAGTCGGGTCTGACCACCGCCCTGCACGACATCGGCTACACCCTCACCGACTCCAGCCCCGATTACGTGGTGCTCGGCGAGACCCGGACGTACTCGTTCGAGGCCATCACCACCGCCATTCGTCTCGTCGAGAGGGGTTCGCGCTTCATCGCAACCAACCCCGATGCCACCGGCCCGTCCCGCGAGGGGTCACTGCCCGCCACCGGTTCGGTGGCCGCGCTGATCACCAAGGCCACCGGTAAGGAGCCGTACTACGTCGGCAAGCCCAACGCGTTGATGATGCGGTCGGCCCTGCGCGCGATCGGCGGACATTCCGAGAACACGCTGATGATCGGCGACCGGATGGACACCGACGTGCTCTCGGGCCTGGAAGCCGGACTGCAGACCATCCTGGTCCTCACCGGGATTTCGACGGTCCAGTCCGTCGAGCAGTACCCGTACCGGCCGACCAAAGTTCTCGATTCCGTCGCAGACCTGGTGGGCCGCACGCAGAACCCGTTCTGATGACTCTCGAATTCGCTCTGTCCCGCCATGATCACCACGTCGTCGGGCTGGGTGTCCGGCACGCGTTTCCCGATATCGCCGACGCAGTCGCAGCGGTGCGGGACGGCCGAAACGTCGTCGGCGCAATCCCTTTCGACATGTCCGACGCCACCGCCCTGATCGAGCCGGAGGAGTTCTACCGCCTCGACGGCCCCTGGTCGACGGTCGATGCTCAACCGCCGTTGCCCGAGGTGACCGTCGCACGACAGATTCCCGATCCCGACGTGCACGTGCAGCGAGTGCGGGATGTCGTCGAGCAGCTGAAAGCCGGTGTGGCCGAGAAGATCGTCCTCGCGCGGGCCATCGAGGTGACGGCGGATTCGCCGATCGACGCTGCCTCGGTGCTCAGCTCTCTGGTCTCACGCGATCCGATGGGCAACGGCTTCCTGGCGGACCTGTCCCCCGCCACGCATCGGGGTAGGCACATCGTCGGCGCGAGCCCGGAACTGTTGGTTCGCAAGCGCGGCAACATCGTCACCTGCCATCCGTTCGCCGGCACGGCCGCACGATCGACCGACCCCGACGAGGAAGCGCGCATCTCCGCGGCGTTGGCGGCCAGTGCGAAGGATCAGGCCGAACATCGCTTCGTCGTCGACGAGATCCGGGCTGCGTTGACGCCGTTCTGCGAGACGCTGGAGGTGCCCGAGTCGCCACAGCTCAGCAGTACTCCGCAGCTGTGGCACCTGTCGACGCCGATCGTCGGCACCTTGGCCGACCCCGAGACCTCGGCGCTCGACCTCGCGCTGGCACTGCACCCCACCGCTGCCGTCGCCGGTGTCCCCCGAGCGGCAGCGATGGCGGCGATCGCAGACGTCGAGGGCTCCCGCGGCTTCTACGCCGGAGCGGTCGGCTGGACCGACGGCAGCGGCGACGGCGAGTGGATGGTGACGATCCGCTGTATCGAGCTCTCGGCAGACGGACTTTCGGGAACGGCCACGGCAGGTGGGGGCATCGTCGCCGATTCCGACCCCGACGCCGAGCTGGACGAGACCACGGCCAAGTTCCGCACCGTTCTCAGCGTGTTCGAGCACTGACGTCCACCGGTACACCGCGACCGATCGATCGTGGTGTCGAGATCCTGGTGTCGAGATCCTGGCATTGAGATCACGGTGAATCGAACTGTGTACATCCACGATCGACAGTGGTCAGCTTGTTGAATTACGCACTGCGCCGGTGTGATTCGGGCAGTCTTCGACCAGCGAAAGGTATCGACATGTCGGTGGACACTCTTGCCGAGAATACGACAGCTCTGCGTGCGATCAAGATCGGCGGCAACCTCGGTGCCCGCATCGAGGGCGTGCGACTCGGCGGCGATCTCGATGCCGACACTGTCGAGTTCGTTCGTCGGGCTCTGCTCGAGCACAAGGTCATCTTCTTCGGCGGCCAGCACCATCTCGACGACGAAAGCCAGTATGCGTTCGCCGAATTGCTCGGGTCGCCGACCACCCCGCACCCGACGGTGACCTCCCGTGGCACCAGGACACTGGCCATCGACTCCGAATACGGCAAGGCCAACAGCTGGCATTCGGATGTGACCTTCGTCGACCGCATCCCGAAGGCCTCGATCCTGCGTGCGGTCAGCCTCCCGGAATACGGCGGGAACACCACGTGGGCCTCACAGACCGCCGCCTACGCTCAGCTGCCGGATTCACTGAGGGCGTTGGTGGACAACCTCTGGGCCACGCACTCGAACAACTACGACTACTCGGCGACTGCTGCAGAGAAGATCAGGAACGACAAGACCGAGGAGTACCGAAAGGAGTTCCAGTCCACATACTTCGAGACCGAACACCCAGTCGTCCGCGTACACCCCGAGACCGGCGAGAAGACTCTGCTACTCGGTCACTTCGTGAAGAACTTCATCGGATTGTCGACCAAGGAGTCGCAGACGCTGTTCGATCTCCTACAGAATCGAGTGACCAAGCTGGAGAACACTGTTCGCTGGACCTGGAGCCTCGGCGACGTGGCCATCTGGGACAACCGTGCCACCCAGCACTACGCCGTCGCCGACTGGGACGATCAGTACCGTCGCCTCGAACGCATCACCTTGGCGGGCGACGTGCCGGTACACCCGAACGGTGAGAGAAGCCGAGTGGTTGCAGGCGATGCCGCGCACTACTCTCTCATCGACAAACCGGTACCGGTGACACTCTGACCCAGCTACTTCAGCGCCTGATCCAGATCCCCGATCAAATCCTCGGTGTCCTCCAGACCGATCGAGATGCGTACGACGCCGTCGGTGATGCCCACTGCTGCACGGCCTTCCGGCCCCGTCGCGCGGTGCGTGGTGGTCGCCGGATGCGTGATCAGTGTCTTCGAGTCGCCGAGGTTGTTGGAGATGTCGACGATGCGCAATGCGTCGAGCACCTCGAAGGCACGCTTCTTGCCCTCGCCCTCGGGAGCGTCGAGCTCGAACGTCACGACGGTACCGCCGCCCGACATCTGCGACTTCGCCAGCTCGTACTGCGGATGCGACTGCAGGAACGGGTATTTCACCCAGCGCACCGCCGGGTGAGTTTCGAGGAACTCGGCGATCTGCAGCGCCGATTTCACCGAATGCCGCACCCGCACCGGCATCGTCTCCAAGCCCTTGAGCAATGTCCAGGCGTTGAACGGGCTCAGCGCCGGGCCTGTGTGTCGCATCAGAGTCTGCACCGGTCCTTCGATGTACTCCTTCGAGCCGAGGATGGCACCGCCGAGAACCCGCCCCTGGCCGTCGATGTGCTTGGTACCCGAGTACACGACCACGTCGGCACCGAGTGCGAGGCTGCGCTGCAGCAGCGGCGTCGCGAACACATTGTCCAGCACCACCGTTGCGCCGGCCGCATGAGCCAGTTCGGAGACGCGCCTGACGTCGACCAACGACTGCATCGGATTGGACGGGGTCTCGAAGAACACCGCCGTGGTCGGCACCGACAGCGCCTGCTCCCACTGCTCGAGGTCTTCGCCGTCGACGAAGACGGTCTCGACTCCCCACCGCGGCAGAATCTCGTTGCACACCACGAAGCACGACCCGAAAAGACTACGCGCAGCGACCAATCGGTCACCGGCCTTCAGCAAGGCACCCAACGCGGTGAACACCGCGGACATTCCGCTCGAGGTTCCGAAGCATGCCTCGGCACCCTCGATCAGCCGCAGCCGTTCCTCGAACATCTTGACCGTCGGGTTGCCGTAGCGCGAGTACACGAAATGATCGATTTCACCGGTGAACGCCTGCTCGGCCGCACCGGCACTCTCGTACACGAAACCCGAAGAGAGATAGAGGGCTTCGGCGTTCTCGTCGAAGCCGGATCGCATCAGGCCGCCGCGCACTCCCAGCGTTCCCTGACCCACGCCCTCGGGCAAGGGCTTGTCGAATCCGCCGCCTTTGGGAAGGTTCGTCACGACTGCCTCCACGGCAACCCGACCGCACGCCAACCCGTGGCTCCGCGGTGGCCTTCGGCGTCGGTGGCGCCTTCGAAGCCGTCGAGCACGTTGTAGGACGGACCGATGCCCGCTGCCGTCGCGGCCTCGGCGGCTCCGATGGATCGCTGACCGGAGCGGCACAGGAACACCACCGGTCGATCGCCGTCCACGCCTGCGGCTTTGAGATCGTCGACGAAGTTGGCGTTCCGGGCACCGTCGGGGAAGCTGACCCACTCGATCAGGTGCGTCGGGCGGTCGATGCCGGAGGTGTCCGGAACTCCGACGTACTGCCACTCGGCGCGCGTACGAACGTCCACGAGCACGGCCTCGGGGTTGCTCTGCAACAACTCCCAGGCAGCTTCCGGGGTTATGTCACCTGCGTAGGTCACTGGATCAGCCTTCCGTCACTTGCCGTTACGTCACACATACCGAGATCAGACATTGCACACCAGCCACTTGTCGTCGACGCGGAGGAACTTCCACACGTCGTCGGTCTGCGCTCCGGATTTCTCTTCCTTCAGCGGGACCGTGACCATTCCGCGGTCGCCGTTGACCTGATAGTCGGAGGGCACCCCGTCGATCGACGTCTCGCCGTTCCGCTCGACCTCGCCTGCTCGATCGGTTCGGTACTGCGCATCGTCGTCCGGAACGAGGCGCTCGACCTGATCGAAGCAGGTGTTCTGGCGCAGCAAGTCTGCGTCGCCGGTGTTCTGTGCCTCGAGGAATCCGTCGACGGCGTCGGTGAGCAACTGGGCCTGCGTCACGTTGTCCTCGGCAGGTGCGAACTTCGAGGCCGCGAAGATGCCGACCAGCAACACCACGACGACGCCGACGGCGAGGATGAACGGCCACGCGTTGGGCGGACGCTGCTCGCCGGAGTCGGCAGCCGCCTTGGACGCGTTGTTGCGCGCTTCCTCACGACTGTCGACCCACTGCTGCCTACGTTCACTCCACGACGCCATGCGGCCAATCTTCCTCGATCCGACGGGCCGGGCACTATCGGGGTCCGACGGGAATGTCTCCTCGCAACGTGATGCGGTGCATCTTGCGGTGCTCGGTGCCGTAGTCGCGATTGGCGTAGTGCGAGGTGCTGCGGTTGTCCCACAGCACCAGATCGCCCAAGCGCCAGCGGTGCCGCACGATGTGTTCGGGCTTGGTCAGGTGCGCGTACAGCAGATCCAGAATTCCGCGGCTCTCGGCCTCCGACACCCCCACGATGTGGGAGGTGAAACCTGGATTGACGAACAGCCCCTTGCGGCCGGTTTCCGGATGGACCCGCACGACGGGATGTTCGACGGGGACCAGCGCGGTGACCTCCTTGCCGTCCCACACGTTGCCTTTTCCGCCGCGCTTCTGCGCGAGGTAGTAGCCGAACTCGCGGTTGCCGTCGTGCATTGCCGTGAGCCCGTCGATCATTCGGCGGACCGGTGCGGACAGCGATTCGTAGGCGAGCTGACTGTCGGCCCAGTTGGTGTCGCCACCGTGCGGCGGTAGGACGACGGGACGCAGGATCGAGCCCATCGGCGGGCGTTCCATGAACGTGACATCGGTGTGCCAGACGTCGGCGAATCCGTTGTCCTGGCTGTCGAGGGCGTAGACCTCGGGGGCGACGTGACCGCTGTCGTGCACCGGATGACCTGCGGTGAGGTCACCGAGCCTGCGGCCGAAATCGATGTGGCCCGCGTCGTCGAGCGTCTGTCCACGCAGCACGAGAACCTTGTGTTCGACGAGGGCTCGTCGTACGGCGTGAATCTGGCTGTCCGACGCCGACGCGACGTCGAGGCCGATGACCTCGGCACCGAAGCTCGGGCCGAGCTTGTCGAGAGTGAGAGTTGCGGTCTGTTCCAGAGTGGTCATGTGTCCTCGAATCCGTGCACGGTCGAGCGCTGATCTTCGGCAACGCTGCCGTCGAGAGAGGGGTCCCGTCCTGCTGGAGGAGGGGAAGGGGCGTCGGGTCTTGTCACCGACAACACATGTTGGTGCAGGTACGACAGAAGTCGACGGTGAACCGTCGGACCAGGTATGTCGTGTGCACAGAGCAATTCCTACCGGAAACCGGGAAATCCGGCAAGTTGCCCACTGCCCCAGCTCAGGTAGTCCTTAATTTATGCTGGGGTGTCCGCACTTCCCTCGAAGAAGGTAGCTCGCTGCACATGACCGATCAGACTCGTCCACTCCGCGTCGCCATCGTCGGTGCCGGACCGGCAGGCATCTACGCCGCCGACGCGCTCATGAAGTCCGACCACAATGTCAGCGGACCGGGCGTCAGCATCGACCTCTTCGAGCGCATGCCTGCGCCGTTCGGGCTGATCCGCTACGGCGTGGCCCCCGATCATCCGCGCATCAAGGGCATCATCACCGCCCTGCACAAGGTGCTCGACAAGCCGCAGGTTCGCCTCCTCGGCAACATCGACTACGGCACCGACATCACGTTGGACGACCTGCGCCGCTTCTACGACGCCGTCATCTTCTCCACCGGTGCCAACGCGGACCGCGCCCTCAACATCCCCGGCATCGACCTCGAGGGCAGCTACGGTGCCGCCGACTTCGTCTCCTGGTACGACGGCCACCCGGACGTGCCGCGCACCTGGCCGCTCGAGGCCGAGAAGGTCGCCGTCCTGGGTGTCGGAAACGTCGCTCTCGACGTCGCGCGCGTGCTCGCCAAGACCGGTGACGAACTGCTCCCCACCGAGATCCCCGCCAACGTCTACGAGGGCCTCAAGGCCAACAAGGCCGTCGAGGTGCACGTCTTCGGCCGCCGCGGACCGGCTCAGGCCAAGTTCACCCCGCTCGAGCTGCGCGAGCTCGACCATTCCCCCAACATCGAGGTCATCGTCTCTCCCGAGGACATCGACTACGACGAGGGCTCCGAGCAGGCCCGCCGCAGCTCCAAGCAGATCGACATGGTCGCCAATACCCTGCAGGACTGGGCCATCCGCGACGTCGGCAGCCGCCCGCACAAGCTGTTCCTGCACTTCTTCGAGTCTCCCCACGAGGTACTCGGCGAGGACGGCAAGGTCGTCGGTCTACGCACCGAGCGCACCGAGCTCGACGGCACCGGCAACGTCAAGGGCACCGGCAAGTACAACGACTGGGACGTTCAGGCCGTCTACCGCGCGGTCGGCTACCTCAGCCAGAACATCAGCCAGCTCCCGTTCGACGAGCAGGCAGGCACCATCCCCAACGAGGCCGGACGCGTCGTCGAGTCCCCGTCGTCCACCACGCCCGTTCCGGCCACGTACGTCACCGGCTGGATCAAGCGCGGACCCGTCGGCCTCATCGGCCACACCAAGGGCGACGCCAACGAGACCGTCGCGAATCTGCTCGAGGATGCGCCGACCTTCGTCGGCGCGGTCGAACCGGATCTCGATGCCGTCACCTCGTTCCTCGAAGGCAAGCAGGTCCCCTTCACCACGTGGGACGGCTGGTACCGGCTCGACGCGCACGAGCGCTCACTCGGCGAGCCCGAGGGCCGCGAGCGGGTGAAGGTCGTCGAGCGTGAGGACATGCTGAAGGCATCCGAGCCCGACAAGGCCTGAGTGCCTGCGGCAGTGGTGTGGTTGTGTGCCCCAGGGAGCGCACAACCGCACCACTGCGCGAAGCGCACTACACGCGAACTGCCAACAACTTGCCCTCGGTCTCGATCTTGCGTTGATGCTCGTTGAAATCCGGTGCAGCGCAGACGAACAGCGTGCGGCCGTCGGATCCGCCGAGTCCGCAGGCGAAGACTCCGAGATCGAAATCGAGTTGCTCGAGAACCTCCCCGCCCTGCGCAACGTGCAGCACTCGCTGCCCCAGTGCGTCGGCGATCCACATCGTGCCGTCGGTGTCGATGCAGCATCCGTCGGCGGCCACTTTCACCTCACCGATAGCCGTGGCCATGTCCGTCGACGACGGCAGTTCGCCGAACTTCGCCCAATCACGCCGCTCCCCCAGTGACCCGTCCTCGGCGATGTCGAAGGCACTGACCCGATTGCCGACCGTCTCGTCCACCAGCAGTTCGCCCGACGCGGTGAACGCCATTCCGTTGGGAAAGTACAGATCCGACGCCACGACGTGCGCGGAACCGTCCGGGTCGACGCGAATCAGGTCGGCCGTCTCGACGGGCGCGAAGTTCATCAGATCGAAGCCGAAGTTGCCGATGTACGCGCGCCCCTGGGCGTCGACGAGCATGTCGTTCAGATTCGCCCGAACATACGTCGACAGATCCGCGTGCACGGTCAGCGAACCGTCGTGCTCACGCAGTAGCAACTTGCAGTCACGCATCGACACGATCAGCAGCCGCCCGTCGGGCAACCATCCCAGGCCCGACGGCTGATTGGGCACCTCGGCTTCGACTCGTACGTCGGAGCCGTCCTCGAGGGCGGACACGACGCGATGGGAGTAGAAGTCCGATACCCAGATCCTCCCCTCGTGCCATCTCGGACATTCGAAGTAGGTGTATCCGTCGAGAACGACTGTGGTCTCCGGTTTCATGTTTCGAATTCAAACACCGCGGACGGTGGCCGCGACGCCGAATGCGCGAGCTGGCATGCTGGGGCCCGTGTTCGACGCCCACCTACACATCATCGACCCCGCGTTTCCGCTCATCGAGAACCACGGTTTCCTGCCCGATCCGTACACCGTCTCGAACTACCTCTACGACGTCGACGGGCTCGGTATCACCGGTGGCGCAGTGGTCTCGGGATCGTTCCAGGGCACCGACCAGACCTACCTGCTCGCGGCGTTGAAGACCCTGGGGCGTGGCTGGGTGGGCGTCACTCAGATCGATCCGGAGTGCTCCGACGAGGACATCGTCGCGCTGGACGACGCGGGTGTCCGCGGAATGCGGTTCAACCTCAAGCGCGGCGAGACGGACGTCCAGATGCTCACCACCCAGGCGCGGCGCGTGCACGAACTGGTGGGATGGCACGCCGAGCTGTACGTCGATGCGTCCCTGCTGCTCTCGCTCGAACCCATTCTCGCGAAGCTACCGGCCGTGAGCATCGACCATCTGGGACTGTCGACGCAGGGCCTGCCGTATCTGCTCGACCTCGTCGACCGCGGAGTACGCGTCAAGGCAACGGGATTCGGCCGGGTGGACCTCGACATCATCGACACTCTGCAGAAGATTCATCGCGTGAATCCGGCAGCGTTGATGTTCGGCACCGATCTGCCGGGCACCCGCGCCCCGCGTCCGTTCTCGGAGACCGACATCGACATCATTTCTCACGCCGTCGGCGGCGACCTCCCGGCGGTGCTCGACGGCAACGCCCGGGCCTGGTATCGGGTCTCCTGATCTATACGAGCACGGCTCCCCCGAGCCATACCGCCGAGGCGAGCAACGCGCCGAACAGCTCCACCAGGATGGACAGTCCTGCCGCCTTGGTGGCGTGCACGGTCGATCTCCATGCCTCGGAATGATTGCGATGCCTGGGCACCTCGGCCACGTAGACGCCGGCGATGAAGCCGACGAACAGTCCGACGACGGGGATGACGAAGAATCCGACGATGCCGAGCAGTCCGCCGACCATCAGCGACCGCATCGGCACACCCGCCTCCCGCATCCGACGGCCCGGCCAGGTGTACTTCACGACGCCGCTCAGAACCAACAACACCGTCGCGATCGCGAACACCGTCCAGGCGGCGGCTCCGCCGGTGACCCACGCCCACACGGCGACGGCCGCGAAGATCAAGATGGTGCCCGGCAGAATCGGGACGACGATACCGACGAGGCCGACCAGAATCACCAGGCCGACCAGGACCTCACCGAGCACGCTCATGGGCTCAGTGTGCCCTGTGCCGAGTCAGACGACAGGACGAACCTTGCCTGCTGCGTCGCGGGCCCTGCTCCGTGCCGTCTCGATGTCCGAGGCCGTCGACACCGCGACGCCCATCCGGCGTCGGACGAAGCTCGTCGGCTTGCCGAACAGGCGAAGATCGGTCTCGGGGACGGCCAGCGCATCGGCGACGCCCTCGAAGTGAATGCCGTCCGCGTCGACACCGCCGTAGATCACCGCCGACGCACCCGGCGACAGCAGCGTAGTGTCGATCGGCAGACCCAGAACGGCGCGGGCATGCAGCTCGAACTCCGAGAACCGTTGCGTACGAAGCGTCACCAGGCCCGTATCGTGCGGCCGCGGACTGACCTCGGAGAAGTACACGTTGTCGCCCTGCACGAACAGTTCGACGCCGAACAACCCACGCCCACCGAGCGCCGTCGTGATGCGCTCGGCGACGTCGCGCGCACCGGCCAGGGCCGCGTCGGACATCGGTTGTGGTTGCCAGGATTCGATGTAGTCGCCGGACTCCTGCAGGTGCCCGATCGGCTCGCAGAACGAAGTTCCGTCGCTCGCTCGAACGGTGAGAAGTGTTATCTCGTAATCGAAATCGACGAATCCCTCGACGATGACACGGCCGAGGTCGACGCGACCGCCCTTCAGGGCGTAGTCCCACGCCGCTTCGACGTCGTCCTCGCTGCGCACGACGGACTGCCCCTTGCCCGACGAGGACATGACGGGCTTGAGCACGGCAGGAAAGCCGATGGTGGACAACGCTTCTCGTACGTCTTCCAGCGAATCGGCGAACGCGTACGGTGACGTCGGCAGCCCGAGCTCCTCGGCGGCGAGACGCCTGATGCCCTCACGGTTCATGGTCAACTGCGTCGCGCGCGCCGTCGGGATCACCACACTCCTGCCCCGCGCTTCGACCTCGGCCAGGGCATCGGTCGCGATGGCCTCGATCTCCGGCACCACGAAATCCGGCTGCTGCGAATCGATCAGCGCCAGTAGTTCTTCCGAGTTGCTCATGTCGATCGTGAACGCGTGATGAGCCACGTGATGGCCAGGGGCGTTGTCGTAGCGATCGACGGCGATCACCTCGACGCCGAGGCGCTGGAACGCGATGATCACCTCTTTGCCCAGCTCACCCGAGCCGAGCAGCATCACCCGGGTGGCCCCGGGAGTGAGCGGTGTACCGATACGGACGGGATCTGGGGCAGTCACAGCCCTATTATCCACACCCCGATCGGTTGGACGACCTAGTACAAGTTAGTCTCCATTCACATTCGCAGGTGACGAGTCGGAACGAGGCAAACAACGTGTCGAACACTGGTGGACCACTCGCAGGGCTTCGCGTGGTCGAACTCGCGGGCATCGGGCCCGGCCCGCACGCCGCACTGCTGCTGGCCGACCTCGGCGCAGACGTCGTACGCGTCCAGCGTGCCGGGCAGATCTCTGCCCACGACCACCAGCTGCGCAGCCGCACCATCGTCGAGGCCAACCTCAAGGATCCGGCCGACATCGAGAAGGTGCTCGGTCTCGTCGAACGCGCCGACGTGCTGATCGAGGGCTTCCGACCCGGCGTCACCGAACGCCTCGGCCTCGGACCCGACGACGCCCTGGCCCGCAACCCACGCCTGGTCTACGGCCGCATGACCGGCTGGGGCCAGCAAGGCCCGTGGGCGCAGACCGCAGGCCACGACATCAACTACATCTCCGTCACCGGCGTGCTGAACGCAATCGGTCGCGAGGGCGAGCGCCCCGTGCCGCCGCTGAACATGGTCGGCGACTTCGGCGGGGGCTCGATGTTCCTCGTCTTCGGCATCATGGCGGCGCTCTACGAGCGCCAGAACTCCGGACAGGGCCAGGTGGTCGACGCGGCCATGGTCGACGGCACCGCCGCACTCTCGCACATGATCTGGGCCTGGCGTGGCGTCGGAGCCTGGAGCGACGACCGTGGCACGAACCTGCTCGATACCGGCGCACCGTTCTACGACACCTACGAGACCTCGGACGGCCGGTACATGGCAGTCGGCTCGCTCGAGCCGCAGTTCTACGCCCAGCTGCTCACCGGCCTCGGCCTCGCCGATGCGGACCTCCCGCCGCAGATGGACAAGTCGCGCTGGCCCGAGCTGCGCGAGAGATTCACCTCGACATTCCTGTCCAAGACCCGCGACGAATGGGCCGCGATCTTCGACGGCACCGACGCCTGCGTATCGCCGGTCCTCACCTTCGCCGAGGCCCCGAACCATCCGCACATGAAGGACCGCGACTCCCTCATCGACATCGGCGGCGTCACCCAGCACCGCCCGGCACCGCGCTTCTCCCGCACCGAAAACGGAGTCCCGACGCCACCGCCCGCCGCAGCAACCGATATCGCGTCGGTCTGGGTCTGATCTGTTTGCGCCGAACTCGAAGTTGTGGACGCTTTTCGGCTGATTTCCGTCCATAACTTCGAGTTCGCGGTCAGAACATGGCCGGTCAGAACACCAGCGCCGGCTGCTCCGATTCGGCGCTGGGAGCGAGGGCACGATAAGCAGCAGCCGTGGCCATCACCGCGGCCCGAAGCTCCTGTGGCTCACGGGTGTACGGCAACCTGAGGTAGCGCTCGAACGCACCCTCGACGCCGAATCGCGGGCCTGCCGCGAGTATCGCGCCGAATGCGGGCGCGGTGGCGGCGAGCGCACTCGACACCGGTGCAGGCAGCTGCAACCACAGCGACATGCCACCCTCGGAGCGGCGGTAGCGCCAGTCCGGAAGATGTTCGGCCAGAGCCTCTTCGAGTACGTCCCGACGCTCGCGCAAGTGCGATCGACGGAGCTCGAGCGCGGGTTCGGCGTCCTGCAACAGGAACGAGGACGCCAACTGATCCATGATCGAGGTACCGAGGTCGTGCGCTGCCCGCGAGCCCGCGAGCTGTGAGACGAGCGACGGATGCGCTCTGATCCATCCGATGCGCAGTCCGCCCCAGAACGACTTGGACGCCGAACCGATCGTGACGATGTCGGACCCCGAGACCCGCCCGAACGACGCGACCGGCGGCGGCGGCGGGGCGTCGAGCCATAGGTCCACCATGGTTTCGTCGACGATGAGCGTCATACGGGTGTCGCGGGTGATGCGTGCGAGTTCGGCCCGCCCCTCGGCACCGAGCACCTGCCCGGTTGGATTATGAAAGTCCGGAATCAGGTACGCAACCTTGGCTGCTGTTTGCCGTGCTGCACTGCGGATCCCGTCGAGATCCCAGTCGCCGTCGGCCGGACGTACCGGCACCGGTACGGGACGGGCACCCACTCGCCTGATGGCTTCGAGGGCGTTGGGATAGGTCGGGTGATCGATCAGCACCCGATCGCCGGGCGAGGTCAAGGTACCCAGCAGGAGCCGAACTGCTTGCTGCGCACCGGAAGTGACCATGATCTGGTCGGCCGTCGTCGGCAGGCCACGCTCGACGAAGCGTTGCGCGATGGCCTCCCGCAGCACCGCCAGACCGATGGGCTCCATGCCGTGCGTCGGAAGATAGGTCGGAAGTGCTTGCAGCGCAGACTCGTACGCCGCGGTCATGGTGCCGTCCGCTGCTGCCATCGCTGCGTGAGACATGTCCACGACCGGACCCGAAGGCGATGTCGACTGAATCAACATTCCGTTGGGGGTGGGCGCAGCGGGCAGAGCGACGGTACTGCGTGATCCCTGCTTACTGATCAGGTAGCCCTCGTCTCGCAGCACCGAGTACGAGGACGTGATGGTGGTACGACTGAGATCGAGAGCCGCGGACAGATCACGCTCACTGGGCAGACCGACGCCGAGCGGAATGCGACCGTCGTGAATCAGCAGTCGAACGCCATCGGCCAATGCGCGATACGTCGGACGCGACGCCTTGCGCCTCCCGGATCCGTCCGAGGACGCGTCGCCGCGCCAGCTGCCGAGATCGCGGGCCAGTGACGTTGCATTGAGGACTCTCGAAGCCATGCACTCCAGTATTCGCTTACTGGCCTCCGACATTCAAGTCCATTGCGCATTCCACTGGACTGCCACACGAGGGCAGGTGGATACTGGACCGATGCCGAGCAGCACGCTCTTCGACACCTCCATCGGCCGTTGCGGAATCGCCTGGACCGACGACGGCGTGCTCGCCGTCGCCCTGCCCGAGCCGTCGGACGAGGCGATGCTGGACTATCTGAACCGCTTCGGCGCAGCAACAGGGCCTGTCGACGCGTTGGCGGCCGACGCGATCGCGCGAATCGTCGCCCTGCTCGATGGACGGACAGTCGACATGAGCCCGATTCCGCTGGTCCTCGACATCTCGGAATTCGACGCCTCGGTGTACACCGTGTGCAGCAGCATCCCCCGGGGCGCGACACTCACCTACGGCGACATTGCCCGCCGACTCGGCCACCCCGGTGCAGCCCAGGCCGTAGGCGGCGCGTTGGGACGCAACCCCGTGCCGATCATCGTCCCGTGCCATCGGGTACTCGGCGCAGGCACGGAAGTCGGCGGCTTCTCGGCACCGGGTGGCGCGAACACCAAACAGAAAATACTCGGCATCGAAGGAGTCCCAGGATTCGACGAGCCGACATTGTTCTGAGCCGCTTCATCGACGAACAAAACCGCGAGACCGAAGAATACGATCGAAACGGGGAGCAGGAAAGGATTCAGGCAGAAATACCGAGTGCGTCGATGGGAGCGTCCACCGCCGACACCAATTCAGCTTCCGGGCCCGGAGTCACATCGGATTCCTCGTGCCGACCACCGATGGTGAATGCACCCACCTCCGGCAACCACCCGATAGCTCCGCGTTGAAAGAGGTTGTAGCGACCGGATCCGGTGGGTGTCGGACGCTCGTTACTGATCGGATAGCCAAGTGCGCCATAGGGTCCCCCGTGACCGAGGTACCAGTCGAGGATCGGACCGTGCACTTCGTGCGCGCCACCCTCGGGAAGCGCGAAGACGGTAGCGTGCGTGAATTCGAGCATTCCCCCACCCTCGGGGCCGAGCATGAATTCACCGGCCTGAGCGCCGATCCATGGATGTTCGTATGCGAAGCGATCGAATTGGTAGCTGAAAACTTCCAATCCGTTGTAATTCTCAGTCATCGCTCGACCTTCCGTCGATTTACCTGGGCGCAATTATCCACGCAGGCGAGCAGATGTGCAGTTCGATTCCGACATATATGTGACGGCACTAATTCAAGAGCGCGAGAATTTCCGCCGGAATTTGTTCCGTCGCCGTCGGATCGATCACCGTTCGAGACCACGAATTGTCGGTGGCCGCCCGTTTCACGCTTTCGGTTTACTCGAAGACGCGATGTGCAAAGCTACCTGAAGTACGAAAAATGCCGCCTTGCAGCGAACTCCCCAGCAAGACGGTTCGACTACAGCGAACACAGTACTTTTTCACGCCGTTGTCCTACTGAATGCGCTGTTTCGACGCGTTGTCGAGAATCGGCTCCGGCCGGCATCTCCGGGCACGAAAAAGCCCCGAGGCCGCGTGGGCCTCGGGGCTTGGAGTTTCGCGTGGCCTGATTACCGCAGAATGTCCCGCCGAACGATGGTTTCGTCGCGGCCCGGTCCGACTCCGATGCACGACATGTACGCGCCCGAGAGCTCCTCGAGACGCAGGACGTAGTTCTGCGCGTTGATCGGCAGTTCCTCGAACGTACGGGCACCGGAGATGTCTTCCCACCAACCGGGCATCTCTTCGTAGATCGGCTTCGCATGATGGAAACCGGTCTGCGTCATCGGCATCTCGTCGTGGCGGACGCCGTCGACGTCGTACGCGACACAGATGGGCACCGTGTCCAGACTCGAGAGCACGTCGAGCTTGGTCAGGAAGTAGTCGGTGATGCCGTTGACGCGGGTGGCGTACCGCGCGATGACGGCGTCGAACCAGCCCGTGCGTCGTGCCCGCCCGGTGGTGACGCCAACCTCGCCGCCCTGCTTGGCCAGGTATTCACCGTGATTGTCGAACAGCTCCGTCGGGAACGGGCCCGAGCCGACACGCGTCGTGTAGGCCTTCAGGATGCCGAGGACGGTCCCGATCTTGTTGGGGCCGATGCCGGAACCGACCGATGCGCCGCCCGCCGTCGGGTTGGAGGACGTGACGTACGGGTACGTGCCGTGATCGACGTCGAGCAGAGTGCCCTGCGATCCCTCGAGCAGAATCGTCTCGCCGCGCTCGAGAGCCAGGTTCAGCTGCAGCCTGGTGTCGGTGATGCGGTGCTTGAAGCCCTCGGCCTGCTCGAGCACCTCGTCGACGACCTGCTGCGAGTCCAGCGCCCGCCGGTTGTAGATCTTCGAGAGCACCTGGTTCTTGAATTCCAGTGCAGCCTCGACCTTTTGGGTCAGGATCTTCTCGTCGAGCACATCGGCTGCCCGGACGCCGACACGAGCGAGCTTGTCCTGGTAGCACGGCCCGATGCCGCGGCCGGTGGTTCCGATCTTCTTGGCTCCGAGGAAGCGTTCGGTCACCTTGTCGATGGCCACGTGGTACGGCATGATCAGGTGCGCATCGGCGCTGAGCAGCAGGTTCGTGGTGTCGACGTCACGCTTCTCCAGGCCGTCGAGTTCGGTGAGCAGCACACCCGGGTCGACGACGACGCCGTTGCCGATGACGTTCTTCACGCCGGCTGTGAGGATTCCCGACGGGATCAGGTGCAGCGCGAACTTGTCGCCGTTCGGGAGAACCACGGTGTGGCCGGCGTTGTTGCCGCCCTGGTAGCGAACGACCCACTGGAGTCGTTCACCGAAAAGGTCGGTGGCTTTGCCTTTGCCCTCGTCGCCCCACTGGGCGCCGATCAGGACTATCGCCGGCATGTGCTCTCCTACGTTGCTTTCGTGCGAGGACGTGCTGCAGATATTGCTCGATCGAACGCAGCCGTCACCAATTGCCGCAGGCGCGACAGTGGCCGGGGGAACAGTCTAGCCGAGGCGGTGAGCTGGCCCGCATGCCGCTACGGTGGAGCCGAAACGAGGGCACTATGGTCGTTCGAGGGTTCACCGATGATCTAGGAGCGCCGTGACACCGTTCGTTCTGCACTGCGGAAACCCGCCGTTGCCGATCACGCTGACCGACGTCCCATTGCGCAACGCCGATGCCGTGCCCACCGACGACGACTGCAACGCACTGTTCGCCGACATCGAATCGGCCCCCGCACCGCGCATCATCGTGTTGGGCGACGACGCCTCGCTGGCCGCGGTCCTGACCAGGTTGATGCGCACCGAACGCCTCCACATCGAGGTCGCGTTCGTGCCCGATACCGCGACCAACGCCGCCCACATCTACAAGCTCGGCACCGGATCGCGCGCGGCCAAGGTGGCACTGACCGGCACGGCGTCGAGCACGCCCCTCATCCGCGACGACGCGGGCAAGGCCGTTGTCGGGCGGGCTCTGCTCGGCGGCGGTGGCGGCGCGGACCTCGAAGGCGAGGCGTACGTCGACGACACTCGGTTGTTCTCCGGAGTCGTTCCCGGCGTCGAGGTGGCACCGACCCCGGAGCTACCGGGCCTTCGTGCGCGGGTGATCAGCCGTCGACGACTGCTGCCGCGCCGCTGGGTGAGCGGACGCGCGATGCAGCTCGGCTCCCCCGCCGCAGACCTGATGCGCGACGGCATTGCCGGCGACAGAACAGTCAAGCGGTCGACGTTCTACCGTCACCACGAAGAGTGGTTGCTGGTCCGATGACCGTTCCGGTGCGCCGCAGTCCCGTTCTGCCGAGCCCGGTGTTCGTGGCCGTTCTCGCCGTTGCAGGAGTGGGCGGCGCGCTGGCGTGGACTGCGGAGGACGTCACCTCTCTCACCGCCCGACTCGGGGTGTTCGTGCTGGTGCTCGCCGGGTGGATCGCCTCGGTGTGCCTGCACGAATTCGGGCACGCGTACACCGCATTTCGGGCCGGCGACCGCGAAGTCGAACTCCGCGGCTATCTGACGCTCAACCCGCTCAAGTACACCCACCCGTTGCTTTCGATCGTGCTGCCGGTGCTGTTCATCGCGATCGGCGGAATCGGGCTTCCGGGCGGTGCCGTGTACCTGCGAACCGACCGATTCTCGGCGTCGACTCAGCGGCGCATCGCTCTCGCCGGACCGTTCGCCAACGCCGTTGTCGCCGTGGTCCTTCTGATCGTCATTCGGATGTTCGGCACCGACGGCACCCATCAGGCCTTCTGGTACGGGCTCAGCTTCCTGGCGTTCCTGCAGATCATGGCCACGATCCTGAACCTGATTCCGGTGCCCGGACTCGACGGATACGCCGCACTCGAACCCTCGCTCTCACCCGCCACCCGCGCCTCGCTGAACCAGTTCAAGGGTTACGGAATCCTCGTTCTCGTCGCGTTGCTGTTCGTGCCCGCGGTCAATTCCGCCTTCTTCGGGGCGATCTACACCCTGTTCGGGCTGTCCGGTGTTCCCGAGTTCTTCGCAGGCAACGGAAACTACCTGATGCGATTCTGGCTGTGACCCGAGCGCCGGGCAGGACTGCACGACACCGACCGTGACCGACGGGATTTCCGTCGCTTTCGAGAAGTTGTGTGCAGCAATTCCCGATTCGGTCGGTGGCGGGTCGCATAATTCCCCCATGACGACGTGGAACGACTTCTCGACAGCCGCCCCGAACCTGGCCTCGGCAGTGCAGGCCAGGTTCACCGCCCACAAACACCACGTACTCGCCACACTTCGGGCGGACGGCTCACCGCGCGTGAGCGGCACCGAGGTCGAGTTCGCCGACAGCGGTGTGCTGCGCCTCGGTTCGATGCTGGGGGCAGTCAAAGCACGAGATCTGCAGCGCGACGGACGGTTCGCGCTGCACAGCAATCCGGGTCACCATTCGATGGAGGGCGGGGACGCGAAGATCGGCGGCCGTGCCGTCGAGATCACCGATCCTGCTGTGCTGCAACCGATATTCGACGCCACACCGGGTGAACTGGTGCCGTACCACGTGTTCGACCTCGACATCACCGAGGTCGTCCTGACGTCACTGGTGGACGATCACATGCAGATCGACGTGTGGCGTCCCGGCTCCGAGGTGCACACCGTCACCAGGTGAGCTCTTCCTTGCAGGTCCGGCCGTGCGCGGTAGGTTCGACCTGGACCGTGGCGTGGTCGAGACCGTAGGCGGACAGCAACGACCGGGCGCGATCGAGCACCATCGACGACGACCCCTCGCACTCGAGATGCACTGTGGCCACGTCCATTCCGGTGGTCAGCGTCCACACGTGCAGGTCGTGAACCCCCGTCACGCCCGGCAGCGCGCTCAGGTCGCCGGTCAATGCGTCGACGTCGACGTGCCCCGGACTGGCCTGGGTGAGAATGCGCAGTGCCGAGCCGGCGAGCTTGATCGCGCGCGGGATCACCCACAGGGAGATCAGGACACCGACGACGATGTCTGCCCAGGTCCACCCGAACACGACCATCAGCACGCCGGCGACGAGCACCCCGACGCTGCCGACCGCATCGGCCAGAACCTCCATGTACGCACCGCGGACGGCCAGGGAATCCTTGGCGTCGCCGCGAATGAGCAGCATGACGACGATATTGGCCGCGAGACCGGCTGTCGCAGTGAGAATCAACGGAACACCGGGGATTTCGGGAGCGTCGCCGATGCGCGAGACCGCCTCGTACATGATGAACGCCGCAACACCGAGCAGCAGAACGGCATTGGCGATGGCGGTCAACACTTCCGCCCGATGCCAGCCGAAAGTCCTTGCCGCTGCAGCACTTCCCTTGCGGGCGAGCACGAGTGCGATCAAGCCCATCGTCATGCCGAGCACATCGGTGAGCATGTGGCCCGCATCGGCGAGCAGGCCGAGCGAGCCGATCGCCACGGCGACGGTCGCCTCGACGACGAGAAACACCACCAGGATCGCGAGGGCGACGATCATCTTGCGAACGCGGGACCTGGGTGGCCCCGCACCCGCAGGCGTGTGTCCGCCCACGCCGTGGCTGTGCCCGTGACCCGCGCCCATGACTCCCCCTCGTGACTGCATCGACTTCCGGGAGTCACCATATGCGTACATACGCATATATGCAATGGTGTCCTCGGGTCACAACTCCGGAGGGACGTGCGGGTGCTTCACCGTCGGCGGAAGCGTCGCCAACGCAGAGATACGCTTGAGCCCGGCAACCTGCAGCAGGTCGACGATGATCGACCGCAACTGCGCCAGGACCACCGTTGCCGACAGACCGGCGTTCGAGATCAACTCCGGTTTCGCACCGGCCGCAACCGACCGCAACACTCGTGCAGCCTCTGCCGCATCCGGCTTCTGACCCGGATCGGCAAGGATCATCTGCCGCAGGACCTCCACCGCATGCGCCAATTTCTCCACTTCGTCGACGACGCGCGGATCGAGGATCTCGTCGTCGCGCACCAGCGTCAGCGACCGTCGCGCGAGCACCCGAATGTTGCGGACGGCGTTGTCGATGGGATCGGCCGTCGCCGCCAGCGACGCCAGACGGTTGCGGTGATTCCAGTACATCGGCGAGATTCGCGCGATCTCCCGGCCGCCCTTGAGATCGGTTCGCAGAGCATCGATACCCGACTGCGTCGCACGCGCCTTACGCAGCGCCTCCTCGATCGGCTTGGGATCGTTCGCCACCAAGCCGTCGGCCACCTTCTGCAACACACTCGCAGCCGTGGCCAACACACTCGCCGCATCCTTGCGGGCCCGCCACACCGGGTGCGTCGGGATCAACGCCACGATCGCGATGCCCACCAGACCACCGACCAACGCGTCGACCATGCGGTTGGGGCCACCCATGTTGCCGGGCGGGATGAGCGTCGCCACCAGCACCGCGGACGATCCGGCCTGCATCGCGATGATCGGCCCGCCGTCGAGGAACACCGCTGCCGACATCGCCAGCACCACGACCAGAGCGATCTGCCACGGCCCGCTACCGATCAGCGAGATGAGCAGATCCCCGATGCCGATGCCCACCGTCACTCCGACGACGAGCTCGGCCGATCGGCGCAGGCGAGCACCGAGCGAGACGCCGAGCGAGACTACAGCGGCGATGGGTGCGAAGAACGGGCTCTCGTGACCGACGATGTCCGTCGCCACGAACCACGCCACTCCCGCAGCCAACGCGCACTGAATGATCGGCAGCAGCGACAACTTCAGCCGAGCACTGCCCGACTTCAGCCGGGTTCGACCCCGCGCCCGGCTGGCGCGAGCCCGATCAGCCCAGGCCGAGCGCTTCTGCTGCCTTGGGGTCACAGTCTTCGAGGAGGTCGAGGCAGCGGGCGTACTCGTCGTGCTCGTTGATGTCGCGGGCCGCTTTGGCAAGGACTGCGACGCATCGGAGGAATCCTCGGTTGGGCTCATGGCTGTACGGGACCGGCCCGAATCCCTTCCATCCATTACGACGCAACTGGTCAAGACCTCGGTGGTAGCCGGTACGAGCGTAGGCGTACGCCGTGATGGTGGCTCCCGACTCGAGCGCCGCCTCGGCCAGGTAGGCCCACGCAATGGACGCCGTCGGATGCGCCGCCGCGACGGTCTCGGGTGCCTCGTGGTTCAGCAGCGCGGATTCGGCCTCGTCGTCGCCGGGCAACAGTGTGGGTTGGGGTCCGAGCAGATCACCGAAAGAAGTCATGGCGCTCATTGTGCCCCTACGTCACCGAATCGTGTCCGAACACCCCCGGTGGCGCTCGCGCCGAGCGCCCGACACGGTCGATAGGCTGCCAGCTGACGAAATCGAGAACACGTGAGTTCTCGCAGGATTCGGTGAACGAGGGAGAATGCATGCCGGACGAGAACAAGAAGGCGTCCTCCGAGGCCGATGCAGCCACCGAGAAGATCGATCTCCGCAAGAAGAAGCAGGCCGACGAGCCGGCCGACGCAGCCACCGAGAAGATCGCCACTGCTCCGGCCGAGGAACCGGCCGCAGCGGAATCGAAGCCCGTCGCAAAGCCGACCGCGGCCCCGCGTCGTATCCCGCCCCGAAACCCGTCCGAGAATCGGACCAAAGATGTTGCGGTTGAGAAGAAATCACCCGCCGCCGTGCCACAACCAGTCGGGCCGAGAAGGATCGAACCGCAGAAACCAGGGTCGAAGCAGGTCGGTCCCCAGCGCATCGGACCCGACCCGACGGAACCCGGCACACCGAGTCACAAGAAGTGGTGGGCGGCGCTGGTGGCCGCAGTTGTCGTGATCGGGGCAGTGGCCGCCGGTGCATACCTGCTGATCGACCGCCCGAGCGTCGACGACTCCCCGGAGGCCCGGATCAGGACGACCGTCGAGTCGTTCACCAAAGCCTTGGCCGTCGGCGACCTCGCCACACTGCGCAGCACCTCGTGCGGTGACCTGGCGACGTTCTACCGAGACATCCCCGACGCGGAATTCGCCGACGTCCATCGCGTCTCGCTCGAGCAGGGCAACATCCCCACCGTCGACAGCATCGACGCCATCCAGGTCGGTGACGACGACACCGCGATCGCTCAGGTGATCGCGCACACCGATGCGAACCCGAACGACCGCTCCCCGCGCACCTTCGACCTGCGCCTCGACGGCGACCAGTGGAAGGTGTGCAACTGACCACCCAGGTGAGCGGCGGAGCCTGCGGGTCGTTCCGCAGGCTCCACTCCTACCTCGTAGCCTGCTACGAAGTTCCGCTCACGGGGATCAGCCGGCGCTGACGCTGCGACCGGCGGACTTGAGGTCGTTGCAGGCCTCGACGACACGGGCCGCCATACCGGCCTCGGCCTTCTTGAGGTAGCTGCGCGGGTCGTAGGCCTTCTTGTTGCCGACCTCGCCGTCGACCTTGAGCACACCGTCGTAGTTGGAGAAGAAGTGTCCGGCGATCGGACGGCTGAACGCGTACTGGGTGTCGGTGTCGACGTTCATCTTCACCACGCCGTACTCGAGCGCCTCTTCGATCTCGCTCTTCGCCGAACCCGATCCACCGTGGAAGACGAAATCGAAGGGCTTGGATCCCGAGGCCAGACCGAGCTTCTCCGACGCGACCCGCTGACCGTCTGCCAGCACCGACGGCTTGAGCTTGACGTTGCCCGGCTTGTACACGCCGTGCACGTTGCCGAAGGTCGCCGCCAGCAGGTAGCGCGAGCCCGCGTCGCCTGCGCCGAGGGCCTCGACCGTCTTGAGGAAGTCCTCGTTCGAGGTGTAGAGCTTGTCGTTGATCTCGGCCTCGACGCCGTCTTCCTCGCCGCCGACGACACCGATCTCGACCTCGAGAATGATGTTCGCAGCCGCAGCGCGGGCCAGCAGATCCTTGGCGATCTCGAGGTTCTCGTCGATCGGGATGGCCGAGCCGTCCCACATGTGCGACTGGAACAGCGGGTTCTTGCCTGCGTCGACGCGCTCCTGCGAGATCGCGATCAGCGGACGAACGTACGTGTCCAGCTTGTCCTTGGGGCAGTGGTCGGTGTGCAGAGCGATGGTGACGTCGTACTTGGCCGCGATCACATGCGCGAACTCGGCGAGCGCCACGGCACCGACGACCATGTCCTTGATACCGAGCCCGGAGCCGAACTCGGCTCCGCCGGTCGAGAACTGGATGATGCCGTCGCTACCCGCGTCGGCGAATCCCTTGATGGCGGCGTTGATGGACTCGGAACCCACACAGTTGATTGCCGGAAAGGCGAACTTGTGTTCCTTCGCCCGGCCCAGCATCTCGGCGTAGACCTCGGGAGTTGCGATAGGCACGGCGTCATTCCTCCATAGAAAAGTTCGGTTGTGTCCAGTGCAGTATGGCAACCTCCCGGCCCGGTGTCGTGCGTACCCGCGTCACCCCGGTCATTCCGCAGGCTCCACTCCCGCGCCCCTCCGGTCATTCCGCAGGCTCCACTCCCGCACCCCTCCGGTCATTCCGCAGGCTCCACTCCCGCTGACGTCGGCCGGGAGCGACGGCCCGTCGACGGTGCCGAACAAGCCATCACGTTCACAGCAGAGCGACACCATCTGTTCAGGACTTACCAGTTTCGGCCGGTAGTGTGGGCGCGGTGAGTCTCCTAGCTGCCTCGGAAACGATGACGACGAACCTGGCCCTGTTGCCGGGCTTTCTCGACCCGGTGAACCTGCTCAACTCCTTCGGGCACTGGGTGTTGATCGGGCTGCTGCTGGTGGTCTTCATCGAGTCCGGGCTGCTGTTTCCGCTGCTCCCAGGCGATTCCCTCCTCTTCACGGCCGGGTTGATCGCCGCGTCGAAGTCCACCGAGATCGAGCCGTTCGCGTCCATCTGGACCCTCGTCGTTCTGATCCCGATCGCGGCCATCCTCGGCGACCAGGTCGGCTATCTCATCGGCACCAAGGGTGGCGCGGCCCTGTTCAAGAGCAACGATTCGCGATTCTTCAAGAAGAAGTACATCGACGAGTCGCACCTGTTCTTCGAGAAGCACGGCCCGATCACCATCATCCTGGCGCGCTTCGTACCGATCGTGCGTACGTTCGCACCGGTCGTCGCCGGTGCGTCGCACATGAAGTACTCGCTGTTCCTCACCTACAACGTCGTCGGCGGCGTCCTCTGGGGCGCGGGCGTGACGGTGCTGGGGTACCTGCTCGGGCAGATCGCGTTCATCCGCGAGCACGTCGACATCATCTTCCTGATCATCGTCGCCGTCTCCGTCCTCCCCATCGTCGCCGAGGTCGGCAAGCGCATGATCAAGGCCCGCAAGACCCCGCTCGGGGAGGCGGCCGACGTGATCGAGGCCGACGCCCCGGACACCAAGTCCTGATCGAGACCTTCCGAAAGTGATCGAGTCCATGTCGTCGATTACCACTGCGCTGTCGACCGAGTCCATCCAGGCCGCCGGCAGTTTCGGTCCGTTGGAGACAGCGGGCCCACTCGTCGTGTGGATCGTCGTGATGACCTTCGTGTTCATCGAATGCGCAGTGATCATCGGGTTGTTCCTGCCCGGAGACTCGATGTTGATCACGGCAGGAATCGTGATGGCGACCCACGCGTCGGGCACCGGTCACATCTGGGCGCTGTCGCTCGGTGCGATGGTCGCCGCCATCGCAGGCAACCAGGTGGGCTATTCGATCGGCCACCGCACCGGCTCGACTCTGGTGGCCCGCAAGAACGGCAAGTATCTCAACACCAAGAACCTGCACAAGGTCAATCTTCTGCTCGAGAAGCACGGTTTCTGGGCGGTGCTGGTCGCGCGGTGGATCCCCTGGGTCCGCACCCTGTGCCCGCTGGTCGCAGGTGCTGCGAAGATGGATCACCGCAAGTACACGATCGCCAGCACTCTCGGTGCCATCATCTGGGCTCCGGTGCTGCTGCTGATCGGGTTCTACTTCGGGTCGTTCATCGAGGGCATCCCCTGGCTGATGCCCGCCGTCCTCATCGGCATGGTGGTGCTGCTCGTCGTCGGAACCGGTCTCGGTATCTGGCAGTACCGCAAGGAAATGGCACGGCCCGAAGAGACCATCGAGGTCGAAGAGGTCGTCGAATAGGTTCTGCGTCGGTCCGCTCCGACGACGTGTTCTAGAAACCCGCAGCCGAGACTCGGTAGGCCGCTTCCATCAGCATCCAGCCGCCTAGCTGCACCGAGAAATCCCGTTCGGGCACATCGGACGGTCGGACCGTGCCCTCGGTGAAGGTGGCGATGTGCAGGCCTTGCCCCGGGAAGCGGGCTTCGCGGGTCCAGTCGGCTCCGAACAGTGGATTGTCTTCCACTTCGAGACGGTTCTCCCACGCCGACTCGGCCGAGTTCAGCACGATCGCCGCAGCGAGTTCGCGTGCCCGGTCGTCGGCGTCCGAGTCTCCGGGTAGCTCCACCGCGACCATCGCCAGGTAGCGCGCGAGGATCGGGTTGAACAGGCCGCCGTCTCCCCCACCGCCGCCGGTGACGACGAGGTTGCGGGTCAGGTGGTTGTCGACGGCGTCGACCAGGGCATGGACTCGCTCGGCGTGCCGGGGTTCTCCGAGTCGGACAGCGAGTTCGGTCTCGAGGCCCAACGTGACGCCCTGGCAGTAGCTGTACACGGCGCGTTCCATCTCGCCGGTCTTTCCGGCGTCGACGAGTGCACGAGTGGAATGCATTCCGTCCAGAACGAGCCCCGTACGCGGGTCCTTGAGGGTGCGGTCCATCCAATCGGCCATCTCCTGGGCACGCCACAGCCGACCGGTGCGGGCCAGCAGGATCGCGGCCGGGCCGTTGGCGGGTGCGTTGTAGAAGTCCGACTTCTTGCGCCACGGAATGCCGCCGCCCTCGGCCGGAGCCCAGGCGTCGAACAATTCCATCTCGATCTGCTGGATGCCACCGCGATTGCCGACGAAATGCTGCCGCTGCGCGCGTTCGAGCGCCAACCCGAGCCACGCCATGTCGTCGTAGTAGTTGTTGGTCCACCCGCTGACGTTGCGGGTTCGGTGCGCTCGGGTGATCTTGTTCAATCGCCGACGGCGCTTGGCGGTGAGGTCACGATCGGCGGCGTCGACCGCGCAATCGAGCAGGTGGGCCTGCCACCAGTAGTGCCAACGCAGGAACATCCGTTCCGAACGCGCCGGTGGCCAGGCGACGACTCCCAACGCCGTGCCCGGCAGCCCCCACAGCCGACGCATGTGCCGCGCGACGACGGCCCCCTCCGCAGCGTCCGCACGCTGCGACCACAACTCCTGCATAGCCGCAATCCTGCCACTACCGTTGCCGATTCGTTACATCCCGCCCCGGAAACCCCCTCGGACAGCGCTGCGACTCACCACGCTGCATCGAGATCCGCGTGCCGCCGAATCCACGAGTGCATCGCAATCCCGGCGGCAACACCTGCATTGATGCTGCGCGTGGAACCGAATTGCGCGATCGATACCGTCATCGAAGCCGATTCGCGGGCACTGTCGGTGACACCCGGTCCCTCCTGACCGAAGAGCAGCAGACAGTGACGCGGCAACTCCGCGGTCTCGATCGGTACCGACCCAGGGGTGTTGTCGACGGCCACGACCACAAGGCCCTGCTCGGCCGCGAACGCCATCAGCGCCTCCACCGAGTCGTGGTGATGGATGTGCTGGTAGCGGTCGGTGACCATGGCACCGCGACGGTTCCACCGACGACGTCCGACGATGTGGACCGCCTGCGCGGCGAAGGCGTTCGCGGTGCGCACCACCGTCCCGATATTCGCGTCGTTGGTGAAGTTCTCGATGGCGACGTGCAGCGAATGCCGTCGGGTGTCGATGTCGGCGACGATCGCCTCGCGTCGCCAGTAGCGGTAGGCGTCGACCACGTTGCGGCGATCTCCGCCCGCGAGCAGGTCCGGGTCCAATCGCGGATCGTCGGGTGGCGGTTCGGTGTGCGTGTCGAACCACGGTCCGACGCCGTTCGGGTTCTCACCCCACTCGGTGGGGCCGGCATCGTCCGACGACGATTCGCTGCCGATCGTGTTCTCGCTCAATAGACTTCGTTGCTGTCCGGTGCGATGCGGAAGCCGTGCCCGGTTGCGTCGTCGACGCACGAGATGCCGTTCTCGGCGGACGTGCAGGTGAATCCGTTCTCGGAGATGCTCGCTCCGACCGCCAGCGGTGGATCGATCGTCTCGCCGCCCGAGGTGTAGACCACACCGCCGGAACACATGAACGCCGCCGGGCCATCGTTGGTGACACGAATACCGTTGCCCCAGTTGATCATGCAGTCGTCGGGCCGCGGCGGCACCGGGGTGGTGGTGCCCTGACACCCGGCCTCGACACGACTGGAGAGCGGCACGATCCCGCACTGGAACAGACCGTCGGGGGAACTGAAGTAGTACGCACCGCCGATGGCGGCGTACGTCGTCTGCGGTTCCGCGGTGGGCGGCGGCTCCACCGGAGGCGGGGGCGGCGGCAGTGGCACTTCCGTGGTCGTCACGGGCGCAGGAGTGGTGGTGGTCTGCGTCGTCGTCGGCACCGGAGTCGTGGTCGACGCAGGCGGTGGAGGCTGGGCAGCGGACTCACTGCTGCAGCCGACGAGAACGAGCGCCGTACCGACCCCGATTCCCACCAACCAGGCTCGTGCCCAACCCATTTGCCGTGCTCTGCTCGATCGCTGCCCGCTCGCACCCCACGTAATCGGCATGAAGAAACCCCGACCCACCTTTCGACATCGACTGCTCGAAAGACCGACGATACCGGCGCAGTGCCGGCATCGTCCGGCGAGGAGATCTAGGTGTGGCTCAGACGCCGGTTGACCTCGCGAGTGAGCCATGCGGGCGAGAAGCGCGAGCCGAGCGAGAGTGCCTTGGACGGCAGGCCGACCGGGAAATGCACCTTGTGCAACCGACGCTTCACCGGACGAGTCGCGTCGAAGATCGCGTCGGACACGTCCTTGACGGTGAGCTTGATACCCAACGAGCTCGTGGTGCCCGTCGACACGCCCTGCGTCATCGCCGTTTGGACGAACAGCGGCCACATGGCCTTGACCGAGATGTCGTACTTGCTCCACTCGAGATCCAACGCCTCGGTGACGCCGCGCACCGCGAACTTGGTCGCGCCGTAGGTCACCAACTCGGGCTGACCGTAGATGGCCGACGCGGAACACAGGTTGACGACCTGCGCGCCTGCGGTGTCCTTGAGGTACGGAAATGCCGCGAGGGTGCCATAGATGACCCCGTTGAAGTTGATGTCGATCTGACGACGATGCACCGACAGCGGCATGTCCTCGAAAGCGCCCGCGGCGAGAATTCCGGCGTTGTTGATCAGAATGTCGAGTCGACCGTCACCCTCGGCGACGAACTCCTTCAGCCGGGTTTCCCACTGGTCGGAGTTGGTTACATCCAAGATGCCGGTGACGACGCGGCCGCTGAGCGAGGCAGCTTCCTTGCCGAGCGATGCCAAGCCGGTCTCGTCGATGTCGTATGCACCGACGAGGTAGCCGTTGGCCGCGAACTTGAGAGCCGTCGCGCGGCCGATACCGGCAGCTGCGCCTGAGATGAAGACAGTTGGTCGAGTCACATCGATCACCGTACATGTAACCCTACTTACCGGTAACCCCCTATCGTCGAATATCGAACAGTCGCCTCCGGCGACCCAGGAGCACCGAAGTGAACAACGCGAGAATCGTGCGAGCAGTCGTCGTAGTGACGATCGGATACGCCATCGTGCTGGCGATCTGGATCGGCTGGCTGATGAAGCGAACCCCGCCCGGGACGCTTCCGTACCAGCTGGCGGCCCTGGTCGCCGGATTCGGCGCGGCCCTCGGCCTGGCCATGATGCTCGCGGGACGACCGACGCGTGAGCAGAAGGAACTGATCGAACACGGCGTCGAAGGATGGGCGACGGTCGATGCGATCCGTCGCATCGACGAGAACACCGCCGAGTTGGACCTCGAATTCACCGTGCCCGGCTCGAGCAGCTACTTCGGCAAGATCGTCTACGACGTCCCCCGCTCGGACACCTCGCGGTTCGAGCCGGGCACCGTCATCGCCGTTCGCGTCGACCCCGCCCACCGCGAGCGAGTGCTGCTGCTACCCCGAAGCGAGGGCTTCGACGAGTAGGACCTGCGCCGCGACGTAGGTCGACAGGACTATGGCCTCCGCGGTCCGCCGCTGACGATCCTCGGTCAGGAACAGTCGGCGGAAGACGATCAGTGCGTCGGATGCAGTGAACAAGGCACCGCCGATCATCAGCCGTCGATCGCCGCCGTGGGAGACAGAACGAGCAGACAGGGTCGACGTGGTCGCGAGCACCGCACCGTACGCGATCAGGGTCGACGCCACCGCGGGCTGTCGCCTGGCCAGTAGCGTCGCCGCGGCCGCCCATCCGGCGTACCGCGGAACGGCGTCGATCAGTGCCGGACGCGCACCCTTGCGGTACAGCAGATACGTATAACTGCCCTGCATCACGGCGAACGCACGCGCACCCCATTCCAGAGCGGAGTCGTCGTCCGGGTCGATCAGCAGAACGTCGCCGATCGTTGCCGCCGCGAGACCAGCCGTGAGCACCCGATCTCGGCCCGGATCGAGGCCGCTCGCCAGGGCCGGGACTATCAGAGGCTTGGCCATGCGCTGCAACGGTATCGACCCCGTCCAGGCACCGACCACGGTCACCGCACCCGCTACCAGCGCGGCCGCCCGAGCCCGCCGAACCCGACCGACAACCATCGCAGACCTCCACCCGAACATCTCGTCACAGTGAGCATCACATGTGACGCTGACCCCTATCGCTTGATACTCGCAGGTTGCGTCGCCATCGTGGAAAGGTCGGTCGGATCATTTCGAGGCAGTGGGGACCAGCATGCGCCGCAAACTCACCGGGCAGGACAGTTCGGGCCGCTCCGCGTTCGCAGGCCACCCCAACCCGTTGCTCCGCGACTGTGACGTTCGCCAGGCCCGCATCAAGCACTGGGTGACCGCACTGCTGATCCTCATGGTTCCGGTGTCGCTGTGGATCGGTGCCGCCGCCCACACCGATCAGCAACAGCGACTCGAGGACCAGAAGACCTCGATTCACCAGGTCACCGCGACCACCACCGCCGCCGCCGAATCCGCACCCGTCGCATCGACCGAATTCGGCGCGTCCGGCGCAGCGGCGACCGCCGTCGACTCACGGTGGGTCTACCGAGGCGTCGAGCACACCGGACGCGTCAGCGTGGACACCGGATCACCCGTCGGTACCACCACGCAGATCTGGGTCGACGACAGCGGCAACCCGAGCATGCGACCACTGACCTCGTCGGACGTCGTGGCCGCGTCGATCTTCAACACCATCGGTAGCTGGGTGCTCGTGGCATCGATTCTCATCGGCTTCCATCACCTGATGCGCTTTCGCTACGACGGTCATCGGGACGCCGAGTGGGACCGCGACATCGCCGCTCTCCTCCGCCAGTACTGACGCGACCCCCGGTGTCCTTCCGCAGGTCACCTGTGCCGTTGCATTAGATAGTTAGTGTATGTAACAATAAATCGGTGAGTCACTCCGACGCAGACATCCGGGACCTTCTGTCGCAATTGGTCACCAGCTCGTCACGTTTCGTCCGATTGGCCGCACGGTTCGGCAGCGACGAATGGCCGAGAGCGTGGATGCGGGCACTGTCGTTGCTCGAGGAATATCAGCCCCTGCGCATCAGCACGTTCGCCGAGCTGGACCGCTGCTCCCAACCGTCGGCGACGGCCTTGCTCGCCAAGCTGAGCAAGAGCGGCCTCGTCACCCGAACCGCCGATCCCGACGATTCCCGTGCCGTCCTCATCGAGATGACCGACGACGGCCACCGATGGCTCGCCGCGAGTCGACGCCACATCGTCGACGGACTGGTGCCGTACCTGTCCGACCGCGACCCGGAACAGATCCAGAAACTGACCGACGGACTGAGCGAGCTTCGCAGCATCCTCGAGCCCGTCGATCGCGGAATGAGAGGAACCTCTTCGTGACCACCAGCACCTCCCC
The DNA here is from genome assembly GCF_002258285.1 of Rhodococcus sp. 06-418-5. NCBI lineage: Bacteria > Bacillati > Actinomycetota > Actinomycetes > Mycobacteriales > Nocardiaceae > Rhodococcus > Rhodococcus sp. 06-418-5. The sequence continues at coordinate 660,957 of NZ_NOYE01000037.1, forward strand.
CGAAAGCCTGCTGAAGCAACCGCGAGCGGTGTGGGCCGTCGCGTTCGCCAGCGTCATCGCCTTCATGGGCATCGGCCTCGTCGATCCCATCCTCAAGCCCATCGGTGAACAACTCGATGCCTCGCCGTCTCAGGTGTCGTTGCTGTTCACCAGCTACATGCTCGTGACCGGATTCGCGATGCTGATCACCGGGGTCGTGTCGAGCCGCTTCGGACCCAAGCGCACCCTGCTGGCCGGACTGGCGATCATCGTCGTCTTCGCGGCTCTCGCGGGCACGTCCGGATCGGTCGGCGAGATCATCGGTTTCCGCGCAGGCTGGGGACTGGGCAATGCCCTGTTCATCGCGACGGCGCTCTCGACCATCGTCGGTGCCGCATCGGGAGGTGTCGCTCGCGCGATCATCCTCTACGAGGCCGCTCTGGGTATCGGTATCGCCACCGGACCCCTCGTCGGTGGCGTTCTCGGCGGGTTCAGCTGGCGCGGACCGTTCTTCGGCGTTGCTGCACTGATGGCCGTCGCGTTCATCCTGCTCATCGTCATGCTGCCGGACACCCCGAAGCCCGCGCACACCACCTCGATCCTCGACCCGTTCCGCGCGCTTCGTCACCGCGGCCTGCTCACCGTCGGCATCACCGCGCTGCTCTACAACTACGGATTCTTCACCCTCCTCGCCTACACCCCGTTCCCGTTGGACATGGGCACGTACTCCATCGGCTTCATCTTCTTCGGCTGGGGCCTGTGCCTGGCGATCGCATCGGTGTTCGTGGCACCGAAACTGCAGCGGGCCTTCGGAACGCTGAACATGATGATGCTCGCGCTGCTGCTGTTCGCCCTCGACCTGGCCGTCATGGCGATGTTCACCGAGAACAAGATCGTCCTCATCGTGGGAACCGTCGTGGCCGGGCTGTTCCTCGGCGTCAACAACACGCTGATCACCGAGACCGTGATGATCTCGGCACCGGTCGAGCGCTCGACGGCGTCGGCGGCCTACAGCTTTGTTCGCTTCACCGGCGGGGCCGCGGCTCCTTACCTGGCCGGCAAATTGGGCGAGTCGAACATGCACGTCCCGTTCTGGGTGGGTGCCGCCTGCACTGCCCTCGCCATCGTGGTCCTGGCGACCGGCCGGAAGGTGCTCGCTCATGTCGACGACCACGAACCCGCACCTCACAGCATCGACGAGGCCCGGGCCGTGACGGTCGGCGACTGAAATACCTTCACCTGAACAGGTTTTCGCGGCGGTCGAGATCTTCGGATCTCGACCGCCGTTCGCTTTCGCGATTCTCACTCGTCACATGAGTCCCATCAGTAACACTTTCATAACCAATTCTCAGGTAAAGGCTTGAACGGTTCCCGAGACCGGCCGGTTGGTTTACGGTCACGTCAACACGGTTGTTCGTGTGACTCACCAACTACACCCGTTCCGCGTGGGAGGGCGGGTGCGCGCAGCACTCTGCTGCCACTGACCGAAGGGCCACAATCTCCATGTCGCAGAAGTCGATCGCCAGGTCCAAGAAGGCGCGCCTCGCCGCTGCCGGGGCCGCCATGGCACTGTCCCTCTCCATCGCTGCACCGGGAATTGCCAGTGCGCAGGATCAGACACCCGAAAGCTCCGCAGTCGAGCAGCCGGCCACCGAGGGCGGCACCGAATCCGGAGCTCCCACCACCGAGGAGGGCGCAGCGGTCGAAGGATCCGCCACCGTCGACGCGCAGATCGAAGCACCTGCTCCGGCCGTCACCCCGGAAGACGCCGCAGCCGCAGCGGCCGCAGCCGTCCCGGCCCCCGAGCTACCGTCGACCATCCGCCCGCTGCCCCAGGTCACCGGCGGCGTCGTCTTCAACGACGACGGCACCGCGACGGTCAACCTCGACGTCATCCCGCAGCTGTCCGACGCGGAGAGGCAGGCGATCGCCGACGCCGAAGCGGCCAGCAAGCTTGCCGCCGAAGCATCTGCCGCCGCTCAGGTGCGCCTCGAGACCGCCAAGGCCGCCGACACCGCCGCGAGTAACGACGCCACCAAGGCCGAGGTCGCTGCAGCCGAGGCCGACGTCAAGGCCAAGGCTGCCGTCACGGCCGCCGCATCGGCCAAGGTCCAAAGCGAGGCCGCGAGTGCTGCGGTCACCGCAGCCAAGAAGGACGCTGCCGAGCTCGAGACCGCGGCCGGCGAGGCCAAGGCAGCAGCGGACCAGGCCGCAGCCGACGCGAAGACGGCGGAGGATCTGGCTGTCGAGCTCGAAGCCGCAGCGGTATCGGGCGACCCCGAAGCCACCGCCGCAGCTGCGGCCGCCCGCGCCGACGCGAACGCGAAGGCCGAGCTCGCCGCCAGCGCCAAAGTCGAGGCCGATGCGTCGACCAAGGCCGTCGAGGACTCCCTCCAGGCACTGCAGGACTCGTTCAAGAACTTCAACCTCGCCAAGGTCGCTGCCGCCACCAGGGCCGCAGCTGCCACCGCGGCCAAGTCGCTGGCCTTGCACATCGAGGCTCAGACCGCAGCTGCCGTGGCCGCGATGGCCGAGCAGAACGCCAAGAACCTCGAAGCCGCAGCCGAGGCTGCCGCAGGCGAGGAGACCGAATCGCAGAAGGCTGCAGCCGACGCCCGAACAGCAGCCGATGCGGCCAAGGCCGACGCCGACGCCAAGGCAGAGGCAGCAACCGCAGCCCAGGCCGCACTCGACGCCGCCCCGTCGGACGCCGACATCGCGGCACTGCAGAAGACGGCCGACGACGCCGCGCAGGCAGTTCTGGACGCCGACGCCGCGGTCGTCGCCGCCGATGCAGATCTGGCAGCCAAGACCGAGGCAGCCGCGGCAGCCAAGGCCAAGGCGACGGAGGCCGCGGACGCCCTGGCAGCCGTACAGGCCGACGTCGATGCCGCCAAGGCCGATGCCGACGCGAAGGCCAAGGCCGAGGCCGATCTGAAGGCCGCAGCAGCCGAACTGGCCGCCAGCGGACCGAAATTCGAGTGGACGATCAACCTCGGAAATGTTGTCCGCGAGGACGTTCCGGTCACCGAGATCGACGAGAACACCGTCGTCGTCGACGAGACCGGAGTGTCCCTGGTCGGCGTCAAGAACGAGGACGGATCGTTCACAGTGGCGGATTACTTCACCACCGACGAGAACGGTGTCGTCAGCGTTGCCGGCGATCTGCCGCCGGTCGATCTCGCTCTCGGCGACTCCTCGAACGAGGCGTCGGGCGGATCGGACAGCTCGTCCAACACCCCGGTGATCCTGGCCGGAGTCGGCGTGGTCGTGGTCGCGGCAGCAGGCGGAGCGTTCTACCTGCGTCGCCGCAGCTCCACCGATGCCACCTCGTAGAACCCGCTGGCTGTGGACGGCGATCCTGGCCCTCGCTCTACTCGTATCAGGTTGTGCGAGTGACGAAGTCGGGATCGCCGCGCCCGATCGCTCGCCGGTGCAGTCACAGATCTCGGTGGCTGCACCGGCGAGCGACGTCGCTCCCGCTCAGCCGGACCACATCGAACTCCGATCCTCGGACGGCACGACCTACCTGAGCAGCCCGATCCATCCCGACCCGCTCTACCGCGGCGGCGAGAGCGGCCAGGTGCTGAACCCGGTCGACGAACTGCCCGCGTGGTGGGCCGAGAGCGGAATGCCGGGAACCTCGACCGAACAAACGGTAGTGGTTGCCGGACATAACTACTCGAAGCGTGACGCCCCGTTCAAGGCGTTGCGGGTAGTGACCCCGGGCGACACCGTCGTGTTGCGCACCCCGAGCGGCACCTTGCAGTACGCGGTCGAATCGGTCGGCCCTCTACCGAAGGGATCTCTGCTCGCGGACAACGAACTCCGACGCTCGGTACCGGGACGATTGATCCTCGCAAACTGCGACGTCCAGGGCGGCGAACCCACCGACGACAACTTCGTCGTCGTCGCGCAACTCGTTCGCTGACAAGCTCTTTCGGAGCCAGGGGTTACAGGCCGAGGTCCGCCAGGCCGAGGAGGGATCGATATTCGAGCCCCTCTGCGGCGATGACCTCGTCCGCCCCGGTCGCCCGATCGACCACCGTGGCCACGCCGACGACCGTCGCTCCCGCGTCCCGCAGAGCCTGCACGGCAGTGAGCGGAGAATTTCCGGTGGTCGTCGTATCCTCCACCACCAGAACACGTTTGCCGACGATGTCCGGACCCTCGATCCGACGTTGCATGCCGTGCGCCTTCGCGGCCTTGCGCACCACGAACGCATCGATCGGACGCCCCTGCGCATGCATGATCGACATCGCCACCGGATCTGCACCCATCGTCAGACCGCCGACCGACACGAAATCCCAGTCGGCAACCAGATCACGCATCAACGAACCGATCAGCGCGCCTGCCCGATGATGCAGAGTCGCGCGACGAAGATCGACGTAGTAGTCGGCTTCCTTGCCCGACGACAACGTGACCTTCCCGTGCACGACGGCAAGCTCTTTCACCAAATCGGCCAGTTCCTGCCGGTCCGAATTCGCGGCACTGTCGGCCATGTTCGGATTCCTCTCGTCGCACCACGGATCTTCGATAGGTCGGTACGAACTTACCCACCGACCCGCGCAGGCGCTCCCGCCGGCTCCGCTGATCGTTCTGCCACTAGGCAGCGATTTCGGCCGACTGCTGCTCGTCGAGCAGTTCCTTGGTTTCCACGAACGGTTCCGGTGCGGTCATCGAACGAGCCCTGGCGACGAGCGAGGACGGGAACGTGCCGATCGCCTGCGACAACCGATACGCGTTGTCGTTGTACACCCGCACCGCGCCTGCGATACGGCGCTCGGTGACGTTCAGTTCACCGGCCGGGCCTTGAAACGACCAATTGCCCAACGCGTTCCGACGCGCATCGGCATCGGCGAGCACGGCGTGAAACGCGGCGGACAGGGCGTTCTCGGCGGCGGCCTGCGCCTGCAGACCCAGGCTGCGATCGCGCACGGCCTTGGACCACGAACGTGCACCGCCGAGCTGACGCAGCAGATCAGCGGACAGCCCGGTGGCCTCCGCGGCGGCGAGGAACGGGCCCAACTGCTCGTGACGCCGATCGAGCTCGACATCGACCAGCCGCAGACTCTGCTCCGTCTGATCGCTGTATCGACCGAGTCGACGCACCGCGACCACCACGTAACCGACCACGACAATGAGGACCAGGACTGCCACGACAACACCCGAAGAAACCGTCACGAGGTACGAATTTAGCCGCGTAAGCGCGTCTGCGCCCGTAAACACGCCCGAACTTCGATCACGGCTGATTGCGTCGGCGGTCCGAGTCGAACGGAATCGGACGCGAGACGGGCGGACGCGGCACCGGACGCGACGGATTCGCCCTACTTGCGGCCTGCGGACCGGCAGCATCGGGCCTGGGCGGACGCGGCCTGCGCCCCGGCTCCTGCGGACGCGGCTCCTGCACACGCGGTTCCTGAACACGAGGTTCCTGAACACGGGGTTCCTGGACACGCGGTTCCTGGACACGGGGCTCGGCGGCGCGAGGAGGCCGAACCCTCGGCTCAGGCGTGTTGGGTGCAGGGGTTCTGGGCTCGGCGACGGGCGGCTCCGGGCGTCGAACCGCCTGAATACGGGGTTCGGCCACGCGAGGCCGAGGATTGTGTGCCACCGGTGCTTGCTGCGTGGGTGCCTCGTGCACCGACGGCCTACCGGGATCACTCCGATCATCACCGGGGCGAGCGCCGTAGACCGCGCTTCCGCGAACCGGCGGCAGCACGTGCAACATGCCCGACAGTCTCGCGACCGCGTCGATCGCGGCATCCCAATCGCGACCGACACTGCCGAGCGGCAGTGACCCGAGCGTCCAGTCCTTCTCGCTCCACAGCAGCTGCAGATTCTCCGGGATGGACTCGGTGAACGCTGCCATCCGCTGGTCGCAGACACGCCGAGCGATGTCGACGTCGGTTGCGAACACCACGCGTGGGCCGATGGAACCGAGCAGTTCCATGTCCTCGTCGCGCGGCGGTGGCGTCGAGCGCGGCCGAAGATCGATGTCGACATCCGAACCGACCGAGCGTTGCACGGCCACGATCGTGCCCGTCTCCTCGACGTCGAAGAGAACGAACTCCTCACCGCGTCGAACGCCGGTCACCACTCCGAGAGCCACGTCGAACTCCGGCTTGGACAGGGCAGCGCGCGAGAACCGCGTGACCAGTTCTCGATCGTGCGGTCGGTACTCGTACCCCTGAGCCTTGGCCCACATCTGCCGTACACGTCCGGACCGATCTCGCTTGGACCTGTCGATGTAGAGCAGGGCCACTGCACCCATCAGTGCAATTGCCGCAAGGCCGAACCACATTGCCGTCATCGCGAACCACCTTAATCGACATCGACACCTTCGCCGCCCACCACCGCCGGGGCCTGTGAACCTTCCCTACTGCAACGCGGGTTGCCTAACCACCCAGACTCGGCGTTTCGATGATGACGTTCGCGCGAATCGTTCCGTCCTCGACGGCCTCGCCCTGCACCACGACGAATGCACCGACGGTCAGCGACGCCAGATCGCTACCGGACAACGAGATTATCTGGGTCTGGGGTGTGGTCTGCACCGTGACCGGGGCCCCGTCGAGACCGTCGAGCGTCAGAGTCGAGCCGTCGTTGGCGGTGATCGTTCCCACCGACGAGCCGAGCTGGCCGAGAATCTCGGGAATTCCCCCCGGGATCAGCTCGGGTGTGGTGGCCGTGCCCGATTCGGTGGGCTGCGGCGTGGTCGTGGGCGCAGTCGAGGTGGGCGGCCGGATCGAGGTCGACGGCGCAGTCGCCGTGGTCGCGGGCTCGTCCGATCCCCCGCTCAGGAAGGAAATGCCGAACACCACGACGATGGCGAGAACGACAAGTCCGATGAGCGCCAGAACCCACGGTCGGGGCCCCTTGCTGCCGGAATCGGCGTCGTTCGGTCCTTCGGTGGGAGGTGGAGTGCCGTACTCCGGCGGCTGTCCGAACTGCTGAGTGTGGCCGAACTGCTGAGTGTGGCCGTACTGCGCAGTGTCGTAGCCCGGAGCCTGCCCGTACTGCGGGGGTTGCCCGTACTGAGCAGTGTTGTACCCCGGGGTCTGGCCGTAACCCGGGGCCTGACCGTACTGCTGGGTCTGGCCGTAGGCCTGATTCGCCGCAGCCTGCTGCTCGGGGTCGTACGGCGGAAACGCCTGCGTCGGCTGATACCCCGGCGGATACGCCTGCGGGTCCGGATTCGGCTGGGCCGGATTCTGGTAGGCCGGGTTCTCGTAGCCCGGGTTCTCGTAGCCCGGGTTCTGATACGCCTGCGTCGGATATGCCTCGGTCGGGTGAGCGCCGTCGGGGTCTTGCTGGGTTCCGGAGTACGGCCGACCGTCGTCCTGGGTCGGCTCGGACGACTCCGCCTGGCGTGCCGCGTCCTGATCGCGTTCTCGAGGTGACCGCGGGTCGTCCGGATTCGTCATTCCACGAGCGTACCCACCCGCTGCACCCCGGTCGAAGCACGAAACAGGCCCGCACGAGCAGCGCTCGTGCGGGCCTGTTCGGACAGGCGACCCCGGCTAGCCCAGGATCAGGTGCTCGCCATCCGGGCTGACGTTGACCGACACCACATCGCCGTCGTGGACCTCACCGGCGAGGAGCAACTTCGCCAGTTGATCCCCGATGGCCTGCTGGATCAGTCGACGCAGCGGACGCGCACCGTACAGCGGGTCGTAACCGCGCACCGCGAGCCACATCTTCGCCGGCGACGACACCTCGAGTGTCAGGCGACGAGCCGACAGACGCTTGGCCAGGAAGCCGAGCTGGATGTCGACGATCGACTCGAGCTGATCCTCGGACAACGCGTCGAACACCACCACGTCGTCGAGTCGGTTGACGAACTCGGGCTTGAACGAACGCCGCACCGCGTCCATCACCTGCTCCTTGGTACCGCCGGCACCGAGGTTGGAGGTGAGGATCAGGATCGTGTTGCGGAAGTCGACGGTCCGGCCCTGGCCGTCGGTGAGACGGCCCTCGTCGAGCACTGCGAGCAGAATGTCGAACACGTCGGGGTGTGCCTTCTCGACCTCGTCGAAGAGCACCACCGTGTACGGCCGCCTGCGCACGGCTTCGGTCAACTGTCCGCCGGCCTCGTAGCCCACGTAGCCCGGAGGTGCACCGACGAGCCGAGCGACGGCATGCTTCTCGCTGTATTCACTCATGTCGATGCGCACCATCGCCCGTTCGTCGTCGAACAGGAACTCCGCCAACGCCTTCGCCAGCTCGGTCTTGCCGACGCCGGTGGGGCCGAGGAAGAGGAACGATCCCGTCGGACGGTTGGGATCGGCCACCCCGGCACGGGAGCGCCGGACGGCGTCGGACACCGCTTGTACTGCGTCCTTCTGTCCGACGACTCGCTTGCCGAGTTCGTCCTCCATGCGGAGCAGCTTGGCGGTCTCGCCTTCGAGCATCCGGCCGGCCGGGATTCCGGTCCAGGCCGCGACGACGTCGGCGACGTCGTCCGGTCCCACTTCCTCCTTGAGCATCACCTCGCCCTGAGCAGGAGAGTCCTCGGTCTTGGCGGCGAGCTCCTTCTCGAGCGTCGGGATGCGTCCGTAACGCAGCTCGGCGGCCTTACCCAGATCGCCGTCGCGTTCGGCGCGGTCGGACTCCCCGCGCAGGTTCTCGAGCTCCTCCTTCAGGACCCGCACCGAGTCGATGGCGTTCTTCTCGTTCTGCCAGCGGGTGCTGAGCCCGGCGAGCTTCTCCTGCAGATCGGCCAGTTCCTGGCGGAGCTTGTCGAGGCGAGCCTTCGACGCGTCGTCGGTCTCCTTCGCCAGGGCCATCTCCTCGATTTCGAGGCGACGGACGGCCCGCTCCACCTCGTCGATCTCGACGGGGCGCGAGTCGATCTCCATGCGCAGCCGCGACGCGGCCTCGTCGACGAGGTCGATGGCCTTGTCCGGCAGGAAGCGGGCGGTGATGTACCGATCACTGAGCGTTGCCGCAGCGACCAGGGCGGAGTCCGTGATCCGGACGCCGTGGTGCACCTCGTAGCGTTCCTTGAGTCCGCGCAGGATTCCGACGGTGTCCTCGACCGAGGGCTCTCCGACGTAGACCTGTTGGAAGCGTCGTTCGAGGGCAGCGTCCTTCTCGATGTACTTGCGGTACTCCTCGAGGGTCGTCGCACCGACCAGACGCAGTTCGCCGCGGGCCAGCATCGGCTTGATCATGTTGCCCGCGTCCATCGCGGACTCGCCGGTCGCGCCGGCACCGACGATGGTGTGCAGCTCGTCGATGAACGTGATGACCTGGCCCGCGGAGTTCTTGATGTCGTCGAGCACGGCCTTGAGCCGCTCCTCGAACTCACCGCGGAACTTCGCCCCCGCGACCATGGAACCGAGGTCGAGGGAGACGACGGTCTTGCCGCGCAGGCTCTCCGGAACATCGCCTGCCACGACCCGTTGGGCGAGTCCTTCGACGATGGCCGTCTTGCCGACGCCGGGCTCGCCGATGAGCACCGGGTTGTTCTTGGTGCGTCGCGACAGGACCTGCACGACGCGCCTGATCTCGGTGTCGCGCCCGATGACGGGATCGAGCTTGCCTTCGCGGGCCAGCGCGGTCAGGTCGGTGCTGTACTTCTCCAACGCCTGGTAGGTGTTCTCGGGGTCTGCACTGGTGACCCGCGCGCTGCCACGGACGGCCTGGAAGGCGTCGCGCAATTCGTTGGGTCCGGCTCCGTGGCCGCTCAGAAGCTTGGCCACGTCGTCGTTGCCGGCAGGAGTGGAGCCTGCGGAACGACCAGTTCCACCAGCCAGGCCCACCATGAGGTGCTCGGTGGAGACGAACTCGTCGTCGAGTTCGGTGGCCAGGTGCTGCGCTGCGGTGATCGCGGCGAGGGTTTCACGGCCGAGTTGCGGAGTGGTGGTCGAGCCGGATGCCGAGGGCATGCGATCGACGAGGTTCTGCGCTTCTCGACGCACCGTTGCAGGGTCGACGCCGACGGCCTTCAACAAGGGTGTGGCGATGCCGTCGGTCTGATCGAGCAACGCCACCAACAAATGTGCCGGACGAATGTCCGGGTTACCGGCCGCGGATGCGGCCTGCAGGGCAGCAGAAAGCGCTGCCTGCGACTTCGTGGTGGGAGTGAAACTGTCCACCGGTCACCTTCTTTCTCGGATCGGGTTTCGTGACTGTCGCTGGGTACAACCATAGACAAGTTGAGTCTGTTCCGCTCAACCCTGATTTTCTTCGTGCGCGACTCTGCACATTCCGCACCGTGCGCGATACCCTCGATCGGTCTACTTTGGAGACGGTCGACGGCAGTGACCGGTGGGGCAATCGGTGGGGTGGAGGTAGATCGATGCTCGACGCACGCACGATCTCCCTGGTTCGCACCGGATTCAAGTCCGTCGTGGCCGCCCAGGACGGACCGGCGCGGCTGTCTCGGTCCTTCTACGGCCACCTGTTCGCCGAGCACCCCCACTTCCGCGCCCTGTTCCCCGCGTCGATGGATGCGTTGCGTGAACACTTCGTCATGGCGCTCGGGTACGTCTTCGAGCATCTCGACGACCCCGACCGCGTCGAACCGTTCCTCGAGCAACTCGGCCGGGACCACCGCAAGCACGGAATCTCGGGCGCGCACTTCCGTGCGGGCAGCTCGGCCCTGATCAGCGCGTTCCGCACCTTCGCCGGCAACGAGGTGTGGACCGACGAGGTCGAGACGGCCTGGAACGACACACTCACCGTCGTGAGCGACGCAATGGCCGAAGCCGCCGACAACGACGAACTGCCGCCGTTCTGGAGTGCCACCGTCGTCGAACATCATCGGCTTCTCGACGACCTCGCGGTCGTGCGGCTCAAGACCGACGGCGAAATTCCGTACTTCCCCGGGCAGTACGTCAGTGTGCAGATTCCACAGCGGCCCAAGCTGTGGCGGTATCTGTCCCCGGCCATCCCCAGCAATCCGTACGGCGAGATCGAGTTCCACGTCCGACGCGTATCCGGGGGCTGGGTGTCGCCGGCGATAGTCACCGAGACCGCGGTCGGTGATCGCTGGTCCATCAGCCCGCCACTGGGCGGGATGCACGTCGATCGCGCGATCCGCGAGGACGTGCTGATGATCGCGGGAGGTACCGGCCTGGCTCCGCTGCGCGCGCAGGTCATGGAGATGGCGCAGCGCAGCAACAATCCGCGGGTGCATCTGTTCGTCAGCGGGACGTATCCGTGTGATCTCTACGATCTGGACACGCTGTGGCAGCTGTCTCTGTCCAATCCGTGGCTGACGGTCGTTCCGGTGACCGAGGAGCTCGAGAATCCGTGGTGGTACTCGGGCACACCTCGCGAACTGCCATGGGGAATGCACCACCGTCTGCACGGCGCGGTGGGCAAGGTGGTGACCCAGTTCGGCTCGTGGGCCGATCGGCAGATTCAGATCTGTGGGTCGCCGTCGATGGTTCGGACGACGATCTACGCCCTCCGCAAGGTCGGCACACCGATGGAGCACATTCAGCACGATCCGTTCTGAATCACGTTGCGCTGCTCGGGTTTCAGCTCGACAAAGACTTCGGCGGCAGATCCTCGACGATTCCGCCCGCCACCAGGCGAGGAGTCCAGGTCTCGGTGATGAGCCTGCCGTCTCCGGTGATGATCGCGTCGGGATCGGGGTCGATCAGAATGGGATAGCCCGCGTCCGCGTCGGCCAGGACGTTCTGCACCAGAAGGTCGTTCTCGATGGTGTAGTGCACGCGAACCGGATGCAGATCCGAGTCGAAAGCCCATGGGCGGCCGATGAAGATCACCGCATCACCGGAATCGTCGAGTACCGACACCGAGCCGTCGTGCTCGAGCCGCAGGCTCCACCGAGGCGGCATGGACGTGACGAACTCGAAGCGGTGGGGCGCTCGGGTGTCGAGCAGGTGGATCATCAGCAGTGCACCGTCCCAGGGATCTCGCTGCGGGACAATCACTTCGAACGATCCACATTCGTAGAACCTGGATCCGAACGGACCCGGGATACCTGCGCCGAGATCGTCTGCGATGGCGAGTTCGAGCCGAACGAATCCGGAGCCGTCCTCGGCGCGGAGCATGATTCCCTCGGACGGGTGCGGCATGGGCGATTCGTCCCGCGGTGCGTAGGACAGCACTGCACGAAGCAGAGGCTCGACCACCTCCGCGTCACCGTCTCGTGAATCGAACGTTCGTCGTCGACGACCGGTCATCTCCACCCCCTCCGCCTGGCAAGACAGTCTGCCACCGAGGCTCCGATCACGCGCCCGATTCTGCGGAAAAGCATTCGTTCGATCCCGTTTCCCCGGGTACCCGGCCGCGCGGACTCGGCCCCGCACGTCACCCACCTCATGAAACCGATCAGTCCGATTCTGGGACGGATTTCTGCAGGTCAGCCATGATTCGACGGGATCACGACAGCGGCTACTATGAGCCGGTTCGGTCCGTGGCGGACCGATCTGCCCGGGTGGGCAGCGGCTGTATCAGGAAGGCACACACATCCCCGATGTCCGCTGATTTCGCCGCACGTCTGAACCATCTGTTCGCCACGATCCACCCGCCCGGACGCAAGCCACACACCAATGCCGAGGTCGCCGACGCACTCGCCCTGCGCGGGCACCAGATCTCCAAGCCGTACATCTCGCAACTGCGGTCGGGGCAGCGCGTCAATCCGTCCGCCGACACCGTGGCGGCACTCGCCGCGTTCTTCAAGGTCAAGGCCGACTACTTCTTCGACAACATCTATGCGGCCAAGGTCGATCACGACCTCGAACTGCTCACCCAGCTGCAGGGATACGGCCTACGTCGCCTGTCCGCCAGGGCATTCGACCTGTCCGAGGAATCTCAGAACCTGCTCAGCTCGATGGCCGAGAAGCTGCGCGTGAGCGAAGGACTTCCAGCGGTGCCGCCGGACAGCACCGTCTAGGATCCGGCTTTCGAGGCCGATGCGGGTCGTTCCGCAGACTGCACTCCCGCGGCCGCAATTCGCGCCTGCACTTCGGGACGCCTCAGCGGCGGCACCGTGGGCGGTGGCTGACGCCGCTCCGGGAGCGCGTCGAGGAGCCGGTGCGTCGTCGCCGTCACCTCGGCGACGGCAACCTCGAAGGCGTCACGGGTGGCGTCCGAGGTCTTCTGCACACCACTGATCTTGCGGACGTACTGACGCGCGGCCGCTTCGATCTCCTCGTCGGTTGCGTGTGGTTCCAGCCCTCGCAGGGTGGTGATGTTTCGGCACATGCATCGACGATAACCCCGCAGCTCACACCTCGAGAAGACCTGCCACGGCACGCAGACACACCGCACGAACCTGTTCTCGGCTCAGAGTTCTGCGCTCCACCCAGTCCAGGCACACCGCCCGCACGAACGCCACCCACCCGCGCAGTGCGGTGCGGACAATCTCGTCGTCACGAAATCCTTCGGGCAGAGCAGCCAGGATCCGCTCCTGCTGGATCTCGAACTCGCGCCTGAGGATGTCGTCGATCCGTCGGTCTCCCAGCAGAGACCCGCGGTTGACGGCGCGGACGCCGTGCGCGTGCTCGTCGGTGTAGGAGATGTACGCGTCGAGACCGGCGGCGATCTGATCGAGGACCGGAAGGGAGGTGTCCGGTGCGGTGAGGTCGAGGTTTCGCTCGGATTCGGTGCGCACGACCTCGACGAAGAATTCACGCTTGGACGGGAAGTAGTGGTACATCAACCCGCGGGAGACGCCTGCGAGGTCGGCGACCTCCTCGATCCACACGTCCTCGTAGGGCCGCTCGGCGAACAGCGCCGAGCCGATCTCGAGTAGCTGCGCACGCCGTTGCGTCGGCGTCATCCGCTTACGGGGTGTGGTCATGGGCCTCGAACTTTACTTGACACGGGTTCAACAGCGAGTACGGTCACTATTGAACACCGGTTCAACAGGCTTGTCTCGAAACGATGGAGTGGCGATGTCGACTGAGTTCGCGGTACGAAACGGCCCTCTGCCGCATCCCCCGTACCGAGTCCCCGTGCTCGGCGACATTCTCGGAATCAACCCGCGCACACCGGTTCAGGACTCGACCGCCATGGCCGGCCGCCTGGGCACCATGTTCGAGCGGAGCATCCTCGGCCGACGGTTCGTGTTCGCCTCGGGTGCCGATGTGGTGGGCGAACTGTGCGACGAGAAGCGGTTCGAGAAGTTTCTCCCTCCCGGCGTCGAGAATCTGCGCGACATCGGAGCCGACGGTCTGTTCACCGCCTACAACCACGAACCGAATTGGCAACGCGCCCACGATCTGTTGCGTCCGGCGTTCACCGCCGGTGCCATGCGCGGCTATCACGAGATAATGGTCGACGTCGCCGACGATCTGGTTCGGCACTGGGAAGGTTGCGCACGCACCGGGGCGACGACCGACGTGTCCTCGGACATGACGAAGCTGACGCTCGAGACGATCGGTCGTACCGGATTCAGTTACAGCTTCGGCTCGTTCGCGCGAACCGAGCCGCATCCGTTCGTCTCCGCGATGGTCGGCGCACTGACCTACAACCAGCGGCGGGCGATGCTCAGGGTTCCCGCGTTCGCGAAACCCTTGTTCGCCCGATCGGATCGCGCGTACGCGCAGAACAAACAGTATTTGGCCGACGTCCTCGCAGACGTCGTCCGAACTCGACGCCGGTCCACCGAGAACTTCGACGACCTGCTGCAGATCATGATGAACGCGGCACGCGACGTCGACAATCCGAATGCATTGAGCGAAGCCAACATCGGCTACCAGATCCTGACGTTCTTGATCGCCGGGCACGAGACCACCTCCGGTGCGCTGTCGTTCGCGCTGTACTACCTGGCGACACATCCGGAGGTCTTCGAACGGGCCCGCGCCGAGGTCGACGAAGTCTGGGGTGCGGGCAAACCCGAGTTCGGGCAAGTCCCCAAGCTACGGTACGTCCGCCGAGTCCTCGACGAATCGTTGCGCCTGTGGCCGACGGTTCCCGCGTTCGGCCGAGGAGCACGGGCCGAGACCACCGTCGGTGACGGCTACCGAATGGCGGCCGGGGACTGGGCGATCGTGCTGGTGACGGCCCTGCATCGCGATCCGGTGTGGGGCGATCGTCCCGGCGAGTTCGACCCGGACAACTTTCTACCCGACCGCATCAGGGCCAGACCGGCTCATGTCTACAAGCCCTTCGGTACCGGTGAACGCGCCTGCATCGGAAGGCAATTCGCCATTCACGAGGCGGTCCTGGTACTCGGAACCATTCTCCAGCGTTTCGATCTGCACGCCGACCCGTCGTACCGGCTTCAGGTCGTGGAGCGACTGACCATGATGCCCACGGGCTTTCGGGTGCAACCGTCGACTCGGCACTAGTCAGTCGGGCAACAGCGGAACCGAGATTCCCGGATCGCGGCCGAGAAGCACCCCACGAGTGAGCGATGTCGATCCGAACTTCTTGTGCACCCCGTCGAGCGCACGGTCGAGAGCCGATGCCTCCGGCGGCGTCCGCACCTGCGGTGCGTCGAACTGCAACTCGAGCTGTTCGGCTCCACCCTTGTCGATACTCGAGACGGTGACACCGACGAGGGTGATGCCCTTCTCGGCGATCAGCGGTGCGGCATCACGGAGCAGTTCGAGCGCGGCGTCCAGGATGTCTCGGGTGTCAGCGGTGGCGCGATCGAGCGTGTGTGATCTGGTAGCGCGAGTGAAGTCGGCAAACCGCAAGCGCAACATGACCGTTCGACCGGTTCGCTCTGCTGCGCGCATACGGTGCGTGACGCGATCGACAAGCCCGATCAACGAGGCCTCCACCTCGGCCGCGTCGTGCCTGCCGCGTCCGAGTGCCCGCTGTGCGCCGATGGAACTGCGTGACTTCCCGGGTTGGACGCGTCGCGGATCCCGGCCCATGGCGAGCGCGTACAGATGGGAGCCCGCTCCCTTGCCGAGCACCGATGCCAACGACCGCTCGCCGTAGGCTGCGATATCCCCGACGGTCCTGATGTCGAGGACGTGCAGCTTCTCGGCGGTCACTTTGCCTACGCCCCAGAGCCTTTCGATGTTCAGCGGATGCAGGAACTCGAGTTCGCCACCGGGCGGCACGAGAAGAAGGCCGTCGGGCTTGGCGAAGGCGCTGGCCACCTTCGCCAGAAACTTGGTGGTGGCGATCCCGACGGTGATGGGCAGCCCGACCTGCTCGGCGACGTCCCGGCGCAGTTGCCGACCGATCTCGGTCGCACTGCCCGCTATCTTCTGCAAGCCGCCGACGTCGAGAAATGCCTCGTCGATGGAGATGCCCTCCACCAGCGGGGTGGTGTCGTGGAAGACGTCGAACACGTCCTTGCTCGCCTGCGAATAGGCATCCATGCGTGGCGGGACGACGATCGCCTGCGGGCACACGGCGCGGGCCTGCCCACCGCTCATCGCCGTGCGTACCCCGAAAGCCTTGGCCTCGTAGCTGGCGGCGAGCACCACTCCCCCGCCGACGATCACCGGCCTGCCGCGCAACCGCGGGTCGTCACGCTGCTCCACCGAGGCATAGAAGGAGTCCAGATCGGCGTGCATGATGCTCGCCACGGGTCGGCCGCTGGACTCCACGAGTCCATGCTCGCATGAGCCACCGACACCGCACCCGACTCAGCGGCAGACGTGCTCCTCCGCGGCCTGCACGATCGGCTCGGCCCAGGGTTCGCCGGTCCCCTTCTCGTAGGTTGCTCCCAGAGAATCGGTCACCTCTGCGACGGCTTCCTCCTCCGTGAGTCCCTGTTGGGCGCGGGTCTCGCAGAAGCCGGGGATGTAGATACCGAGCGCGAACACCTCGTTGACGGTCGTTCCGATGCCCTGCCCGTAGAGGTCGTCGAACAGTGCGGCCATTCCCGGGGTCTCGAGAAATCCGTCCCGCGCCTCCTGAACATCACGCGACACATCGCTCCCTGCGCCGGAGGACGTCAGCTCGTAGCTGCAGCCGGCGGTCAACGCCATCACGCACAGTGCAGCACTCACCGATGTCCGACCTACTCGCGACTTCACAGGACCACCCCCGCAACCACGTAGGTCAGCGCGGCGACAGCTGCCGCCGCGGGCAGCGTGATGACCCACGCCGCGAGCATGTTTCCCGCCGTTCCCCAACGCACGGCCGTCGTGCGCTTGGTCGCCCCGACGCCCATGATCGCCGACGAAATGACATGCGTCGTCGATACCGGTGCTCCCAGTCCGATCGAGGCAACGTAGAGAACCGCGGATGCGGTCGCCTCGGCCGCGAAGCCCTGGGGTGGGTCGAGTTCGATGATCTTGCGGCCGAGGGTGCGCATGATCCGCATTCCTCCGGTCGCTGTTCCGACCGCCAGCACCGTCGCGGTGAGGAAATAGCACCACAGAGGAATCGTGTAATCGGCCTGATGACCCGACACCACCAGTGCCAGAACCACGATGCCCATCGTCTTGGCCGCATCCTGCATACCGTGCCCGAAGGCCATGGCTGCGGCCGAGCATGTCTGAGCTCGCCGGAATCCGCGGCTGGTGGCACTGGGAGACGAGCGGCGGAACATCCACAGAATGGCCACCATCGCGGCACTTCCGAGCGCGAAACCGACTGCAGGAGAAACGATCATCGGCAGGATCACCTTGGTCGCGACGCCTCCCCACAGCACTGTCATTCCGCCTGCGAGTGCAGCTCCCACCATGCCGCCCACCAATGCGTGCGAGGACGAGGACGGCAACCCGAACCACCACGTGATCAGATTCCAGGCGATGGCACCGACCAGGGCGCACCCGACCACGAGCAATGCGTCGGATCCGACATCGAGGGCGATGATTCCCTCGCCGACCGTCGAGGCGACCTTCGCACCGAAGAAGGAGCCGAGCAGGTTTCCCACCGCGGCCATGAGCAGAGCCGAACGCAGTGTGAGTGCACGCGTGGACACCGACGTCGCGATGGCATTGGCCGAATCGTGAAAGCCGTTGGTGAAGGTGAACGCCATCGCCAGAGTGATGACAAGAACGAGTGCTACCACCGCGCACTCACGTCTCTTTCAACACGATGGATTCGATGACGTGCGCGACCTTTTCGAAAGCGTCTGCGGCATCTTCGAGTTCGTCGCCCACTCCCTTGAGTTTCATCACGGTCAACGCGTCGAAACGGCCATCGAACAGATCCGCCAGGAATGTCCGATAGGCATGGTCGGCCCGGTTCTCGAGCTCGTTGATCTCGATCCAGTAGCGCTCGAGATCCTTCATCGACGCCAGCCTCGGCATGGCTTCCGCAGTGACTTTCGCCGACCGGTCGAGGATGTCGATCATGTCGTGCATGTGCGGGGTGAGTCGGTCGATCCGGTAGAGCGAGAGCAGATGAGTCGCCGCTTCCATGTGGTCCATCACGTCGTCGAGACTCGAACCCAGGACGTAGATGTCGGTGCGATCGAACGGGGTGATGAAACTCGAATTCAGGGTGCGGAACAGGTCGTGAGTGATGCTGTCTGCTTCGTGCTCGAGATCGACCATGCGACGCGCCACAGCATCGATCTCCGGTGCGGATTCGAGCAGTTCGGTCAACGTCTTGGCTCCGGCGGCCAGCAGTTGAGCCGAGGAGTTGAACAGGTCGTAGAACAGAACGGACTTGGGCTTGAAGCGTGCGAACATCGTGCGGCTCCTAGGGGTGAGTCGGCTACCGGCGAGCGCCGGCGTATGGCTCGAGTAGATCCGACGGCACGCGATGGTCGGCATCGGCGGGAAGCACGAGTTCGGGTGCACCGGCGCGTGATCGGGGTGCCATTCCGAATGCCTCGATGGACTGGCAGTACTTCGAGACGCGAATGACGGACATGTTCATACGAGCCGTCATATCGGTCACCCAGTACGGAACCCGCTCGTTGGCCTTGATCTCCAGGATGGCCAGCTTGGGCGGAATGATGAACCGATTCTCGGCGCCGGAGTCGAAGCGGAAGTCGCGGTCGCGTCCGT
Organism: Rhodococcus sp. 06-418-5; assembly: GCF_002258285.1. Lineage (NCBI taxonomy): Bacteria > Bacillati > Actinomycetota > Actinomycetes > Mycobacteriales > Nocardiaceae > Rhodococcus > Rhodococcus sp. 06-418-5. The sequence goes on from NZ_NOYE01000037.1 coordinate 679,793, forward strand.
GCACCTTGTGATCGATGGTGACCCGAAGCCCCAGATCGGCCTCGCGTCCGACGTACGCCTCGCGTAGATAGCCGGTCGTCACCATCGGACGCAGGTCGAGATTGGCGATCAACGTACTGACCTCGTTGACGAACGGGCGTTGACTCGGGTCGCAGTCGATCTCCTCACGTCCGTTCAACCACCTCTGAGAAACGTCGTAGGGCAACGAGATTCGACGCTTCTGCGTGACCCTGTTGACGCGCTGCTTGATCTCGATCTGCACCGGTGTGTCGTCCGTGCACTCCGACGGCGGCCCGTACAGGCGCACCCGCACCTTGCGTCGGAACTTCAGGCCCTCGATCTTCTCCCAGTAGAACCGCAGGTCGGTGGTGTCGTAGTACAGCGAGGTGACCGGGTAACCGCCCTTCGGCGAGAACGGATCGGTGTCCATCCGCGCCGTCAGCTCTTCACGGACCTGCGCGACGTCTGCCTCGGCGACGAAGTACTTGATCTCGTACCGGTTGAACGAGTGCAGCTTGCTTGCGGTCTGCTGGTAACCGGTGGGCTCGGTGGTCAGGTCTTCCGGCGACGCACCCTGCTTCTCCAGTGCGGCCTTGGGTCGAAATTTGTCGAACAGACTCATGCGGATTCCTTCTTCCTACGAATGGTGGAACGGAGCGAGCACTACGGCGGGCAAGTCGGCAGCTCCGTCGGCCTCGGACGCGAGCAGCAGTTCACCCGCGTCGGTGAAGGCGACGGCCTCGCCCTGTGGTTGATCGGGGCCCTCGACAACACCGGTGGGAGCGCCCGAGAATGCCGCGGCCACATCGCCGTCGGCGATATCGAAGACGAACAGATCCTTCTTCGTTCGCAGTGCCCCCACAGTGGCATCGGCATCGACGGCCGCCCCGGTGATCGGCCTGCTCGATCCGTCCGGTGCCGTCGCCGACACCGTTCCATTGCGAGCAAGATCGATCAATTGCGAAGAGGCGGTGACGGATTCGGCGCTGCTGTATATCGTGGCGGACGCACCGCCGGAGACCTTGGTGATCAACACCGGTTGCCCGCTGGGCGTCAGAGCGAACGCCTCGACGTCGTGTGCGCCGTCCGGGTAGCGCAGGGAGACGGAGGTCCGGCGATCGGACCGAACATCGACGCCGATCAGCGTGACGCTGTCGCGGTCGCTGTCGTTGTCACCGGTGTCGGCGAGCCACACGATCCCCGCACGATCGACGGCCATGTCCTCGACGTCGACCGTCTCGACTCCGACCTCGACCCACCTCGTGACCTCACAGGCACGGTCGAGCACCGCCAGCCGGTCGTCGCTGCCGCGGTCTCCGATCGCGTATCCGGTATCGCCCGTCCACGCCAAGCCCGAGAGCTCGGACAGTCCCGGATCGGTCGGAGTACACCAGGTCTCGAATGCTGCCGTCGACTCCGGTTGGGTCACCCCGCACGACGCGAGCACCGAGACACCGATCCCACATGCGGCGACAGTCCGAACCACGCTCCGATTCCTGTTGTTCACCCACGCGTCGCCTGACCGCCACGCGAACGAGCGGCGATCGTCACCACCCGGGAGCAACATCGGCTCATGAACGGTCGAACCTCTGTTCCGGAGTTGCTGGTGGCCACGGGTACGGCGCGCACGCTCGCGCAGGCCGCCTCCTTCGTGATGGAGGGCATGGTCCTGCTCAACGGACTGCCGCTGCGCGACCCCCGCCGCGAGGTTTCCCCGGCGGACACCCTGACCCTGCGCTGACCGCCGGGACATCACGACGATCCCGTGACAACAGGATCGTCGGCGAGTGCGTCGATTCGGATCTGCAGCCGTGACTTCAATTCCGCAGCATCCGCGTCGATGTCCTCCTGGGAGAGACCGGCCGACGTGGGAACGGACGCGGCGACCTCGTCGACGATGTCGAGCACCCGGCCACTGGCCCACAACTCGTCGTAGATCGTGCGGAACGCAGTGTCGTACTCGTCGGTGAACTCCGTCGAATCCAAGAACATGTCCTTGAGCGAATTACCCAGCATCGGGCCACCTTCGGGCATGCCCCCGCCTTCCGGGAGCTCCATTCCCTCCGGTGGGGTGAAGCCCTCGGGCAGCTGCGGCATGCCACCGCCTGCCCCTCCGCCACCGGGAATCATCGAGACTTCGTCGTGGGCCCCGGCGGTGGAATCGGAATTCAGAGCCAGATTGAGATCCCACGACACGACGGAGAACTTCTTCGTGTCCAGGTCGTAGTAGAGATAGAAGTTCTTTCCCGGTCCGCCCATGTCGTCGCCGTTGCCCAGCAAGTTCTGTAGTGCAAGATAATTCGCCAGCGAGTCGACGTCGACGTAGTCGGCCAGATGCGCATCGAACTCGGCCTGGTCTGCACCGTCGAGCCACTTCAACAGCGTGATAATCGGTTGCAGGTCCGCTGTCCCGCGGGCATTGATCTGGGTGAACTGCTCTGCATAGGTGGTCTGATCGTCACCCTGATACGTGAAGCTCGCATTCGCTCCGGTCTTGTACAACACCCCGTCGCCGTCCTCCAGAGAATTGGCGTAGTCGTCATCGGGAGCAACGACCACCAGTCGCGTCGTCTCGGCCGAGTCGTTCACCGAGTACGTGGTGTAGGTGAAGTCCTGGGTCGGCTGGCCCGAAGCGTCGGTGATCGCAAGAGAGACCGACTCGTTCAACGCCGGAGTGTACGGCCGCAGCGAGAGCGTGGTGTGACCCTGATACGCCCGCCCCTCGGAGTACTCGGCGAAGTCGATCAGAAACGGAAGATCCTCGGGCGCATCGAAACTGAGCGGTTCACCGAACACACCCATCCCGGCTCCCCCGGGCATTCCCCCGCCCTCCGGCGTCGCCGCATCCTCAGGCATTGCTGCACCCTCAGGCATCGCCGCACCCTCGGGCATGGCCGCGCCGTCCGGCATGGCTGCGCCCTCAGGCATGGCTGCGGCGTTCGCTGGGGGTGCTGCGCCGTCCGCGCCGGCGTTGCCACCACCGCGTCCCGGCATCGTGCCGTCATCGTTGCTCAGCGAACTCAGCGTCGAGTTGCCCTTCAGTCGAATACCGACGTCCGAGATCAGAGTCCCGTCGATGGTGATGTCGGCGGGTACCGATTCCTTGACACCCTCGTTCTGGAACGAGTCCTTCAGGGTCTGGTAGTCACCGGCATCGATGTCGAGCGAAATCGAATGCGACACAGTGGGATCGAAGAGGTCGACCGTGCCCTGGACGTTCTCGGTGATCTCCGACGCGATGACGGTTGCATCGCCGGTGATGTACGGGCGGATCCGGGTCGACCCGAACACGGTCGCCATCACCACGACGAACACCAGGAGCGTGGCAGCGATCTTCCAGTGCTGCCGCACCGTCCGAGGAATTCGATGGATCAACCTCCTTCGCAGGGTCGTCGGAGCGGAGGGAAAGTTCGTGTTCGGGTCGGCCACGATCAGATATCCGTCTGGTCGTATCCGGTGAGTACCGAAACCCGTTGTCCGGTATTGACCTCACTGAGAGCAGCGATCAACTCACCGGGCTTCTTGCCGGACCGCAGTTGTGCGGTGAAATACAGCTCGGTCAGTGCGCCCGATCTCACCGATTCGGTACTGACCAGCTCGAACTCCTTGCAGTACTTGATCAGTACGTCCTCGACCAGATCGGTGTAATCGGCGTCGGGTGGCACCTGAACCTTGACGACCTGACGTTGCACATCGAGCTTGAACCAGTCGAACTTGCTCATCACCACCATCACCAGGCAGATCGCGAACGTTGCCGCGATCGCCAATACGTAGAAGCGAGTTCCCGTGGCCATGCCGATCGCCATCACGAGGAAGATGAAGCCGACGTCGCGAGTTTCCTTGATGGCGTTGCGGAATCGGACGACGGACAACGCACCGACGAGGGCGAACGCCCGTGCCACGTTCGATCCGACGACCAGCATGATCAGGCTGATGACCATACCCACCGTGACGAGAGTTTGTACGTAGGACTGGCTGTACGAGACGTTCTTGTGGGTGAGTCGATAGACCCAGCCGATGATGGCCGACAGGACGAACGACAGTGTCAGAGACACCACGATGTCGAACGTCGAGAACGTTCCGCTCAGGTCTTGAATGTTGAAATTCATCGCATTCCGATCGAGTTGTATCGAATTTCGCACTGGCTACCGGGGGTGGTTCGGCCCGCGCACCGGCGTAATCCTCGCTGTTTACCGTTTGTTCGGATGCCGTTAACCATAGAGACATTCGGTCCGGAAATTCCATACAGGAAGCTGGCAGTTTCCTGCCAATTCAGCCGTGAGAAGCCTGGCAGCACACAGTCGATCCACGACGAATACCCCACATCCACTTCGGACGTCGGCGAGGGTCATATTTTCTTATCATGTTGCAGTGCAACAGTTTCGATTGTTCACCGCAGGCAACGTAACTCCGACCGAACAGGCTCGCGATCAGCGAGTCTCCGAGCGTAGGGCCGGCAGAATGACCTCGTCGATGATTCGGGTTCGGTATTCCGAATCCAAAGGCTTGGCATCGGTCAATGGCCCCGTCATGATCGCGCTGAAAACCATGTATTGCAGAAAATCGGCAGCGGGCGGTCTGGTCGACAATTCCCCCCGCTCCACCGCACGCATGACGACCGATTCGAGGAATCGAGCCTCGGGTTCGAGGAACGTTCTCCGCACCGCTGCCGCCAACTGTTCGTCGACCATCACCGCATGGTGGATCGCCGCAGCGAAACGTTGATCGTGCTCCGCCCCCTCGGACACCCGGTGCATCAGCTCGAGCAGATCTCCACGAAGGTCGCCGGTATCGATGCCGACGAACGGCGGGGGGCCCACCGATTCGATGGCAGCGACCACCAGCTCGGCCTTGCTCGACCACCTCCGATAGAGGGTGGCTTTGCTGCACTGCGCTCGTTCGGCAACCAGGTCCATCGACAGCGAGTCGTAACCGACCTCCCCGAGGCAGAGCAGCGCAGCGTCGAGAAACTCGCCCTCACGCTCCACACTCACCCTCGACCGACGTGGGGCGTCGCCGTTCATCCGTGCCCCCTTATCGAATCGAAACAGTTTCGTACCGATAATTGATCGTAGCGCTGAGGCATACTTCTGTCACGGGACGCGAGTGCAGGTGACCTACATCACGTCAGTGTGACATTGTTGAAGCCGTCGGATCGGCGTGAACGGCTGGAGAAAATCGTGACGGCCTGGTGGCGGTGGTACGCAGCGCTCGGCGCAGTCGGCTGCGTCGTCTACTTCCTCGTCCCCACGATCGTCTGGGCTCAGTCGGTCTTCGTACTCGTCGGAGCGTCCGCCGTCGCTGCCACCGTGATCGGTACCAGGATGCACCGGCCCGCCAACCGCAGAGCCTGGCTGGCCATCGCCACCGGAACCGCACTGTGGGTGCTCGGCGACATCGTGTTCGAGTGGATCCACGTCACTCGCGGCAGCGTGCCGTATCCCTCGATCGCCGATGCGCTGTACCTCGTCGGCTATCCGATCTACGGTTTCGGCCTGTTTCTGCTGGCCCGCCACAAGTGGCGGGCCAGTGAGCGTGGGCATGTCGCCAACAGTGCCATCATCATGGTGGCCTTCGGACTGCTCACCTGGGTCTTCGCCGTCCAGCCGACGCTCGGCGCGGAAGGAATCTCCGGATTGGGCGGACTCGTCGACGTCGCGTACCCCGCGATGGACATCTTTCTGCTCGGACTGTTGGCCCACTTCGTCGGATCACGGCAATGGCGAGCCCTGTCCTACCGACTGCTCACCTGCGCCGTGTTGTTGCTCGTCGTCACCGACACCGTCAACAACTTCGCGATCATGCCCGCGTCCTCGTCCCAGCGGTCGCTGTTCGACGTCGGATGGACCCTGTCCTACGTCCTGATCGGCGTCGCCGCCCTGCACCCGTCGATGCGCCGCATCACCAACCCGAACATCGAATCCGACGCCCATCTGATGGCGTCGTTCACCACCCCCACTGTCGTCGTGCTCACTGCGGCCACATTGACCGCACCGATCGTCATGTTCATCGAAGTCGTTCGCGACGAACCGATCGAGCAGTGGGGTTGGGCAGTTCTGCTCTGTGCCGGAGCGTTGGTGATCCTGGTGGTGTTTCGCATCACCGATCTGTTGCGGTTGCTGCACACTCAAACGGTGCAGTTGCGTGCAGTCGCCGACACCGATCACCTCACCGGGTTGGCCAACTTGCGCGCCCTGGAACATCAGGTCTGGAGCAATGCCGGCGGATCGACATTGCTGACCGTCGATATCGATCGTTTCAAAGAGATCAACGACACGTTCGGGCGCGGCCTGGGCGACCGGGTTCTCGTGGTGGTCGCCGACCGCCTACGAAGTATCGTTGACGACTCGATTCTGTTGGCACGCTTGGCCGGTGACGAGTTCGCGCTGTGCGGGCCGGCGGAATCGATGGACCCGGCCGCGTTGGCCGAGGAGGTTCAACAGCAATTCGCCACGCCTTTCGAGGTGGAGAACATGACTCTGCTGATCGAGGCGAGCGTCGGTGTCGCGTCCAATTCTCCGGCTACCGAGGGCGACGAGGAGACCACACCGGATCGCCTCGTGCAGCGCGCCGACCTCGCCGTCCAGACGGCGAAAGCCGCTCAGTCGCGCGTTGCGTACTACGACCGATCGATGGACCGGGACAAGAGCGAGCAACTCATCATGCTCGGCGAGCTCACCACAGCACTCGAATCGGACCAGCTGCGGCTGCACTACCAGCCTCAGGTCGACCTCAGGACGATGAGCGTCGTCGGCGTGGAAGCACTGCTGCGGTGGCATCACCCGAACGGCAACGTTCTGTCCCCCAGCGCATTCCTGCCCACCGCCGAACGTACCGGACTGATCCGGCCGCTGACGAACTACGTTCTCACGCACGCCCTCGCCCAACGCAGGCAATGGCTGGCCGACGGTCTCGACCTGAGCATCGCTGTGAACATCTCGACTCGAAATCTGTTCGACGACACCTTGATCGAGCAAGTGTGCACGGCGCTGACCGAATTCGACTGCCCTCCATGGCGATTGACGGTGGAAGTGACCGAGACCTCGGCGATGACCGACCCGGTGGGCGCGACGGAGAAGCTGTCGATTCTGCACGCGATGGGTGTGCAGGTCGCCATCGACGACTACGGCACGGGCTACAGCTCACTTGCCTACATCGAGCGGTTGCCGGTCCAGGAGTTGAAGATCGATCGCGCCTTCATCGCCGGCATGGCCCACAATCCCGCACACGCCGCCATCGTGCGCTCGACCGTCGAACTGGCCCGTACTCTGGGATTGTCGGTGACGGCAGAGGGCGTGGAGGACGAGATGACGATGACGGCGTTGCGTGAGCTCCGGTGCGGTCGGGCACAAGGTTTCCACCTCGGCCGGCCCACCTCGGCAGATCGACTGCCCGCCCTCGTCGCCGAGCTCGACGAACGTCTGAGAAGTGTTACAGGAGAACGGATATCATGACCGAGGCAGCCCTGTCGGTGTATGCAGCCATTCGATCTCGCCGCGACGTTCGCGCCGAGTTCGACGGAACCGTCGTCGACGACGAGACGCTGCGCCGCATCCTCGGTGCCGCGCATCAGGCCCCGAGCGTCGGCAACACCCAACCCTGGGACTTCGTGATCGTCCGCAAGCCCGATACCCTGAGCGCCTTCGCCGCCCACGTGGCCGGCTGCCGACAGGACTTCGCGGACAAGCTCGATGCCGAACGCCGAAAGACGTTCGACCCCATCCGTATCGAGGGAATCGAGACGAGCGGAACCGGGGTGGTGGTCACCTACGATCCGGGCCGTGGAGGTCGGCACGTCCTCGGCCGCGACACCGTTGACGACACCGGATTGTTCTCCGCCGTACTGGCCATCGAAAATCTCTGGCTCGCAGCGATAGCCGAGAACGTCGGCGTCGGATGGGTCTCCTTCTACGACGAGGCTTATCTCACCGAACTGCTCGACATCCCCGCACCGGTTCGCCCCATCGCGTGGCTGTGTGTGGGTCCGGTCGAATCGTTCCAGGAGGTTCCCGATCTGGAGCGCTTCGGGTGGCGCACCCGCCGTCCTCTGGACGACGCCCTGCACTTCGAGCAGTACCGCCGATGATGCGGGCACGCCTGGTGACGGTTGCGGCCGCGCTCCTGTTGGTGACCGGCTGCTCTGCCGACACTGTCAACGAAACCGCTCCTCCCGCAACGACTCCGGCGGCCGAGCCGGCACAGGCCCCGGACTCGGCCGACCCGATCGGAACCGTCGTCGCCCTTCCCGGTGCTCCCGAGGGTGTCGTGGTCGGCTCGTCCGGCATCGCAGCTGCCGGGGTACGTGAGCCCGATGGCGTGGTGCTGTTCGATGCGGCCACCGGTGTCGTGCGCCAGATGGTCGCGACGACGGGTGCACCGCGCCATCTCTCGCTCGCAGGTCCCGACGGCCCGGTGTTGGTTCCGCTCGAAGGCAGTGACGAACTGCTCGAGATCTCACTCGACGACGGCGCGATCCTGTCGACCGCCACGGGGGTGGGCCGTCAACCACACGACGCCGTGCAGACCTCCGACGGCACCATCGTGGCCACCAACGAAATGGGTGGCGGAGTGATCTTCCTCCGCGACGGGTCGGTGGTGTCGGAGCTTCCGCCCGGGCCCGTCCAACCCGGTGGAGTCGCCGCTCTCGGTCCCTACGCTGCCGTCGCGGACGTGCAGGGCAACGGTGTGTGGGTCTACGACGGTGCGACGCGCCAGGAGGTGGCGCAGGCTCCGATCGGGGTCAAGCTCACGCACGCGGTGACGGTGAATCAGACGGTGGCCGGGTTCGCCGACACCGACGGCGGCACGGTCCTTCTCGCCTCGGTCGACACCGCCGGAGGCATTCGCCAGATCGCGTCGATCGATGCGCCCGGCAACCCCTACGGGCTCGCCGTCGATCCCGAACGCCGGCTGCTGTTCGTGACGCTGACAGCGTCGAATCTCCTGCGGGTGGTCGACGTGTCCGATCCAGCCGCTCCTCGGACTCTGGGCGACGTTCCGACGGTGACGCAGGCCAATTCCGTCGCCGTCGATCCGCGCACCGGGGACGTGCTGGTGACCGGTAGCGACCCCGGTGCGGCGAGTTCGATTCAGATCATCACCCGCGCAGAGTTGCCCGGCGGTTAGCCCTCACCACCCGTAGGAGCCGGGGATTCCCTTGAACGGCCCGACGACATCGTCGGTGATCCAGCCCTCGTAGAACCCGCCTTCCTGTGGTCGCACGGCCTCACCGTCGATCTCGCATTCGACGCGGCTCGGCGAGAAGGCCAGGTAGCCGGCGATGTCGATGAACCGTGGCGTCGGGTTCTCGTAACTCCACGCCGCCGCCGGTGCCACGGCGTCGCCTCCGTGCACATCCCAGTACGTCGCCGCACCCTTCCACTCGCAGTGCGTCGAGCGGGCGTCCGAGGGCGTCAGCGCACCCGGGACCACGTCCGAAGGTGAGATGTACCAGGTCGGTGGGTGGCTCGTCTCGAGCACTCGGTACGCGGCGGTGGTGCGGGCGATCACCTGACCGCCTAGACGGACGACCAGCGATCGGTTGGAGGACTCGAGCCGCGGTGGGCGGGGGTAATCCCACACCGACTCCTGGCCCGGCTTCGGCTTCTCGGGAACGACGGATCTCGGCAAGTTCTGACTCATCCTTCGATGGTGCCACCGGATGTCACGGAGCGTCGACGGGATAGAGATCGTCCACTCGTTCTTCGTCGAGAATCCATCGATCCACCTCGTCGAGCGGCTCGACCGTGCGCACCGAGGTGACGGGAGATTCGGGCACGGATTGCTCGACGCGGACCGGCTGGATGTGCTCCGGCTCGGGGTGGACCGGCTCGACGCGCTTCGTCGGCGCGGGTGCCGGCGTCTCGGGGGTGGTGAGTTCGGGCGCAGGCATCGCCGGTTCGGCTCTCGGTGCGAAGGCCACCTCGTCCACGACGGGTTGTTCGTCGGCGATGCCTGCGGTCTTCGGCAGTTCCGCCGGTACCCGAACGAGGATGCCGAGTCCGTGGGTCGCGGCCAACAGGCTCACCGGGGCGACGGTCGCAATGGCCGCCGACAGGGCCGGATGCAGCGTGCCGGCGTCGGAGATGAAGGCGTGCATGGCATTTGCGCCGATACTGACCAGAGCGGCCGTGATCAGCACGCCCCAGAAGAAGCGTCGACCACTGCGTTGATCCTCGAATTGAGCGAGCGCGATGACGGAGATGGTGGCCTGCAGGATGGTGCCGTCGACGATCACCGGCCACAGCCAGGACAGTGAGCGTGGAACGCCTGCCATCGTGGCGAGATCCCACAGTGCGGCGAAACTCAGCACGAACGACGCGATTCCGATGACGGTGGTGATGACGACCGCACTGACGAGCGTCGCACGCAGGACCTTGTTCATGAGTCGTCATGGAACACGAGACCACCGACAAGTTCGGTCGAGCCCGCGACGGTCAGGGCTCGAAGGCACCGCGAACCAGTCCTCGCACACGCGCGCGCGTTTGCCAGCAGCACGCGTAATTGCCATGTGCGCGTTGACAATTACGACCGCGTTCGGCACATGCGCGCGCGTCTGCAGCGCACCCGTATGCCCCGGCGGGATCAAGCGGTTCGGATGGCTCCGCGGTAGAAGTCGGCGCGATCGTGCGCGGACATTCCGCCCCACACGCCGTAGGGCTCGTTGGCCTCCAGTGCGTGCTGGCGACATTGTTCGAGTACCGGGCAGCGGCCGCAGACCTGCTTCGCGGACTTCTCGCGCGAGGTGCGGGCGCGACCTCGCTCGCCTTCGGGGTGGAAGAACACGGACGAGTCCAGTCCACGACACAGACCGTCGAGTTGCCAGTCCCAGACATCGGCGTTGGGAACGGGAAGTTGGACCGGCCTGGCGGGTGCGCCTCGCACCATGAGCTGTCTCCTCACTGAAAAGTGAACAAGCTCACTATCTCGCATTCGTCGTACTTTTACAAGTTCTTTTGTCCATTCGTAGTACTTAAAAGCAAGCGCGCTTGCTTGAAACACCCGTCGCCGACGCTCTCGGGCCGCGATCGGGAGCGACTGCACTGTCGACGCGTGCCTGGATGGGATATGTTGATGCCAATCGACCTATTCGGGTGCGACAGATATCGAGACAAGGACTTGCGATGGACGTCGGCGATCAGCAGAGCCGAGAACTGGTGTTCGCGGCGCTCGCCGACCAGGTCCGCCGCGAGATCCTCGACACCTTGGCCTCGCACGGTGAATGCAGTGCCGGATTCATCAGCGAACACATCTCCTCGGTGGGGCGGACCACGGTGTCGGCGCATCTGAAAGCACTCAAGATGTCGGGCGTGGTGGTGGAACGGCGCGCTGGACGTCACCGCTACTTCTCCGTCGACCCGGCAGGCCCCGCCAACGACGCTCTACGGTTTCTCCGCGACGTTCTCGAGCGTTCACTGGTTGCGGCGCAGACATCCAGCAGTTCGCCCAGTGCCCGCGACGCTGAGGACGATGCGTCGGAAACCCGGTCTCGCCGGCGCGCGTGAGCGCAGTTCGCCCGCAACTGTCGTGAACGCGGTGGCGTGATGGCCGACCTGTCCGTCACAGCACAGATCCACGTACCCCATCCGCCCCGGGTCGCGTATCAGCAGTTTCTCGATGGCGATCTCCTCGATCTCGAGTGCACACGCATGGTGGTGGGTGCTGCGGTGTCGGTGTCGTTGCCTGTCGGCGGTGCCGCGGGTGAGCCGATCACACTGCTCGGTCACGTGGCAGCGGTGCGGAGCGGCAAATCCGTTGCAGTGGTACACCATCAACCGTGGCGAGGTCGTTTGACGCTGCGATTTCACCCGGACGGTTCCGGCACACGCCTGGTGTTGGAATCGAGCGTGAACCAGGACGGCGTGGCATGGCTGGCGCACAAACGCGGTTATGGCCCACCCGAACCCCTACGTCCGGACCGACACCGAATCGGTCTGCTGGTGAGCAAATCCGGCTCCGCGGCCGTGTTCGCGCAGGCCACCGAAACACTGGCGCACCTGGCTGTGGACGACATCAATGCCGAAGGCGGGATACACGGACTACCCGTGGAGCTTCTGATCGGCGACGACGCCTCCGACTCGCGAGCGGGAGCTGCCGCCGCCCGCCGATTGCTTCGCAGTGGATGCCGGATCATCTTCGCATGCGTCACCTCTGCCACCTTCAACGCTGCGGCGTCGGCGTTGCAGAACACCGACGTCCTGGTGGTGCACACCGTGCTCAACGAAGGAGGGCGTCCCGATCCGGGAATAGTGCGGCTCGGTGAACGCCCGCTCGCGCAGGCACGTGCCGGCATCCCGGTACTGATGTCGGAAACTCGCTGTAGGACATGGTTCTTCGTCGGCCATCGTTACTCGTGGTCGTACGGCGCGCATTGGGCGGCGCGTCGCGTCGTCGCCGAGAACAACGGTTCGGTACTCGGGGACGCCTACCTTCCGCTGGGTACCGAAGACTTCTCCTCCACCATTGCCGCCATCGAGAATTCCGGGGCGGAACTGATCCTCTCCTCGCTGGTGGGCCACGACGAAGTCGTGTTCGAGCAACAGTGTTTCCACGCCGGCCTTCGATCCCGGACCCGCACGTTGGCCCTGGTGCTCGACGAAGCGACCCAACAATTGATCGGATCTTCGGCATCCGATGGGGTATGGGCGGCGTTCGCGTATTTCCAGGGCACCACCGATGAGCATCGCGAACTCGAAAAACGTTATGAGACACTGCAGCCCGGACCGAAGCCACCCATGAGTTCGCTGTCCGAGACCACGTACGAGGCCATCGTTGCGTACGGACGGACGATCGCAGCCTCGCACACCGAACTCGACCGCGAGACGCTGCGGCGTGGCCTCACCGTGCAGGCCGCCATGTCTCGCATGGACGGCCGAACTGCAGGGCCGTCCATCGTGCTCGCCGAATCGCGGCACGGCATCTTTCGACCGCGGTGAATCGGCAACTACGCACACCGAAGGTCGATATGTCGCTACTCATTGACGTATAGGTCCGCATCACCTACCGTCCAGTATGACGACCGACACACGGGGCTGCTTTCGGGTGCGCTCCGGTGAAGTGAACGCTTCGCACGTGACGACGAACAGCGTTCTGTCGCAGCACTTCACGCTGCTCCACCACCGGGTGATGTCCGCGCAACACAGATTTAACCAGTCAATATGTCGATACACATTGACGCATTGGAAGGACTGCTCTAGCGTCGTCGGAACCGAGTACCGATCACGTTCCGCGGCGCTGGTTCGTTCGACGATGCACACCCCAGCACGATCTGCCGCTTCGACAGGAGACGCCATGACAGTTTCACGCCCGAGCCCAGCTGCGATCGGTTCGGCCGCAGAGCATTACGGGATGACCCTGAGTACCGCCGATCGTGAGGAATTCGCGGGTCTCGTCGACGGAGCTCTCGGGTCCTACGACGTCGTGGACGACCTGTACGCGGCCATCGCACCCACCGCGCCCGACCGTGAACACCGCACTCCGTCCGCGCCCGAGAATCCGCTGGGCGCCTGGTATGTCACCACTTCCATCACCTCGGCCGAGGCCGCCGACGATCGCCTCGCCGGAAGACGAGTTGCCATCAAGGACAACGTCGCGGTGGCAGGAGTGCCGATGATGAACGGCTCTCGCACCCTCGAGGGTTTCGTGCCGACGCGGGACGCCACCGTCGTCACGCGTCTGCTGGCCGCGGGAGCCGAGATCGCAGGAAAGTCGGTATGTGAGGATCTGTGTTTCTCGGGCTCGAGCTTCACATCCGCGTCGGGGCCGGTGCGCAACCCGTGGGATACCTGCCGCGAAGCAGGTGGATCGTCGAGTGGCAGCGGCGCTTTGGTCGCACTCGGCGAGGTCGACATGGCCATCGGCGGTGACCAGGGCGGCTCCATCCGTATCCCCGCTTCGTTCTGTGGCGTGGTCGGACACAAGCCGACGTTCGGCCTGGTCCCCTACACGGGCGCATTCCCGATCGAGCGGACCATCGACCATGTCGGCCCGATCGCCCGCACGGTTGCCGACGCAGCGCTGATGCTGTCGGTGATCGCAGGTACCGACGGCAACGACCCGCGCCAACCCGACGAGACTCCCGCCGTCGACTACACCCACGGCCTCGACAACGGGGTCACCGGACTTCGAATCGGCATCGTCACAGAGGGTTTCGGCCACGAGTCGTCACAACCGGAGGTCGACTCGGCGGTCCGTGCGGCTGCGCTCCGCTTCACCGAAGCAGGCGCGGAGGTCGGCGAGGTGAGTATTCCGTGGCATCGACACGCATTCCACGTCTGGAACGTCATCGCCACCGACGGAGCCGCCTACCAGATGCTCGACGGCAACGGTTACGGCCTCAATGCCGGTGGCCTGTACGACCCGGAGCAGATGGCGTACTTCTCCGAACGACGAAGGACTCACGCCGACGAATTGTCGGAAACCGTCAAACTCGTTGCGCTGTGCGGCCATCACGGAACGACCACTCTGGGATCGGCCGCATACGGCAAAGCCCGCAATCTCGTGCCGACGGCCCGTGCCGCCTACGACACCGCGCTCGAGTCCTACGACGTGCTGGTCATGCCGACGCTGCCCTACACCGCGAACGAGTTGCCCGAGCCGGGTATCGACCGCGCCACCTACCTCACCAAGGCGCTCGGCATGGTGGTCAACGCGGCACCGCTGGACGTGACCGGCCACCCGGCACTGTCGGTTCCTGCAGGTCTGATCGACGGTCTACCGGTCGGAATGATGATCGTCGGCAAGCACTTCGACGACGCCACCGTGCTGCGCGTCGGGCACGCGTTCGAGCAACTCGTGGGCGGATTTCCGACGCCCGATGCCGCGGGAGACCGCGTTGCACTCGCATAGCCCTGACACCCCCACACAACGAAGGAGAATCACGTGAACGGAGTTTTCGATCTCGGCGGTACCGACGGAATCGGTACCGTTGTCGTCCCCGAGAACGAACCGGTTTTTCGAGCGGAGTGGGAGAAGGTCGCTTTCGGCATGTTCTCCATGTGCTTCCGTGGTGGGTTCTTCGGCGTCGACCAATTTCGCTTCGGAATGGAACAGATCGATCCTGCGGTCTATCTGAAATCGCCGTACTACGAACATTGGATCCACACCGTCGAGTACCACGGCGAGCGCACCGGGAAGCTCGATCTCGACGAGCTCGACCGCAGAACCGAGTTCTTCCTGAAGAACCCCGAGGCTCCCCTGCCCGAGCATGCCGATGATCCCGAACTCCTGGCCTTCATCGAAGCCGTCGTGCCCGCGGGCGCACCGGCCAAGAGGGAAAGCGACAAAGTTGCACGCTTCGCGGTCGGCGACACGGTCCGTGTGCTTCGAGGCTCACCCCGTGGACATACCCGCAAGGCTCGGTACATCCGCGGTGCAACGGGGAAAGTCGTGCTGGCACATGGCACTTTCATCTATCCCGACACGGCGGGGAACAACCTCGGTGACTGCCCCGAGCACGTCTACACAGTCCGCTTCGAAGCCGACGAACTGTGGGGCGAGGAGACCGCGGATGCCAATCAGGCCGTGTACTTCGACGTCTGGGACCCCTACATCGAACTCGTGAAAACCGAAGGAGCGCAAGCAGTATGAGTGGACTGATTCGTAGCCAGGAGGAGATCGCTGCACGCGTCAAGGCCTTGGAGTCGATGCTGATCGAGAAGGGCATCATGACCACCCAGGCCATCGACCGTCTCGTCGAGATCTACGAGAACGAGGTGGGACCGCAATTGGGGGCCAAGGTCGTCGCCAAAGCCTGGTCCGACCCGGAGTTCAAGGCCCGGCTGCTTGCCGACGCGACCGGCGCATGCGCCGAACTCGGAATCGGCGGATTGCAGGGCGAGGACATGGTGGTCGTGGAAGACACCGCCGACGTGCACAACGTGATCGTCTGCACCCTGTGTTCCTGCTACCCGTGGCCGGTGCTGGGGTTGCCACCGAACTGGTACAAGGAGCCCCAGTACCGGGCGGCGATCGTGCGCGAGCCACGCAAGGTTCTGGCGGAGAGCTTCGGCTACGCGGTGTCCGACGACGTCGAGATTCGCGTCTGGGATTCGAGCAGTGAGATGCGGTACTGGGTTCTTCCTGCGCGGCCCGCGGGCACCGACGGCTGGACCGAAGACCAGCTCGCCGAGTTGGTCAGCCGCGACAGCATGATCGGTGTCGGACCCACGGCCGAGGCCACCTCGTGACCGCGTCGGCAATTCGTTCGGATGCAACCGAATTGGGAGATGCGCGTCGTCGAGTGGAAAAGCTCGTCTGCAGCCTCCCCGAGGTTCCCGGCGGTGATACGGCGTTCACGCAACCCTGGGAGATACGCGCATTCGCGATGGCCGTCGCGGCCTACGATGCCCGCCAGTTCGAGTGGGCGGAATTCCAGCTCTCGCTGATCGAGTCGATCAAGTCGTGGGAGGAACGACACGATCCGTCCGAACAATCACCGTGGTCGTACTACGAACACTGGCTCACCGCACTGGAATCGCGCCTCGCGGGTAGCGGGTTGCTCAGCGACGCGGTTCTCGACGCACGAACCAAGGCAGTGCTCGCAACGCCACCCGATCGGGACCACCACAAGGCTCATCTCGAACCCGTGAGCATCGATCCGGCCCGAACCTGAACTCTCGAACACCATCACCGAAAGCGGTACACACCATGACCACAATGTCAGCAGCACCCGACACCGCCCTGCAGAAGATCGCGGCCTCGACCGTGATGATCGCTGCAGTCCTGCTCGCTTTCGTCGTGCTCTACCTCGTCGGTTTCGATCAGGGCGCGATCTCCCGCAGTGGCATGTACATGCACGAACTGATGCACGACGGCCGCCAC
>NZ_NOYE01000001.1:0-5308 GCF_002258285.1 Rhodococcus sp. 06-418-5
GTGTTCGGCGGTGTCCTACTCTCCCACACCCTGTCGAGTGCAGTACCATCGGCGCTGGAGGGCTTAGCTTCCGGGTTCGGAATGGGACCGGGCGTTTCCCCTCCGCTATGGCCGCCGTAACTCTGCGAAACAGTTACACACGGAACATCAGCGGTGCCACCGGATCTGGATCGGTGACGTACTGGGTTCATTCAATTGTTGTGCTGAAACGTGTGTTGTTTCAGATATTGCACAGTGGACGCGTAGCTTCTTTGTGGTAAGTCCTCGGCCTATTAGTACCAGTCACCTGCACCCATTACTGGGCTTCCAGTTCTGGCCTATCAACCCGGTGGTCTGCCGGGGGCCTTACCCCCTCGAGGGGGTGAGAAACCTCATCTTGGAACAGGCTTCCCGCTTAGATGCTTTCAGCGGTTATCCCTTCCGAACGTAGCCAACCAGCGGTGCTCCTGGTGGAACAACTGGCACACCAGAGGTTCGTCCGTCCCGGTCCTCTCGTACTAGGGACAGCCTTCCTCAAGTTTCTTACGCGCGCGGCGGATAGAGACCGAACTGTCTCACGACGTTCTAAACCCAGCTCGCGTGCCGCTTTAATGGGCGAACAGCCCAACCCTTGGGACCTACTCCAGCCCCAGGATGCGACGAGCCGACATCGAGGTGCCAAACCATCCCGTCGATATGGACTCTTGGGGAAGATCAGCCTGTTATCCCCGGGGTACCTTTTATCCGTTGAGCGACACCGCTTCCACTTGCCGGTGCCGGATCACTAGTCCCGACTTTCGTCCCTGCTCGACTTGTCAGTCTCACAGTCAAGCTCCCTTGTGCACTTGCACTCGACACCTGATTGCCAACCAGGCTGAGGGAACCTTTGGGCGCCTCCGTTACATTTTAGGAGGCAACCGCCCCAGTTAAACTACCCACCAGGCACTGTCCCTGAACCAGATCATGGTCCGAGGTTGAGGTATCCAATACGATCAGAGTGGTATTTCAACAACGACTCCACAGTAACTGGCGTCACCGCTTCACAGTCTCCCACCTATCCTACACAAACCGAACCGAACACCAATACCAAGCTGTAGTGAAGGTCCCGGGGTCTTTTCGTCCTGCCGCGCGTAACGAGCATCTTTACTCGTAATGCAATTTCGCCGAGTCTATGGTTGAGACAGCTGAGAAGTCGTTACGCCATTCGTGCAGGTCGGAACTTACCCGACAAGGAATTTCGCTACCTTAGGATGGTTATAGTTACCACCGCCGTTTACTGGGGCTTAAATTCTCAGCTTCGCCATCACTGGCTAACCGGTCCTCTTAACCTTCCAGCACCGGGCAGGCGTCAGTCCGTATACATCGTCTTACGACTTCGCACGGACCTGTGTTTTTAGTAAACAGTCGCTTCTCACTGGTCTCTGCGGCCCACACCAGCTCACACTGCAAGAGTGATCACCGGCAGGGGCCCCCCTTCTCCCGAAGTTACGGGGGCATTTTGCCGAGTTCCTTAACCATAGTTATCTCGATCGCCTTAGTATTCTCTACCTGACCACCTGTGTCGGTTTGGGGTACGGGCCGTGTAACAACTCACTAGAGGCTTTTCTCGGCAGCATAGGATCACTGAATTCGCCTCAATCGGCTACGCATCACCTCTCAGGCTATGTGAACGGCGGATTTGCCTACCGTTCGCCCTACAGGCTTACACCAGTACAACCACTGACTGGCCCAGCTACCTTCCTGCGTCACCCCATCGCTTGGCTACTACCAGATCAGGTCCCACGCATCCACCCGCCCCCGCACACCCGAAGGCGTGAAGTAAGCGAGATTCAGGGTGGTTAGTATCACTGATTCACCATGGGCGCGGTTACACGGGTACGGGAATATCAACCCGTTGTCCATCGGCTACGCCTGTCGGCCTCGTCTTAGGTCCCGACTCACCCTGGGCGGATTAACCTGGCCCAGGAACCCTTGGTCATTCGGCGGACGAGTTTCTCACTCGTCTTTCGCTACTCATGCCTGCATTCTCACTCGCGCAGCCTCCACACCTGGATCACTCCGATGCTTCCATGGCTGCACGACGCTCCCCTACCCACCCACACACCTGCACACAGATCCGCAGACCTGCATGGGGCTGTTGTGTGAGTGCCGCAGCTTCGGTGGTGTACTTGAGCCCCGCTACATTGTCGGCGCAGGATCACTTGACCAGTGAGCTATTACGCACTCTTTCAAGGGTGGCTGCTTCTAAGCCAACCTCCTGGTTGTCTTCGCGACCCCACATCCTTTTCCACTTAGTACACGCTTAGGGACCTTAGCTGGCGATCTGGGCTGTTTCCCTCTCGACTACGAACCTTATCGCCCGCAGTCTCACTGCCACGCTCTCACTCACCGGCATTCGGAGTTTGGCTGATTTCGGTAAGCTTGTAGGCCCCCTAGACCATCCAGTAGCTCTACCTCCGGTGAGAAACACGTGACGCTGCACCTAAATGCATTTCGGGGAGAACCAGCTATCACGGAGTTTGATTGGCCTTTCACCCCTACCCACAACTCATCCCCTCAGTTTTCAACCTAAGTGGGTTCGGTCCTCCACGACGTCTTACCGTCGCTTCAACCTGGCCATGGGTAGATCACTCCGCTTCGGGTCTAGAACACGCCACTACACACCTTGCGGTGATACGCCCTATTCGGACTCGCTTTCGCTACGGCTACCCCACACGGGTTAACCTCGCGACATGCCACTAACTCGCAGGCTCATTCTTCAAAAGGCACGCCATCACCAGCCATGACGAATCATGCACCGGCTTTGACGGATTGTAAGCGCACGGTTTCAGGTACTATTTCACTCCCCTCCCGGGGTACTTTTCACCTTTCCCTCACGGTACTAGTCCGCTATCGGTCACCAGGGAGTATTCAGGCTTATCGGGTGGTCCCGACAGATTCACAGCAGATTTCACGGGCCCGCTGCTACTTGGGTATCCACAACAACAGTTGCAATGTTTTCGTCTACGGGACTCTCACCCTCTACGACAGGCCGTTCCAGACCACTTCGACTAACACCACAATTTCTCACTGTCGGCCGATCCGGCAGAATCGACAATGCAAACCCCACAACCCTCCATACGCAACCCCTGCCGGGTATCACACGCACAAAGTTTGGCCTCATCCGCTTTCGCTCGCCACTACTCACGGAATCACTATTGTTTTCTCTTCCTGTGGGTACTGAGATGTTTCACTTCCCCACGTTCCCTCCACACACCCTATATATTCAGGTGCAGGTAACACGACATCACTCGTGCTGGGTTTCCCCATTCGGACACCCTCGGATCACAGCTCGGTTGACAGCTCCCCGAGGCTTATCGCAGCCTCCTACGTCCTTCATCGGCTCCTGGTGCCAAGGCATCCACCGTACGCTCTTCATTACTTACAACAAAGATGCTCGCGTCCACTGTGCAATTCTCAAACAACACACACACCCTCACGTCAACGCCGCCACCAGACAGCCACCCCCACAAGCGAACTCGCAGAAACAACCCGGTATGAACAACCGTGAAAGCCTGTATATGTCTTGCCTAGAAAGAAACACTCACGTGTTCTCTCAGGACCCAACAGTGCATCGATATAACTCGTTCGGCCACCGGCATTGCCGGCGACACGATGAACGAATTGGTTGTCAGTGTTCCACCCGTGAGCTCCCGCCGTTCCACGTGTGGGAACGAAACGGGCTCTGCCAGACCATCATCCGAGCACCTGTGTGCTGGTACATGTTCTGGAGAATGCTCCTTAGAAAGGAGGTGATCCAGCCGCACCTTCCGGTACGGCTACCTTGTTACGACTTCGTCCCAATCGCCGATCCCACCTTCGACGGCTCCCTCCCACAAGGGGTTAGGCCACCGGCTTCGGGTGTTACCGACTTTCATGACGTGACGGGCGGTGTGTACAAGGCCCGGGAACGTATTCACCGCAGCGTTGCTGATCTGCGATTACTAGCGACTCCGACTTCACGGGGTCGAGTTGCAGACCCCGATCCGAACTGAGACCAGCTTTAAGGGATTCGCTCCACCTCACGGTCTCGCAGCCCTCTGTACTGGCCATTGTAGCATGTGTGAAGCCCTGGACATAAGGGGCATGATGACTTGACGTCGTCCCCACCTTCCTCCGAGTTGACCCCGGCAGTCTCTTACGAGTCCCCGCCATAACGCGCTGGCAACATAAGACAAGGGTTGCGCTCGTTGCGGGACTTAACCCAACATCTCACGACACGAGCTGACGACAGCCATGCACCACCTGTACACCGACCACAAGGGGGACCGTATCTCTACGGTTTTCCGGTGTATGTCAAACCCAGGTAAGGTTCTTCGCGTTGCATCGAATTAATCCACATGCTCCGCCGCTTGTGCGGGCCCCCGTCAATTCCTTTGAGTTTTAGCCTTGCGGCCGTACTCCCCAGGCGGGGCGCTTAATGCGTTAGCTACGGCACAGATCCCGTGGAAGGAACCCACACCTAGCGCCCACCGTTTACGGCGTGGACTACCAGGGTATCTAATCCTGTTTGCTACCCACGCTTTCGTTCCTCAGCGTCAGTTGTTTCCCAGAGACCCGCCTTCGCCACCGGTGTTCCTCCTGATATCTGCGCATTTCACCGCTACACCAGGAATTCCAGTCTCCCCTGAAACACTCAAGTCTGCCCGTATCGCCTGCAAGCCCGAAGTTGAGCCCCGGGTTTTCACAAACGACGCGACAAACCGCCTACGAACTCTTTACGCCCAGTAATTCCGGACAACGCTCGCACCCTACGTATTACCGCGGCTGCTGGCACGTAGTTAGCCGGTGCTTCTTCTGCAGGTACCGTCACTCACGCTTCGTCCCTGCTGAAAGAGGTTTACAACCCGAAGGCCTTCATCCCTCACGCGGCGTCGCTGCATCAGGCTTCCGCCCATTGTGCAATATTCCCCACTGCTGCCTCCCGTAGGAGTCTGGGCCGTGTCTCAGTCCCAGTGTGGCCGGTCACCCTCTCAGGTCGGCTACCCGTCGTCGCCTTGGTAGGCCATTACCCCACCAACAAGCTGATAGGCCGCGGGCCCATCCTGCACCGATAAATCTTTCCACCACAACACATGCATGCTGTAGTCATATCCGGTATTAGACCCAGTTTCCCAAGCTTATCCCAGAGTGCAGGGCAGATCACCCACGTGTTACTCACCCGTTCGCCGCTCGTGTACCCCGAAAGGCCTTACCGCTCGACTTGCATGTGTTAAGCACGCCGCCAGCGTTCGTCCTGAGCCAGGATCAAACTCTCCGTAAAAGACTCTCGATCAACAGCCGAAACTGC
>NZ_NOYE01000030.1:0-1615 GCF_002258285.1 Rhodococcus sp. 06-418-5
CCCGATATCCATACCACTGCGGGTAAATTGGCCGATCTTCGTAAACGTCTCGCGGTTGCGGAGATTCCGTCCGGTGAGGCGGCGGTGGACAAGGTCCACGCCAAAGGCAAGCTGACCGCCCGTGAGCGGATCACCGCCCTGCTCGACGAGGGCTCGTTCGTCGAACTCGACGCCCTCGCCCGCCACCGCTCCCAGAACTTCGGACTGGGGGAGAACCGGCCCTTCGGTGACGGTGTGGTCACCGGCTACGGCACCGTCGACGGCCGTGATGTGTGCGTGTTCTCCCAGGACGCCACCGTCTTCGGCGGCTCGCTCGGGGAAATCTACGGCGAGAAGATCGTCAAGGTGATGGACCTGGCCGTCAAAACCGGCCGACCGTTGGTCGGGATCAACGAAGGTGCCGGAGCCCGCATCCAGGAAGGGGTGGTCTCCCTCGGGTTGTACGGCGAGATCTTCCACCGCAACGTCCGCGCGTCCGGGGTGATCCCGCAGATCTCGGTGATCATGGGACCGGCCGCGGGCGGGCACGTCTACTCCCCGGCCCTGACCGACTTCGTGGTCATGGTCGACGGCACCTCGCAGATGTTCGTCACCGGACCCGACGTGATCAAGACCGTCACCGGGGAGAACGTCACCATGGAAGAACTCGGCGGCGCGCACACCCACATGGAGAAATCCGGTGTCGCGCACTACGTCGCCTCCGGAGAACAGGACGCACTCGACTACGTCCGCGACCTGCTCTCGTACCTACCGAGCAACAATCGCGCCGACGCCCCCCGCACCGCACCCTCCGATCCGATCGCCGGGTCGATCGAGGACTCGCTGACCGCGGAGGATCTCGAACTCGACACCCTGATCCCCGATTCACCGAACACCCCGTACGACATGCACGAGGTGATTCGTCGGATCCTCGACGACGACGAATTCCTCGAAGTCCAGGAAGGGCGGGCCCGCAACATCATCGTCGGGTTCGGGCGCATCGACGGCCGGTCGGTGGGGATCGTGGCCAATCAACCCACCCAGTTCGCGGGCACCCTCGACATCGACGCGTCCGAGAAAGCGGCACGGTTCGTGCGCACCTGCGACTGCTTCAACGTCCCGATCATCACCCTGGTCGATGTGCCCGGGTTCCTGCCCGGTACCGGCCAGGAATACAACGGCATCATCCGACGCGGCGCGAAACTGCTCTACGCCTACGGCGAGGCCACGGTCGGGAAGATCACCGTCATCACCCGCAAAGCGTACGGCGGGGCGTACGACGTGATGGGGTCCAAGCACATGGGAGCCGATGTCAACCTCGCCTGGCCGACCGCGCAGATCGCGGTCATGGGAGCCTCCGGCGCGGTCGGGTTCGTCTACCGCAAACAGTTGCTCGAAGCCGCGAAGAACGGTGACGACGTCGACGCCCTCCGGTTGACGCTGCAGCAGGAATACGAAGACACCCTCGTCAACCCCTACATCGCCGCCGAACGCGGCTACCTCGACGCCGTCATCCCCCCGAGCCACACCCGCGGCCAGATCGTCACCGCACTACGACTACTCGAACGCAAACAAGTCACCCTCCCACCCAAGAAACACGGAAACATCCCACTATGAGCGAAACGAACGACGACGC
>NZ_NOYE01000030.1:1999-3741 GCF_002258285.1 Rhodococcus sp. 06-418-5
GAGATCGCGGTGCGGGTGATCCGGGCGGCCGCCGATGCCGGGTTGGCCAGTGTCGCTGTGTACGCCGAGCCCGATGCCGATGCCCCGTTCGTTCGGTTGGCCGACGAGGCGTTCGCGCTGGGGGGTCAGACCTCGGCGGAGTCGTATCTGGTGATCGACAAGATCCTCGACGCCGCCGCCAAGTCCGGTGCCGACGCCATCCACCCCGGCTACGGGTTCCTCTCCGAGAACGCCGACTTCGCCCAGGCCGTGATCGATGCCGGGCTGATCTGGATCGGGCCGTCTCCGCAGTCGATCCGCGACCTCGGTGACAAGGTCACCGCCCGCCACATCGCCGCCCGCGCCAAAGCCCCGTCCGTGCCGGGTACCTCCGAACCGGTGAAGAACGCCGACGAGATCCTCGCCTTCGCCGACGAGCACGGTCTGCCGATCGCGATCAAAGCCGCATTCGGTGGCGGCGGACGCGGCATGAAGGTCGCCCGCACCCGCGAGGAAATCCCCGAGTTGTTCGACTCGGCCACCCGCGAAGCGGTCGCGGCGTTCGGTCGGGGCGAATGCTTCGTCGAGCGGTACCTCGACAAGCCCCGCCACGTCGAAGCGCAGGTCATCGCCGACCAACACGGCAACGTCGTCGTTGCCGGCACCCGCGACTGCTCGCTGCAACGCCGCTTCCAGAAACTCGTCGAAGAAGCCCCCGCCCCGTTCCTCACCGACGCCCAACGCAAGGAAATCCACTCGTCGGCGAAAGCGATCTGCCTCGAAGCCGGCTACTACGGTGCCGGGACGGTGGAATACCTCGTCGGCCAGGACGGACTGGTCTCGTTCTTGGAGGTCAACACCCGCCTGCAGGTCGAACACCCCGTCACCGAGGAAACCTCGGGCATCGATCTGGTGCTGCAGCAGTTCCGGATCGCCAACGGTGAGGAACTGTCGATCACCGAAGATCCCGAACCGCGGGGGCATTCGTTCGAGTTCCGGATCAACGGCGAAGACGCCGGCCGTGGGTTCCTGCCCGCACCGGGCCCGGTCACCACGTTCATCGCCCCGTCGGGGCCGGGTGTGCGCGTCGATTCCGGTGTCGAATCCGGCAGTGTGATCGGCGGCCAGTTCGATTCGATGCTCGCCAAACTCATCGTCACCGGAGCCACCCGCGAGGAAGCCCTCGCGCGGTCGCGTCGGGCGTTGGCCGAGTTCACCGTCGAAGGCCTGGCGACGGTGATCCCGTTCCATGCTGCGGTGGTCTCCGATCCGGCGTTCATCGGCGACGGGGAGTCGTTCTCGGTGCACACCCGGTGGATCGAAACCGAATGGGACAACCAGGTTCCCCCGTTCACCGCCGGAGCGCCGATCGACGACGAGGAGGTGCTGCCGCGGCAGTCCGTCGTCGTCGAGGTCGGTGGCCGACGTGTCGAGGTCTCCCTGCCCGGGGAACTGTCCCTCGGCGGCGGCAACGGCGGCGGTGCCAACGCGGGTGCAGTGCGGCGTAAGCCGAAACCGCGTACCCGTGGTGGTGCCGGAGCCGGCGCGGCATCCGGTGACGCGGTGACCGCACCGATGCAGGGCACCGTGGTCAAAGTCGCTGTCGACGAAGGCCACACCGTCGAGGCCGGTGACCTCATCGCCGTCCTGGAAGCGATGAAAATGGAAAACCCCGTCAACGCCCACAAAGCAGGCACCATCACCGGCCTGACCGTCACCGCAGGCGACGCCATCACCCAAGGCACCGTCCTCGCAGAGATCAA
>NZ_NOYE01000026.1:0-2535 GCF_002258285.1 Rhodococcus sp. 06-418-5
CCGCAAACCGGAATCCAACACAAACAACGCATCACCCGGCACCGGCGTACCGATAGGAGCTCCATGACCAGGCTTCATGGGCGCACTCATAGAGGCGTAGAACGTCTCTGTCTCCCCGTAGCCATTGATCATTTCTCGGCCTGAAGCCCACCGATCGACAAGTTCGGGCGAGCATGCCTCACCCCCCACAAAAATGGTCCTTACTTGATCTATTCCCTCGGGCGAGAGCATCTCGAGTGCGGACGGGGTCTGGTTGACGGTGGTGACCTGCTCGTCTACCAGGATTCGGTGAAAGTCCGTTGCGGAGCGGGCGGCATGCTCAGGGATGATCACCAAGCGGCCGCCGTGCAGCAGAGCGCCCCACATCTCCCACACCGACACATCGAACGAGTACGAATGGAACATCGACCACACCTGATCTGGGGAATGTTTGAAAGCATGTTCCGAAGCTGCGTAGGTCTGGGTGACGTTCGTTTGTGTGATGCCGACGCCTTTGGGTGTGCCTGTCGTTCCTGAGGTGTAGATGATGTACGCGAGGAGGTCAGCATTCGGCACCGGCAACGTCGTCGTCGGCTGTTCAGCGACCTTGGGATCCTCGACATCTATCAGTGGGACCCCGGACTTACTGACGCGACCAGCGAGGCTCACCGTGGTCAAAATCGCGGCCGGCGCAGCGTCTTGTAGAACGAATGCCAGGCGCTCGTCAGGGGTGTTGATGTCGATCGGCAAGTAAGCAGAACCCAGCTTCAGCACCGAAAGTATGGCTATCACAGTGTGTTCCGAACGTGGCAGCAACAGTGCAACAACGTCCTCTACTCCCACCCCACGCCCAGCCAACAAATGAGCCAACTGCGTCGATGTGTCGTCCAACTCCTGATACGTCCACGACCGACCCTCGAACACCACCGCTATGACGTCCGGCCGCACCCTCACCTGCTCGGCGAACAACTCCGGAATCGCGGGGTCCACGATCGATTCATTTAGCACTGACCGCGCTCCGAGGGCGTCCAGCTGCGTCAGTTCTCTCTCGTCAAGCAAGTCGATTGACGCCACCGAGCGGTCCGTGCCGGCGAGCATCGTCGTGAGCACCCGCTGCCAGCGGGTAACAAGTTGTTTTACAGTTTCGGCGTCATAGACGTCGGTGCGGTACTCGACCAGACCCCCAATGCCTATGGGACGGCCGGAGTTGTCGAACCGCTCACGCAGGCTGAAAGTCAAGTCCATTCGAGCGGTCAAGGTGTCCGTGCGCTGCGGGGAAATGTCGAGACCTGGCAGAGACAGATCGGGCAGGGTGACGTTTTGCCAGGCGAACAGGATTTGGATCAACGGATGGTGAGCCTGCGTACGGACCGGATTGAGGCGCTCGACAAGCGCATCGAACGGCACATCTTGGTTCGCGAACGCGTCCAGGCTCCGCTCCCGTACCTCCTCCAACAAATCACCGAAGTTCATCTCGGCTGAAACCCGCGTACGCAACACCAGCGTGTTGACGAAAAACCCGACCATGCCGTCAAACTCGGTTCGCCCCCGCCCCGCCGTCGGCACCCCGAACGCCACATCCGCGCTCCCGCTCAAACGCGCCAACAGCACCGAAAGCGCCGCCGACATCACCATGAACGTCGTCGCATTGCGTTCCCGCGCCACAACCCGCACGAGTTCCTGCAGTTCGGCGGGCCATTCGACGACGACTTGGCCGCCCTGATGGTTGGCGACGGCGGGGTAAGGCCGGTCCGTGGGAAGCTCCAGCAGTCCCGCGTATCCAGCGAGGTTCCGCTCCCAGAAAACTGTTTGTCGACCAGATCGGGTATTAGGATCGTCGGCCTCGCCGAGGAGCTTGTGCTGCCAGATTGTGAAGTCGGCGTACTGAACGGGCAACGGCTCCCAGCCTGGCTCCGTCCGGGTGGTGCGGGCCTGATATGCGGTAGTCAGGTCGCGAACCAGCGGCGAGAGAGATGATCCGTCGGCGGCGATGTGGTGCATTGCCAGGGCCAGATGGTGTTCCGTGGTCGAGACTGCGAAAAGCCTTGCACGAAAGGGAATCTCGGTTTCTAAGTCGAAGGCGTGGCGGGTGACAATACCGACCGCCTCATCCAACTGTTGATCGGTCCAGTTGGTGGCGTCGATGACTTTGCAGGCGACAAGCCCTTCAGAGGCATCGAGAATGCACTGCTCGGGCACGCCAGCCGTAGCGGGAAACACTGTGCGAACACTCTCGTGCCGGGCTACGACATCGGCAACCGCCAGGGTCAGCGCGTCGACGTCGAGTAGACCGATTAGGCGTAGTACCAGAGGGATGTTGTATGTCGCCGATGGTCCCTCTAGCTGATGGATGAACCACAACCGACGCTGGGCGAACGACAGCGGCAACTGGGCCGGACGCGCATATGGCTCCCAGATTTGCCTGGTGCCCGACTGTCCTCCACCCACCACACGAGCCAGGCCCGCTACGGTGGGGGCTTCCATGAGTGCACGGACGCTGATTTCACAGTCGAAGGTTTCCTGCACGGCGGCTACGACACGCATCGCAGAGAGCGA
>NZ_NOYE01000010.1:0-664 GCF_002258285.1 Rhodococcus sp. 06-418-5
CACCGCATCCTTCTTCGGGCAGTCCTCCCGTCGGCACAAGCATTCCAAGCGGGGTTCGCCGTGCATGCGGGCCATGAACGCATCGCACAGGCGTTCCTTCTTCCCGCGCGGGTCTTTCGGGCACAAGGTGTCGGCCATCTCCTCGAGCAACTGCCACGCAGCGGCAGCTTCCGGGGCGGTCAACTCCGCCCGAATCCGGGCCAGTTCCCCGGCCGGGGTGTAGGTGACGGTGCGGAACCTCTTCGCGAACTCGCGTAGTGCGGCTGCTTCTTCCGGGGCGACCCGCAGCAGGATGTCCCAGATCTCCTTCTCGAGTGGACCCGGCGACAACCGGTGGGCTGCTTCGACGACCTCGGCTTCGACGGAGGTGACGATGTCGTCGGAGAGGTTGTCGAGGATCCGACACACCGTGCGCACCCGCGGAAGGTCGACCTCCCCGGTCTCGAATGCTCTCCGTAGCAGTGGCAATCGCGTGTGCAGGGCGACGGCGATGGACACGTACGATTCGGCGACCGTCGCCGAGCACCCCAACGCGACGGCCATTTCGGTGCGCCCGTAGCGGCTGTAATGCTTGTATTTGATGTCGTGGGTGATCCAGCTCCGATGGACCTCGTAACAGGCGTTGATCTTGCGGGCGGCCTGCCGATTCTCCGCACGCGCGGCA